>JASJGL010000083.1:0-9414 GCA_033791545.1 Pseudodonghicola sp. | reverse complement strand
ATCACCAATGGGCATACCGCCGATCTGATCATCGTGGTGGCCAAGACCGCCAAGGGGGCGGGCGCCAAAGGGGTGTCGCTGATCGCGCTGGAAACCGCGGGGGCCGAGGGGTTCCGCCGGGGTCGCAACCTGAAGAAACTGGGGATGAAGGCCAACGACACCGCCGAGCTGTTCTTTGAAGACGTCAAGGTGCCGATGACCAACCTGCTGGGCAATGAGGAAGGGCAGGGGTTCTATCAACTGATGAAACAACTGCCGTGGGAGCGGCTGTTGATCGCGCTGACCGCCTTGGGGGTGATCGATTTCGCCATCGCCGAAACGGTGAAATACGTGCAGGAGCGCAAGGCCTTTGGCCAACGCGTGATGGATTTCCAGAACACCCGCTTCAAACTCGCGGAAATGAAGACCAAGGCTGAGCTGTTGCGCAGTTTCGTCAATGATTGCATCACCCGGCTGGAAGCGGGCGAGTTGGACGCCGCCACCGCGTCGATGGCGAAATACTGGGGTAGTCAGACCCAGAACGAGGTGGTGCATGAATGCCTGCAGCTGTTCGGCGGCTATGGCTACATGATGGAATACCCCATTGCGCGGCTCTATGCCGACAGCCGGGTGCAGATGATCTATGGTGGCACCAATGAGATCATGAAGGAATTGATCGCGCGCTCGCTCGACGTGTGAGCCCGGCTTGGCTGCTGTCGGAGCCTCCGGCGGGAGTATTTTTGCCAAGAAGAAGCATGGGGGCGGCTGGCTCTGCGGGGCGCGCAGGCGGCTGCCCGACTTCGCCGCCTTTCTCTGTTCTTTTCTCTGCGCTTTTATCTGCGCTGAACTTGTGCTGATGTGCCCGGTGCAAGAATGGGAAAAGCAGAGGGGCCCGCATGGATCGCGCCGAGATCGTTCATCGCAATTTTCTGTCCCGCGTGGCGGCGCAGGATTTCCCCGAGGGGCCGTCCCCGCGGGCGGGGCTTTCGGGTGAGGCGGCGGTGTCGCTGTTTCAGGCGCAATGCTTGAGCCGGGCGCTGGACCGCACCAGCCGGGCGATGCAGCGGGCCGGTCAGGGATTTTATACCATCGGCTCTTCCGGGCATGAGGGGATGGCGGCGGTGGCGCATGCGCTGCGCCCCGATGACATCGCGTTCCTGCATTACCGCGATGCGGCGTTCCAGCTTGCGCGGGCGGATCAGGTTCCGGGGCAGGATATGGTCTGGGACATGCTGTTGTCCTTTGCTTGTTCGTCCGAGGATCCGATCTCGGGCGGGCGGCACAAGGTGTTGGGCTCCAAGGCGCTGATGATCCCGCCGCAGACCTCGACCATTGCCAGTCACCTGCCCAAGGCGGTGGGGGCGGCCTATGGGCTGGGATTGGCGCGACGGCGACCGCCGGAGCATCGGGCGCTGGCCGCGGACGGCATCGCCATGTGTTCCTTTGGCGATGCCTCGGCCAACCATTCCACCGCGCAGGGGGCGATCAACACCGCTGGCTGGACCTCGGTGCAAGGGGTGCCGCTGCCACTGCTGTTCGTGTGCGAGGACAATGGCATCGGCATCTCGGTCAAGACGCCGGTGGGCTGGATCGAGGCGTCGATGGGGCAGCGGCCCGGGATCCGGTATTTCAAGGCGGACGGGCTGGATCTTTATGAGGCCCATGCGGTGGCGCAGGAGGCGGCTGACTATGTGCGCCGCCGTCGCAAGCCGGCGTTTCTGCATCTGCGCATGGTGCGGCTTTATGGTCATGCCGGGGCGGATGTGCCGACAACCTATCTGAGCAAGGCCGAGGTCGAGGCGGATGAGGCCAATGATCCGCTGCTGCATTCGGTGCGGTTGCTGGCGCAGGCCGGGGCGCTGCAGCCCGATCAGGCCTTGGCAATCTATGAAGACAGTTGTGCGCTGGTCGAGGCGCGCGCGCGCGAGGCGGTGACGCGGCCGCATCTGAACACCGCAACCGAGGTGATGGCGAGCATTGTCCCGCCATCGCGCGCTTGCACCCCCTCCAACGGGCCCTCGGCGCAGGCGCGCGCGGCGGTGTTCGGCGGCGATCTCAAGGCGCAGGACGAGCCGCAGATCCTGTCGCGTCTGATCAACTGGGCGCTGGCCGATCTGATGCTGGAGCATGGCGACGTCGTGGTGATGGGCGAGGACGTGGGCCGCAAGGGTGGGGTCTATGGGGTGACGCAGAAGTTGCAGGCGCGGTTCGGGTCGGATCGGGTGATCGACACGCTGCTGGACGAGCAATCGATTTTGGGGCTGTCGATCGGGATGGCCCATAACGGGTTTCTGCCGCTGCCCGAGATCCAGTTTCTGGCCTATCTGCACAATGCCGAAGACCAGATCCGGGGCGAGGCGGCGACGCTGCCGTTTTTCTCCAACGGGCAGTTCAGCAACCCGATGGTGCTGCGCATCGCCGGGCTGGGCTATCAGAAAGGCTTTGGTGGGCATTTCCACAACGACAACTCACTGGCGGTGTTGCGCGATATTCCCGGGCTGATCCTCGCCTGCCCGTCCACCGGGGCCGAGGCGGCGATGATGTTGCGCGAATCCGTGCGGCTGGCGCGCGAGGAAAACCGCGTGGTGGTGTTTCTGGAGCCGATCGCGCTCTATCCGATGCGGGATCTGCATGTGCCGGGGGACGGGGGCTGGCTGAGCCGCTATCCGGCACCGGATGCGCGGATCGGGCTGGGCGAGGTCGGCGTGCATGGTGAGGGGGCCGATCTGGCCATCGTCACCTATGGCAACGGGCATTACCTGTCGCGCCAAGCGCTGCCGGAGATCGCGGCGGCGGGGCTGGCGGTGCGGGTGATTGACCTGCGCTGGCTGGCGCCCCTGCCCGAGGCGGCGCTGCTGGCGGCGGTGGCGGGATGCGCGCAGGTGCTGGTGGTGGATGAATGCCGCAAGTCGGGCAATGTATCAGAAGCGTTGATGACGCTGTTTGCGGAACAGGGCATTTCGGCGGCACGGCTGACGGCGCAGGACAGTTTCATCGCCACCGGCCCGGCCTATGCCGCGCCGCTGCCCAGCCGTGAGGACATCGTCGCTGCGGCGGTGAAATTGGCAGGACGGGCCGCATGAGCGCGGCGGAGCAGGGGCTTTGGGCGCAGACTTGCGGCGAGGCGGTGCAGGCACCGCCGCTGAGCGGCGATGCGCAGGCGGATCTGGTGGTGATCGGTGGCGGCTTTACCGGCGTTTCGGCGGCGCTGCATGCGGCGCAGGCCGGGGCCGAGGTGCGGCTGCTCGAGGTCAAGGAGATCGGCCACGGCGGATCGGGCCGCAATGTCGGGCTGGTCAATGCTGGGCTGTGGCTGCCGCCCGCCGATATCCGCGCCCAGATGGGGCAGGCGGCGGGGGATCGGCTGACCGAGGCGCTGGCCGGGGCGCCGGATCTGGTGTTCTCGCTGATCGCGCAGCATGGCATCGCCTGCGAACCGGTGCGCGCCGGGACGCTGCATTGCGCCCATTCCCGCGCCGGGATGGCCGATCTGCGACGACGCCAAGCGCAGCTTGTGGCCAGTGGTGCGCCGGTGGAGTTGTTGCAGCCGGCGCAGGCGGGGGCCCGGCTGGGATCAGCGGCCTTTCACGGGGCGCTGTTCGATCCGCGCGCGGGCACGTTGCAGCCACTGGCCTATGCGCGCGGGTTGGCGCGGGCGGCGGTCGTGGCGGGGGCGCATCTGCATGGGCAAAGCCCGGCGCGGGCGGTGCGTCCCGCGCAGGGCGGGTGGCTGGTGGAGACGCCGGGCGGAACGATCCGGGCGCGGGCGCTGCTGATGGCGAGCAATGCCTATCATCAGGGCGGCGCGGGGATGCCGGCCCCGGCCTATACCGCCGTGCATTTCTTTCAGCTCGCCACCGCACCACTGCCCGAGGCGCTGCGCGGCGATATTCTGCCCGGGGGCGAGGGCGCCTGGGACACCGGGCGGATCATGACCTCGTTCCGGATGGACGGTGCGGGGCGGCTGGTGATCGGGGCGATGGGCAGTCTCGGCCATCCCGCTGCGGCGCTACATCGCGGCTGGGCCCGGCGCAAGCTGGCGCGGCTGTTCCCGGCGCTGGCGGGGCAGCCGTTGGAGGTGGAGTGGTGCGGGCGCATCGCCATGACCTCGGATCATGTGCCCAAAGTGGTGCGGTTGGGGGCGGGGGCGCTGAGCGTCTTCGGCTATTCCGGGCGCGGGATCGGGCCGGGCACCTTGTTTGGGCGCGATCTGGCGCAGGCGCTTCTGAGCGGCGACGAAAGCGCCCTGCCGGTGCCGGTGATGGAGCGGTATGGGGAGCCCTTTACCGGGCTGCGGCAGGCGTTTTTCGAGACCGGTGCGGCGCTGACCCATCTGGTCGATGCGCGGCGGTGAGCGGGGATTGAGGGGCCAGCCCCTCAAGCTCCCCGGAGTATTTGCGGCCAGAAAAAGATGAACGATATTCTGGGTCTGAGTGCGGCCGAGGCAGCGGCGGAGAGCGCTGCGCTTTTGCCCCCGCGCATGGATCTGGACACGCTGTTCTGGGTGGGCGCCGCAGAGCGTCCGGAATTCCTGCGCCAGACCCGGATGATCGCCGAGATCTGGGGCGAGGGTGGGGCGCGGGTGCGTGACCACTATGATCCGGGCCACAATCATTTCACCGTCGTGGCGGAGCTGACCCGGCCGGACAGAGATCTGGTGCGGGCGCTGATCGGGTGAGGCGGGTGGTTGCGCCTTGGCGCGGTGCTGCCTAGTCTGCGCCCGATCCATATCACAGGACGCAGCCATGGCGCGGATGATCCATATCCTCAACGGACCCAACCTGAACCTGCTGGGCAAGCGGGAACCCGAGATTTACGGTCGCGAGACGCTGGAGGATGTGGCGCAGAGCTGTGCCACGCTGGGCGGTGAGCTGGGGCTGGAGACCGCGCTGTATCAGTCGAATCACGAGGGTGAGATTGTCGAGATGATCCACCGTGCGCGCGAGGCTGCGGCGGGGATCATCATCAATCCGGCGGCCTATACCCATAGCTCGGTTGCGATTCTGGATGCGCTGAACGCCTTTGAGGGGCCGGTGCTGGAGGTGCATATCTCGAACGTGCACAAGCGTGAGAGTTTCCGCCATCACTCCTATGTTTCGCTGCGCGCCGAGGGGGTTATCGCCGGGTTCGGGGTGCAGGGATATGAGCTGGCGTTGCGGCGGATGGCGGTGCTGCTGGGCTGAGATGCGGGCAAGTCTTTGAGTTGGGGTTTTCTTGATCCTGTCCGGGGCCGCCTGTTGCAGGAAGAACGTAGAAAGAACGAGGAACGCGCGACATGACCCAATATCTGTTTGAACCGCCCGAGGTGAAATCCGTCCCGGTCAAGGGCGAGGTGGCGCAGTACCCGGTGGGCCGCATCTTTTGCGTCGGGCGCAACTATGCCGCCCATGCCATCGAGATGGGGGGAGAGCCAGACCGCGAGGCGCCGTTCTATTTCACCAAATCGCCGCAGGCGGCGCTGGCGAGCGGCGAGACGCTGCCCTATCCGCCGGGCACCGAGAATTTCCACTACGAGATGGAGCTGGTTCTGGCGATCGGAAAACCGGTGTTCCGGGCCACTGCCGAACAGGCTGCGGGCGCGATCTATGCATATGGCTGCGGGCTGGACATGACCCGGCGCGATCTGCAGCAGGTCGGGAAGGACAAGCGGCGGCCTTGGGATCTGGGCAAGGATGTCGAGGGCTCGGCCGTGCTCGCACCGTTGAGAAAGGCGGCTGAACTGGGCGAGATCGGCCCGCAGCGCATCCATCTGGAGGTCAATGGCGTGGTAAAGCAGGACGCGCATCTGGGTGAGCTGATCCATAGTGTCACCGATGTCGTGGCCGATCTGTCGAAATATTACCACCTGATGCCGGGCGATCTGATCATGACGGGCACGCCGGCGGGGGTTGGTCCGGTTGTGGCGGGCGATGTGATCTCCGGCGGTATCGACGGGCTGGACCCGATCGCGTTGGAGATCGCCCCGGCGGAATAGGCAACGCGGCCTATCGCGGAGGCCGTTGCTCAGAGGCCGGCCTGCAATAGGGATGCGCCGGTCGCGTTGGGGGGCTGTCATAAGATCTGCCTGTGCCGGGGCTGGTGGGGGCGGTGTTGAACGAAGCCCACTGAGCAGATTCAGACCAGATAGAGGGGCGGCCGGGGGAAACCTATGGCCGCCTTTTTGCTTTGGCCCATTTCTTTCTGAGCGATTGTTTTTGGGCCGATTGTTTTGAGCTGTGCCGCCCCTTGGTAGGAATTTGCTTTACGACTCTGTGAATTATTAGTTATGAGAGATAACAATTATGTAGCATTGCCGTCCGCAGATGGGCCGCAACAGGGGAGGATGCCATGACCCAGCCCATGCTTTCGATCGACCTTCAGGGCGCTATCGCCGTGTTGACCCTGAACCGTCCGGACAAACGCAACGCCATGTGCGACCAGCTGCTGCAAGAGATCGACGCCTTTTTCTCGCAGCCGCCTGAGGCGGCGAAGGTGGCGGTGCTGACCGGGGCGGGCGGGCATTATTGCTCGGGGCTTGATCTTGGTGAACATGTCGCCCGCGATGCCGAGGGCACCATGCGCCATTCGCGCAACTGGCATGCGGTGATGGATCGCATCCAGTACGGCGGGTTGCCGGTGGTGTCTGCGCTGGCGGGCGCGGTGATCGGGGGCGGGTTGGAATTGGCCACAGCAACCCATGTGCGCATCGCGGAACCCTCGACCATCTTTCAACTGCCCGAGGGGCGGCGCGGGATTTATGTCGGCGGCGGCGCCTCCGTCCGGGTGGGGCGCATTCTGGGGGCCGACCGCATGGTCGAGATGATGCTGACCGGGCGCAAATACAGCGCCGAGGAGGGGGTCGCGCTGGGTCTTGCGCACTACGCGGTGGGCGCGGGCGAGGCTATGGCGATGGCGATGGATCTGGCCGCCAAGATTGCCGCCAATGCGCCGTTGTCGAACTATGTGATGATCCACGCGCTGAGCCGGATCGAGGATATGGACAAGGCCGGGGGGCTGTTCACCGAAAGCCTGTGTGCGGCGCTGACCCAGACCAGCCCGGACGCGGTGGAGGGGCTGGCCGCCTTTCTTGAAAAACGTGCGCCCAGCTTTGGGTCGGGTCGGTGAGCCGCACCGGGGCCGGGAAACCGACGGCGAACATCGCCGCAGTGGCGCAGCGGGAGGAGAGCCCGCAGGTCTCGGACGCCACGCTGTGCGGCTTTATCGGCTATCACATGAAGCGTGCCTTTAACGTGGTGCAGGCCGATTTGAACCAGACGCTGAAACCCTTGGGGCTGCGCATGGTGACCTATTCGGCGCTGGTGTTGATCGTCGATAATCCCGGCCTGCGCCAGTCGCAACTGGCCGCAGCGCTGGATGTGGAACGCGCCAATCTGGTGGTGATCGTGGACGAGTTGGAGCGTCGCGATCTGATCAGCCGTGACCGGGTGCCAAGCGACCGGCGCGCCTATGCGCTGAACCCGACGCCGGCGGGGCAGCATCTGTATGAGCGCGCCCTGGAGGCGGTGCGCGGTCATGAAGCGCGGATGCTGAACGGGATGGAGGAGGAGACGAAACAGGCCGTGATCCGGGCGATGAGCCGGATCCGGCGTGGCTCTGAGGGAGGTTCGAGGGGAGGATGAACCATGACGATGACGGCACTATCGCGGTATCGCCCGCATAACGTTCTGCGTGAACAGCGCGCGGATGGCACCATCCTGCTGCGCTCGGGCGATGCGCTGGGTCCGGTTGCGGATCGCACCGGCGACTGGCTGCACCATTGGGCAGAGGCGGCGCCCGAGCGGGTGTTTCTGGCCGAACGCAGCGGCGCCGGTTGGCGCGAGCTGAGCTATCGCGCGGTGCTGCAACAGGTCCGCGCCGTGGCCGCCGCGCTGCTGGGCCGGGGGCTGGGGCCGCAGACGCCGATCATGATCCTGTCGGGTAACGGGGTGGATCACGGCATTCTGTCGCTGGCCGGGCAATATGCCGGAATCCCGGTGGTGCCGGTGGCGGAACAATATGCGCTGATCCCCGGGGCCCATGGCCGCCTGCGGCACGCGATGGAGCTGATCGGGCCAAAGCTGGCCTATACAATCGATGCCGATCGCTATGGCGAGGCGCTGGCGCTGGATGTCTTCGAGGGGGTCGAGATCGTGTCGACCCACCCCGGACGCTCGGGCGCGACGCCGTTCTCTGACCTGTTGCAGGGCGCGGCTGGCGTGGATGTCGATGCCGCCTTTGCTGCTGTTACGCCGGAGTCGGTGGTCAAGATCCTGATGACCTCGGGCTCCACCTCCAGCCCCAAGGGGGTGATGACGACGCAGCGGATGATGTGCGCCAATCAGGCGATGCTGGCCGAATCGCTGCCGTTCCTGCGCGATCGCCCGCCGCGGATCGTCGATTGGCTGCCGTGGAACCATGTGTTCGGCGGCTCGCACAACTTCAACATGATGCTGGCCAATGGCGGATCGCTGTATATCGACGATGGCAAGCCGGTGAAGGGGCTGTTTGGCCGCACGGTCGAAAATCTGGGGCTGATTTCGGGGACCTCGCTGTTCAACGTGCCGGTGGGGTTTTCGATGCTGCTTGAGGCGATGCGCAAGGACGATCACCTGCGCAGGATGGTGTTGTCGGATCTCGACATGCTGTTTTACGCCGGCGCCTCGCTGCCTCAGGAGGTTTGGTCGGGGTTTGAACAGATGGCGATGCAGACCCGCGGTGGGGTGCCATTGATGACCTCGTCCTGGGGTCTGACGGAAACCGCGCCCGCGACGATGATCCAGCAGGAACCGACCGAGCGTTCTGGCGTGGTGGGGGTGCCGATGGCCGGTGTGACGGTCAAGCTGGTGCCCGAGGAGGGTGCCCGGTTCGAGGTGCGGGTCAAGGGCCCCAATATCATGCCGGGTTATTTCCGCGCGCCGGAAAAGACCGCGGAAGCCTTTGACGACGAGGGCTTCTTTATCACCGGCGACGCCATGAGCTTTGTCGTGCCAGACGACGCCAACAAGGGTATGAGGTTCGAGGGCCGCATTTCCGAGGATTTCAAGCTGACCTCGGGCACATGGGTGCGGGCCGGGCAGCTCAGGCTGGAGGTCTTGGCCTGTCTGGGGCCGCTGGCCAGCGATCTGGTGATCACCGGTGCCGACCGGGACCAGATCGGGGTGATGATCTTTCCCGATCTGACCGCGCTTGAGGCCGCAGGATTCGAGGCCTTGGCACAGGGTGGGGCGTTGGCAGATCCAAAGCTGTTGGCGGTGATCCAGCGCTGTCTGGCCGAGCGCGACCGCGCGCTGTCGGGCAGTTCGTCGCGCATCGCCTGCGCCATGGTTCTGGCCGAGCCGCCCTCGATGCCCGAGGGCGAGATGACGGCCAAGGGCAATCTGAACTTTCGCAAGGTGCTGAGCCGCCGCGCGGATCTGTTGGAGCGGCTTTATGCGCCGCAAGATCCCTGCGTGGCGC
>JASJGL010000082.1:0-11990 GCA_033791545.1 Pseudodonghicola sp. | reverse complement strand
GGCACACGCACGCCAATGCCAGCAGCCGCGCACCCAAACGCGCGCTGGTCTCTGGACTTCCTGTCCGACAGCTTTGGCGCGTCACGCAAGTTCCGCATCTTGGCGGTGATCGACGATTGCTGCCGAGAAAACCTGTGCCTGATGGCCGACACCAGTATCTCGGGCGAGCGGGTAGCGCGGGAATTGGATGCGCTGGTGAGGATCTATGGCAAACCCGGCTGCATTGTCAGTGACAACGGCACCGAGTTTACCAGTCGCGCTATCATGAAATGGGCGGACAAGAACGAGGTGTCCTGGCATTACATCGACCCCGGAAAACCGCAGCAGAATGCCTTTATCGAGTCATTCAACGGCAGTCTACGCGACGAGCTGTTGAACGAGGAGATATTCGACACCTTGGACGATGCCCGGCGAAAGTTGGCCCTTTGGCGATACGACTACAACACCGTCAGGCCGCACTCATCGCTCGGAAACCAGACGCCACTGCAAGCGCGCCGAGCGCTTGAGCAATTTGAGGGCTCCGCGCCCGGCGCGCTTGCCCGGGGCGACGAACCCGGCTACCAAAATCCAACTTGCAGACTCTCGTTATGAACGAGGGACCAGCGGGGAGCAGGTCACTTGTTCTGTTGACTCTGTGACAAAAAGAGGCGCGTTTTCGGCGGCCTGAGCGGTGAAACACGGCATAGTTGGACGGCATAGTGATCGCGTATCCTCGCCGCCAAGGGGAGACTTGGCTGCTTGGTAGGGATTACCCGCCGTCTGAGGTCCTTGATTGCCCACGCGCGAGGCGGCGAAGACCGTATCCGGATGAAATTGACCATACGGCTGCGCGCAAGAGATGGAGTATGATCGTTCGGTCGGGCGGCTCGACTGTCATGCGCGTGGGATATCCATGTGAGAAATGGGGCTGGCTACCCGATCAGGCTGGTTCATCTCGGCCAGGCGGATCATGTCCCAAAGCGTGGTGTAGCTCATGGCTGGCCGGGTGCTTTCGACGGGCCAGCATGGGCCAGTGTCCGGTTCACGTGGGGTGGGGCTGGCAGGCGGGGAATCCGGCCTGTCAGCCCCATCTCTCATTCCTCGCCGTAACCGCCCGCGGTCGGCGTGACCACCACCACCGCGTCACCGGGGGACAGGGTGCTTTGGTCGGCGGCGCGCAGAACCTCGACACTGCCGTCGCCGCGATGGATCTCGGTACGGCCGACCCGGCCAGGTTTGCCACCGGCCAGGCCTTGGGGCGGTCGCTCGCGATGAGAGGAGAGGATCGCCATCTCCATGTCCTCGAGGAACCGGATGCGGCGCGTGGTGCCGTCGCCGGCGGCGAGGCGGCCGGCCCCGCCCGAGCCGTGGTCGATGCGGAAATCCTCCAGCAACACCGGGTAGCGCAACTCCAGCACCTCCGGGTCGGTAAGGCGCGAATTGGTCATGTGAACATGCACCGCATCGGTGCCGGCAAAGCCGGTGCCGTCGTTCATCACGCCGGCCGGGCTGCCCGAACAGAGCGTCTCGTAGTACTGATGCCGGTCGTTGCCGAATGTCAGGTTGTTCATCGTGCCCTGGCTGTTCGCCATCGCGCCGAGCGCACCGAACAACGCGTTGGTGACGTGCTGGCTGGTCTCTACGTTGCCCGCGACCACCGCCGCGGGGTAGCGCGGCGACAGCATCGAGCCCTCGGGGATCACGATCCTCACTGGGCGCAGGCAGCCCGCGTTCATCGGTATCGGTGCCTCGACCATGACCCGGAACACATAGAGCACGGCAGCCCGCGTCACCGGTTCGGGTGCGTTGAAGTTGTTGGCCTGTACCTCGGATGTGCCGGTGAAATCCACCGTCGCCTCGCCAGCGTCGCGGTCGACGGTGATCTTCACGCGGATGACTTGCCCGGTGTCGGTCGGATAGGTGTATTCGCCATCCGAAAGACGCCCGATCACCCGCGCCACCTCGGCGGCGGCGTTGTCCTGCACATGGCCCATGTAGGCTTGTACAACATCCAGCCCGAATTGCCCGATCATCGCGCGCAGTTCGGCCACGCCACGGGCGTTGGCGGCGACCTGCGCCTTGAGATCGGCGATGTTCTGGTCCGGGTTGCGCGCGGGATAGCGGTGGTCGGTGAGCACCTCGCGGATCTCGGATTCGCTGAAGCGGCCATTCTCCACCAGCTTGAAATTGTCGATCAGAACGCCTTCCTCGTCCACCGTGGTGGCCATCGGCGTCATCGATCCGGGCGCGACGCCGCCCACGTCGGCGTGGTGCCCGCGAGAAGCGACCCAGAACAGGATCTCTTCGTTGCCCGCGCCGAAGACCGGGGTGACCACGGTGATGTCGGGCAGGTGGGTGCCGCCGTTGTAGGGGGCGTTGAGCGCGAAGACGTCTCCGGGGCGTACCTTGTTCCGATTGAGGCGGATGACCGTTTCCACCGATCGATCCATGGAGCCCAGGTGC
The DNA here is from genome assembly GCA_033791545.1 of Pseudodonghicola sp. Lineage (GTDB taxonomy): Bacteria > Pseudomonadota > Alphaproteobacteria > Rhodobacterales > Rhodobacteraceae > Antarcticimicrobium. The sequence continues at coordinate 9,548 of JASJGL010000082.1, read as the reverse complement.
ACCGGCATGTGCGGTGCGTTGGCCACAAGGGCACCGTCGGCGTCGAACACGGCGCAGGAGAAATCCAGCCTTTCCTTGATGTTGACCGAGCGCGCGGTCTTCTGCAGCGCCACGCCCATCTGCTCGGCGATGTTCATGAACAGGTTGTTGAACACCTCCAGCAGCACAGGGTCGGCCTCGGTCCCGATGGCCTTGTCGCGTGCGGCGGCCTCGATGCGGCGCATCAGGACGTGATCGCGCGCGGTGACCACGGCCTGCCAGCCGGGTTCGACCACGATGGTCTGGTTCGGCTCGATGATCAGGGCGGGGCCGGTCACGCTCTGGCCAGGGGCGATCGCCTCGCGGTAGACGATCCGCGCCTGGTGGGACTTGCCGCCGGAAAACACCGGGGCCTGCGCCGTCGCGGTGGCCTCGCCGCTGGTCAGCGCGGTGGCGGGTTCCGGATCGGTGACGGAGTCCGCGGCCTGACCCTCGATCTCAGCGGCCTCGATCACCAGTCCCGCTTCCGGCGCGATGAACCCGAACTCAGCCTCGTGGGTGGCCTCGAAGGCGGCCCGTGCCGCTGCGACGTCGCCGTTCCACGCCACCGGCAGTGCAGTGTCGGTGCCGGTATAGCGCAAGTGAAGGCGTTGGATCAGGTTGACTTCCCGGAGGGCGACACCTTGGGCAGACAGCGCGCCTTGCACCTCTTCGGCAAGGGCGGCAAGGGCCGCCTCGGCGCTGGCGACGCCGGCGTCGGTCAGTTCGGTCTCCAAGCCGCGTTGGCGCACTTCGGTAACCCGTGCGAGGCCGATACCATAGGCCGAGAGCAGCCCGGAGAGCGGATGGACCAGCACCTTGGTCATCCCCAGCGCATCGGCGACGAGGCAGGCATGCTGGCCACCGGCACCGCCGAAGGCGTTGAGAAGATAGCGGGTCACGTCATAGCCGCGCTGGACGCTGATCTTCTTGATCGCGTTGGCCATGTTCTCCACGGCGATCCGAAGGAACCCTTCGGCCACCTCTTCGGGGCGTTTGCCTTCCTCGGCGGCGATCGCGGCGAATTTCCGGGCAACCGTGTCGCGGTCCAGTGGCTGGTCTTGGTCCGGGCCGAAGATCGGCGGGAAGAAGTCCGGGTTGAGCTTGCCCAGCATCACGTTGGCATCGGTCACGGTCAGTGGTCCGCCGCGGCGGTAGCACGCCGGTCCCGGATCCGCGCCGGCGCTGTCGGGGCCGACGCGGAATCGCCCGGTATCGGCATGCAGGATCGAGCCACCGCCGGCGGCGACGGTGTGAACGCGCAGCATGGGCGCGCGCATCCGCACCCCGGCAACCTGGGTTTCGAAGGCGCGTTCGAAACTGCCGTCAAAATGGGCGACATCGGTCGAGGTGCCCCCCATGTCAAACCCGATGACCCGCTCCTCCTCGGCGATCTGGCCGGTGCGGGCCATGCCGACGACCCCGCCGGCCGGGCCAGAGAGAATCGCATCCCGCCCCTTGAAGCGGTCGGCGGCCGTCAGCCCGCCCGAGGACATCATGAACTGCAGCGTCGGCCCGGGCCGATCCGGTGGCGTGGCGCCGAGCGCGCCGGCCACGCTCTCGACATAGCGCGACAGGATCGGGGTTAGGTAGGCATCGACCACGGTGGTGTCGCCGCGCCCGACCAGCTTGATCAGGGGGGAGACCTCGTGGCTGACGGAAATCTGGGTAAATCCGGCTTCGCACGCGGCCTGCGCCAGGCGCTGTTCGTGCTCCGGCGCGGTCCATGCGTGCATCAGCACGATGGCCACGGCCTCAATGCCGTCGGCCCGCGCCTCCTTGAGTACCTGTTGCACTGCGGAGAGGTCGAGATCCCGTTCAACGGTTCCGTCGACGCGCACCCGTTCATCCACCTCGGCGACGCGGTCGTAGAGCATCTCGGGCAGGACGATTTCCTTGGCAAAGATATCCGGCCGATCCTGGTAACCGATGCGCAGCGCATCGCGGAAGCCGCGGGTGATCAGCAGCAGCGTCCGGTCGCCCTTGCGTTCCAGCAGCGCGTTGGTCGCAACCGTGGTGCCCATGCGGACGGTGCCGACCCGGTTGGGGGGGATGGCACCGACGGGCGCATCGAGAAAGCGGCGTATCCCCTCGATCGCGGCGTCGTCGTAAACACCGGGATTCTCAGACAAAAGCTTCAACGCGGACAAGTCGCCGGAGGGCGCGCGCCCGATCACATCGGTGAAGGTGCCGCCCCGGTCGATCCAGAAATCCCAGCGGTCTGCCGTCGTTTTGCTCATTGCCGAGTCCCCTCAGGTCACGTTCATCTGCAAATCGTTGACAAATTGTAGGTGTGTGGTCAAGCTCCTGTTTGACCGGACCAAGGGCGGCGGGTTCGGCTTTGTGGAGACGCCGCCCGCCAGACCACAGGGATAACGAAAATGACCATCAGCCTTTTCCGCAGCCTTCCCGGCGCGATCGCCGCCGCGATGCTTGCGCTGCCCGCCGTTGCCGCCAACTGGGACATGCCGACCCCCTACGGCGACAGTGTCTTCCACACCCAGAACATCCAGAAGTTCGCCGCCGACGTGACCGCCGCCACCGATGGCGGGCTGGAGATCACCGTGCATTCGGCGGGCTCTTTGTTTGCCCATCCCGAGATCAAGGATTCCGTGCGCCGGGGGCTGGCCCCGATCGGCGAAACGCTGATGTCGCGTCTGGCCAACGAAGACCCGATCTTTGCGGTGGATTCGATTCCCTTCCTCGCCTCCAGCTATGACGAGGCCCGCGCGCTTTGGGATGCATCGCGCCCGATGGTCGCGGAGAAACTGGCCGCACAGGGGCTGACTCTGTTGTTCGCGGTGCCGTGGCCGGGTCAGAGCATCTATACCAAGGCGCCGATCACGTCGACCGCGGATCTCGAGGGCGCGTCGTTCCGGGCCTACAACGCCGCGACCGAGCGCCTGGCGCAACTCATGGGCGCCGTTCCGACCCAGCTTGAAACGGGCGACATTCCCACCGCCTTCGCAACCGGCCGGGTCGCCGCGATGATCACCTCGCCCTCCACCGGCGTGTCCAGCCAAGCCTGGGATTTCACCTCGAACTTCACCGACACGCAGGCATGGCTGCCCAAGAACATGGTGATCGTGAACACCAGCGCCTTCGAGGGCCTGCCGGAGGACCAGCGCCAGGCGATCCTCGACGCTGCCGCCACCGCCGAGACCCGCGGCTGGGAGATGTCGGCCAAGGAGACGGAGTCGAAAATGGCAACGCTGAAGGAGAACGGCATGACCATCTCGCAGCCTTCCGAAACGCTGTCGAGCCAACTGTCCGAGATCGGCAAGACCATGACGCAGGAATGGCTGGAGAAAGCCGGCGACGAAGGCCAGAAGGTCATCGCCGACTATCAGTCCAAGATGTGATCGCGCGGGCGGGGCCTTCGGGTCCCACCGCTTTTTTTCACGACTTTCCGGGGGGCTCAATGCGCCGCACGCTCGACCGTCTCTACGAGGCCGCGATATGGCTGGCCGCGGCCACTTTCGCCCTGATCGCGGTACTTGTCCTGCTTCAGATTCTCGGGCGTCTCGCCGACCGCGCCGCCCGTTTTCTGGACTTTCCGCCGCTTGGCTTGACCATCCCGTCGCTGGCCGAGATCGGCGCCTTCCTTTTCACGGGGGCGGTCTTTCTCGGGCTGGCGGGCACCCTCCAGGCCGGCAGCCATGTTCGGGTCAAGCTGCTGATCCAGGCCTTGCCGGATACGGCGGCCCCGTGGCTTGGTGCCGCGGTGTGCGCCGCGGCTGCTGCATTGGCAGGTTTCGCAACCTGGTCAAGCGCGCTTCAGGCGCTCGACAGCCTTCAGTTCGGGTCAGTCAGCTACGGTGTGATCCCGATCCCCCTGGTCATACCCCAGGGCGTCATGACCGCCGGTCTGGGGCTGTTCTGCCTGTCGTTAACCGACGCGATGGTGACATTGGTCCGAGGCGGTGCGCCGGCGCATCAGCTGGCCGAAACCCGGACCGAGGCGGGGAAATAACATGGAAATCGCAACGCTTGCGCCGCTTCTCCTCGTCGTGCTCTTCGGCAGTCTTGCCCTGGGCCTCTGGGTCGGTTTCGCGCTCATTGCCGTGGGGCTTGTCGCGATGTTGGTCGCCGCACCCGCACCGGCATCGCTGGTGTTCGCCACCAAGGTCTGGGGCGGGCTGTCGGTCTGGGATCTGACGGCGCTGCCGATGTTCATCTGGATGGGAGAGATCCTGGTCCGGTCCCGCCTGTCATCGGACATGTTCTCGGGGCTGGCGCCCTTTACCGCCCGGCTGCCGGGCCGGTTGCTGCATGTGAACGTTCTGGGCTGTGCGCTGTTCGCGGCCGTCTCCGGCTCCTCGGCGGCGACGACGGCGACCATCGGGCGCATGTCTTTGCCGGAACTCCGGGCGCGCGGCTATGACGACCGGATGGCGATCGGCACGCTGGCCGGGTCGGGGACCTTCGGCTTTCTGATCCCGCCCTCGATTATCCTGATCGTCTACGGCGCCGCGACCGAGCAGTCGATCGCGAGGTTGTTCCTCGCGGGGGTGCTGCCGGGGCTGATGCTGGCGGCGCTGTTTGCCGGCTACATCATGATCTGGGCGACGCTCAACAAGGACAAGATGCCCCCGGCTGAACCCCCGGTCGGCCGGCGCGAGGCGTTCCGGGCGGCGGCCCGGCTGTTGCCGGTCGTCGGTTTGATCCTGGCAGTGATCGGGTCGATCTACCTGGGGATTGCGAGCCCGACCGAGGCGGCGGTGATCGGGGTGGCCGGTGCGGTCATCCTGGCCAGTGCGACCGGCGCGCTGGCCTGGGCGGACTTTCTCGAATCGTTGCGCGCCGCCACCGTGACCACCTGCATGATCGCCTTCATCCTGGCCGGCGCCGCGTTCCTGACCGTGGCGATGGGATATACCGGAATTCCGCGCGAACTGGCGCGGGCGATCGGGGCGATGGAGTTGACGCCGTATGCGTTGCTGGCGATGCTGACGGTGTTCTTCATCGTCATGGGCATGTTCCTTGATGGGATCTCCATCGTGGTCCTGACCGTTTCGATCATCCTGCCGATGGTGACGGCCGCCGGGATCGATCCGATCTGGTTCGGGGTGTTCCTTGTGCTGGTGGTGGAGATGAGCCAGATCACCCCGCCGGTGGGCTTCAACCTTTTCGTCATCCAGACCATCACCGGGCGCGACATCTTTGCTGTCGCGCGCTATGCGGCCCCGTTCTTCGGGTTGCTGGTGCTGGCGGTGGGGCTGCTGTCGCTGTTCCCGGGAATCGCGCTCTGGCTGCCGGGCACGATGCTGTCCCGATGAGCGGCAAGGATCGCCCCCACGGAATCGGGCCGGTCGTCAGCTCGGCGCATCTGGCGGCCAAGGGCCTGCCGGAACTGTCGGAGGTCGAATACGCGCTGACCATGGCCAATCACGCGTTCCAGCGCTGGATCACCCGCTGCATGGATGCTGCGGGCGCGCCGGCGATGGCGCCGCTCGAGGTTCTGGTTCTGCATCTGGTCAACCATCGCGACAGGGCCAAGTCGCTGGCCGATATCCGGCTGGTCCTGCATATCGAGGACGCCCACCTTGTCAGCTACGCGGTGCGCAAGCTGGAGCAGCGCAAACTCGTCAGGACCGCTCGCAAAGGTAAGGAAAAGACCGTGGAGATCACCTCCGAAGGCGCCGCGCTTTGTACGCGCTATGCCGAGGTACGAGAGGGGCTTTTGGTGGAATTGGCCCGCGCCACCGGGTTCCCGCCGGAGGAGATGTCGCGGCTGGCCGGTCTTCTGCGCGCGCTCTCGGGAAGCTATGATCACGCCGCGAGGGCGGCCACCACGCTATGAGCCTTCTGGCCGCCCTCGCGGCGCGGGGCCGCTGGCTGCTGATCGCCGGGCTGGCGGTCGGAATCCTGTTTCCCGGCCTCTCGACAGGTTTCACCCCGGTGGTAGTGCCGCTGCTGGCGGTCATGCTTTGCATCGCGGCATTACGCGAGGGGCCCGTCGCGGCGCTTCCCCGTGCGGGGGAAGCACCGCGCGCGCTGGTCGTGACCATCGTTCTGCAAAGCCTGCTGCCGCTGGCCGCCAGCGCCGCGCTCTGGGCCGCCGGCCTGTTGTCCGCGCCGTTGGCCATCGGGGCCGTTTTGGCGCTCGCCGCCGCCCCGATCACCGGAACGCCGGGGATGGCCGTGATGACCGGCGCCGATGCCCGCATCTCGCTTCGGCAATTGACGATCGGAGTGGCGTTGCTGCCGCTGACGGCGGCGCCGGTGTTTGCCATATTGCCGATCTTTCCCGATCCGTGGGCGGTGGCGGCGGGCGCGCTGCGCCTGTTGGCCGTTGTCGTGCTGGCGGGAGGGATCGCCCATGTTCTGCGCGCGCGCCTTCCCGCTTTGGCCCGACCCGAGGCGCAGCCGGCGCTCGACGGGATCATGGCGCTGGCGATGGCCGTGGTGGTGATCGGGTTGATGTCGGCCGTCGGCCCCGCGATCCGCACGACGCCGCTGCACCTGCTGCTGGTGCTGGGTTTTGCCATGGGGCTCTACCTGGTCCAGACCCTGTCCGCCTGGCACATCGCGCGCGCCGCCGTCCCCCGGCAAGAGGCGCTCGCCTTTGCCATCGCGGCGGGTAACCGCAACCTCGCCCTGTTCCTCGCCGCGATGCCGGCGGAGACGGCCGCGCCCCTGCTGCTGTTCGTGGGGTGCTACCAGGTGCCCATGTATCTCACGCCGCTGATGTTGCCCCGCCTCACCGGGACACGCTGGAGCCTGCGCGGGCTGTGAGACGAAGTCGATATCGGATGGACTTCCGATGGCCGGGGCTACAACGCTGATCCCGCGGGGCTGCACGACTACATTGAGACAAAGGTCGCAGTCGGCGATCCGATCTCTCTCGGAGGCTATGGCAGGGGAAGTGGTCGCGGCCTCTACCACGACCGCGCCGGTGCAAGTCGGCAGATTGGCTTTCTTGCTTTGAAAACTGGAGCCGGATCCTCGGTATCACTGAACAGGCTGCGGGCCTGCTTTTCGATGTCGTGGATGCCGGGTTGTAAACGCCCGATGATGAGGATGGTCCGATAGCGCTCGTAATCGTTGACGCCGAGCATTTTAGGACCGAACCAACGCGGCATTGCACCCAGAAGAGGCCGACGCAAATCCTCTTCTTTCTCGTGGCCAACAGGCTGCCCTGCTTCCTCATGCAACTTTTCAAGAACAGGTTTCGTCGCCACGACAAGGACGCCGTTGTCATCGGCTCGGGTGACTTCACGGCCGATGATTGCGAGGATCTTTGCTCTGCGATCCGTGCCGGCCTCCGGATCGAGCAACCAGGTGTCGGACATTGTTCGATCGGAGATCTGAACAATCTCCGCTTGCGGCTTGGTTTCGATTTTCGCAAAAACGGTTCCTGGCGCCAACCTCTCGGCAATAGCCTCATCTGCGTCTGCGTCGAGCATCAGAAGTGGTGCGTCACGTTCGATTCTTGTGACCTTGTATAGCCGAATGACCTGTCGCATTCCGGAGTCGCAAGGTTGCTCTTCAAGTGTCATCCGGTTCGGTCCGAGCGCCTCCTCCGAGGCAAGCATGTCGAACAGCGCATGCCGCTTTCGCGACGCAAAGAGCGCAAACCGATCATATCTCTTGAGCATAAATGCAACTCGCGCGACGCTGTCTTGCGGCATGATGTCGAGATTGTCTCTGGAGGTTATTTCTCCTTTTGTGAGCAATTTGAGTTTTTCCTTGTCCACCCCGAGCGACACGAGATGGGCACGAACATCCGATCCATTTTGCAGCGCCGTGACGATGCCGGTTTTCGCATTGAGCAAATCAGTGCGGAGGTCGGGTGGGAATCCTGGTTCCGGCGCTCGCAGGAAGTCTTCGACGTAGATATCTGTGACCGATACGAGGGTCGGCCATACTTTCTCGTCGATGATCCGGAGAACCGTAGGCGTATCTCGATCAACGGGAGGGTAGGCCTTGAGGTATTCATGAGACAGAAAATGAACTTCCGCGCCGACAGCGTCCTTCTGTGCCAGATATGGGCATTCAGATGCGCATGGTGCCTCGATCATTTCGCCGCGCTTTTCGGTGCGACAGAGCGCTTGTGTAACCGAAGGAACAAGATTGGTAATGCGCTCGACCAGATCGGTACGCTCGCACATCTGTTTGCCAGTTTCCGGATTGGAAGGTATGCGGTGTCTGAAGCCCACCTTCCTGATTTCGGCATGATTTGAGACTCCATGCCTGTTGGACAGCAGGAAGTGAGTTTCTCCATGGAGACTACGAGAGAGTTTCTCAAACGTTTGGGCGTCGAGGTTTCACAGACGGGGCATCGCCGGTGGCCGGATGATGTGAAGGCGCGGATTGTGGCGGAAACGCTGGTGCCGGGTGCGACGGTGAACGACGTTGCGCGCAGGTATGATCTGCGGGCGAACCACCTGTCGTCGTGGCGGCGAATGGCCAGGGATGGGAATCTTGTTTTGCCGGCGCCAGAGGCGCAGACAGACTTTGCCCCGCTGGTGGTGTTTGATGTTGAGCCCTCTCCGCCTGCGCCAGAACCCGAACCGGCGCCCCTGGTGATCGAGATCATGGCGGGGTCAGTCACTCTCCGGTTGGACGGGGCCATGCCCGCGCGCCGGATTGCGGACATCGTGCGCGCGCTTGGAGCCGGCGCATGATTTTCCCATCCAACCGGGTGCGCATTCTGATAGCGACCGGGCCTGTGGACTTCCGCAAAGGGCACGACGGGCTGACCGCGATGGTGCAGTCTGTGCTGCGCAAAGACCCGTTTACCGGGACGGTGTTTGTGTTCCGCGCCAAACGCTTGGATAGATTGAAACTGCTCTATTGGGACGGCAGTGGCTTGGTTATGGCGTACAAGCGGCTGGAGGACACGACCTTCACCTGGCCCGCGATCAAGGACGGGATGATGGCGCTGAACCATGCCCAATTCGAGGCGCTATTCGCGGGGCTGGACTGGCGCAAGGTGAAGGCGCTGGAAACCCGGCCACCATCTGCGGCGGAGTGAATCAGGGTGTCGATTGCAGCAGTCATAGCCTTGATTACGGGTTATAAATCTGGGCATGACCGACACCGCCAAAGATCTTGATCTGTCTGTTCTGCCGCCGGAATACCGCGCTGTGTTCGAGGCGCAGGCCGCCCGCATGGTACTGCTGGAGGAGGTCAACAAGCGTCAGGAGCATTTGATCGCTGAGATGCACCACGCGCTCTATGGCAAGAAGTCCGAGAAGCTGCGTGATGACGACCGGCAGCTGGTCTTCGAGGATATTGAGATTGCTCTTGCCGAGGTCGAAGAGCAAAAATCGGAGCAGGCCCCTGGAGACGACAAGCCCAGGCGCAAAAAAACACCCAAGCGCAATCGCGGTAACCTGCCCGAAGGATTGCCGCGCATCGAACAGGTGATTGAGCCCGACAGCCTGGATTGCCCGTGCGGGTGTGGGGTGATGCACCGGATCGGTGAGGACCGTAACGAACGGCTCGACATCGTGCCCGCGCAGCTGCGCGTCATCGTCACTGTCCGCCCGAAATACGCCTGCCGCGTTTGCACCGACGGGATC
>JASJGL010000081.1:0-23688 GCA_033791545.1 Pseudodonghicola sp. | reverse complement strand
GCCTTCCGGGTCTCCCGTTTGTGTGGCGGCCCCATTGCCGCCGACCCCTGTTGATCTTCATGTCGCGCGCCGGGGTCCGGGCTCACGGTCTCAGATGCAGGCCGCATACAGGAGAATGGTGCACATTGAAAGGATTGATGCAGGCGGCGGTGGCTTGGGCGGTCAGGGTGTGGCGGGTTCGGCGGCCAGTTGACGGGCATAGGCGCGGATGTCGGCGGGCCAAGTTGCAAGCCGGGCAGTAAATGCCGCCATGTCGTCGGCAAAGAGGGCGCGGGCGGCCTCTTCGAAACCGGGCAGATCCCCCGCCATCGCCGAGAGGAAGCGATAGCAGGCTTCGCGCGCCGCGCGGGCCTCGGTGGCGCCGCCGTCCTGCCGACGGGCGGCCTCGACCAGCCGGCGCAGCGCGGCAGAGGCACCGCCGGGCTGTGCCGCCAGCCAGTCCCAGTGGCGCGGCAGTAGCGTGACCTCGCGCGCGACCACGCCCAGTTTGGGCCGACCGCGGCGGGGTTTCTGCGGGGCGGGATCCTGGGTGGCGTCAGGATCAGGATCGGGGGCGGGGGACAGCCGGGCGGTGATCTCAACCGCGCTGCCGCGCAGATCCAGATCGATCACCGCGCCGGTTTTGTCGTCGAACACCAGAACCTGTGGCGGATTGGTGGATTTCAGCGCCAACGCCACCTCGGCCAGCGGGCCAGAGGCGATCCGCGAGGTGCCGGAAAACGCGGTGCAGGGTCTGGGATGGGGATCAGTCATGAGGCCTCCTTGCCGAGGCTTGTATTTACCCGGGTAGAAATATAGATGTCAATAACACCCGGGTAAAATGTGAGACCGCCCGGCCCCGCCCGCAGTCAGAAAGGACAGGACATGAACCGCGATCGCAAAAAGGCGCTGATCGCCGCCTATAAGGAGCGCAAGCGCGCTGTCGGCATCTATGCGGTGCTGTGCGAGGCGACGGGCGCCTGCTGGGTCGGAGCAACGCCAAATTTGGATACGGTGGAAAACCGGCTGTGGTTCACCCTGCGCCACGGCAGCACCCCGCATGCCAGCCTGCAATCCGCATGGGCCGCGCAGGGGGCGGCGGCGTTCCGGTTCGAGGTGCTGGAACAGTTCAAGGATGACCTAAGCCCGTTGGCGTTGGACCGGCAGAAGAAAGAGCGGCTGGCCCATTGGGTCGCGGCCCGGCAGGCCACCGCCCTCTAGATCTGTCATCTAGACAAAGAAAAACCGCGCCCCGGATAAGGGGACGCGGCCAATCGATTCGTCGGTGCGGCTGCGCTTAGCGGCGCAGGCCCAGACGTTTGATCAGGTCCTGATACCGGGCATCGTCTTTGCCCTTCAGGTAGTCCAGCAGTTTGCGACGCAGGGCCACCATCTTCAGAAGGCCACGGCGACCGTGGTTGTCCTTTTTGTGGATCTTGAAGTGCTCGGTCAGGGTCGCAATGCGCGAGCTGAGGATCGCGACCTGAACTTCGGGCGAACCGGTGTCGCCCTCTTTGGTCGCGTATTCTTTCATCAGCCGTGTTTTTTCTTCAGCAGTAATCGACATCGGGGTCTCCTTTAAAAGGTTAGAGTGGATGGCGCAGGCCGGGATGTCGTCCAGCACAGGCCCATGGAGAAAACACCGGTCCGGGCGGGGTAACCCGTTGCCGGAGCGGATGCGGGCGTATAGGCGGATTCCCCGTTGATGCAAAGGAAAATCAGCACGGCGGTTGGCGGCCCGGGGTTTGGCCCGGGTCCAGCACGGGTTCAGGCCGCCATCAGTCCGGGGTCAAATCGGGCATATCGGCGTAATCGACCAGCACGATATCACCTGCCGATACCGCCCCGCTGCTGTGCACATGCGCCAGCTCGCCGCCGTTCACCAGAATATGGCTCAACCCCGGCGTCAGCGGGTCGGCCAGCACTTCGATTTCCGGGTCGGGATCGGATTTCATGTCCCAGACCAGCGTCAGCTGATCCTCTGCCGGGTTGAAATCGGTCAGCTCTGCCGCTTCGCCGTCCAGAATCCAGTCGCCCAGCACGATGCTGTCGCCATCCTCGCCCGCCGTCACCACGTCGCCGGCCCCGGTTACGATAGTATCGGCCCCCGCGCCGCCATTCAGGAAATCGCTGCTGGGGGAATCGCTGTCCGCGAGCCCGTCGGGGTCCGCGTCGGTGGCGTCCGCGGCGGTGTCGTCGGGGTTTGCGGTGACCAGGTCTGCGGTATCGGGGCCTTCGCCCGGTTCCAGCCCGGACAGGGTATCGTCGCCCCAGCCGCCAAAGAGGGTGTCGGCCCCGGCGTCCCCCACGATCAGGTCGTCGCCCTCGGCCCCTTGCAGCGCGTCGTCGCCCGCACCGCCCCACAGCACATCGTCGCCCAACCCGCCTTCAAGCTGGTCGGTGCCAGCGCCACCGTCCAACAGGTCATCCCCATCATGACCAAAAAGCAGATCCTGGCCGGCCTCGCCAAACAGGCTGTCGGCGCCATACCCGCCATGCAGCTGGTCCTCGCCGCCCCCGCCATACAGGGTGTCATCGCCATCGGAGCCAAACAGCTGATCATCCCCCGCCGCCCCGTCAAGCCAGTCGTCGCCGCCATAGCCGTTGATCTGGTCCTGCCCAGCGGCCCCGTCCAGATGATCAGCCGCCTCATCCCCTGAAAGAAAGTCGACACCGGGCCCGCCCGTAAGGATCAGCCCATCAAACCCGCCACTGGTTTCAAGCCCCGGGTCCACAGGGGATTCGTCGCCCGTCGCGTCGCCCGTCGTGTCCGCCGTCGCGTCCCCTGTCGTGTCCCAGGCCGCATCGCCGGTGGCGTCGTTCAGCCAGTCTTCCGGCGGGATCGGATCGGTTTGCGCGTCGAGCATATCCTGATCTGCCTCTGACTCGTCGTCAGAAAATTCATCGTCGTCGGAAAAGATGTCGGCCAAGGCCATGCCGCCAACCGCGACGAGGCCAAACAAACCCGCCAGCCAAAACATGCTGCCGCTCCACTGGGAAAAAGATACGCTCCCAACAGCCACAAAGCCGGGCGCAGGTCAAAGCATTCCGGCCTGTCTGGTTAACAGGTGCTTTCCGACCCCCAAGGCTCGGGCTGGCGCGCATAGGCGATATAAAGCGGGTGTTTCGGGTGCCCGTCCTTGGTCAGCCCAAGGTGATACAGCGGCTGGCCGGTGCCGCGCAGCAAGGCCTCGACCGCCGGACCCCGGCCCAGATGCGCGCCATGGGTGCCCCAAGCGGCAATCACCCGGTCGGCCCAACCGACGCCGTCGAGAATCGCGGCGTCATTTTCGGGCCCGACAGGATCGTCGGCGCGGCGCATCGCGCGCGGATCGGTATCGCGCCAAGCAAAGATATTGGTCACCCGGAACGCGCCAAACCCCAGCGCCCGCGCCCGCCGTTCACAGCGTTCGACCGTCGGGTCGTTCTGGACCTCGGTCGCGGTTGACGGGTTCAGCATCACGAACAGCGCCCGTTTGCCATCCGCGTCCCAGACCCGCGTCAGGCTGTAACGATAGCGTTCGCAATCGGAATAGACGGCGGTCGAGGGCGCGTCGCCCTTGGTATGGCTGCGGGTAATCATTCAAAGGGACTTAACGCGGCGCGGCACCGGGGGAAACCGCAAACCACCACGAGGGGCGCGGACCCGGGCCCCGCCGGAAAGGCCGCACCGGGTCGCGCGGGCCTCAGGTGATTTGCAGCGAGCCTTTGGCGTCCATCAACAGATCGACCACATCAGGGGCGGTGATGATCTCATATCCGGGGGCCATGTCCTCGGCGGTAAAGCCGTTGTGGATCATGCAGGCGCCGCAGATGCCGATCCGACCGCCCGCTGCCAGAAACTGCTCCAGCAGTTCACCGGCGGGTTGGAACGGTTTGCCGATGTCGATCGCATCCAGCGCGCCGGGTTTGCCCAGCTCTACCGCTTCGACCATCAGCAGAACCATCGCGCTGTGGCCCTTGTTCAGCGCATTCAACGCCATGGTATAGGCAACGGTGATCTTGTTGGGGTTGGCGGTGCCGTCAAACAGCGTGGCAACGAAATCTGCGGTTTTCATGTCGGTCTCCTTTCGGCGCGGAGAGGGGCCCCCGCCGTCGGCGGGACAGTCTCGCCAAACGGGCGAAGCCGCAAGTTCGAATGTGTCGCACCCCCGCCGCTGGCGCGCCCCCAAGATGGGCACCGCCCGGCCGCGCCTGCGGTCTGGGCGGTGCCCATCTTGGGTAAGATTCCAGCCTTGGGATTACAGGTTGAACACCCGGCTGGGGTGCAGCTGCCCGGCCTTGTAGCGGCCGATCGCCACCGCACGCCCGTCGAACGAGGCCCAGCATTCGTCGCCGTATTCCACATCGGACGGCAGCACCGTTCCGGGGTTGCCGTTGCGCAGTTTTGCCGCGCCCTCGGCGGTGCATTTGACCTGCGGAAGGTCGGCCAGCCCCTCTTCCAGCGGGCGGACATATTCATCCAGCGCCGGGGTTCTGGCCAGCTCTTCGATCTTCTCAAGGCTCAGCCCGTCTTCGGCGTCGAACGGGCCGGACCAGACCCGCCGTAGGCGCACCACATGACCGCAACAGCCCAATGCCGTGCCCAGATCGCGGGCGATGGCGCGCACGTAACCGCCCTTGCCGCAGGTCATTTCCAGCTCCACGTGATCGGGATCGGGGCGGTCGGTCATCACCAGCTCCTCTACCCAGAGCGGGCGGGCCTCGACCTCGAACTCCTCGCCGTCGCGCGCCAGCTTGTAGGCGCGCTGCCCGTCGATCTTGACGGCTGAGTATTTCGGCGGCACCTGCATGATATCGCCGATGAACTGGCCCAGCGCGGCCTTGATCTCATCGTCGCTGGGGCGGGTGTCGCTTTCGGCGATGACCTCGCCCTCGGCATCGTCGGTATTGGTGGACTGGCCCAGCCGCACGGTGAAGCTGTAGGCCTTCAGCGCGTCGGTGATATGGGGCACGGTCTTGGTCGCCTCGCCCAGCGCCACGGCCAGTACCCCGGTTGCCTCAGGATCCAGCGTGCCGGCGTGGCCCGCCTTTTTCGCCTCCAGCGCCCAGCGCACCTTGTTGACCACCGAGGTGGAGGTGAGGCCAGCGGGCTTGTCGACCACCAGCCAGCCGGAAATGTCGCGCCCTTTGCGTTTGCGTGCCATGTCGTCCCTGTTCTTGATTCAAGGGCGGCGGGGTAGCCTACCCCCCCCGCGCTGTCAATTTGTGGCGGACAAGGCGGGCGATTTTGTACACATTCGCCGCCGTATTCCCCTGTTCGGCCTCCCCCTAGTCGGCGGAGTCGACCACGCCGACGATCGGCCCCAGATCAAAGCCGCGATCATGGCGCCCGAGCTGGCGCGCATAAAGACGCGACACATTGCCATCGAAATAAAGCGCCTGCGGCAGGCCAAGGTGATCGCGGAACAGCCGCCCGAAGTCGTAAAAGGTGACGAGGTTGCGCGACAGCACGAAGACCACGCGCGTGCCATCAGCACTGCTGCCGACCCCGTTGCGGATATAGCGCGAGCTGCTGTCCGGCAGGAACCGGGGGTGCAGCGCCCCGTCGATCACCAGCATCGGCCCCGACTGCGTGGCGTAGGTGCACGCCGGTTTGCGCGCAAGAAAGGCTTGGGTCTCGATCGCGTCGGCGCGGCCCGGACGGATGCAGAAGACCCCGTTCGGCAACAGCCCGAAATTTCCCGGCCCGGCATTGGGAATCACGCGCATCAGCTCGCGCCCGTCTTCGACGTAATGGCCAACCGGCGCGCGGTCGTCGTGATACATGCCCGCATTCATCGCGAAGGAAAGCTGCTTGCCCTCGGCGGCCAGCATGGCGTCCACCGCCGGGAACTGGCCCAGCCGGTTGCCCTGTTCGTCGTCAAGGAACAGGCGCAGATCCTCTTGCGCGGCATCGACTTCGCAAATCGTATAGCGGGTGCCGTCAAAGGTCGTGTCGCTGCAGTCAACCGCGCTGGCGGGGGTGGCGATCAGGGCCGCCAGCACGATCAGCGCGGCGCGGATCACTCCTCCAGATCGCGGCGCACCGCGTCCTGCGACAACATCCGGCGGGTTTCATCCATCTGATCAAAGGTCTGATCCAGCTGGAACCGCAGGTCGGGGGTGAACTTCAGCCCGGCTTTCTTGCCGATGATGTGGCGCAGCTCGCCCTTGTGGCGGGCCAGCAGTTTGACCACTTCTTCCTTCCCCTTGCCGCCCAGCGGCAGCACATAGGCGGTGGCGATCTTGAGATCGGGCGAGGTGCGCACCTCGCCCACGGTGATCGACATCCGGTTCAGGTCCGGGTCATGGATATCGCCGCGCGCCAGCACCTCGGCCAGAGTGCGCCGGATAAGTTCGCCAACGCGCAGCTGTCGCTGCGTGGGGCCGGAGTCATGATATTTGTTCTTTGCCATGACTTCGATTTAGGGCTTTGACGGGGCTTTGCCAAGCGGTGCCTGAGCGGGTAGGGAGAAAGCACAGGATCGCAGCAAAGGGGCGTCACATGACACAAAAGCCGGGGATCGTCGTGACCGGGGCATCGGGTCGCATGGGGCAGATGCTGATCAAGACCATCAGCGACAGCGACAAGGCGCATCTTGTTGGCGCGGTGGAGCAGGCCGGTCATTCCTGGGTGGGCCGCGACGTCGGCGAGGCGATGGGGGGCGCGCCCCTTGGCGTGACGGTCACCGATCAGCCGCTCGAGGTCATTGCCCGCGCCCAGGCGATCATCGATTTCACCGCGCCCGAGGCAACGCTGGAGTTCGCGGCGCTCGCGGCGCAGGCCCGTGCGGTGCATGTGATCGGCACCACCGGCATGACGCCCGAGCAGATCGCCCGGCTCGGCCCGGCAGCGCGACATGCGGTGATCGTCCGCGCCGGCAATATGAGCCTTGGCGTCAACCTGTTGGTGCAATTGACAAAACGGGTGGCCGCCGCGCTGGACGAGGATTTCGACATCGAAGTGATCGAGGCGCATCACCGTCACAAGGTCGATGCGCCCTCGGGCACCGCCTTGATGCTGGGCGAGGCCGCCGCCGAGGGGCGTGGCGTCGATCTGGCCGAGGTGTCCGACCGGGGCCGCGATGGCATCACCGGTGCGCGAGACCGCGGGCACATCGGCTTTGCCGCGATCCGGGGCGGCGATATCGTGGGCGAACACGAGGTTCTGTTCGCTGCCGATGGCGAGCGTATCGTGCTGCGCCATGCGGCGACCGACCGGGCGATCTTTGCGCGTGGCGCGCTCAAGGCGGCGCTTTGGGGGCAGGGCAAGGGGCCCGGCGAATATGACATGGTGGATGTGTTGGGGCTGTAAGGCCGCGTCGGTTTTGCCGGGGCGTTTGGGCCCGCAGTCTAGGGCGGCCTTCCAAGCCTCTCTGCCAAGCCCGCCTTGCGGTGGGGGATCGCCCCGCCGCCGAAGCTGATTCGCAGCGGTTTGACGCGGATTTGACGCCCAACCGCGACGAGATCGCGACCCGCCCGACCGGGCAAGCGCGCCCTTCAAGGCTGGCCCCCGGGTCGCAGGAGATATGTCGCAGGGCGAAACGATGGGGCTGAGGCCGGGGGCCTCAGAAATCCACCGCGATCCCCTTTTTCTCCCAGTCGCCATAGCGCACCGGTTCCGGGCCGTCGCGCCCGCCCATCTCCTTGGGCAGGGCCGCAGTCCGGGCCGCAATCTGTTTGCGACGCTCCTCGGCTTCGGCCAAGGCGCGCTGGGCTGCGGCGGGTAGGGCTGCGGCGGGTTTCGTCTGAGGGTGGTCTGGGCTGTCGTTCTCGCTCATCACGGGTTCCTTTGTTCTCTGCCCGTGATATACGCCCCTGTTGCCTGGGAACAAGCCGGGCGTCCCGGTGGAATAGGCATATCAGTATGGACAATAGCGCAACGGCAGCGCGGCGCAGCGCGATATATCTGCTTGATCAGGTTCTGGGCGAGGGGCGGCTGATGTCCGAATGCCTTGCCGAAGGGGCGCTTGATCGGCTCGATCCCCCGGACCGCGCCCGCGCGCAGCGGCTTGCCGCTGACACCTTGCGCGGTTTGGAACGCGCCGACCGCTTGTTGCAAAAACACCTGCGCAAGGCCCCGGCGCTGCCGGTGCAGAACGCGCTGCGGCTGGGCACGGTCGAACTGTGCAGCGGCGCGGCGGCGCATGGGGTGGTGAACGCGATGGTCGAGATCATCGGGCGCCACCGGCGGCATGGGCATCTCAAGGGCATGGTCAACGCGGTGCTGCGCAAGATCGCCGCCGAGGGACCGACGGAATGGAACCGGCTGCGGGTGCCGCGGTTGCCGAAATGGCTGCGCAAACCGCTGGTCGAGGCCTGGGGCGCCGAGGCGATGGCGGCGATGGAGGCCGCGCATTTCGCCGGCGCGCCGCTGGACATCACCCTGCGTCCAGGGGCCGCGGTCACGCTGCCGGGGGCGCGCATCTTGCCCACCGGATCGCTGCGGCTGGACACGCCGGGGCAGGTTACGGCCCTGCCGGGATACGCGGACGGCACCTGGTGGGTGCAGGATGCTGCCGCCGCGCTGCCCGCACGGGTGCTGGCGGCGCAACCGGGGGAAACGGTGCTGGATCTCTGCGCCGCGCCGGGGGGCAAGACCCTGCAACTGGCCGCCACTGGGGCCGATGTGGTGGCGCTCGACATCTCGGATACCCGCCTGAATCGCCTGCGCGAAAATCTGGCGCGCACCGGGCTTGTGGCGCGGGTCGTCACCGGCGACGCGCTGGAGCAGGAGGGCCAGTATGATGCTATCCTGCTGGATGCGCCCTGTTCCGCCACCGGCACGATCCGCCGCCACCCCGACCTGCCACAGGCCAAGGATGGGGCCGAATTCGGGATGTTGATCGAATTGCAGGCACATATGCTGGCACATGCCTGGTCCCTGCTCAAACCCGGCGGGCGGCTGGTCTATTGTACCTGTTCGCTGTTGCCCGACGAGGGCGAGGTGCAGGTCGAAGAGGCGCTGGAGATCCTGCTGGGCGCGACCATCGACCGTGACGCGCTGGCTTTGCCGGGGGTGGATCCGGCCTGGATCACCGAAGAGGGCGGGCTGCGTCTGCGCCCGGATTACTGGCCCGAACTGGGCGGTATGGATGGATTTTATATCGCCTGCCTGCGCAAAGCCGCCTGATCGGCGGTTTCGTCGGTGACTCGCGAGGGGTTGGACGCTATCATCCGCTTGAAACGCCAGAGAGCGTAAGAGGCAGAGCGCATGTCCAGTCCTGACACATTTGCCAACCGCCGCACACGGCTGCTCAACCGGTGGTACGCCCGGCGGAGCAGACGGCAGCGCGCTGCGACCGGATTCGTGTCGCAGCCCGAGCCGCGTACAATCGGCTCTTTTGCCCGGGGTCGGCAGTTGATCGCGGGCAACCTGCTGTTCGCCGGCTATCTGATCGAATCACGCGACACCGCGCTTTGGGATGTGGCCGCCCCCAATGCCGCCTTTGATGCAGAGCGCCACGGCTTTGCCTGGCTCGACGATCTGGCGGCGGTGGGTGACATGGCGGCGCGGCAAAAGGCGCAGACATGGCTTTGGGGCTGGATCGCGATGCATGGCGGCGGCAAGGGGCCGGGCTGGACACCGGATCTGGCCGGTCGGCGGGTGATCCGCTGGATCAACCACGCGCTGTTTCTGCTGCGCGGACAGGACAAGGCGGCGAGCGAGGCGTTCTATCGCGCGCTTTCGGCGCAAAGCTGGTTCCTGTCGAAACGCTGGTCTGGCGCCGCACCCGGCCTGCCGCGGTTCGAGGCGCTGACCGGGCTGATCTATGCCGGGCTGTCGTTGCAGGGGCGCGAAGAACTGGCGGATCCGGCGGTCAAGGCCTTGGCCCGCGAATGCGCCACGCAGATCGACGCCCAAGGGGGGCTGCCCACCCGCAACCCCGAAGAGCTGTTGGAGGTCTTTACCCTGCTGACCTGGGCGGCGGCGGTGCTGCACGACGCCGGGCGCGGCGTACCGGGGCCGCATCAAGAAGCGATCGAGCGGATCGCGCCGACCCTGCGCACGCTGCGCCATGCCGATGGCGGGCTGGCGCGGTTCCATGGCGGGGGCCGTGGGCTTGAAGGGCGTCTGGATCACGCGCTGGCGGCCTCTCAGGTCAGGCCGGGACAGCCCGAAGGGCTGGCGATGGGCTATGCGCGGCTTACTGGTGGGCGCTCCAGCGTGATCGTGGATGCCAGCCCGCCGCCAAGCGGGGCGGCTTCGTTCAACGCACATGCCTCGACCTTGGCGTTCGAGCTGACCTCGGGGAGGCGGCCTTTGGTCGTCAATTGCGGCTCAGGGGCCTCTTTCGGGGTCGAATGGCGCCGGGCCGGGCGGGCGACCCCTTCGCATTCCACGCTTTGCCTTGATGGCTATTCCAGCGCCCGGCTGAGCGATCCGGCGCGCGGGTCGGG
Source organism: Pseudodonghicola sp. (assembly GCA_033791545.1). GTDB lineage: Bacteria > Pseudomonadota > Alphaproteobacteria > Rhodobacterales > Rhodobacteraceae > Antarcticimicrobium. The sequence goes on along the minus strand of JASJGL010000081.1, from coordinate 13,326 downwards.
CCGCGAGGCGCTGATCGACGGGCCGCGCCGGGTGCCGATCGAGATCGCGCAGATGAGCGATGGCATCCGGTTTCAGGGCGGCCACGACGGCTATCTGCGCACATTCGGCCTGACCCATGTGCGCAGTCTCGATCTCACGTTCGATGGCCGCGGGCTGGCAGGAGAGGACATGCTGTTGGCGGTCGAAGATGGCGACAAGCGCCGTTTTGACAAGGCGATGGATGCCTCTGTGCTGTCGGGGGTCGGGTTCGACATCCGCCTGCACCTGCACCCCGAGGTCGACGCGGCGCTGGATCTGGGCGGCGCCGCGGTGTCGATGGCGCTGAAATCCGGCGAGATCTGGGTGTTTCGCCACGATGGCGGCGACACGCTGTCGCTGCAACCCAGCGTCTATCTTGAAAAGGGCCGGTTGAAGCCGCGTGCCAGCAAGCAGATCGTTCTGTCGGGACGCGCGCTGGACTATCGCACCCGCGTGCGCTGGACCCTGAGCAAGGCGCAGGACACCGCCGTTGCGGTGCGCGATCTGCACCGGGACGAGCCCGATTTCCCGCACTAGGGTTTCCTGAGCTTGTGCCTTTCGGTCCCTTTGCCCGCGCCCCTCTACACCAAAGACGGTGCTTTGCCGGGGGACCGCCAAAGATGTCCGGCTGCCCCTGACCTGCTGACCCTTCCTTAAAGCAGGCACCCAAGGAACGAATCGAACCGAAAATCCATCAATCCGGCTCCTTTGATGCCGCAGCGCGGCAAAACGGGTGGTTCTATCCCGGCAAGATATAGACTATGCCGCGCGCAGACCTTTTTTGAGAACGAGGATCGACCCCATGACCGACCTGTACCCTGTGCGCCGTGCTCTGCTTTCTGTTTCCGACAAAACCGGCCTTATCGCGCTGGGCCAGGCCTTGGCCGCGCGGGGGGTCGAGCTGATCAGCACCGGCGGCACCGCTGGCGCCCTGCGCGATGCCGGGCTGGAGGTGCGCGACGTCTCCGAAGTGACCGGCTTTCCCGAAATGATGGACGGGCGGGTCAAGACGCTGCACCCGATGGTGCACGGCGGTCTGTTGGCGCTGCGCGACGACGCTTCGCATGTTGCGGCGATGGAAACCCATCTGATCGCGCCAATCGACCTGCTGGTGGTCAACCTTTATCCGTTCGAGGAAACCGTCGCCAAGGGCGCCGATTACGAGACCTGTATCGAGAATATCGATATCGGGGGCCCGGCAATGATCCGCGCCGCCTCCAAGAACCACGCCTTCGTCAACGTGGTGGTCGATGTGGCCGATTACGACGCGCTGTTGGCCGAGCTCGACGCGCATGAGGGCCAGACCACCTATGCCTTCCGCCAGAATCTGGCGCTGACCGCCTATTCCCGCACCGCCGCCTATGACGCCGCCGTCTCGGCCTGGATGGCGACAACGCTGGAAGACGAGGCGCCGCGCCGCCGTGCCTTTGCCGGGACGCTGGCGCAAACCCTGCGTTATGGCGAGAACCCGCATCAAAAGGCGGCGTTCTATGTCGATGGTTCGGCGCGCCCCGGCGTTGCCACGGCGCTGCAGCATCAGGGCAAGGAGCTGTCGTACAACAACATCAACGACACCGACGCGGCCTTTGAACTGGTCGCCGAATTCTCTCCCGAGGAGACCGCTGCCTGCGCCATCATCAAACACGCCAACCCCTGCGGCGTGGCCAAGGGCGCGACCCTGCTCGAAGCCTATAAATCGGCGTTTGACTGTGACCGCACCTCGGCCTTTGGTGGCATCGTGGCGCTGAACAAACCGCTGGATGCCGAAACGGCACAAGAGATCACCGGCATCTTTACCGAGGTCGTGATCGCGCCCGGAGCGTCGGATGAGGCCAAGGAGATCTTTGCCAAAAAGAAAAACCTGCGCCTGCTGACCACCGACGGTCTGCCTGATTCGCGCATCGGCGGGAAAACCTTCCGTCAGGTCTCTGGCGGGTTTCTGGTGCAGGACAAGGACAACGGCTTCATCGACCTGGATGACCTGAAGGTGGTGACCAAGATCGCCCCGACCGAGGAGCAGATGCGCGATCTTCTGTTCGCCTGGAAGGTGGCCAAACACGTGAAATCCAACGCCATCGTCTATGTCCGCGATCAGGCCACCGTCGGCGTCGGCGCCGGTCAGATGAGCCGGGTCGATTCGGCCCTGATCGCCGCCAAAAAGGCCGAACGCATGGCCGAGGCGCTGGGCCTAGCCAAGCCGCTGACCATTGGCTCGGCCGTGGCCTCGGACGCGTTCTTCCCGTTCGCCGATGGTCTGCTGGAGGCTGCCGCCGCTGGCGCGACCTGTGTCATTCAGCCGGGCGGCTCGATGCGCGATGACGAGGTGATCGCCGCTGCCGACGAGGCCGGGCTTGCCATGGTCTTCACCGGCATGCGCCATTTCCGGCACTGACCGCAACATGCGCTTTGCACTGCTGTTCTGGGCCGGGTTCTGGGCCTTTCTGCTGGATCAGGCCAGCAAATCCCTGGTGGTTCACTGGATGGGATTGGTGCGGCTGCGCGAAATCGACGTGCTGCCGCCACTGCTCAACTTTCGCTATGGCGAGAACCGAGGCATCAACTTTGGCCTTCTCGACAGCGGGTCCGAGGTGGCGCGCTGGCTGCTGATCGGCTTTTCGCTGGCGGTCTGCGTTGCCGTTTTCGTCTGGGTTTTGCGCCAGCGGGCCGGGCGTTGGATGCTGCTGTCCGCCGGGCTGTTGATCGGTGGCGCGCTGGGCAATGTGGTAGACCGGCTGCTGTATGGCTATGTGCTGGATTTTCTCAACATGTCCTGCTGTGGCCTCAATAATCCCTTCGTGTTCAATCTCGGGGATGTGTTCATTTTTGCTGGCGCAGCCGGGCTGATTCTGTTCGAAGGGCGCGGTTCGCAGGGCAAACGGAAAAAGGCCCCGTGACCTTGTCTGGCAAATCGGTTAAACAGCCGGGAAACAGGCGGGAGAGAGTGGCCATGCGGCGCCCTCTGGGTATCATGATTATGCTGTTTGTGGCCGTGTCGGTCGCAGGGTGCTCGAAAAACGGGCTGCGCAATCTGCGTGCGCCGGGTCCGGGCCCGGATGAATTCATGATTCTGCCGGTCAAACCCTTGACCGCGCCGCAGGATTACACCGCGTTGCCAGCACCCGAGCCGGGCCGCGGAAATCTGGTGGATCAGACTCCCACGGTCGAGGCCGTCGTTGCCCTTGGCGGGCGTGCCGAGGCCATGGTGTCAGGCGGCGTGCCGGGTGCCGATGGGGCGCTGGTCACTGCCAGCAGCCGCTATGGTGTTGAGCCTGACGTGCGCGAAACGCTGGCGCAAACGGACGCCAAGTTCCGCAAGCGGCAAACGCGCATGACCCGCTTCCGCCTGATGCCGGTGGATCGCTATGAGCAGGCCTATCGTCGTCAGGCGCTTGAACCCTATCCGGAGAACGAACGCTATCGTTCTGCCGGGGCCGGGACGCCGACCGCGCCGCCAGCAACGCGCTGACGCTCCTCACGTTTTCGAGACTTTGACTTGAACCCGGGCGGGCCGTGCGTAGGTTAACTCACGCAGGAACAGAAGGTGCCCGTATGTTCAAGACATTTGCCGTAACCACCGCCATGCTTGGCATGCTTTCGGGGGCCGCCGCCGCCAATCAAGCGGTCGGAGTGACCGAAGATGCGCCAAAGGCAGCCCCTGAAACGGCGCTCGATTCAGCGACTGGATCAGCAACCGACCCGGTGATTGCCTCGTCGACTGAAGGGGTCAGCAGTTTCACGCTGGCAAATGGCATGCAGGTGGTGGTGGTCGAGGATCATCGCGCTCCGGTGCTGCAACATATGGTCTGGTACCGCGCCGGGTCCGCCGACGAGCCGATCGGCTCTTCCGGGGTGGCGCATTTTCTGGAACATCTGCTGTTCAAGGGCACCGACACCATGGCCCCGGGCGAGCTTTCGGCGACCGTGGCCGCCAATGGCGGGCGCGATAACGCCTTTACCAGCTATGATTACACCGCCTATTTTCAGCGCGTCGCCGCCGACCGGCTGGGCCTGATGATGAAGATGGAAGCCGACCGGATGATCCATCTGCGGTTGAGCGAGGACGACATCGCCACCGAGCGCGACGTGATTCTGGAAGAGCGCAACATGCGCACCGAGAACAACCCGGGGGCGCTGTTTTCCGAACAGATGAACGCGGTGCAATATCTCAACCACCGCTATGGCGTGCCGGTGATCGGCTGGAAGCACGAGATGGAAACGCTGGACCTGCAGGATGCACTGACCTTCTACCATCGCTACTACGCGCCGAACGATGCCATTCTGGTGGTATCCGGCGACGTGACACCGCAAGAGGTGCGGGCGCTGGCGCAGGAGTATTACGGCAAGATCCCCGCCAATCCCGACCTGCCACCGCGCATTCGCTCGCAAGAACCGCCGCAACTGGCCGAGCGGCGGCTGAAATACCGCGATGCGCGCGTCGCGCAACCCTATGTCAGCCGCTCCTATCTGGCGCCGGAACGCGATCCGGGCGCACAGGAACAGGCCGCCGCGCTGTATCTGCTGTCCGAGATTCTGGGCGGTGGGCAGACCTCGTTTTTGACGGACAAGCTGCAATTCGACAGCAAGATCGCCGTCTATACCGGCGCCTACTATAACGGTGTCTCGCTTGACGACACCACCTTTGATCTGGTGGTGGTCCCGACCGAGGGGGTCTCGCTGGAGACGGCCGAGGCGGCGCTGGACGACGCCTTGCGCGCCTTTCTGCGCGAGGGAGTCAATCCCGAACACCTCGCCCGGATCAAGCTGCAACTGCGCGCAGCCCAGATCTATGAGCGTGACGATGTCGCTGACATCGCCAACCGCTATGGGAAGGCGCTGGCCACCGGGCTGAGCATCGAGGATGTGCAGCACTGGCCTGATCTGCTTCAGGCCGTGACCGAAGACGATATTCTGGCCGCAGCCCGTAGTGTTCTGCGCCGGGAAGGATCGGTCACCGGCTGGTTGATGCGCGACGATGAGGTGACGCAATGAGGGCCCTGTTTACAGCTTTGATCCTGATGGTGCTGGCGCTGCCGGCCATGGCCGCGGTCAAGATCCAGGAGGTGACCAGCCCCGGCGGCATCCGTGCCTGGCTGGTCGAGGATCACTCGATCCCCTTCACCGCGCTGGAGCTGCGCTTTCGCGGCGGCACCTCGCTGGACGCGCCGGGCAAACGCGGCGCGGTCAACCTGATGACCGGGCTGCTGGAAGAGGGGGCGGGCGATCTTGATGCACGTGCCTATACCCGTGCGCTGGAATCGCTGGCCGCCTCGTTCTCGTTTGACAGCGGGGCCGATTCGGTTTCGGTCTCGGCCCGGTTCCTGACCGAGAACCGGGACAAGGTGATGGACCTGCTGCATGAAACCCTGCACGCGCCGCGTTTTGACGCCGACGCTGTTGAGCGGGTGCGGGGGCAGGTTCTGTCCGGGCTTCGCTCGGACGCCAAGGATCCCAACGATATGGCGGGCGCGACTTTTCGCGAGATGACCTATGGCGATCACCCCTATGGGAGCAATGGCAAGGGCACGCTCGAATCGGTGGCCTCGCTCAGTCGCGATGATCTGGTGCAGGCCCATGGCGCGGTGTTTGCCCGCGACCGGCTTTTTGTCGGGGCGGTGGGCGATATCACCCCCGAGGCATTGGGGGCACTGCTGGATGGGCTGTTGGGCGATCTGCCCGCGAGTGGCGCGCCGATGCCGGGCAAGGCCGATGTGACGATCAGCGGCGGTGTGACCGTGGTGCCCTTTGCGACGCCGCAATCGGTGGCGCTGTTCGGGCAGCCGGGCATGGGCCGGCACGATCCTGATTTCTTTGCCGCCTATGTGCTCAACACCATCATGGGTGGCGGCAGCTTTGAAAGCCGGTTGATGAGTGAGGTGCGCGAAAAGCGCGGCCTGACCTATGGCGTCTATTCCTACCTCATGCCGCGCGATCTGGCCTCGGTCTATATGGGCAGCGTCGCCTCGGCCAATGACCGTATCGGCGAGGCGGTGCAGGTGATCCGCGACGAATGGGTCCGCATGGCGCGCGATGGCGTCACCCAAGAGGAGCTGGACAGGGCCAAGACCTATCTGACCGGGGCCTATCCGCTGCGGTTCGACGGCAACGGGCAGATCGCCAGCATCCTTGTCGGGATGCAGATGGACGACCTGCCGATCGACTATATCACCACCCGCAACGACAGGGTGAACGCGGTGACGCTGGAGGATGCGAATCGCGTCGCGGCAGAGTTGCTGAAACCCGATCAGTTGCGCTTTGTCGTGGTCGGTCAGCCCGAGGGGCTGGCGAGCACCACCAACTGATCGCCTCGGGCCTGCTGCGTGACTACTTCGTGACCGCGGCGCTACTGGGCGCTGCGGTCACGGTCCCAGCGGGTGCGGGATTTGAAAAACGGCGTCTTCACCATCAGCGCCACGGTGGCGTAAAGGATGAAACCCGCCGGATCGCGCAGCAACAGCCCAAGTTTCTCGCTGAACCCCGGGGCGGTCCCGCCCGCATTCCGTACAAGATCCGGCCGTATCTCCCCAAGTTCGGCCAGCCCGCGGTTCTGCCGCCGTCGCACCCGCACCAGCGTGCCAAAGCCTTCGGCGATGGGCCATGAAAATTCGTCGGGAACCGCGACCCTTTCACCGGGCGCGAAATGGTTGCGGATAAAGATATCGTCCGAGATCACCTCTGGGATCTCGTCCCAGCGGGCGCGTCCGGCCGCATTGACCGCAGCGACCCCGCAGCCCGGCACGCTTTTTGCCATGAAGGGCAGCCGCGCCCAGAACCGCGCATAGAGCCGCGACACCGGACTCCGGGCGCGCCGGATGCGGAACTGTCCACTGGCATAGATGGGCTCGGGCCGGTCCACCGCAGCCGCCAGCGCCGCGACCAATCCGGGTGAGACATGGATATCGGCATCCAGAAACATCAGCCGGGGATAGCATGCCGCTTCGATGCCAGCATTTAGCGCCCGGGTCTTGCTGCCCTCTGGCAGTTCGATGACCTGAAACAGCCAGCCTCGTGCGGCGAACTGCGGCGCGCGGACGCGGGCCTCTTGCGCGGTCGCATCTGCGCAGCCGTTGGGCAGGACGATCACCTCGACCGGATCATCGCCCAGCGGGTCGCGCGACAACAGCAGGGCATCAAGGCTTTTCCCGATGAACCCCTCTTCATTGTAGGCCGGGATCACGATCGAGATCATGTCGCACCTCGTGCCGGCAGCAGACGTTTGCGCGCCAGCCCCAGCAGCCGCCGTGGTCGCCGGGCCAAAGGCACCCTTCCGTGCAGGGCATCCTCTAGCGTGTGGTGGGGCATATTGGCCTCGATACAATTGCGCGGACGCAGAAAGGCGGTGTTCGTGGCCTGACCCCGGTCGCTGGTATACAGCGCCTCGACCCCCTCGGCGGCCAGCGCCGCGCTGACGCTGCGATCATACAGCCCGAACGGCGCGGCGGCCAGCGTGACAGGCGCACCGGCCAAAGCCGCCAGCCTGCGGCGTGCCGCGCAAAATTCCTCTTGCCGTCCGGCAGCATCCAGCGCGCGCCAGTCTCGGTGGGCGGCCCCGTGCAGCCCGATGACATGGCCCGCGGCGGCCAGCCGTCCCACATCCGCCTCGGAAAGCGATCCGGGCTGGCCAAGGCGCGCGCTGAGCAGAAAGAACACCGCCCGCAACCCGCGTTTCTCGAGTGCGGGTAGCGCGATTTCGATATCCGAGGTATTGCCGTCGTCAAAGGTGATCTCGGGCGCGTCGGTGCCCATCCCCTTGATCCGGTCGAGAATCTCGCAAAATCGCGGGGGCGAGATCCAGAATACCGCCTCGCCCGGCTCCAGCACCCGCCGGGGCTGGCCGATCCCATGAAAGATCAGGACCGGGCGTTTCTGATCCGGGGCGCGCATCATCCCCCTATTCCCCGTAGGGCACCCAGATTGTCTTGATCTCGGTCGCCGCCTCCAGCACCGGGCGCAGGTCCGGCGCAGTCCAGTCGGTGGCGCGCGCGTTGTTCACCCATGTCCGTTTGAGGTTGCCCGCCGAGGCGCGTTCGATCTCGCCGGACAGGTCGGTGGAGGAAAAGCTCCAGACCGCGTCCACCCCCAGATGCGATGCCAGCGGCGCGGCAAGCTCTGCGTGCGATCCGGTCAGGATGTTGACCACCCCTGCCGGCACGTCCGAGGTCTCCAACACCTGATAGAAATCGGTGGCGGCCAGCGGGAACGGCTCAGACGCGACCAGCACCACCCGGTTGCCCATGGCGATGGCGGGCGCCATGACCCCGACCAGCCCCAAAAGCGGCGCCTCGTCCGCGCAAAGCGCGCCAATGATGCCGACGGGTTCCTTCATCGCCAGCGCCACGCCGCGGATCGGCACGCCATGGACCTGACAATCAAATTTGTCGGCCCATGCTGCGGCGGTAAACAGCTTTTGCAGGGAGGCCTCGACCTCTTTCTCACCGCCGCGCTTGCCGGTCATGGCGTCGATCCGATGAGCAAACTCCCCGGCCCGTGTCGAAAGGTTCTCGGCCAGATAATACAGGATCTGCGCCCGCAGATGGCCCGAGGTCTGGGCCCAGCCTGCCGCAGCCTGCGCCGCCTCAACCGCGTTGCGCACGTCCTTGCGACCGGCCATCGGCACATGCCCCAGCAGAGCACCGCGCTTCGACCAGACCGGGCGCGCATAGCCGCCGTCGGGCCGCGCCTGTTTACCCCCGATATAAAGCTTGGCGGTCCGGTCCAGCGGGTCCACGGGTGCGCCATCGCCTGCCACCATCGGGGCAACCGGGGCCAGCGCCTTGGCCCGTGCCTTGGGCCGGGTATAGGCGGCAAGCCCCTCCCAGCCGCCTTCCCGGCCAAAGCCGCTTTCGCGCACCCCGCCAAAACCGGCGGCGGCGTCGAACAGGTTGGTCGCATTCACCCAGACCACCCCGGCGGCCAGTTTCGGCGCGGTATCAAGCGCAAGGTTCACATTCTCGGTCCAGACCGAGGCGGCCAGCCCATAGCGCGTGTTGTTGGCCAGCTGCACCGCCTCAGCCGGGGTGCGGAAAGTGGTCGAGACCAGCACCGGGCCGAAAACCTCTTCCTGCATCAGCCGGTCCGAGGGCGACAGCCCGGTGATCAGCGTGGGGGGATAGAAACAGCCCCGATCCGGCAGGGCGACATCGGCGTGATGCACCGCGCCCTCGGTATTGCTCGCCACCATGGCGCTGATCGCCGCGTGCTGCACCGGGTCCACCACCGCGCCGACATCGATGCATTTGTCCAGCGGATCGCCGATGCGCAGCTTGTCCATCTGCGCGCGCAGCTTGTCGTGGAACCGCTCTGCCACCGGCTCATGCACCAAAAGGCGCGATCCGGCGCAGCAGACCTGCCCGGCATTGAACCAGATCGCATCGACCAGCCCCTCGACCGCTGAATCGATATCGGCATCGTCAAACACGATATAGGGGGATTTGCCGCCCAGCTCCAAGGTCAGCGCCTTGCCGGTCCCGGCTGTCGCCGCACGGATCTTGCGCCCGACCTCGGTCGAGCCGGTAAAGGCGATCTTGTCGATATCGGGGTGGTCCACGATCGTCGCGCCCACCGCGCCGTCGCCGGTGACGATATTGACCACCCCCTTGGGCAGCCCGGCCTGACGGCAGATATCGGCAAACAGCAGCGCGGTAAGCGAGGTATATTCCGCCGGTTTCAGCACCACGGTATTGCCCATGGCCAGCGCCGGCGCCACTTTCCACGCCAGCATCAGCAGCGGAAAGTTCCACGGGATGATCTGGCCGCAGACACCGACCGCCTGCCGGTCCGGCAGTTCGGTCTCCATCAACTGCGCCATGCCCGCATGGTAATAGAAATGCCGCTGCGCCAGCGGGATATCGATATCGCGGCTTTCGCGGATCGGTTTGCCGTTGTCCAGCGTCTCCAGCACCGCGAACAGACGCGCGTGTTTCTGCAATAGCCGCGCGATGGCATAAAGATAGCGCGCCCGCCCCGGTCCGCCCAGATGCTCCCATTTGCCCTGCGCCCGGCGGGCGGCGGCGGTGGCGGCATTGACTTCTTCGTCGCTGGCCTGGGTCAAGGTGGCCAGCACCTCGCCCGTCGCGGGATTGCGGCTGTCGAACCCCGGCCCCGGCGCGGTAAAAGCGCCATCGATGAAATGGCCAAAGCGGTCGCCCTGATCCACAAGCCAGCTCAGCGCCTCGGCTACGCTTTCGCGGGCGGGGCCGTACTCCATCGTGTCGAAGATCTGTTTGACGGTCATGGCTTCTTCTTGTTCCAAATACTCATTGGCCCGGCGTGGGCCACATGTGCCGCGGTCACGTTTCAGCCTATCGCGTGGCGGTAGGCGGCGGAATAGGCCCCGGTGACGTGATGTTCCAACTGCCGCTCGATATCGCCCAACAGCGACGAGGCGCCAAAGCGGAACAGGTCGGGCTGCAACCAACGATCGCCCAGTTCTTCCTTGATCAGCGCCAGATAGGTCAGGGCATCCTTGGCCTTGGAGATCCCGCCCGCAGGTTTGTAGCCGACACGATAGCCGCTGCGCTCGTGATAGTCGCGGATCGCCCGGATCATCACCAGACTGACCGGCAGGGTGGCGTTCACCGCCTCTTTGCCGGTCGAGGTCTTGATGAAATCGGCCCCGCCCATCATGCACACCAGACTGGCGCGCGCCACGTTGCGCAGGGTGCCCAGCTCTCCTGTGGCCAGGATCGCCTTGATATGGGTCGTGCCGCAGGCGGCGCGAAAGCTGCGCATCTCGTCATAAAGCGCCTGCCAGTTGCCCTCCAGCACATGGCGGCGCGAGATCACGATGTCGATCTCCCCCGCGCCGGCCTTTACGCTTTCGCCAATCTCGGCGACGCGCAGGGGGAACGGCGACAGCCCTGCGGGAAAGCCGGTCGAGACGGCGGCGACCGGAATGCCGGAGCCCTCCAGCGCCGCGACGGCGGGGGCGATCATGTCGTGATAGACACAGACCGCGCCCACGTGCAGCCCCTCGATTCCCAGCGCCTGCAGCAGATCGGCGCGCACCGGTTGGCGGGCCTTGGCGCACAGGCGGCGCACGCGGGCGGCGGTGTCGTCGCCCGACAGCGTGGTCAGGTCGATGCAGCTGATGGCCTTGAGCAGCCAGGCCGCCTGATAGTCTTTCTTGACGCTGCGGCGGCCGGGCAGGGTGGCGGCGCGCCGCTCGATGGCCGAGCGGTTGGCCTGCGCCGCGCGCACCCAGTCAAGGTCCAGCACCATGCCGGGATTGCGCGGCTCGCTCACCTGCGGCAGGTGCGCGGTGTGTGACGTCTCGGTCATGTCCATGCGGCGGGTCCGGTGGTTGGTTCTGGTCTGATAGATTTGCGGGCAGGCTGGCACGGGCGCGCCGCCTTGGCAAGCGACCCGCGCCCTTGCGCCTTGGTTTGCACCCAATGTTATGCGGCCCCGGCTCTGTGCAATTCCGTCGCGTTTCGACCCCGGCCTGCACGGATTGGACCGCATCATCGATCTGGCAGAATCGTTGCCTCTCATGCTAGGTTTAGCGGTATGATAACCCAGCACCGCAATATCGGCGAAGATCGCCCCGTAATCCGACAACTTGACGAGACGGCCATCAACCGCATCGCCGCGGGCGAGGTGGTCGAACGCCCGGCCTCTGCCGTCAAGGAACTGGTCGAGAACGCCATCGACGCCGGGGCCACCCGCATCGGTATCGAGATCGCCGACGGTGGCAAGACCCTGATCCGCGTCACCGATGACGGCTGCGGCATCACGCCGAGTGACCTGCCGCTGGCACTGTCGCGCCATGCCACCTCCAAGATCGACGGCTCGGACCTGCTGAACATCCACACCTTCGGGTTTCGCGGTGAGGCGCTGCCCTCGCTTGGCGCGGTGGGGCGGTTGAGCATCACCAGCCGCGTTGCCGGGGAGGAGGCGGCGACGATCCGCGTCGCTGGCGGCAAGCCAGAGCCGGTGCGCCCCGCCGCCCTGCGCAACGGCACGGTGGTCGAACTGCGCGATCTGTTCTTTGCCACCCCTGCGCGGCTGAAATTCATGCGCAGCGACCGCGCCGAATCGCAGGCGATTTCGGACGTGGTGAAACGGCTGGCGATGGCCGAGCCCTCGGTCGGGTTTACCCTGCGCGACGTGTCGGGCGGCGGCGAGGGGCGGGTGACCTTTCGCGCAGATGCCGAGACCGGCGATCTGTTTGACGCCTTGCTGGCGCGGCTGGCCCGCGTGATGGGGCGGGAGTTCACCGAAAACGCCCTGCCCATCGATGCCACGCGCGAGGGGATCCGGCTGTTTGGCTATGCCGCGCTGCCGACCTATTCGCGCGGCGCGGCGGTGGCGCAATACCTGTTCGTCAACGCGCGACCGGTGCGCGACCGGATGCTGACCGGTGCCTTGCGGGCGGCCTATTTCGATTTCCTCAGCCGTGACCGGCACCCGGCGGCCGCGCTGTTTCTGGATTGCGACCCGACGCTGGTGGATGTGAACGTGCACCCGGCGAAATCCGAAGTCCGCTTTCGCGACCCCGGCGTGCCGCGCGGCCTGATCGTCTCGGCGCTGCGCCATGCCTTGGCCGAGGCCGGGCACCGTGCCTCGTCAACCGTGGCCACGGCGACACTGGGGGCAATGCGCCCCGAAATGCCCGGTGCGCCGCCGCGCGTCTATCAGATGGACCGCCCCTCGCTAGGCGCGCGCATGGCGGCCTATCAGGCGCAGGCCCCGTTCCCGCCCGCCCCGGCCTATGGCGAATGCGCCGTCCCCGAGCCGGGCTTTGCCGAGCTGTCCAGCGCCTATAGCGGCCGGATCATCGAGGAGCCGGGCGCGCCCGGCGAGGATCAGGCGGCGCTGGAATCGCTGCCGCTTGGGGCGGCACGCGGGCAGGTGCATGAAAACTACATCATCGCCCAGACCGAAACCGGCATGGTGATCGTCGATCAGCACGCGGCGCATGAACGACTGGTCTATGAAAAGCTGAAACACCAGATGGCCGAAAACGGCGTCGCGGCGCAGGCGCTGTTGATCCCCGAAATCGTCGAGCTTTCTGCCGGAGATTGCGCCCGGCTGCTGGAGGTGGCGGCGGATCTGGAACGGCTGGGGCTGGGCATCGAACCCTTTGGCGGCTCTGCCGTTGCGGTGCGCGAAACCCCTGCCATTCTGGGCGAGGTCAACGCCGAAGCCATGTTGCGCGATATCCTCGATGAACTGGACGACGCGGGCGAAAGCCAGCTGGTGCAGGCGCGGATCGAGGCGATCCTGTCGCGTGTCGCCTGTCATGGCTCGATCCGCTCGGGTCGCCGGATGCGGGCGGAAGAGATGAACGCCCTGTTGCGCGAGATGGA
>JASJGL010000080.1:0-12017 GCA_033791545.1 Pseudodonghicola sp. | reverse complement strand
CCCGGTTCTGGGCGGGCTGTGGCAGGCGCGCGGCGGTACCGCGCGTCACGACGCGGTGGCCTGGGGCTATGCCCGGGCCTGTTCCGCCATGGGCATGGACATCATCCAGCAATGCGAGGTCACCGGCGTGCGCCGCGAGGGTGGCAAGGTGGTCGGCGTCGACACCAGCAAGGGCGCGATCGATTGTGGCAAGCTGGGGATGGTGGTCGCGGGCCATTCCGGCGCCTTGGCCGAGATGGCGGGGTTCCGTCTGCCAATCGAAAGCGTGGCGCTGCAGGCCTTGGTGTCAGAACCGGTCAAACCCTGCATGGACGTGGTGGTCATGGCCAACACGGTGCATGGCTACATGTCGCAATCGGACAAGGGCGAGATGGTGATCGGCGGCGGCACCGACAGCTTCAACAACTATACCCAGCGCGGCAGCTTTCACCACATCGAACACACGCTGGCGGCGCTGATCGAAACCTTCCCAATGGTGTCGCGGCTCAAGATGCTGCGGCAATGGGGCGGCATCGTCGACATGACCGGGGACCGCTCGCCGATCCTGTCGAAAACCCCGGTAGAGGGCGTCTTTATCAACTGTGGCTGGGGCACCGGCGGGTTCAAGGCGATCCCCGGCTCTGGCTGGGCCTTTGCCGAACTCATGGCCAAGGGCCACGCGCCGCTGGCCGATGAGTTTTCGCTCGACCGCTTCACCGAGGGGCGCTTCATTGATGAGAGCGTCGCGGCGGGGGTGGCGCATTGATGGCCTACTCTGAACACATGGCCGAAACCATGCGCGCCGATCTGGGGGTCGAGCCGGGCCTGTCCGAGAAAAAGATGTTCGGCGGCATTTGCCTGCTGTTGTACGGCAACATGATCGCCGGTCTTGGCAAGGATGGCGCGTTTTATCGCGTCGGCAAGCCGAACGAGGCCACGGCGCGGGCGCTGCCCGGCACCGACCCGATGGTCATGGGGGGCCGCCAGATGGGTGGCTTTGTCCGCCTTGATGAGGACGGTTTTACCGAGGACGCCACCCGCCTGAAACTTACCGAGATCGCGCTGGCGTTCACCGCCAGCCTGCCGCCAAAGGAATAGCCCATGCTGATCCTCACCTGTCCCTGTTGCGGCGTCACCGCCGAGGAAACCGAATTCGCCCCCGGTGGCGAGGCCCATGTCAAACGCTTCGGCCCCGGTGCCTCTGACGAGGCGTTTCGCGACTATCTGTTCGCCCGTGAAAACCCCAAGGGGGTGCATTTCGAACGCTGGCGCCATGCCAATGGCTGCGGCAAGTGGTTCCATGCCGCCCGCTGCACCATGACGCTCGAGGTGTTCGGCACCTATTCCGCCCAGACCACAGCGCCGCCCAAGGCGATCTGCGCGGCGATCACCGCCAAACGCCCCGGCTGGACATGGAGGGACTTCGCATGAACCTTCTTCTTGTTGCAAATACTCACAGGGCGCCCGCCGCCCCGTGCGAAAGGGTCTCGGCATGAGCACACGCGTCGCCACAGGGGGGCGTCTGGTCGACCGCGCCCGTCCCGTCCGCTTCACCTTCAACGGCAAGGCCCTGACCGGCTTTGCCGGTGACACGCTGGCCTCGGCGCTGCTGGCCAATGATCAGATGCTGGTCGGGCGCTCGTTCAAGTACCACCGCCCGCGCGGCATCGTGGCAAGCGGCGCGGAAGAGCCGAACGCGCTGGTCGGGCTGGGGCAGGGCGCGCGGTTCGAGCCGAACCAGCGCGCCACCACGACCGAGCTGTTTGACGGGCTGAGCGCCGAAAGCCAGAACCACTGGCCCAGTCTGGAGTTCGACGTCGGCGCGGTGAACAGCGCCTTTGCCCGGTTCCTGCCAGCGGGGTTCTATTACAAGACCTTCATCCATCCCCGCCCGTTCTGGAAGCACATCTACGAGCCGTTCATCCGCCAGTCCGCCGGGCTCGGCAAGGCGCCGAAAGAACGCGACGCCGACAGCTATGAGCATTTCTATTTCTTCGCCGACGTGGTGGTGATCGGCGGCGGTGTGGCCGGGTTGGCGGCGGCGAAATCCGCTGCCGAGAGCGGGGCCAAGGTGTTGCTGGTCGAACAGGGCGCCCATTGGGGCGGTCGCGCCCCGGTCGATGGTGGCGAGATTGACGGCCTGTCGCCCGAGGACTGGATCGCGCAGACCCTCGCGGCGCTGAAGTCCATGCCCAACGTCACCCTGCGCGCGCGCTGCATGGGGGCGGGGGTCTATGATCACGGCTATGTGCTGGGCTACGAGCGGTTGAGCGATCATGCGCCGGGGGGCGAGGGGCCGCGCCATCGGCTGTGGCGGATCCGCGCCAAACAGGTGATCACCGCCACCGGCGCGATCGAACGGCCGCTGTCCTTTGCCGGCAATGATGTGCCCGGCGTGATGCTGGCCTCGGCGATGCGCGACTTTGTGGTCAATTTCGGCGTCGCGCCGGGGCAGAAGGTCGTGGTCGTCACCAATAACGACGACGCCTATCGCACCGCCATCGCGTTGAAACAGGCCGGCATCAATGTGCTGCGGGTGCTGGATGCGCGCAGTGCTGGCGGCGGCGCGCTTATGGAAGAGGCACGGGCGCTGGGCATCCGCATTGATTGCGGGCGCGCCATCGCCAAGGTCTCGGGCGGCAAACGGGTCGCCCGCGTGGCGATCTGCGCGCAAGAGGGGCAGGGCAACGCACTGGAAGAGATCGCCTGCGATGCACTCGCCATGTCGGGCGGCTGGTCTCCCGTGGTGCATCTGTGGTCCCATTGCGGTGGCAAGCTGACCTGGGACGAGGCCGGGGCGATGTTCCGCCCGGACGCGGCGCGCGCGCCCACCGGGGCCGATGGGCAGCCCTTTGTCCTTGCCGCAGGCGCGGCCAATGGCGCGCTGACGCTGGACGCGGCGCTTGTCGATGCCGATGCCTCGGGCAAATCCGCCGCCAAGGCGGTCAGGCTCAAGGTGAAACGCAGCCCGGCACCGCAGGGCAGCACGGCGCAGGAAACACCGCTTGCTCCGGTCTGGCTGATGCCGCGCAACGCCGGGATCGAGCTGCGGATGAAGGCTTGGCTGGATTACCAGAACGACGTCAAGGTCTCTGACGTGCAACTCGCCGCGCGCGAGGGGTATGAAAGCGTCGAACATACCAAGCGCTATACCACGCTGGGCATGGCGACGGATCAGGGCAAGCTGAGCAATATCAACGGGCTTGCCACCCTTGCCGGGGCGTTGGAGGCGGCGATTCCGACCGTCGGCACCACCACCTTCCGGCCGCCCTATACGCCGATCTCCTTCGGGGCGATGGCGGGCGATGCCCGCGACGCGCTGTTTCAGCCGCTGCGCCGCACCCCAATACAGGACTGGCACGAAACCCATGGCGCCGAGTGGGAGCCGGTCGGCCAGTGGCGTCGCCCCTATGCCTATCCGCAGCCGGGCGAGAGCACCCATGACGCGGTGATGCGCGAGGTCAACAACACCCGGCAAGCCGTTGGACTGCTTGACGCTTCCACATTGGGCAAGATCATCGTCAAGGGGCCGGACGCGGGCCGTTTCCTCGACATGCTTTACACCAACATGATGAGCACGCTGAAACCGGGCAAATGCCGCTATGGGCTGATGTGTTCGGAGAATGGCTTTCTGATCGACGATGGCGTGGTGGCGCGGATCGATGAGGACACCTTCCTGTGCCACACCACCACCGGCGGGGCCGAGCATATCCATGCCCATATGGAAGAATGGCTGCAGACCGAATGGTGGGACTGGAAGGTCTATACCGCCAATGTGACCGAGCAATTCGCGCAGATCGCCGTGGTCGGCCCCAAGGCGCGGCAGGTTCTGGAAGCGCTGGGCGGCATGGACGTGAGCAAAGAGGCGCTGCCGTTCATGACTTGGGTCGATGGCACGCTGGGCGGCATTGCGGCGCGGATCTACCGGATCTCGTTCTCGGGTGAGCTCAGCTATGAAATCGCCGTGCGCGCGGGCGAGGGGCGTGCGCTTTGGGACCGGCTGATGCAGGAGGGCGCGGCCTTTGGCATGATGCCCTATGGCACCGAGGCGTTGCACATCATGCGCGCCGAAAAGGGCTTTATCATGATCGGGGACGAGACCGACGGCACCGTGATCCCGCAGGATCTGGGGCTGAACTGGGCGATCTCGAAGAAGAAAGAGGATTACCTTGGCAAGCGGGCGCAGGCGAGTAGCGACTTGTGCGATGCGTCCCGCTGGAAGCTGGTGGGGCTGGAAAGCGAGGTCGGCGGCGTGCTTCCCGTTGGGGCCTATGCGCCAGCCGAGGGGGTGAACGCCAACGGCCAGCGCAAGACGCAAGGCCGGGTCACATCGACCTATCATTCGCCGACGCTGGGCCGCGGCATCGCCATGGGGCTGGTGCTGCACGGGCCGGACCGCATGGGCGAGGTGCTGGAGTTCCCCGGCACCGACGGCAAGATCCACAAGGCCAAGATCGTCGATCCGGTCTTTTACGACAAGGACGGGGAGAAGCAGAATGCCTGAACCCATCAACGCACCCATCAGCGCCCCGATCAGCGCATTGCCCAGGGCCCGCTTTGACGGGCTGGCCCAGATCGAAGAGGCCGGGTTGCAGGGCATGATCACCCTGCGCGGCGATCTCTCCTCCAAGCCGGTGAAAGCCGCCGTCACCGCCGCCACGGGGGCGAAGCTGCCCGCGCTGCGGCAGGGGACGCAGGGCAAAAGTGGGATGGCGCTGTGGATGTCGCCGGACGAGCTGTTGTTGCTGTGCCCCTATGCAGATGTCGGCAAGGTGTTGGACAAGGTGAACGCCGCGCTGGGCGATGCCCCTGCGCTGGCAGTCAACGTCTCGGACGCCCGCGCGCTGTTTTCCGTCTCCGGCCCCGGCGCGCGCGAGGTATTGGGCAAGCTGTGCCCGGTGGATCTTTCGCCCGAGGCCTTTGCCCCGGGGATGATCCGGCGCACCCGCATGGCCCAGATCGCCGCCGCGTTCTGGATGGAGCCGGACCAGAGCTTTCGCGTGATCTGTTTCCGCTCGGTCGCCGCCTATGCCTTTGACCTGCTGAAAGACGCAGCAAGGCCCGGTGCATCGGTCGGCGTCTACTAGACGCCTTAACCGGTGAACAGAAAGGTCCGGAACCGCTCCTGCGCGGATTGCGTGGTGAACTCCGCCGCCGTCACCGGGCTGCCGCTTTCGTCATGGCAGCGGGCATAGAACGACAGCCCCTCGGCCAGATCGGCCATCCGTGCCGCCCGCTCCTCTGGCGCCAGATAGGGCGCATGGGTCGAGAGGTATAGCGCCGGGCGCTGCGCCTTGAGCCAAGGCAGCAGGGCGGGCAGCAGGGCGAATTCCGCCCCCTCCACATCCATCTTGACCAGCGAAACGGCGGACAGATCCGCGCTTGCGGCAAAGGCCGCCCAATCCAGCGTCACCACATCGCTGCCGCCGGTCGCCTCGGCGTTCAGCAGGCTGGTCATGCTGTCGCCCGGCTCGCCGCCGAAACTGGCCATCCGGGCGATGCCGGTGTGATCGGACAGGGCGACGGGCAGGGCGCTGATATTGCGCAGACCGTTCAGCTCGATGTTCCAGGCCAGATGACGGAACGCGGTGGCGTCGGGCTCGAACGCCCAGACGTGACGCGCCCTTGTCGCGGCAAAAAGCACCGTGGGCCCGATCCAGGCGCCGATGTCGATATAATCCTGCTCTGGCCCCAGATAGCGCTCGAGCGTGGCAAAGGTTTCCGGCTCCCACGCGCCCGCCCCGGCGCGACGCCAGAACTTGCTGTGATAGGGGTCAAGCCGGAACGCCACACCGCCCAGCGACCCGGCATAGTGCCCGCGCGCCCGATAGATCGCCTTGCGTATTCGCGTCAGCATTTGCCTGTTTCCCTCTTGTTTGCCCGCGTCCCCGGCGGGGGCTTTTGCCCTCATGGCCCTTGACCTGCCTGCGACAGGGACGCATGTACAACGGGGAAACGTAACTCAATCAGCAGGGGTCCAAAATGGCTTTTGAACTACCCGATCTTCCTTATGCACATGACGCGCTGGCATCCAAGGGCATGTCGGCGGAAACGCTGGAATATCACCACGACATGCACCACAAGGCCTATGTCGACAACGGCAACAAGCTGATTGCCGGGACCGAGTGGGAAAGCAAGTCGCTGGAAGATGTCATCAAGGGCACCTATCAGTCCGGCGCAGTGGCCCAGAACGGCATCTTCAACAACGCCTCGCAGCACTGGAACCACAGCCAGTTCTGGGAAATGATGGGCCCGGGCGGCATCGCCATGCCGGGTGCATTGGAAAAGGCCCTGACCGAGTCCTTCGGGTCGGTCGATGAGTTCAAGTCGCAGTTTGCCGCTGCCGGTGCCGGTCAGTTCGGCTCGGGCTGGGCTTGGCTGGTGCAGAACGCCGATGGCGCGCTTGCCGTGACCAAGACCGAGAACGGCGTCAACCCGCTGTGCTTTGGCCAGACCGCGCTGCTGGGCTGCGATGTGTGGGAACATTCCTATTACATCGACTTCCGCAACAAGCGTCCGGCCTATCTCGACAACTTCCTGAACAATCTGGTGAACTGGGAAAACGTCGCCTCGCGCATGAAGTGAGCAGACCGGGAGGCAGGGCCTTGATCGCCCCGCCTCTGCCCAAGCATCGCGCCCGGCCAATTGGTCGGGCGTTTTTCGTTTGTGCCCGTGTCAGTATATGCCGGTGTCAGTTTATGCCCGTGTCAGACCGCCTTTGGAATGATCTGGACCGCGCTGGCGCTGTTCTCGGTCTCGTCGTTGCGTCAGGACAGGGCCTCGCGCAGGGCGTCCATGGCGGCCACCGGCGTGTCGACCCATGTCAGGAACCCGGCCAGCGAGGCATCGGCAAAGCCCTGATCGATCACGTGCTCGATCAGCGCGCGCAGCGGCGTCCAGTAGCCCTCGGCGTTGAGGATCACGATCGGCATGTCATGCAGGCCAAGCTGGCGCCATGTCAGCACCTCGAACAACTCGTCAAGCGATCCCGCCCCGCCCGGCAGCACCACCACCGCGTCGGCATTCATGAACATCACCTTCTTGCGCTCATGCATGGTCTGGGTCACGACATAGCGCGTCAGGTCAACCTTGCCCACTTCCCAGGCCACCAGATGCTCGGGGATGACGCCGAAGGTGTCGGCCCCACCGGCCTGTGCGGCGCGCGCGACCTCGCCCATCAGGCCGACATCGCCGGCGCCATAGACCAGCCGCCAGCCCTGATCGGCCAGCGCCGTGCCCAGATCGCGGGCGGCTGCGGCATATGCGGGCAGGGCGCCCGCGCGTGAGCCACAATAGACACAAACGGATTTGGTGGACATCGGCGCGCCTCTCATACTCTTGTAAATTGGGTAGGTTACGTGTTTTGACCCCTGATAGCCGGATTGATAGGTTGGCTCAACTGCGTGAACGACAGGTTCGCGGATGGGGGAAAGACAGCGATGGCAACTGCATCGGAAAATGGCGGATTTTCTGGCTGGGTCTGGGGAGGCTTGGCCGGGGCCGTGGTGGCGGTGATTGGCGGTTGGGTTTATTTCGCTGGAGGGGTCGGCCCGGGGGAGAGTCCGACGCCGAATCCTGCGCCGCAATCTGAAATCGCAGCCGTTCCCGACCCTGTGCCAGAGCCGACCCCCGAGGTCGCCGAGCCGAGAGCCGAGCCGAGCGCAAAGCCGAGTGCAGAGCAGACCGCCGACCAGTCTGCCGACAAGGCCGCGCCCGAGACGGCCGATATCTCCGCTCCCACGCCCGCCATGGTGCCGCTTGTCGCGCCCAGCTTTGATCTGGTGCGGGTCGAACCGGATGGCACCACAGTGATCGCCGGCAAGGCGACGCCAGAGAGCATCGTCACCGTGTTGCTCGACAGCGCGGAGATAGACAGCTTTACCGTCGCCAGCGATGGCGCATTCGTCAGCTTCCTGACGCTCCCGCTCAGTGATGCGCCGCGTGTGATGATGCTGCGCGCCGAGTTTGATGGGCAGAGCGTCCTGTCGCAGGATCAGATCATCCTTGCGCCGATGCCGCGCGCCGATCTGACCGCCGTGGCGGAAACCCCTGCGCCAGAAACAGGGCCGGAAGCGGAACCGAAATCCGCGTCAGCGTCTGAACCGCAGGTCGTTCATGCGACTCCGACCGCCGCGACCACGGGTCAGGTGGAGACCCCTGTTGCGCAATCCGGTGCCGACGTCGCAGGTGTTGCCGCGAACGCGACTGCTGAACCTGAAGCTGAACAGGCGGCCCACGCCGACACCGCGCCAGAGACTCGCGCCGGAGAGGGGGAGATCCCCGCCACCACCGAACAGATGGCTGCGGCGACAACGTCCGCCGGGCAGGGGGCGGTCGAGTCTGACCCGATGGCCGGAGAAACCAGCGAAACCACAGCCGCGCCGCAACCAACAGTCGCGACAACCGCCACGACCACAACGACGGCTACGACTACTGTCCCGGCCCCGATTCTGAGCGCGGGGTCTGCCCCCGCAGCGCCAGCCGTCCCCGCCGCGCAGGCGGCGATTTCGACCACCAGCCCGACCACCAGCCCGACCGCAGCCTCGGCGCCGGCCCCTGCACCCAGAACCGCACCCGTGCCACAAGCGACCCCGGTCGCGGTGCTGCGCGCTGGCGCCGACGGGGTCGAACTGATCCAGTCCGCCACCGCGCCGGAACCCGAGGTGATGGATCAGATCGCGCTCGACACCATCAGCTATACCGAGGCGGGCGATGTGCTGCTCTCGGGGCGCGCCGGGGTGCTTTCGGTGGTGCGGATCTATCTCGACAACGAGGTGGTCGCGGATCTTGCCGCCGGGGAGAATGGCCGCTGGAAAGGTCAGCTCAAAGACGTGGTGCCCGGCGTCTATATCCTGCGTCTTGACGAGGTGAACGCGGCGGGCGAGGTGATCAGCCGGTTGGAAACCCCGTTCAAGCGCGAGTCGCCCGAGGCATTGCGTCTGCCCGCGCCGGAACAGAGCACCACCAACGGTGCCCCCGCGATCCGGGCCGTGACGGTGCAAAAGGGCGATACGCTTTGGGCGATCTCGCGCGAACGCTATGGCGAGGGGCTGCTGTATGTGCGGGTGTTCGAGGCCAATCGCGACCGTATCCGTGACCCCGACCTGATTTATCCCGGTCAGGTATTCAACATTCCCCGGTAGGCGCGCCGCAAGCCGCGAAGGCTTTCACGCCGAGCGCCGCTTCAGGGGGGGCGAACGGGGGCGTCCGTGCCGCTCTGCGCCGGCCGCCTCTGGCCATTTCCCTCGGCGCGCCATATGTGGAACGCAGGCAAGGAAAACCCGATGACGCATATCCCCGATACCCCTCCCGTCCGCAGTTCGCGCGCCTCGGGCTGGCGCACCATTCGCAAGGTGGCCCCTTATTTGTGGCCAGCCGAATACCCTTGGGTCAAACGCCGGGTCGTGCTGGCCATGACCATGTTGGTGCTGTCCAAGCTGATCGCGGTCTATACGCCGGTCCTGTACAAGGGTGCGGTTGACGCGCTGGCCGCCGAGGGCGTGCCGATGCTGGCCTTGGGCGCCGTGGGTCTGACCGTGGCCTATGGCGTGGCCCGCTTGATGTCGGTGGGTTTCCAACAGCTGCGCGATGCGCTGTTTGCCCCGGTGGCACAGCGGGCGCTGCGGCGGCTGGCGCTGGAGACCTTTGCCCATATCCACCGCCTGTCGCTGCGCTATCACATCTCGCGCAAGACCGGCGGTCTGTCCCGCATCATCGAGCGTGGGGTCAAGGGGGTGGAATTCCTGCTGCGCTTCATGCTGTTCAGCGTCGGGCCGCTGATCCTTGAGCTGTCGCTGGTGGCAATCATCCTGACCGTGCTGTTCGATGCCCGCTATCTGCTGATCGTGGCGGTGACGATCGGGCTGTATGTCTGGTTCACCTTCACCGTCACCGAATGGCGGGTGCAGCTGCGCCGCGAGATGAACCAATCCGATACCGACGCCAACCAAAAGGCGATCGACAGCCTGCTGAACTATGAAACCGTCAAATATTTTGGCGCTGAAGAGCGCGAGGCGGCCCGCTATGACGTGTCAATGCGCGGCTATGAACAGGCGGCGCTCAAGACCGCCTATTCGCTGTCCTTCCTGAACTTCGGCCAGTCGCTGCTGATCACGCTGGGGCTGATCGGGGTGATGGTGCTGGCCGCCCTCGGGGTGCAGAACGGCACGCTCACGGTGGGCGATTTCGTCATGGTCAACGCCTATATGATCCAGATCACCATTCCGCTGAACTTTCTTGGCACCGTCTATCGCGAGATCCGCCAGTCGCTGGTCGATATGGGCGAGATGTTCGATCTGCTGGAACAGCCGCAAGAGGTTTGCGACAAGCCCGGTGCGGCCGATCTCAAGATCACCGGCGGGCGGATCGAGCTGGAGGACGTGCGCTTTGCCTATGATCCCAACCGTCAGATCCTCAAGGGCGTCAGCCTTGAGGTGCCGGCGGGTCAGACCGTGGCCATCGTCGGGGCGACCGGATCGGGTAAATCCACCATCGGGCGGCTGTTGTTCCGGTTCTATGATGTCACCGGCGGCGCGCTGAAGATCGACGGGCAGGATCTGCGCGACGTGACCCAGACCAGCCTGCACAATGCCATCGGCGTGGTGCCGCAGGATACGGTGCTGTTCAACGACACCATCCGCTATAACATCGCCTATGGCCGCGACGGCGCCACCCAGGACGAGATCGAGGAGGCCGCGCGTGCCGCCCAGATCCACGACTTTATCGTCACCCTGCCGGAAGGGTACGAGACCAAGGTGGGCGAGCGCGGGCTAAAGCTGTCGGGCGGCGAGAAACAGCGCGTCGGCATCGCCCGCACCCTGTTGAAGAACCCGCCGATCCTGTTGCTGGACGAGGCGACAAGCGCGCTCGACACCCAGACCGAACAGGAGATTCAGGACGCGCTGGCGCGGGCCGGGCAGGGGCGCACGGTGATCACCATCGCGCACCGGCTCTCGACCATTTCCGAGGCGGATCGCATCGTGGTGCTCGACAAGGGGGAGATCGTCGAACAGGGCACCCATGACGATCTGCTGGCCCGGCGCGGTCGCTATGCCACCCTTTGGCGGCGACAGCAGTCGGACTCCGACGCCGCCTGATCCGTGCTTCGGCGGCGCCCTGCACCTTGGGGCCGTCCGGGCGCACCCCGGGGCTGATCGCGCCTGCAACAGGGATGGTTGCCCGAACTCACCAGAGTGTCGCCATGTTTCGGCCCGCTTGGTATGGTGAGACTACGGGCGGGCCGTTAGCAACCGGGTAAGCAGAAGCATGAAGAACAGGATGATCTGGGCGTTGACGCTCGCCGCGGTAGAGGTGATCGCGGTCATCGTCGTGTTTCAGGTCTTGTCCGATTTCGAATGCCGCCAGACAGGGCTTGAGATCGCTTGCCGCGGCCTGCGCAACATGGCGTTGCGCGGGGTCTGCGTGATCGCGGGGCTGGCCCTTGTTCTGGGGCTGCGCGCCGATCTGCGCCGGGCGCTGATGGCACGGGTGACAGCGCGCCGGGGCGGCTGGGGCTGGGCGGTGCTGCACGGGCTGGGGCTGGCGCTGATCTTTCTGCCCTGGCTCGGCTCAGACATTGCAACGCATCGCGAGGGATTCTCCGGTTTCCTGTGGCTGCTCGGCGGCGGTGCCACGCTGGCGGTGGCGGGTGGGCTGTTCTGGCTGATGAGCCCGCGCGCCTGGGCCGGTTGGCTGCGGCAGGGCGGTTTCACCGTGTTGGCGATGCTGGTGGTGGCCAGCTTGATCCCCGATCTGGCCGAGGCGCTGGGCTTTGCCTGGGCATTCGCCGCGCTGCAGATGTCCACCTTTTACGGGGTCGCCATCTTGCTGACGCTGACGGGACAGAACGTTGTGCTGGGCTTTACGCCCCCCACAATCGGCACCGGTACCTTTCAGGTCGAAGTGGCGGGGTCCTGTTCCGGCATCGAAGGGCTCGCGCTGATCGTCGGCTTCATGGTGATCTATGCGCTGTTGATGCGCGGCACGCTGCGCACCGGGCGCTATTGGCTGATCGTGCTGCCGGCGGCGCTGCTGGTGAG
>JASJGL010000079.1:0-21046 GCA_033791545.1 Pseudodonghicola sp. | reverse complement strand
GGCCACGACGGTGGTGAGCTGTTCCTGGGCGGGGAACTTGTGTGCGACCGCCCAGCGGGGCGCGCGTGACACGTAGCCGAGCGCTTCCTGCTGCTCGCGCGAGTCCAGCTTGTAGACCACGCCGTCGATGTCATAGCCCAGCGTGGCGCGCTGTTCCGCGATGCTGCGGTAATGGGCGAGCAATGCCTCGGGCCCCGCGCAGAGCTTGGTCAGATCGTTGGTGACAAATCCTAGTTGCTTTAGCCGGTCCATCGCGCCGATCTGGGTTTCGGCCAAGGGCTTCGACAGTTCTCCCCAGGCATAGGCAAAGAATTTCAGCGGTCGGGCGCGGGTGATCTCGGCATCAAGCTGGCGCAGGGAACCGGCGGCGGCGTTACGCGGATTGGCAAAGGCCTTTTCCCCTTTTTCGACCTGCCGTTCGTTCAACGCGGCGAAATCGGCGTGGCCCATATAGACCTCGCCGCGCACTTCCAGCACCTCTGGTGCGCCGGTTAGGCGTTGGGGAATATCGCGGATGGTGCGGGCGTTTGCGGTCACATTCTCGCCGACCGCCCCATCGCCGCGCGTGGCCGCCTGCACCAATTCGCCGTGCTCATAGCGCAACGACAGCGACAGCCCGTCGATCTTGGGCTCTGCAGTATAGGCCAGCGTCCCGGCCTCGAGCCCGAGATATTTGCAGATGCTGGCATCGAACGCTGTTACATCCTGCGGGTCAAAGGCATTGCCCAGCGACATCATCCGCTGGGCATGGGTGACCTTGGAAAACCCCTCGGCCGGTTTCGCGCCCACCCGGTCCGAGGGGCTGTCGCTGCGCTTGATGTCGGGAAAGCGCGCCTCGATGGCGGCGTTGCGGCGTTTGAGCCGGTCATAGGCCGCGTCCGACATCACCGGGGCGTCCTCGGTGTGATAGGCGGTGTCGGCCTCAAGCAATTGCTCGGCCAAGCGGTCGAGTTCTGCCCGCGCCTGATCCCGTGTCAGGGAGTCGATCTCGGTGTATTCAGTGTCGTTTTCGTTCGTCACGGCCCTGCGCGCCCCACCTGTATCCGGCTGTTTCACCGGGTCCGTGATAGGGTGCGCCACGCCGCAGGTCCAGACGCAGTGACGACGCTGGGTGCGGGTTTCGCGATCAGATCGCCGTCAGGCGGAAGCGACCATCTGCGCCCCGGCCCCATCTTCGCGCGGATCGCGTAGCACATAGCCACGGCCCCAGACCGTTTCGATGTAGTTGTCGCCGCCGGTGGCCTGGCCAAGCTTCTTGCGAAGCTTGCAGATGAAAACGTCAATGATCTTCAGCTCTGGCTCATCCATGCCGCCATAAAGATGGTTGAGGAACATCTCCTTGGTCAAAGTGGTGCCCTTGCGCAGACTCAGGAGTTCCAACATCTGGTATTCCTTGCCCGTCAGATGCACCGGATCGCCTCCCGACTCGACGGTCTTGGCGTCCAGGTTCACCGCGATCTTGCCGGTATGGATCACCGATTGGGAATGCCCCTTGGAACGACGGATAATTGCGTGGATCCGCGCCACCAGCTCGTCGCGGTGAAACGGTTTGGTCAGATAATCATCGGCCCCGAACCCGAAGCCCTTGAGCTTGCTTTCCGTGTCGTCCGATCCGGTCAGGATCAGGATCGGGGTATCTACCCGCGCCAGACGGATCTGGCGCAGCACCTCATGCCCGTTCATGTCCGGCAGATTGAGATCAAGGAGGATCAAATCGTAATCATAAAGCTTGGCAAGATCGATCCCCTCTTCGCCCAACTCGGTCGAATAGACGTTCAGATTGGCATGAGTCAGGATCAACTCGATGCTTTTCGACGTCGCCGGATCATCTTCCACCAAAAGAACGCGCATAATTGAACACTCCGTAATGTGTAAGACATCAACAGTTGCGTTAACCTTGGCGAAAAAAAGTTAACCACGTGTTACCGTCCTGATGTTTGCACTGGAGCATCTCAAAACAATCTACAGTTGTCTATACCGTTTCAAGGCCGTCGCTTTCAGCGCCTGCACGCCATGGGTATCAACCGCCTCGATCCAGGAGTGCAGCTCTTCATCGCTGAGCGCATAGCGTTTCCTGGCCTCGCTTTCGCTGATCAGCCCGTACAGGACGCCCCTGACCACCGCCGCCTTGCGCGAGGCAACCCACCTTTGCGTTGCGGCGGGCGGCAGATCCGCCCGCGTCATCATCGTTCCGTCCGGCAGCTTTACAGCGCGCGGTCCTTCCACTTTCTTAAGATACATCACCAACCCCTCAGCAGTCCCACGGCTAGTCTTGCCGCGTAGCTCTTAACGGGGTGTGAAACCGCCCCTTGAGAGTGTATCGAATTTTCCTATATTCCGAAAGAGTTCCCACAGACGACCGTTATTCAAGGAGCCGCCGCCATGGCGCTGGACACCAATGCACCGCTAAACTCGCTTGGCCTTCCCAAGCCGCCGTCGGAAACCCGCGTCGTCGTGGCGATGTCGGGCGGCGTCGACAGTTCGGTCGTGGCCGCGCATCTGGCATCGCAAGGCTATGACGTGGTGGGGGTGACGCTGCAACTGTACGATCACGGCGCGGCGCTTGCGAAAAAGGGCGCCTGCTGTGCCGGGCTCGACATCCACGATGCCCGCCGCGTCGCCGAGGAACATGGATTTCCCCACTATGTGCTGGATTATGAAAACATCTTCAAGGATGCGGTGATCGACGAATTTGCCGACAGCTATCTGGCCGGGGCGACGCCGGTGCCCTGTATCCGCTGCAATGAGCGGGTGAAGTTCAAGGATCTGCTGCAAACGGCCAAGGATCTTGAGGCCGATTGCATGGCAACGGGGCACTATATCCAACGCAAGGTGGGGCCGAACGGACCAGAGTTGCACAGTGCCGCCGATGCGAACCGGGATCAGTCCTATTTCCTGTTCTCGACCACGCCGGAACAACTCGAGTTTCTGCGCTTCCCGCTGGGCCACCTACCAAGCAAGGATGCAACGCGTGCGATGGCGGCGGATTACGGCTTGGCGGTCGCGGACAAGCCCGACAGCCAAGACATCTGTTTCGTGCCCAATGGCGATTATGCCAGCGTGATCGAAAAACTGCGTCCGGGCGCTGCCGACGCGGGCGAGATCGTGCATGCCGACGGTCGGGTTCTGGGCACCCATGACGGGGTGATTCATTACACCATCGGCCAGCGCCGCGGGCTGGGCATCGGCGGGCTCAGCGATCCGCTTTATGTGGTCCGGCTGGATGTCGACAAGAAACATGTGGTGGTCGGCCCGAAAGAGATGCTGGCGACGCGGGTGATCCCGATGCGCGAGATCAACTGGCTTGGGGATGAACCCTTTGACAGCCGGTCGGAATGGCATCTGTCGGTCAAGGTCCGCTCGACCCGCCCCCCGCGCGAGGCGATCGTGCGGCCGCTGTCGTCGACCACCGCCGAGGTGGAACTGCTGACCCCTGAAGAGGGCGTCTCGCCCGGTCAGGCCTGCGTGTTCTACGATCCCAAGGGCACGCGCGTCTTTGGCGGCGGCTGGATCTGGCGCGGGGAATAATCTCCGCGTCGCCTGGTTTGTCGTAGGTCCGTCGCGGGTTACAGACGCTCAAGCACCGCTCGCGCCGCGCGCAGCCCCGGTGCCTCGCCGCCGAGGCCCAGCCGGTCCATGGTCAGTGCCATTGCATCTTTCTGCGCCTCGGGTTGATCCAGCACCCGCAACACCGTCTCGGCGATCAGATCGGGGCGACAATCGGGGCCTAGGCATTCCGGAACCACGCGGGTTTCACTGACCAGATTGACCAGATTGGCGGTGTCGATCCGCATCATCCGCCGGGCCAGTTGCCATGTCAGCCAGTTCACCTTGTAGGCCATGACCATCGGCGTTGCGGCCGCCGCCAGTTCCAACGCCACGGTGCCCGACGCGGCCAGCGCCAGATCGGCGGCAGCAAAGGCCGCCCGCTTGTCGGCCTGCGCGGTCTCGGCATCCCGGTCGCGCGGATCAAGGATCAGCGGCGCACCGGGCCAAGCGGCCACCATTTCGCGCACCATCGCGGCCACCGGCGCAGCGGCGGGCACCACCGGGCGCAGATCGGGGCGCGCCGCCAGAACCGGGACTAGAGCCTGACCAAAGACCGGAGCAAGGCGCGTGACCTCGCCCTTGCGCGACCCCGGCAGCACCAGCAACAACGGCGCATCGCCCAGCCTGTGGCGCGCCCGAAAGGCGGTGATCTCTGCCGCGTCGGCCTGCGGCTCGGCCACGACCGGATGACCGACGAAATCGCAAGCCATCCCGGCGGCCTGCATATAGGGCGGCTCGAACGGGAAAAGGGCAAGCACATGGTCAATCACGCGCGCCATCTTGTCGGCGCGCTTGGGTCGCCACGCCCAGACCGTGGGGGCCACGTAATGCACGGTGCGGATATTCGTCGCCGCCTTGACGCGTTTGGCCACCCGGAGACAGAAATCCGGGCTGTCGATGGTGATCAGAACATCCGGGCGGGTGTCGATCACCGCCTGCGCGATTTCTTCTATGCGGCGTTTGAGGTCGAAATACTTTGGCAGCACCTCGGCGATGCCCATGATGCTGAGCTCGTCCATCGGAAAGCGGCTGACAAGCCCCTGCGCCTGCATCTGCGGCCCGCCGACGCCGTCAAAGCTCACACCGGGAGCAAGTTGGTGCAACCCCGCCATGAGCGCGCCCCCCAGCCGGTCGCCAGACGGCTCTCCGGCTACCAGAAAGGCGCGCATCAGAGCTGTGGCTCGCGCGACCAGAGGAACATGCCCATCCGGTCGCAGGCGGCAATCACCCCCGGCTGATCAAGGACGATAACGCCCCCGGCCTCGATCACGATCCCCTCAAGCCCGGCCCCGGCGGCGGCGCGCACGGTTTCCGGGCCGATGGTCGGCAGATCGGCGCGCACGTCCTGTCCCGGCTTGGGCGCCTTGAACAACAGCCCGCCCTCGCCATCTGGCCGGGCCGCGAGGCTGGTCAGCATCCAGTCGGTGCCAAACACCCCCTCGACCGCCAGCGCCTGACCGTTCAGCACCACACAGGCCTGACCGATATCCACAAACGCCATCGCCGCCACGATCCCAGCGCCACGCCCCGCATCGCCACGATGGACGTCCGTCGGTTGCGCCCCGGTGGGAACCCCCGGCGGCAGTAGCAGACCCGGCGCGGCCTGATGGGCGGCCTCGACCTGCAGCCCCGCCTGCTCGAAAATGCCGATCAATGCGCGCAACGCACCGTCATCGCCACCTTGCAGCGCCTCGGACAGGACCGGCACAAGCGGCAGGGTCGCCGCGTCGATCACAGCCGGATCGATCTGCGGCCGTCCGATCGCGCCGGCCATGCAGATGCGATCCACCCCGCGCGCTTTCAGATCGGCCAACAGGGTGCCAAGGGTTTCGATGCGAA
Organism: Pseudodonghicola sp.; assembly: GCA_033791545.1. Lineage (GTDB taxonomy): Bacteria > Pseudomonadota > Alphaproteobacteria > Rhodobacterales > Rhodobacteraceae > Antarcticimicrobium. Next base: position 15,658 of record JASJGL010000079.1, on the reverse strand, counting down.
ACCACAGATCCACCTCCAGCCGCTTGGGCGGATCGCTTTCCAAGGCGCAGATGAGCGGCGCCATCTCCTGCGCCGCCGCAACAGCCTCGGGCAGCGCGCCGCGCCCGGCGATCAGGGCCAGCATCGCTTAGCTCCCCGGTGTGAGGAAGGACCGGTCGCTGTCCCCCATCACGAACTCGACGATCTGGCGCACATATTCGCTGTCGGTCTCTTCGCCCAGCCGGCGGGCGCGGTCCTGAAAGGTGCCCTCACCCTGGGCGAGCATCTGAAACGCAGCCCGCAGCGCTGTGATATCCGAGCGCGGCACACCGCGCCGTTTGAGCCCGACCAGGTTCAAACCGTCCAGCTCGCCCCGCGGGGCCTGAACCAATCCGTAAGGGATGACATCATTCGTCACCTTGGTCAGCGCGCCGATGATGGCGCCGCGCCCGACCCGGACCCATTGGTGAATGCCCGACATGCCGCCGACGATCACATCGTCCTGCAGCAGGCAATGCCCAGCCACGGCCGCGTTATTGACCAGGATCACCCGGTCGCCGATCTGGGCATCATGGGCGACATGGCACCCAGCCATGAACAGCCCGTCATTGCCCAAGCGGGTGACGCCGCCACCGCCCTTGGTGCCCGGATTCATGGTCACATGTTCGCGGATCCGGTTGCGCGCACCGATGATCAGGCGGGTATCCTCGCCCTGATACTTCAGATCCTGCGGTACCTCACCGATCACGGCGAAGGGAAAAATCACGCTGTCCTCGCCGATCTGGGTGTCGCCGGTGATAACCACATGGCTTTTCACCTCGACCCGATCACCCAGCACCACCTGCGGACCAATGATGCTAAACGGCCCGACAACGCAGCCCTCGCCAAGTTGGGCCCCGTCTTCAATGATCGCACTCGGATGCACACCGCTTATGGCGCTCATGGCGCTCAATCCTTCTGAATGTCGACCATGGCAGAGAATTCCGCCTCGGTCGCGAGTTCGCCGTCGACGGTCGCCCGACCAGAGAATTTGAAGATCTTCCCCCCCGGCTTGCCGCGCAGCGTGGTGATCTGCATCTCCAGAACATCGCCGGGCACGACCTTGCGGCGAAATTTGCATTTGTCGATATTCATGAAATAGATCAGCAGTTCAGAATCGATGATATCCATCCCGACCCCCAGCATCACGCCCGCCGTCTGCGCCATCGCCTCGACGATGGTAACGCCCGGCATGATCGGAGTCCCGGGGAAGTGGCCCTGAAAATGCGGCTCGTTCATGGTCACGTTCTTGATCCCGCGCGCCGAACTGTAGCCGTCGATATCGACCACCTTGTCCACCAGCAGAAACGGATACCGGTGCGGAAGGATACGCTGAATGAGATGGATATCCGCGCTTTTCAACTCTGCGGTCATGGACAATTTCCCGTTAGTGAACGTTGCGGACTGACTAGCAAGCACGCCCCGGTTGGGCAAGTCGCGCTATTGATCGCCGATCACACCACTTTTTCCGCCGTCACCGATGGCGGCGTCGATGCGGCTGATGGCAAGGTCGGTGATATCGGTGGCATTGGCGCTGAGAAAGACATTTTTGCGCTCGAGGATCACACCGGCCCCGCTTTCGCGCATCAGCGCCTCAAGCACCGGGCGGGCGGTATTCAGAAACTCGACCCGCGCCTTGTCGGCCCGCTGGTTCAGCGCACGCGCCTTGGCGTCCTGTGCCTTGCGGATGGACTGCACCTTTTCGTCAAAGGCATCTGCCAGCGTGCGAAAGGAGTCTGGCTCGATCTCGGCGCGGCGCACAGTCAGATCCTTCTCCTCGGCCATCAGATCCGCTTCGATTCGCCGGTTCTCGGCCGCGAGCACGGCGCTTTCGGCCTCGATCTCGTTCGCCGTGCGCCGGCCAAAGGCCGAGTCAGAGAACATCCGGTCGGTTTCGATAGTCAGGATTGCGGACTGCGCCACCCCCAGTTGCTGCGCCGATCCCGGCCGCAGGGGCAAGATCAGCGCAGTAAGGGCCAAAGCAAAGACCAGGATCGGCCGGATATGAATGCCCAAGCGCGCCATGCGGGCAATCAGAACGTCGTCTGAAGCGTCAGATCGAAGGTCTGTTCCTTGTCATAGGATTCCTTCTGGATCGCCTTGGAGAAGTTGAACCGCAGCGGACCAAAACCGGTGTTCCACAGAAACGAAAGACCAATCACCGAGCGCCAAGCGCCATCCGCGCCGACGATGCAACTCGACGTGCCGCCGGTCCCGCAGGTCGAGGACGCAGCCGCAGTATTCACGTTGCTGAGGTCCCAAAGGTTGCCGACATCAAGGAATAGGCCCCCGGTCAGGCCGACCTCCTCGGGCAGGCCGAGAGGGAATTCAGCCTCGAACCGGGCCACCGCATAGAAGTTCCCGCCCAAGGCATCGTCATAGGCAACGCCGCTGGTATCCAGCGACATGTCACGCGGCCCGATGCCATAGGACTCAAATCCGCGCATGATGTCCGAGGACAGAGACAAACGGTCCACGGTGCGGCTGTCGTTGTTTCCTATCCAGCTGAGGGCACCCGCCTCAAAGGTCGCGCGCAACGTGACCTCCTCGTTCAGGATCTTTTTCTGCGCGATCGCCTTGATGTTGGTCCGCAGATACTCGTTATCGCCGCCGAGGCCGGCATAGTCGGACCCGAAAGAGAACAGAAATCCAGCCGTCGGGTCAAGCCCGCTCAGCCGGCTGTCATAGGTATAGGTAAAGCCAAGCCCACTGGAGGTCAGCGCACCCTGCGCGATTTCCGTCGCGACCACCGGCCCTTCGACCGAGGTATCCCGCGTCTTCATTTCGCTGCCATTCCAGGAATAGCGCACGTTCAGGATTGATTGCTCAGCCAGTTGAAAGGTCAGAGCTGGCTCGAAGTACGCAATCCCGGTGTCAAAACTGGAATAATCCGAACTCGATTCAGAATACCCGACACCCAGATCAAATTTCAGATCACGTCCCAACAGGAACGGCTCGGAAAAGCTCATGGCATAGGCTTCCGCATCCTCGGTGGTCGAAAACGTCAGGCCCAGCTTCTGCCCGCGCCCGAGGAAGTTGTTTTCGGTCAGACCGATGGCAACGCCGACCCCGCTACTGATCGAATAGGACCCGCCCAAGCTTAGCGATCCGGTGCCCTTTTCCTCGACATTCACATCGACGACGACCTGTTCCGGCGACGACCCTTCTCGCGCGTTCACCTCGGCCTTTTCAAAAAAGCCCAAGGCGCGGATACGTTCGGCGCTGGCGCGAATCTCACGTTGGTTGAACGGGTCGCCCTCAGAGATCTTGAACTGTTGGCGCACGACACGGTCGAGCGTGGTGGTGTTGCCCTCGATATCGATCCGTTCGACAAAGATGCGCGGCCCCTTGGTCAGGGCGAATTCCACATCCAGCGTTAGATCGCGATCATTCCGGGTGACGCGCGGCTCGACACGCAGGAAATCAACGCCCTGTTTGACTGCCAGACGCTCCAGCCGGGCGATCTCGCTCTCGACCAATGAGGGCGAATAGACCACGTCGGACCGCATCTTGACCGCGTCACTATAGGCGGCGGCATCGACACCTGGATATTCGCTGACCGTCGAGACCTTGCCAACCCGGAACTGCTGCCCCTCTTGCACGTCCATCACCAGAAAGAAGGCATCGCGCTCGCGGGTGAATTCCACATTGGCACTGTTGACGCGAAAATCGACATAGCCGCGTGACAGGTAGAAATCGCGCAGCACGCGCTTGTCGAACGCAATCCGGTCCTCGATCAGGGTATCGGACCGCACAAAGGTACGCAGGATACTGGCCTGCTTGGTTCCCAGGACCCGGCGCAACCGGCGGTCGGAATAGATGCGGTTGCCGACAAAGCTGACTCGCTCGACCTCGATCGTGGTGCCCTCGGACACCTCATAAACCAGATCGACGCGATTATCGCTGCGGCGGATGATGCGCGGCGTGACGGTCGCGGCGACGCGGCCCTGTTGCGAATACGCGGTGGCGATGATGTTAGCGTCGCTTTCGGCCTGAGCCGGGTTGAACACCTGCCGCGAGGTGGACTTGATGATCTTGGCCAGATCTTCGTCCTTGATGCGACGGTTGCCCTCGAAATTGATCACGTTGATCGTCGGATATTCGGTAACCGAGATCACCAGTGTTCCGCCCCGCGGGGTCAAATCGACGGTTTCGAACAGCCCGCTGGCCAGCACCCGCTGATAAGCGTCGTTCAATTCACCGGCCGAGACCGATTTGCCGCGCGCAACTCCAGCGTATGAAACGATACTCGCCGCCTCGATCCGCTGGTTCCCCTCGACGCGAACCGAATTGAAACGATAATCCTGCGCCTCAGCTGCGCGTGGCAGCGACAGCAAAAAGACCGACACGAAAAAGACCAACGCGGGCAGCGCACGGTGCAAGACGGTGCCTCCAAAGCCACGTTCAGCGCAGGAAATTCCTACGGTGCTCCGCAATCCCATTTTTTAAACCCAGTATTAAGCAGACATTGGGAAAGTGAGTATCGGGATTGCCCGTCGATGTCAAAAGGCCAGTTGGCGATTTCCGCCCATTCGACCCAACGCCCCCCGATCAGACGAAACTGAGCATCCAAGCCCCGACCATCAGCGCAATCGCAATGGTCGCGAGGTACAGGATCAGGTCCCAGTTCAGTTCCATGATCAGGCTCAGCCCGCGGTATGAGTGTTGCAAAACCTGCATCCCTTGGTCCTTCCAGCATTCATTTTCAGCTGTCCGAACCCTAGGGGGCGATTATGGCAACACTTGGGCGATGGGCCTTGCTGGCAAGGTTTGCACCCTGCTCAGCAAAACAGATCGTTCCCCAGAGCGAACACCATCAGCGACAGAATCAGCGCCAGTCCGATGGCCATCAGGATCCGCACCGCGCCGTCGCTCGGCGGTTTGCGAAACACGGCCTCGTAGGCATAGAACATCAGATGCCCGCCATCGAGCGCCGGGATCGGGAACAGGTTCAGCAGCCCCACGGCGGTGGACAGCACCGCGATAAAGGAAATGAAGCTCTGCGCGCCTTGGCTGGCCATCGCGCCCGAGGTTTCGGCAATACCGATCGGCCCCGAGATGTTGCAGGTGCTGATCGCCCCGGTAATCATATGCCACATCCCGGAAAGCGAGCCTCGGATGATGCTCCAGGTCTGGACCAGACCACCGGTAAACGCCTCGAGCGGCCCAGTGGTTTGGGTGGCCGGATCAAACGCCATGTCCCCGGCGATGCCGATCCGCCATTGCGTGGCGAATCCGCCATCAGCCGTCGGCTCGTCGGTGCGCCGCGGGGCGAGGGTGAAATCCAGAAGTTCGCCGTCACGCCAAACCTTTAGCAGCAGCGGCCGACCGTCCGAGGCTTCGACCGCCTGTTTCAACTGAGCGAAGGCATGGATCGGTTGCCCATCCACCGCCGTGATGACATCGCCCGACTGCAGGTCGATATCCATCGCCGCGCTGCGCGGGGCCACATGGCTGATATAGGGCGGGAACGGGTATGGCCCCTGAACGGTCATCTCTTGTCCGTCACGACGGATACGATACTCCAGTGATGCCACAACCGGCAGCGCCTCGGTAAAGACCCCCCAAGAGGCGCCATCGAGAAAACTGGGCGCCGGGCTTCCGGCAACGGACAGCACCTCGTCGCCGAGTTGCAATTCGTTCGCCACCCCCGGAAGCGGATGCAACGCCCCCACTGTCAGCGGATCGCGGGCCACGCCCTGCACCATGAAGACCCCGGTGAAAACCACGATCGACAGTATGAAATTGAAAACCGGGCCCGCCATCACCGTCGCCGTGCGCGCCCAGAGCGGGGCGCCGTGCATCGTATGACGCAGATCATCGGGGTTCTTGCGATAGATCTCGGCCATGGTCTGCCCGTCCTTGCCCGAGGCCGCATCGGCATCTCCAAGGAATTTGACATAGCCGCCGAAGGGCAACAGCGCGATCTGCCAGCGGGTGCCGCGCCTGTCTTTGCGGCTCCAAAGCACCGGGCCAAACCCGAGAGAGAACACCTCGGCGTGAATGCCGGACCAGCGGCCCACGATGTAATGGCCGTACTCATGCACCGCGACAATCACGGAAAGCGCCACGACAAAGGCGACAATCGTATAAATCAAACCGCCAAACTGCGGAATAAGCTCAATAATATTCAAAACTGTCGCCCTGCCTTCTTTGTCATCGCCTCATCCGCCCATACCCGAGCGAGATGGTCGGTTTGCAACACGTTATCAAGGGTCATTGCGGTGCTGACATGGCTGCCCTGCGCCACGAACCGGTCGAGAACCCTCTCCACGACGCCAGCCATGTCAAGAAATCCGATCTGTCCCGCGATAAACCCGTCCAGGCTGCGCTCCTTGGCGGCGGTGAACACCGCGCCCGCCAGCCCGCCCATTTCCATCACCGCGCGCGCCAGCCGCAGCGCCGGATAGCGCGCCGCGTCAGGGGCCAGGAACGTCATCTGTCCCACCTGCGCCAGATCAAGCCGCGCCACCGGCAGCGACTGCCGCTCTGGCCAGTGCAGCGCATAGCCGATCGCATGGCGCATGTCGGGCGTGCCCAGATGCGCCATCATGGCCCCGTCGTTGAAGCCAACCATCGCGTGAATCATGGATTCGGGATGCACCAGAACCTCGATCTGATCCGGGCGCACGCCAAAGAACTCACGTGTTTCAATGACTTCCATCGCCTTGTTGAACATCGAGGCACTATCGATGGTGATCCGCTGGCCCATATCCCAATTCGGGTGGCTAGAGGCCTCGGCCACGGTGGCCCCGGCCAGTCTGTCCAGCGGCCAGTCGCGAAAGGCGCCGCCAGAGGCGGTGATCACGATCCGCTCCACCGTTGCCATATCCTCGCCCGCCAGTGCCTGAAATACGGCGGAATGCTCGCTGTCGACCGGCAGCAGCCGCGCACCGTGCTGCCGCGCCGTCTCCAACACCAGCGCCCCGGCGCAGACCAGAGATTCCTTGTTGGCCAGCGCCAGCGTCGTGCCCTGTTCCAGCGCCACGAGACCGGGGGCCAGACCCGCAGAGCCGAGAATCGCGGACATGATCCAGTCGGCCGGACGGCAGGCAGCCTCGATCAGCGCCCCGGCCCCTGCGGCCACTTCCACCCCGGAGCCCTCCAGCGCCCTGCGCAGATCATCCAACCGATCCGCATAGGCGGTCACCGCCAGTTCGGCTCTCAGCGCGCGCGCATCTTCTGCCAGCCGGGCGATATTCGCCCCGCCGGTCAGTGCCACCACCTTATAGGCATCGGGTTGGCGTCGGATCAGGTCGATCGTGTTTTGCCCGATCGACCCGGTCGCGCCCAGGATCGTCACCCGTCGCATCACTCTGGTCCCTTCATACAGGTCTGGGTCTTCATACAGGTCCGGGGGGATAGCCGGTCACCTGCATCACGATCAGAACCAGTATCGCCGCGCCCAACATGCCGTCGAACCGGTCGAACAGCCCGCCATGGCCGGGGATCAACGCGCTGGAATCCTTCACGCCGCTTTGACGTTTGACCGCGCTTTCGGCGATATCGCCCAACTGCGAGGCGAATGAGGTCGCCACCGACAGCAGCAAAAGCCAGCTTCCCGCACCAGTCACCGCCATCATGCCCGCGCCGACGATCATCGCCACGATCCATCCGGCAACGGTGCCCGACCAGGTCTTTTTCGGACTGATCTTGGGCCAGAATTTCGGCCCGCCGATCATTCGGCCGGCGAAATAACCGGCGATATCGGTGCCCGCCACCACCAGCACCAGCCACAACATCCAGACGACACCGAACTCGTTGCGTACCGACATCATCCCGAAAGCCGCGAGCAGAATGAAAATCACGAAGGGCACATACAAGCGTCGATGCTGCGGCAGCCACAGATACCCCACCAAAGCCGGGACCAACAGCGTCGGCAGCGCGGCTCCGGCCGGGAAATAAATCGCCAGAAATCCCGCCACCCCCGCCAGCAGCCCCATCAGAACCGCGCGGATCGCATCGCCCGGCAGCACCATGCGCGTCAGTTCCCACACGATCAGCCCGGTGACCACAGAAACGAAGGTGACAAAATAATATCCGCCCGCCCAGACCGCGCCAAGGCCAGCAGCGGCCAGAACCAGCCCCGACAGCAAACGCGCGCTCAGGTCAGACCATTGTCCTGCCCCGCTCATGACGTGACCGCCCCGAACCGGCGGTCGCGCGCGCCATAGCTCTGGCACAGGCGCGACAGTTCTTCGGCGGTGAAATCGGGCCACAGCGTGTCGATGAATTCATATTCCGCATAGGCCGATTGCCACAGCAGGAAGTTCGAGATCCGCGCCTCGCCGCTGGTGCGGATCACCAGATCAGGGTCGGGCAAAACATAGGTATCCAGGTATTTCGGCAGGGTTTCCTCGTCCACATCCGCGGGCAGTAGTTTGCCATCGGCCACGTCCTGCGCCAGCCGCTTGGTGGCGCGCGCGACCTCGTCGCGGCCGCCATAGTTCAGCGCAATGGTCAGCTGGGTGCCGTCGTTGCCTTCGGTCTCCAGCTCCAACTGGTCCATCAACTGGATCAGCTTGGCGTCCAGCCGCACCCGGTCGCCAATGAAGCGCACGCGCACGTTCTTGGCCGCCAGTGCCTGCATTTCCTTGGCGATGTAGCGGCGGAACAGGCTCATCAGACCGGCCACCTCGGCCTGGGTGCGTTTCCAGTTCTCTGTCGAAAAGGCAAAGATCGTCAGATAGTTGACCCCCAGCGCCGGGCAGGCCTGAACAATCTCGCCGACCCGACGGGCCCCGGCGTGGTGCCCGAACAGCCGCGGTCGTCCGCGCGCCTGCGCCCAGCGGCCATTGCCATCCATGATGATGGCCACATGGCGCGGCCCCCGCGCCAAAGCCGACGTCGGGCCCCCCGTTTCCGGGGCGGGATCGGCGACGGGCGCGCGATCAGGGGCTGGTTCGCGCGACATGATGCGTATCAAACCTGCATGATCTCGGCTTGCTTGTGATCCAACGCCTCGTCCACCGCAACGATCATCTTGTCGGTCAGATCCTGCACTTCGGATTCCCAGAATTTCTGGTCATCTTCGGACATGCCGTCGGCCTTGGCCTTTTTGATCTGGTCCATTCCGTCGCGGCGCACGTTGCGAATCGCAACACGCGCATGTTCGGCATAATGTCCCGCGACCTTGGTCAGTTCACGCCGGCGCTCCTCGTTCAGCTCGGGGATCGGCAGCATGATGATGGTGCCGTTGAGTTGCGGGTTGATGCCAAGACCACTTTCGCGAATTGCCTTCTCGACCTTGTTGACCAGCCCCTTGTCCCAGACATTGATCGTCACCATGCGCGACTCGGGCACGTTGACGGTGCCGACCTGGTTGATCGGCGTCATGCTCCCATAGGCATCGACCATCACTGGCTCCAGCATCGAGGCCGAGGCGCGACCGGTGCGCAGCGAGGCGAATTCGGTGCGCAGGTTGGCCATCGCGCCATCCATGCGGCGTTTCAGATCGTTGGTATCGAGTTCAAAATCGTCGGACATGTCTGCCCTCTCCCCAAAGTTCGGATTGTCGCTCGTGCGTTGTACGTTTGCGCGATCTATAGCCTTAGCCGTGCACCTTTGTATAGGTGCCCTCGCCCGCCAGGATGCCCCGGAAGCCGCCGGGCTCGTCCAGCGAAAAAACGATGATCGGCAGGTTGTTGTCACGGGCAAGCGCGATGGCGCTGGCGTCCATCACCCCCAACCGCTTGGCCAGAACATCATCATAGCTCACTTCGTCATAGCGCACGGCGTCGCTGAATTTCTCGGGGTCCTTGTCATAGACCCCATCCACCTTGGTGCCCTTGAAGATCGCCTCGCAGGCCATTTCGTTGGCCCGCAGCGTGGCTGCCGTGTCGGTGGTGAAATAGGGGTTGCCGGTGCCGGCAGCAAAGATGCAGACCCGTTTCTTTTCAAGGTGGCGTACCGCGCGGCGACGAATATAGGGCTCGGCCACCTCATCCATGCGGATGGCACTGATCACCCGGGTAAAGACCCCGATCCCCTCAAGCGCGGATTGCATCGCCAGCGCGTTCATCACCGTAGCCAGCATCCCCATGTAATCGGCTGTGGTCCGCTCCATCCCCTGCGCCGATCCGGCGAGGCCGCGAAAGATGTTGCCGCCGCCGATCACCATGCAGATCTCGACGCCCATCTCCTGCACCGACTTGACCTCTTGCGCAATGCGTTGAACGGTCGGCGGATGCAGGCCGAACCCTTGATCGCTCATCAGCGCCTCGCCCGAAATCTTGAGCAGGACGCGCTTGTATTTCTTGATCTTCGATCGCTGGGCTGTCTCTGGGGAAGAGGTCATGTTGCGCTTCACTCCGGCACGGGGTTATTTTCGCGCAAAATGTCGGAAATCGCCGCGAGATTCAATGCGGCAACCACCGGTGACGGGCGGGTTTCGCCCCTTTTGGACAAATGAACATGCTGCGGCTGAACAAGCTTCCCGATATTCCCGACAAATGCCCGGTGCTGATCGCCGGGCCCACCGCCTCGGGCAAATCGGCGCTGGCGCTGGATCTGGCGCAGGCGCGCGGTGGCGTGGTGGTCAATGCGGACGCCAGTCAGGTGTTCTCCTGCTGGCGCATTCTAACCGCCCGGCCCAGCCCGCAGGACGAGGCAATCGCGCCGCACCGGCTGTATGGCCATGTGCCCTGTGATGCAGAGTATTCCGCCGGTCATTGGCTGCGCGAGGTGGCTGAAATCCTGAAGGACGGCGAGCGTCCGATCATCGTCGGCGGCACCGGGCTGTATTTCAGCGCCCTGACACAAGGGCTGGCCAAGATCCCGCCGACGCCACCAGATCTGCGCGCCGAGGCCGACCAGATCCCGCTCGCCACCCTGATCGGGGATCTTGACCCAGGCACCGCCTCGCGGCTTGACCTGAACAATCGGATGCGGGTTCAACGCGCCTGGGAGGTGCAGCGCGCCACCGGACGCTCGCTGGCCGACTGGCAGGCCGATACCCCGCCGCCGTTGTTGCCACTGGCCGAGACGGTGCCGCTGGTGTTTGACGTGCCAAAGGACTGGCTGCTGGACCGGATCACCCGCCGATTCGACGCCATGCTGGAGCAAGGCGCACTGGAGGAGGTCAAGGCGATGCAAGCCCTCTATGATCCCGCCCTGCCCGCCTTCAAGGCGATCGGCGTGCCCGAGTTGATGGCCTATATCACCGGCGAAATTCCGCTGAACGAGGCCCGCACCCGCGCCACCATTGCCACCCGTCAGTTCGCCAAACGCCAACGCACGTGGTTCCGGTCGAAAATGCGCCATTGGTTGCCGATCCCCCCCGCAAGCTGAGGCCGCCGCTTGTCCCGGGGCGGAATTTATGGTGTGAATGCGGTATAACCCCTGACACCAACAGACATTTTTGTGCCTATGCCCTTTGATCCGAGCGATATGGACGATCTCCGCCTCGTGACCTTGGCGCAGCTGAGCAAGGCTGGCGCCTGGCAGCTTGAGCTTGCCCATGATCGGGCCGAGCATCTGCTGATCTGGATCACACGCGGTCAGGGCGTAGCGCTGATCGACGGCGCGCGGCGCGGCATCGGCACCCACAACACGCTGTTCATCCCGGCCCGCAACCTGATGGCGATCGAAATGATGCGCAACGGGTTCGGGCAGGCGCTGCTGATCCCCGACACCGCCGCCCTGACGCTGCCACGGATGGTGCAACACCTGCGGATTCGCGACGTGACCGCCCAGAACGAACTGACCGTTCTGTTCGAGGCGATGGGGCGTGAACAGAATGCCGCGCGCCCGTTGCATCATTCCGCGATGCACGCCTATGGCGAATTGATGGCGATCTGGTTGCGCCGTCACCTGCCCGATGACCCCGCCCCGCAGCAAAGCGCCGCGCGCCGGCTGGTCATGGCCTATTGCGAGCGGATCGTGCATGATCATGCCAACAGCACCAGCATGGCCGATCACGCCGAGGCGTTGGGGGTCACGCCGACCCACCTGACCCGGGTCTGCCGCGCCGAAACCGGACGCACCGCCGCCGCCCTACTGACCGAACGGCAGCTGCATGCGGCGCAGCACTTGCTGATCTCGACCGAGGTGCCGGTGCAGGACATCGCCCGCCACCTCGGGTTCGGCAGTGCCGCCTATTTCACCCGGTTCATTCAGCAGCACACACAAAAAACGCCGACGGCCCTGCGTCGCATGGCCAAACCCGCCGCGTAATCCGACATCTAGGACACCTTGTCGTTTTGCGACCTGTTGATGTCGTTTTTTTACACTGTATAGTGAAATGGCACCGTTGACGGATGCGAATTTCTAATGCCGAATGAACGGCATGGGGAACCTCGCGATCGCAACGACGATTTCCGCATGGGTCCGCCCGTGTCCGCTTGGGCCATGCCCACGTTCCTCAGCCAAGAAAAACGGCCTCACAGGGAGATTTCAATGAACAACCCGACACTCCATGCCACCCCCATTCATCCGGCGGCGCATATGCATGCGCAGGAATTCCGGGACGGCAAGCTTAGCCGCCGAGAGTTTCTGACGCGCTCGACCGCACTGGGTGTTTCCTCCGCCGCGGCCTATGGGCTGATCGGCCTTGCCGCCCCAACCGAGGCGCAGGCCGCCACCCCGAAACAGGGCGGCACCCTGCGGGTCCAGATGCAGGTCAAGGCGTTGAAAGATACCCGCACCGCTGACTGGTCCGAGATCGGTTGCGTCACCAGCGGCACCTGCGAATATCTGGTCGAATATAACAACGACGGCTCGTTCCGCGGCAAGCTGCTGGACGGCTGGGAGGTCAACGCCGACGCCACCGAATACACGCTCAAGGTGCGTCAGGGCGTGAAATGGCACAATGGGGACGATTTCACCGCCGAGGATGTGGCCCGCAACTTCACGCGCTGGTGCGAAAAGGATGTCGAAGGCAACTCGATGGCCGCGCGCGTCGCCTCGCTGGTCGATCCCGACACCGGCAAGGCCCGCGACGGCGCCATCACCGTGGTCGATGCCTCCACCATTTTGCTCAAATGCGCGACGCCAGACATCTCGATCATCCCTGGTCTCGCCGACTATCCGGCCGCCGTGGTGCATTCCAGCTATGACCCCGCTGACCCAAACGAGCTGATCGGCACCGGCCCCTACAAGCTGACCCGGATGGAAGTCGGCGTCGGCGCCACGCTGGAGCGCTTCACCGATCATCCCTGGTGGGGCACCGATGTCTATGGCGGCCCCTATCTCGATACCATCGAATATATCGATTATGGCACCGATCCCTCGGCCTGGCTGGCGGCGATCGAATCCGAAGAAGTCGACATGCTGTATGAATCGGTGGGGGAATTCATCGACATCATGAACGATATCGGTCTGGTGCAGTCCGAGGTGGTGACCGCCGCGACCGTGGTGATCCGGCCCAACCAGCTGGCCGAGATCGACGGCATGAAACCCTATGCCGACGCGCGTGTGCGCAAGGCGCTTTCGATGGCCGTCGACAATGCGATCTGTCTGGAGCTGGGCTATGGCAACCGCGGCGAGGTGGCCGAAAACCACCACGTGTGCCGGATCCACCCCGAATATGCCGAGCTGCCGCCGATCAAAGCCGATCCCGAGGGCGCCCGCGCCCTGATGGAAGAGGCCGGGATGATGGATTTCGAACATGAAATCGTCTCGATCGACGACGACTGGCGCAAGAACACCACCGATGCGGTGGCTGCCCAGCTGCGCGACGCCGGCTTCAAGGTCAAGCGCACGGTGCTGCCCGGCAATACCTTCTGGAACGACTGGGTGAAATACCCGTTCAGCTCGACCAACTGGAACCACCGCCCGCTCGGGGTGCAGATCTGGGCGCTGGCCTATCGCTCGGGCGAGGCCTGGAACGAATTCGGCTGGGCCAATCCGGAGTTCGACGCGCTGCTCGAAGATGCGCTGGCCATCGCCGATGCCGACAAGCGGCGCGAAATCGCCGCCAAGGGCGAGGCGCTGATCCAGCAGGAGGGCGTCACGATCCAACCCTACTGGCGCTCGCTCTATCGTCACATGCGCGAGGGGCTGGTGGGCACCGACATGCACATCACCTATGAGCATCACCACTACAAATGGGGTTGGGCGGCCTGAGCCACCCCGCTTACGGGGTCGTCCCTGCACGGGGCGGCCCCAATCCTTGCGACGCGCCCGCGCATCGCCACCAATACGCCCGGAAAACGGGCTGATACCCAACCTGACCAACAGGGGGCCTTATGGGACTGTTCATCCTGCGCAGATCCGGCGTGATGATCCTGACGGCACTGTGCCTGACTTTCATCGTGTTCTTTCTGACCAACCTCTATCCGAACCTGGAAAAGCTGGCCAAGACACAGGGCAATTTCCGCATGTCCGACGAGGCGGTGGAAAGCTGGCTTGGCAGCCACGGGTACATGCAGCCGCTGCCGGTGAAATACGGCCAGTGGCTTGGCGTGGCTCCGGGTTGGACCCATGTGGGCGAGGACGGGGTGACCGGGCGCTGCCTGCGCGGCACCGTCACCGCCGAAGAGGCCGCACAAAGCCGCAAGTTATGCGGCATCCTGCAAGGCGACTGGGGCTATTCCACGGTATTTCGCGACGAGGTCTCCGGCATCATCGCGACGCGGCTCGGGCTGACCGGCAAGATGATGTTCTGGGTGCTGGTGCTGATGGTGCCCTCGGCGCTGCTGGTCGGGGTTCTGGCCGGCATGCGCGAAGGCTCACCACTGGACCGGTCGCTTTCGACCTTTTCCATCGTCACCACGGCGACACCGGAATATGTCTCCGGCGTGATCTTCATCGCCGTTTTCGCCTCATCTACGGTGGGGTTGAAGTGGTTCAAGGGAACCGCCACCAGCGCGATGGAGAACGCCAATTTCGAGAACTTCTTTCTGCCGGTGCTGACCATCGCCCTTTATGGCATGGGCTATATCGCCAGGATGACGCGGGCCAGCATGACCGAGGTGATGACGGCGCAATACATCCGCACCGCCCGGCTCAAGGGCGTGTCATTCCGCAACATCGTGATGAAACACGCGCTGCGCAATGCGCTGATCGCGCCGTTCACGGTGATCATGCTGCAATTCCCCTGGCTGCTGAACGGCGTCGTCATTGTCGAGACGCTGTTCAACTACAAAGGCTTTGGCTGGACGCTGGTGCAGGCGGCCGGCAACAATGACATCGAACTGCTGCTGGCGGTTTCGGTGGTCTCGGTGATCGTGGTTCTGGCGACGCAGCTGATATCGGATATCGGCTATGTCTACCTTAATCCGCGCATCCGGATCTCTTGAGAGGAAAACAGACAGATGGACCCTCTCACCACAATCGAGATCATCGGCCGCGTGCTGTACCAGTTCACCCCGGTCTGGATCGCGCTGATCCTCTTGTTCGCGGTCTCGATCGCGTTCAAGCGGCGGCTGGGCCTCTATGGCAAGCTGTTCGACAGCCCGATCGGGATGATCGGCTTCGCGCTGGTCATGTTCTGGGTCTTCACCGGGATTTTCGGTGCGCTTGACCTGATCATCACCCATGATCCGCTGGGACAGGCCTCGGGCATGAAGAACAAGGTGCCGGGCACACCGCTGCGCGGCGCCGAAGCGGACGACTATGCCTGGTATCTGCTGGGCGGCGACAACCTTGCCCGCGATGTGTTCAGCCGCATGGTCAAGGGCGCCTGGGTGGTGGTGCAGAT
>JASJGL010000078.1:0-8187 GCA_033791545.1 Pseudodonghicola sp. | reverse complement strand
GAACGGCCATCTGGTGCTCGTCCCCGCGATCAACCCGACCCCCGCCGGCGAAGGCAAGACCACGACGACGGTGGGCCTCGGCGACGGGCTCAACGCCATCGGCAAGAAGGCGGCGATCTGCATCCGCGAGGCCTCGCTTGGCCCCTGTTTCGGGATGAAAGGGGGGGCGGCTGGCGGCGGCTATGCCCAGGTCGTCCCGATGGAAGAGATGAACCTGCATTTCACCGGCGATTTCCACGCCATCACCAGCGCCCATAACCTGCTGGCGGCGATGATTGACAACCACATCTATTGGGGCAACGAGTTGGATATCGACGAGCGCCGGGTTGTTTGGCGCCGCGTGCTGGACATGAACGACCGCGCGCTACGCGATGTCGTGACCTCGCTTGGCGGCATCGCCAACGGCTTTCCGCGCCAGACCGGATTTGACATCACGGTCGCCTCCGAAGTGATGGCGATCCTGTGTCTGGCCACCTCGTTGAAGGATCTGCAGCAGCGGCTGGGCGATATCATCGTCGCGTCGCGCCGCGACAAAAGCCCGATCTATGCCCGCGACATCAAGGCCGACGGCGCAATGACCGTGCTGCTCAAGGATGCGATGCAACCCAATCTGGTGCAGACGCTCGAGAACAACCCCGCCTTTGTCCATGGCGGCCCGTTTGCCAATATCGCCCACGGCTGCAACAGCGTGATCGCCACCACCACCGCGCTCAAGACTGCCGATTATGTCGTGACCGAGGCCGGGTTTGGTGCCGATCTGGGGGCCGAGAAGTTCATGAACATCAAGTGTCGCAAAGCCGGGCTTGCCCCCGATTGCGTGGTCCTGGTGGCGACCGTGCGCGCGATGAAGATGAATGGCGGCGTCGCCAAGGCCGATCTGGGCACCGAGGATGTCGCCGCCGTGCAAGAGGGCTGCGCCAATCTGGGCCGCCATATCGGCAATTTGAAATCCTTTGGCGTGCCGGTCGTCGTGGCGATCAACCATTTTTCCGGCGACAGCGAGGCCGAGGTTCAGGCGGTGATCGACTATGTCGAGACCCAGGGTTCAGAAGCGATCCTGTGCACCCATTGGGCCGAAGGCTCCAAAGGCACCATCGCGCTGGCGACGCGGGTGGCCGAGATTGCCGACAGCGGCATCAGCCAGTTCGCGCCGCTCTACGAGGATGATCTGTCGCTGTTCGAAAAGATCGAGTGTGTCGCAAAGCGGATCTATCACGCCGACGAGGTGCTGGCCGATCAGAGCGTGCGCAACCAGCTCAAGGAGTGGGAGGCGGCGGGCTATGGCAATCTGCCGGTCTGCATGGCCAAGACCCAGTACAGTTTCACCACCGATCCCAACCGGCGCGGCGCCCCCACCGGGCACAGTGTCCCGGTGCGCGAGGTGCGGCTCAGCGCCGGGGCCGGTTTTGTCGTCGTGATCTGCGGCGAGATCATGACCATGCCGGGCCTGCCGCGCGTGCCCTCGGCCGAGACGATCATGCTGAACGATCTGGGCCAGATCGAGGGGCTGTTCTGATGTACCGACTGGCGTTGGCATTTGGACTTCTGGCGGCACCTGCCAGCGCGCAGGACTGGTTCCTGCATGACTACGGCGAGTTGAGGGCCTATCACGGCGACTGGCTCGCGGTCTGTGACGATGGCGGCGACGGTCCCTGCCGCGTGGTGCAGACCGGGGTGGATCCCGGCTCCAACGCCTATTTCGACCAAAGGTTGGCGGCGCACCGGATCGACAATTCGCCCGACTGGGCGATCGAGGTGATGGACCGCGGCATGCCCGCCGCCGCGCTGACCGAGCTGCGGTTCAGGTTTGACGGGCAGCAGGTCACGGTGCCGCCCGCGAGCTGGACGCTGGGCGACATGCTCTCGCCCAATGCCTCTGACATGGTCACGATCCGTGATCCTGACCTTGCATACGCCCTTGTCGCGCGTATGAAGGCGGGAAACCGGGTAACCGTCACCTATGCGCCGAAAGGCGAGGGCGACGGCAGCGCCAGCTTTCACCTGCGCGGGGTGACGGCGGCGATGAACGCGGCAGAGACCCGCGTTCTGGCACGGCAGGAGTAAAAAGGACTGAACATGACAGCACAGATCATCGACGGAAAGGCCTTCGCCGCCACGGTGCGGGGCAAGGTGGCGGCGAATGTGACCCAGCTCAAGGTCGAGCACGGCATCACCCCCGGTCTGGCGGTGGTGCTGGTGGGCGAGGATCCGGCCAGTCAGGTCTATGTTCGCTCCAAGGGCAAGATGACGGTCGAGGTCGGCATGACCTCTTTTGAGCACAAGCTCGACGCCGACACTTCCGAGGCCGATTTGCTGGCGCTGATCGACCGGTTGAACGCCGACCCGGCTGTGCATGGTATCCTGGTGCAACTGCCGCTGCCCGGCCATCTGGACGAGGCGCTGGTGATCAACGCGATTGATCCGGCCAAGGATGTGGACGGTTTTCATATCTCTAACGTCGGGCTGTTGGCGACCGGGCAAAAGGCGATGGTGCCCTGCACGCCGCTGGGCTGCCTGATGATGCTGCGCGAGCATCATGGATCGCTGTCGGGGCTGAACGCGGTGGTGGTCGGGCGCTCCAACATCGTTGGCAAACCGATGGCGCAACTGTTGCTGGGTGACAGCTGCACCGTGACCATCGCGCACAGCCGCACCACGGACATTCAAGAGGTGACGCGGCGCGCCGATATCGTCGTTGCCGCCGTGGGACGGCCGGAAATGGTCACCGGCGATTGGATCAAGCCGGGCGCGACCGTGATCGACGTGGGCATCAACCGCATCGACGCGCCGGAAAAGGGCAGCAACGCGGATGGCAGCGTCAAGACGCGGCTGGTTGGCGATTGCCAGTTCGACAGCTGCGCCAAGGTGGCGGGCGCCATCACCCCGGTGCCCGGCGGGGTCGGCCCGATGACCATCGCCTGCCTGCTGGCCAACACGCTGACCGCCTGCTGCCGCGCCAACGGGTTGGAGGAACCCGAAGGGCTGACCGCCTGAACTGGCCCAATCAGCTCTGGCCCAATCAGCTCTGGCGCTATCTGATCTAGCGCGGGCTGATCTGGCGCGGTTTGATCTAAGCGCCCGGCACCGGAACCATGGTGCCGGTCAGCACCGCCACCAGCGTTTCGGTCTCGCCGTCAATCGCATGGACCTCGGCCGAGACGACCACCAACCGTCGGCCCGGCTTGATCACCCGGCCGGTCGCGCGCAACCGCTCGCCCCGCCCCGGGGCCAGCAGGTTGATCTTGATCTCTGCCGTCATCACCTCGGTATCCTCGGGCATGACGCTCAGCGCAGAATAGCCAGCGGCGGTATCGCCGAGCGCAAAGCTCAGCGCTGCGTGGGCGACCCCGTGTTGTTGACGGCTGCCGGGCAGGATCGGTGCCGAGATCACCACCTGCCCCGCCGAAACGCTGTCAATTTGGGCACCCAGCGTTTCCATCATGCTTTGGCGCGCAAAACTGTCTTTGATCCGCTGTTGTCGCTCCATAGGCTGCGATCTCCTGTCATGGACGAAGAGGGGCCCCGTCCCGATTATAAATGCCAAACACGGCATGTGTTTCCGCCGGGCTTAATGCCTTGACCTCACGGATATTTGAGGCAAAACATAATGTTATCTGACCAGTTTGCGTTTTAAGGTCAATTTATTAGATGCAATTGAATGGCGGTCGATTGAAGACTTTCTCGAACCGACTTTTCCGCAGAGGCTCTGTTTGGCCCTTTTCGCGGGGCGAGGCCGTTTCCCTGCCGTTGTTTTCCTTTTTCGTTGCCTATACCGGCCCTTTTGGCACCTTCAGCCTTGGGTTCGGGCGTCGGTTGGCCTATTGGTCGCTGGTGGTTGTGATATCGGCGCTGATGGCCAACGTCTTTGCCCGCGTGGCGCATCGTATTGTTGGTCCGGGACGCCATCTGCGGCAGGATTTGGTTCTAGTCGTGCTGATGACCACCTTTTTCACCCCGGTCCTGACCGAGCTTACCACGTCTTTCCTGACGGTGAAGATCGCCAGCTTTTCCGATATGTTCGTCTTTGCCCAGTTTGTCGCGATCCTCTCGCTGGGGGTCGCGACCGCGCGGCGGGTGCTGCCCAAGTTCGTTCTGGGCCTGCATCTTGGCAAATCGCCAGAGAACGTCGGCCCGCACCCTGATGCCGAACCCGCCCCCGAGGCTGAACCTGATCCTGAAGTGCCGTCGCAGCCCCGGTTGATGCGGCGGTTGCCGCCGGATTTCACCGGTCCGATCCTGCGGTTGACGGTGCAAGACCACTTTGTCGATGTGATCGCGCCCGAAGATGAGCATCGCCTGCGCATGCGTTTTGCCGATGCTGTCGATGAGATGGACCCGGTCGAGGGCGTTTATACCCACCGGTCGCATTGGGTGGCACGCGACGCGATCAAAGGGGATGAACGCGACGGCGGCCGCGTGTTGCTGCGCCTGACCAACGGTGACCTTGTGCCGGTCAGCCGAACCTATCGCCCGGAACTGGAAAAGTCCGGCCTTCTGTGATGTCTAACGCGGCAGGATGTTTACCGCGGCATCGGAATCGCACGCACCTTTGGCCCGGTCAGCAGCGCCAGCGCCTCGGGGCGCATCAACGCCCTGAGCGTCGCATCATGGCTTTGCTGCCCGGCGCTAGGGATGCCATAGGCCGGCAGGATCACCCGGTCGCGATCCAGCAGAAAGGCCGGCCTCGTCATCATGCGTTCGCCGCTTTCTACGTTTACGCTGGGGTGGTAGTGGCCTGAAACCTCGCCACTGGCCCCGGGCCGTGCGATCGGGCGAAAGCTCAACGGGGCCACCGGCAACTCGGCAAGCGAGGTGCCGCCCAGATCCGCCGGGCCGACATCATGGCGCCCCTCGACCCAGACCCAGCGGCGCCCGGCCTGTAGCGTGGCGATCCACGCCCGCTCGGCCTCGGGCAGGGCGCGGGCGGCGGCAAGATCGTCGAAACTGTGGCCCAGACAAATCACGGTGCGCGCCTGATGCAGCGTCAGATCGGCGGCCAGACGGGTCAGCGTGTCGCGGGTGTCATAGGCGGGCAGGGGGCCACTGCCGTGTCGGGCGATCCGCTCCGATTTGCCCAGATGCAGGTCCGCCACGCAAAGCACCCCCTGCTCCGGCCGCCACAGTGCGCCGGTGCCCAAGGCCACCAGCGAAACGCCGGCGAGGGTGAAAGAATGCCCGTTCACATTCAAATCCATGCCGGGCAGGGGCGGGAAAAGCAAGGGGGATTTGCCATGTGCCGCAAGGCTTTGGCGGGGCTCTCCGGGGGCGGCTCTGGGCTTGGTCCGCTCAGTCGTCGCCTAGCGGCGGCAAGGCGGCAACCAGCGCCGCGACCTCGCCACTGAACTGCGCCGAGCCCATCTTCGGGGCCTCGTCGGTCCAGCTGGAAAACCGATCCAGCAGCGGCAGAAACCTGTCGCGTTCTTCCTTGCTCCAGCCCGAGAGAAAGTCGCCCATCAGCAGGAATTTGTACTGCCGAACCGCCCGCACCACGGCTTTGCCGTTCTCGCTCAGCTCGACGATGGTGCGCCGCGCATCTTGTTGGCTGACCGTGCGCCGCGCCAGCTTTTTCGAGATCAGATCGCTCACCAGTCGCGAGGCGCGCGATGGGTCGATCCCGAGCCGTTCGGCCACGGTGCAGACCATGGTTTCCTGCCCGTCGGGGTCGCCAAATTCGTTCGCGGGGGCAGAGATCGCGATCAGCACGTCGAGATGTGCCAGATCAAGCCAATCTGCCAGTTGCAGGTCGCGCAGCGCGCTTGCGCCCAGTTCACGCTTGCGGAACCGGCGACGCCATTGCTGCATCACCGCGTCGATTTCCAGCGCGGACTCCACCGCTTCGGGGTCGATCCCCGCCCGGTAGAGGAAATCCCGCATTCCGTCGTCACACGAAGCCATGCCGTCGCCCCCTTGCACTCCCCTTTCTCTGACGCGATTGCGCGGATTTGTCAATTACATGCTATTGACATGTAAATGCATGTTGCACATAAATGCTGGGAACAAGTGAACTCCCCTCCTTGGCGGCCTGTGGAATTGCTTGTGGCTTTTCCGACGGGCCGCCATTTTTTCTGGGATTATTTGACGTGACAGCTTCCCCCCCCGATCTGCAGACCCCCGCGCCGATACCTGACGAACAGGGCGAAAAGATGCGTGTGCGTCTGGCCATCACGGCGGCGGCGACGGTGCTGTTCCTGGCATCGCTGGGGCAGACCAGCGTCTCGACAGCGCTTCCCAACATCGTCGGTGAACTGGGCGGGCTGGATCATATCACATGGGTGATCACCGCCTATCTGCTAGCCTCTACGGTCGGCGCGCCGGTGATGGGCAAGTTGGGCGACCTGTTTGGGCGCCGCGCGGTGTTGCAGGCGGGGATCGGCGTGTTTCTGGCCGGGGCCGTCTTTTGCGCGCTGGCCCCGAGCATGTGGGCGCTGGTGGCAGGCCGCTTTGTGCAGGGGCTTGGCGGTGGCGGGCTGATCGTGGTGGCGATGGCCTCGGTCGCCGATGTGTTGCCGCCGCGCGAACGCGGCCGGGTGCAGGGCGCGCTGGGGGCGGTATTCGGGCTGTCGACCGTGGTCGGGCCGCTGGCCGGAGGCTTTCTTGTGCAGCATCTGTCGTGGCAGTGGATCTTCTGGATCAACCTGCCGGTCGGATTGGCGGCCTTTGTCGTGCTCAGCCTCGCGCTGGAGGCACGGCCGTCGCGGGCGGCGCGCCCCTCGATCGACTATCTGGGCGCGGTGCTGCTGGCGGTCACGCTGTCCTGTGCGGTGCTGATCTTTTCTGTTGGTGGCGTCAACCTGCCTTGGGCCAGCGCTGGCATGGCCGCGCTGGCCGCCGGGATGGTACTGTCGCTGGCGGGATTCATCCTGACCGAGCGCGCGGCAAAGGAGCCGATCCTGCCGCTGTCGCTGTTCCGGATCAACAATTTCGTGGTGTCCAATCTGGTCGGGCTGATCGTGGGTGGCGCGATGTTTGGCACCATCACTTTTATTCCGATGTTCATGCAGGTGGTCAAAGGCATGGCCCCCTCGCCCTCAGGGATGTTTCTGACGCCGATGATGCTGGGGCTGGTCGGCACCTCGGCGCTGGCGGGGCGGATCATGGCGCGCACCGGGCGCTATCGGATGATGCCGGTATTCTCGACCCTGCTTCTGGGCCTTGGCATGGCCGGGATGGCGACCATCGACGCGGCCACGCCGAACTGGCACATCCTGCTGTTCGTCTTTGTCGCGGGGGTGGGGATCGGCCCGGTGATGAGCATTGGCGTCACCGCGATTCAGAACGCGGTTCCGCGCGAAACCGTCGGCGTCGGCACGGCCAGCGCCAATATGTTCCGGCTGATTGGCGGCTCGATCGGGACGGCGGTTTTCGGGGCGATGTTTGCCACCGGGCTGGCAACGCGGCTGGCGGGCTTGGGGATCGACGGTATCGGGCCGGGCGGCAGGCTGACCGGCGCGGCGCTGGCGGCGCTTGACCCCGAGGCCCATGGCCGTGTCGTGGCCGCCATCGCAGAGTCGTTGCACCCGGTGTTCTGGAGTGCGGCACTGCTGGGGCTTCTGGCCAGCGCCGCCGCGCTTTTGATGCGCGAGCGACCGTTGGAGGATGTGCTGATCGTGCATCGCGCCGCGTCGCAGCCGGACCCGACCCTGGAACCGGAGCGTACCGCGGCGGAGTGATTACCTGACGATCTCGGCGTCGCGCACGAACATGTTGTCCCAGGCCCGGTCGATCAACTCGGGCGTCATCTGGTGCGGGATCCCCTCGAACTCGCAGATCGAAATCATCTGGTCGATCAGGAAGACCGGCTGATAATTGGCATAGACATTGCCGATGGTGGGATACTTTTCCTTCAGCAGATAAATCAGCGTACGCTCGTCCAGCTTCATCCCTTTCTTGTGCGCGACCAGCGCAAAGATCTTCAGGAAATCCTCCTGGTTCGGCCCGTCGATCAGGATCTTGAAAAAGATCCGTCGCAGGGCTGCCTGGTCAAAGATCTCGTTGGGGTGGAAGTTGGTCGAGAAGATCACCAGCGTGTCAAACGGCACCTCGAACTTTTCGCCCGATTGCAGGCCAAGGATGTCCTTGTTTTCTTCCAGCGGCACGATCCAGCGGTTGATCAGCGCCTGTGGCGATTCCGCCTGACGCCCAAGATCGTCGACGATAAAGATGCCGCCGGTCGCTTTCAGCTGAAGC
>JASJGL010000077.1:0-9818 GCA_033791545.1 Pseudodonghicola sp. | reverse complement strand
GCGTTGAAGGCTTGCGGTCGGTCCATGGTGACGGTGGCAATGGCGCCGTCGCGGGTGAGGGTCAGGGCAGTGTCGGTCATGTCATGGCCTTTCGAGCTCAGGTCAGGGCACCGGCGGCGCGCAGGCGCGCCAGCGTGTCGGTGTCAACGCCAGCCTCGGCCAGCAGGGCTTCGGTGTCGGCCCCCGGTGCGGCGGGGCGGCCCGGCGGGGCGGCGGGAGTGCGGTCGAACCGCGGGGCGGGGGCGGCCTGGGTTACGCCATCCACGGAGGTGAAGGTGCCGCGCGCGGCGAGATGGGGATGCGCGGGGGCTTCCGACCAAGTCAGGATCGGGGCGACGCAGGCATCGCTTTCGGCAAAGATCGCGGCCCAGTCATCGCGGGTTTTGCGGGCAAAGATGCGGGCATATTCGGCGCGGCGCTCGGGCCATGTCGCGGCGTCCATCTGGCTCGCCTTGTGATCCTCGGGGAGACCGGCGCGCGCCACCAGTTCGGCGAAGAACTGCGGCTCCAACGGGCCAACCGAGAGGAACTTGCCGTCGGCGCATTCATAGGCGCGGTAAAACGGCGCGCCCCCATCCAGCAGGTTGGATTCGCGCGTCTCGCTCCAATGCCCACGGGCGATCCAGCTGTGGATCAACCCCATCAGCGCCGAGGCGCCATCGACCATGGCGGCATCCACCACCTGGCCCTTGCCAGAGCTTTGCCGCTCAAACAGGGCGGCCATGATGCCGAACAGCAGGAACATGGTGCCGCCGCCGTAATCCGCCCCGATATTGAGCGGCGGGGTCGGCACGTCGTCGGCCCTGCCTATGGCGTGGAGCAAGCCGGTCAGGCCGAGATAGTTGATGTCATGCCCCGCCATCTGCGCCATCGGGCCGCTCTGGCCCCAGCCGGTCATGCGGGCAAAGATCAGGCCGGGATTGCGGGCGTGGCAGTCTGTTGGCCCCAGTCCCATCCGCTCCATCACGCCGGGGCGGAACCCTTCGATCAGCACGTCGGCGCGCGCGATCAGATGCTGCGCCGCCTCGATCCCCTCGGGGGTCTTGAGGTTCAGCGCGGCGGATCGTTTGCCGCGATTGTTGATGTCGGTGGGGTCGGCCACGGCCGATTTGCGGGCGATCAGCACCACCTCGGCCCCGAGATCGGCCAGCATCTGCCCGGCCAGCGGGGCGGGGCCGATGCCAGCTATTTCCACCACGCGCAGGCCTTTGAGCGGCCCGCTCATGCCGCTTGCACCTGATCGCCGCGCAGTCTGTCCAGCGCGCTTTGCGACACCGCGAAACGTGCGCCATATCGGGCGGCCAGCTCGGCGGCACGGGCGGCAAAGGCGTCGATGCCCACGCCGCGGATGAACTGGATCGCGCCGCCGGTATGGGCGGGAAAACCGATGGCGAAGATGCCGCCGAGGTTGGCCTCCACCTCGGTGTTCAGCACGCCTTCGTCGAGGCAGCGCAGGGTCTCGATCGCCTGACGATAGAGGAGACGGTCGATGGCCTCCTGCACCGGGATCTCCGCGTTGGCGCTGGCGAATTGGTCAAGCCCGGGCCACAGTGATTTGGAGCCGTCGGCGGCATAATCGTAGAACCCGCCGCCATAATGGCGCCCGCCGCGATCCTGTTCGATCATCGCATCGACAATCGCGCGTGAAGCGATGTTGTCGGCGCCAAAGCCGCTTTCGACTCCCAGCCGCTTGTCGAGCGCCTCGTGGGTCTTGCGCACCTTTTGCGACAGCACCAGCGAGGTTTCGTCATGCACCGCCAGCGGCCCCACCGGCATTCCGGCCATCCATCCCGCGCGTTCAAGCGCAACCGGAGACATGCCGTCGCGCAGCAGCGCCAGCCCCTCGTCAAGATAGGTGCCGAACACGCGCGAGGTGAAGAACCCCCGGCTGTCATTGACCACGATGGGCATGTAGCCGATTTGCTGGACGTAATCATAGGCCTTGCGCAGGGTGTCGGGACTGGTCTTTTCGCCCATGATGATCTCGACCACCTTCATCCTGTCGACCGGGCTGAAGAAATGCAGCCCGATGAAACGGCTGGGGTCGGGGCAGAATTCGGCAAGCACGGAAATCGGCAGGGTCGAGGTGTTGGAGCCATAGATGCCGCTGTCGGACAGCTGCCCGAATGTGGCGCCGATCACCTGTTGCTTGAGGTCGATATCTTCGTACACCGCTTCGATGATGATGTCGGCGCCGGCATAGGCGGCGTCATCGGTGGTCGGCGTGATCTGCGCCAGCAGCGCCGCTTTCTGCGCCTCATTCATGCGGCCGCGCTTGATCTGCTTGTCGGCGAGGGTGGCGGAATAGGATTTGCCCTTTTCGGCGCTGGCCAGTTCGGTGTCCTTGAGCGTGGTCGCCAGCCCGGCCGAGGCATGCGCCCAGGCGATGCCGCTGCCCATCATGCCGGCCCCGAGGATGGCGGCAGAGCGCGCGCGCCATGTCTCGCCCGCGGGGCGGACCTTGCCCGACTGGATCGCTTGTATGCCGAAGAAGAAAGTGCCGATGGCGGCCTTGGCCTGCGGGGTGACCAGCAACGTACAAAGGCCCCGGCTTTCGGTGCGCAGCGCCGGGTCAAAGGCGATCCGCATGGAGTTCACGGCGATATCCAGAATCTTTTCCGGGGCCGGCATCAGGCCGCGCGTGCGCTTGTACAGCATGGCCGGGGTGGCGACGATGGTTTGCCGCACGCGCGGGTGCAGCGTGTCGCCCCCGGGATAGCGAAAGCCCTTTTGATCCCAAGGCTGGGTATGGGCCCCCGGGTTGGCCTTGATCCAGGCCTTGGCGGCGGGGACAAGCGCCTCGCGGGTCTCGACGATCTCGTCGACCATGCCCTGTTCCAGCGCCGCCTGTGGCTTGACCGGCTTGCCCTCAAGCAGATGCGGCAACGCCTTTTCCAGACCCAGCAGCGCGGTCAGCCGCACCACCCCACCAGCGCCGGGCAGTAGCCCCAGCGTGACCTCGGGCAGGCCGACGATGGCTTTGGCATCATTCACCACGATGCGGTGATTGCAGGCGAGGCACAGCTCGTAGCCGCCCCCCAGCGCCGCGCCATTGATCGCGGCGACGACGGGCACAGGCAGTTTTTCCAGCGCGCGGAACGGGGCCTTGTTGGCTTCGACAAAGCGAAAGGTCTCTTCGTCGGCGCGCTCGATCGCGCGCAGCATGTTCAGGTCTCCGCCGGCGAAAAAGGTTTTCTTGGCCGAGGCAAAGACAACCCCGCTCAGCCCGTCTTCGCCCTGAAGCCGCCCGAGGATCTCTTCCATCATCGGGATATAGCGGCTGTTCATGGTGTTGGCCGACTGGCCCTCCATATCCAGCGTGATGGTGACGATGCCGTCTTGATCTTTGTCGTAGGTATAATCGCTCATGCTCGTTCCCCCCTCACACGCGTTCGATGATGCTGGCGATGCCCATGCCGCCGCCAACGCACATGCAGATCAATGCGCGCTTGAGATTTCGCCTCTCCAGCTCGTCCAGCATGGTCGAGACGAGGCAACCGCCGGTCGCGCCCAGTGGGTGGCCCATGGCGATGGCGCCGCCCACCACGTTCAGCTTTTCGTCCGGCACGTTCAGATCCCGTTGCAGCCGCAGCGCGACCGAGGCAAAGGCCTCGTTGATTTCCACAAGGTCGATGTCGTCGAGGCTGAGCCCGGCCTTGGCCAGCGCCTTTTGCGAGGCCGGGCCGGGGCCGGTCAGCATGATGGTGGGGTCGGTCGCGGTCAGCGCAATGGACACCACCCGGCCGCGCGGGGTCAGCCCCAGATCCTTGCCCACCTGTGCGTTGCCAAGCAGGACCAGCGAGGCCCCATCCACGATCCCGGAGGAGTTGCCGGGGGTGTGCACGTGATTGATCCGCTCCACCTCCGGGTATTTCGCCAGCGCCACGTCGTCGAACCCAAGCGCGCCGGGCATTGCAAAGGACGGCTTCAGCGCGCCGAGCTTTTGCATGTCGGTGTCGGGCTTGATGAAATCGTCGCGTTCCAGAATCATCACACCGTTCTCGTCGCGCATCGGCACGACCGAGCGGTCGAACCAGCCTGCGTCGCGGGCCTGCGCGGCGCGCTTCTGGCTTTCCAGCGCAAAGGCGTCCACGTCATCGCGCGACCAGCCCTCGATCGTTGCGATCAGGTCGGCACCGATCCCCTGCGGAACAAAGCCGGTCTGGATCACGGTTTCCGGGTCTTCGGCAAAGGGGCCACCATCAGAGCCCATCGGCACGCGCGACATGCATTCATAGCCACCGGCGCAGACCATGTCCTCCCAGCCGGACGCGATCTTGGCAGCGGCGGTGTTGAAGGTGTCGAGGCCAGAGGCGCAAAAGCGGTTGAGCTGCGCGCCGGGCACGGATTCGTCCCAGCCAGCCTTTTGCAGCGCGATCTTGGGCAGCACGGCACCCTGTTCCATCACCGGGGTGACGCAGCCCAGCATCACGTCGTCGACGCGGGCGGTATCAAGGTCATGGCGGCTCTGCATCTCCTTGAGCAGCGCGCTTACCATGTTGACGGGTTTCACTTCGTGCAGGCTGCCGTCTTTCTTGCCCTTGGATCGCGGGGTTCGGATGGCGTCATAGATATAGGCTGTTTCGGTCATATCGGTCTCCTCCCAGAGGTCTGGCCGCCTGCCTCCGGTCGGGTCGGGGACGGGCCGGGCGTTGGCGCGGAGTTGAACAGGGTGGGCGGAATCCTGTCAACGCCGCCCCGGCGTCGTGCGGGGTCGTGACGTAACGATGTTTTGCCCCGACGCCGGATTGGCGGTCGGCAGGCGGTTGAAAACACGATGTTTGGCAACAGCACGCTTGACAGACGGGCCGTCAGTCGAAATCCTGACTGGGCGATCAGTCAGACTTCGGGGAGGGAGTTCTGATGCCTCAACACGCAGCGCCTATCACCCCTCGGACCGGTCCGGGGGAAAGCCGTCAGGATGCAATTCTTGACGCCGCAGAGCGTGTTTTTGCCACCTCTGGCTATCAGGGGGCGGCAATGCG
The DNA here is from genome assembly GCA_033791545.1 of Pseudodonghicola sp. GTDB lineage: Bacteria > Pseudomonadota > Alphaproteobacteria > Rhodobacterales > Rhodobacteraceae > Antarcticimicrobium. The sequence continues at coordinate 4,833 of JASJGL010000077.1, read as the reverse complement.
CGAGATCGCCGGACAGGCGGGAGTCGCGCAGGGGCTGATCCATTACCATTTCAAAACCAAGGAAAACCTGTTCGAGGCGATGGTCGTGCGCCGGTCGCGTCAGATCAACGAACGCCGGGCGGTGCTGGTGGCGGCGCTGTTTGCCGAAAACGCCGTGCCACGGCTGGAACAGATCGTCGAGGCGCTGTTTCGCCCCACCATCGAAGCCGGGCTGGATCTGGCCCGCGATGGCGGGGCCTTTGCGCGCATTCTGGTGTCCTTTGCCAATTCGGCGGACCCACGCGATCAAAAACTGATCGAGACGCATTACGACCCGATCGCACAGATCTATATCGACGCGTTGATGCGGGTCGAACCGGGGCTAAGCCGGGCCGATGCGGTCTGGGCCTATATGTTCGCAATCGGGGTTGGGATGACCATGATGGCCAAGACCGGGCGACCGGGGCGGCTGTCGGACGGAGTGTGCGACGATGGCGATGCCGAGGCGATGCTGGACCGCATCGTACCCTTCATTTGTGGCGGGGTGCGGGCGCTGGTCGCGCAATGATAACAGACGACGATTTCATCCAATACGGGAGGAGAGGATGATGCTTCAGATTAGAAAAGGGATGCTGGCTGCCGCGCTGGCACTGGGCGGATTGGCAGGCGCACCACAGGTGCAGGCCGAGGCGTTGAACGTCACCATCGTGGCCGGTCACCCACCGGTGTTTCGCTGGGTCAAACACGTCAGCCAAACCTTTATCCCGGCGGTGAACGCCACGTTGGAGGGAACCGACTACAGCATCACATGGTCCGAACAATATGGCGGATCGCTGGCCAAGGTCGGGGATGAACTGGAATCGGTCGAAGAGGGGTTGGCCGAAATCGGGCTGGTCTCCAGCCTGTTCGACCCGGCCAAGCTGGCGGTGCAGAACGTCACCTATTTCACCCCCTTCGTGTCGAGCGATTCCACCACCGTCTCGAGCTGGATGGATACCCTGCAAGAGACCAACGCTGACATGAAGGCGGCTTGGCATGAAAACGGGCTGGAATATCTCGGCGGCGGCATCGGGATCGACGACTATCTGCTGATGACCAATTTTCCGGTCAACTCCATCGCCGATCTGGAGGGGCACAAGATCGCCGCGCCGGGGCCAGCGGTGAACTGGCTGGCGGGCACCGGCGCGGTGGGCGTCTCGGGCAATCTCACCACCTATTACAACGAGATCAAGACCGGCGTATATGACGGTGTGATCGTGTTTGCCTCGGCTGCGCTGCCGGGCAAGCTGCATGAGGTGGCGCCCTATATCACCAAGGTGGGGTTCGGCGCGCAATATGCCGGCGGGATTGCAGCCAACAAGGACTGGTTCGACGGGCTCGACCCGGTGGTGCAGGCCGCGTTGAAGGCCGCCGCCAAGGCAGATGCGCAGGCCTATCAAAAGGATCTGGATGCCTCGGTCGAGAAATTCCTCGGCTTGATGCAAAGCCAGGGTGCGACCGTGACCGAGGTGGACCAGGCGTTCCGTCAGCAATGGGCCAACGGCATGGACAATGTCGCCCAGCTCTGGGCCAAGCGGCTGGACAGCGAAGGCAAGGCGGGCAGCGCGGTGCTCAAGGCCTATATGGACACGATGCGCGCCGCCGGAGCGACCCCGGTGCGCAATTGGGATCAGGAGTGAGCGGTCGGGCGGCGCCTGTTCCGGGCACCGCAGGCCGGACCCGCGCATGAGCGGGGTGTCCTCCAGACCGGGCGGCGTTGGCCCGCTGCCCGGCTGGTTTCGGGCGCTGCGCCGCATGGTCGATCGGGTGACCGGCGGGCTCAACGTGGCGGGCACCCTGCTGATCTTGGCGCTGATGCTGCTGGTCAATGCTGATGTGATCGGTCGCGGGGCGTTCTCCGCGCCGATCTCGGGGGTGCCGGAGATGGTGTCGATGTCGATCGTCGCCATCGTTTTTCTTCAGATCGCGCAGACCTTTCGCAAGGGGCGGATGACGCGCGCCGAGGCAGTGTTGAATACGCTGGGCCGCGTCGCGCCGCGCCTGCGACTGGGGCTGGAGCTGATCTTTGCGCTGGCCGCTGCTGCACTGGTCTGGATTCTGTTCTCGGCCTCGCTGCCGCTGTTTGAAAAGGCGTGGATGCGGGGCACCTATGAGGGCACGGTGGGCGATTTCACCGCGCCGATCTGGCCGGTCAAGCTGATCATCCTTGTTGGTTGCGGTGCGCTTTGGGTGCAGCTTGTCCTGTCGGCCTGCGAGACCCTGTTGCGGCTGATCCAAGGGGAGGGGCGCAGATGACTCCGTTCGAGATCGGGCTGACCTCTTTCGGGGCGATGGTGGCGATGGTCTATCTGGGCCTGTGGGTGCCCTTCGCGCTGATGCTGTCGTCCTATGTCGGGGTCTGGATGATCAAGGGCTCGCCGCTGCTGGCGGGCAAGCTGCTGGCGCTGGCCGCGGCCGAAACGATTTCCAGCTATTTCTTCGGGGTGGTGCCGCTGTTCGTGCTGATGGGCTATCTGGTGTCCGTCACCGGCATGGGGCGCGACGCCTTTGACGTGGCCAACCACCTGTTCCGCCGCTTTTCCGGCGGGCTGGGAATCGGCACGGTGGGGGCCAATGCGATCTTTGCCGCGATCACCGGCATTTCCATCGCCTCGGCTGCCGTGTTCACCCGCATCGCGGTGCCCGAGATGATCCGCCACGGCTATTCGCCGCGCTTTTCGGTCGGGGTGGTCGCGGGCTCGTCGGTGCTGGGGATGCTGATACCGCCCAGTTTGCTGCTCATTTTGTACGGTTTGCTGACCGAGCAATCGGTGGGAGATCTGTTCATCGCCGGCGTCATTCCTGGCCTGTTGCTGGCCACGATCTTTGGCGGCAGCATCTGGCTGACCGCGCGGTTCTGGCCGCAGGCGCTGGGTGCAACGCATGGCGACAGCGACATGCCGGTGCTGAGCCGGGGCGAGGTGGCGCGCAAGGGCTTGCCGATCGGGACCCTGATCGGGCTGGTGCTGGGCGGTATCTATGGCGGCTTTTTCACCCCGATCGAGGCTGGTGCGGTGGGCTGCCTTGGCGCGATTGTCATCGGACTGGTCCGGCGCAGCCTTTCGGCCCGGGATTTCTGGCAGGTTCTGACCGATACCGGGTTGGTGACCGCCGCGATCAGTTTCCTGATCATCGCCGCGCAGATGTATTCGCGGATGCTGGCCCTGTCCGGCGTGCCGATGGGTTTTGGGGAATTCGTGGCCCATGCCGATATCGGCTTCTGGGGCGTGATTCTGGCCTATGTGGCGCTGGTGATCGTGATGGGCACGATCCTGGACAGTTCGTCGATCATGCTGATCCTCGTGCCCTTGATGCTGCCGGTGCTGACGCAGATGGGGGTGGATCTGATCTGGTTCGGCATCATCACTATTGTCGCGGTGGAAATTGGCCTGTTGACGCCCCCTTTCGGCATTTCCGTCTTTGTCATCAAATCCGCACTGGAAGATCTGGACATACCGCTGGGCGAGATCTTTCGCGGCGCCGCCCCCTTTGCGCTGATGATGTTGGTGCTGCTGGCGCTGCTGATGATCTTTCCCGCACTCGTAACCGTTCTTGTTCGCTAGACTAAACTAAAAAGGAGGCCGCTCATGCCGCGCCGTTTTGTCGATCTGTCTGTTCCGCTGGAAATGGGGATCGTGTCCGACCCGCCGATCATGCTGCCGCAGATCGAATACCTGACCCACGACCAGACCGCCGAGCAGGTGATGGCCTTTTTCCCCGGTCTGCAACGCGAGGATCTGCCCGGCGGCGAGGGCTGGGCGGTAGAACGCCTGACCATCGCCACCCACAACGGCACCCATCTGGACGCCCCCTATCACCACCATACGACCATGAGTAACGGCGAGCGGGCGATCACCATCGACGAGGTGCCGCTGGAATGGTGCTTCAACCCCGGCGTCAAACTGGATTTCCGCCATTTCGAGGATGGCTATGTCGCCACCCCGAACGACGTGGAGGCCGAACTGAAACGCATCGGGCACGAACTGCGCCCGCTCGATATCGTGGTGGTGAACACCACGGCGGGTGATCACTATGGCAAGGATGACTACCTGATGAAGGGCTGCGGCATCGGGCGGGCGGCGACGCTGTATCTGCTTGAACGCGGGGTGCGGGTGACCGGGACCGACGCCTGGAGCTGGGACGCCCCCTTTGGTCATACCGCGCAGCAATATGCCAAAAGCCATGACCCCTCGATCATCTGGGAGGGGCACCGCGCCAGCATGGATATCGGCTATTGCCATATGGAAAAGCTGACCGGTCTTGAGCAACTGCCCGGCGACGGCTTCGAGATTTCCTGTTTCCCCTACAAGATCAAGGGCGCCAGCGCCGGCTTCACCCGCGCCGTGGCGATATTCGAGGAGTAAGACGATGAGACTTGCAACCGTCTGTTACGAGGCCCGCGAACGCGTGGTCGCGGCGCTGCCCGACGACCGGCTGGTCGATCTGTATCTGGCCGCCGAACTGGCCGGAGAGGAGACCGCGCATTTCGTCGATATGATGGCGCTGATCTACGGCGGCGAGGCGGCGCTGGCGATCGCGCGCGCACTGGTCGAGGCGGCGGACGAGCGGGTGATCCTGTTGCCCGAGGAGGTCGCGTTTCGCCCGCCGCTGATGCCGGTGCAGTATCGCGATTGTCTGGTGTTCGAGGAGCATCTGTTCAACTGTCTGCGCGCTTTTGGCCAGCCAGAGCCGCAATTACCGCCCGTCTGGTACGACCAGCCGATCTATTACAAAGGCAACCGGCTGTCCTTCATCGGCCACGGGCAGGATGTGATCTGGCCCGGCTATGCCGAGCATCTGGATATCGAACTGGAA
>JASJGL010000076.1:0-14697 GCA_033791545.1 Pseudodonghicola sp. | reverse complement strand
GATCCGCACCGCACGCGAACAGGGGTATAGCGTGACCCGCGGGCAATTGCACAAGGGCGCCGTCGGCGTGTCGAGCCCTGTGCACCTGCTCGGCGCGGCATTCGCGGGGATGGAGTATTCGATCGGTGTTGTCGCGCTGGAAGCCCTTGATCTGGACCTTGCCTGCCGCGCCGTGCCGGAGGCGGCACGCGCCTTGTCCGGGCGGTTCGACTGAGGCAGTGCCTGTCGCAGGCGGTCAATCGCGCCCGATCACGAGGCGGATTCCTTGGCCGTAGGATGGTGAATCGGGGCCAGATACGGGCGTTGAATGCGAAGATTTCGATATTAAATATCGTTCATAAACAATGCTTTGAAATCTAGTCCGGGGCATTTGTTCCGGTATGGTCTGCAACAATGTGTTGACGGAGAAACTTTCTTGTGATGATTTTAGATCGAACGTTCGATTGATTCGAGCCGAGATCATCGATCACAGGGAGGACGACCGGATATGACCAACCACGCCGACATGCGTGAAAGCCTATTGGCGACGGCGCTCGATATCTTTTCGGAGAAGGGCTTTAGCGGCACGTCGATCCGCGACATCGCCAAGGTGCACGGCGTGAGCCTGTCAAATATCTACTATCACTTCGGCAACAAAGAGGGGCTCTGGCGCGAGATTCTGAAGCATTCCGTGCAGGAGCTTCCCAGCATTCTGCGTCAAGCCGAACAGAGCGAAACCACGCCGCGGGCACAGCTGGAAGCGGTGGTGCGCGCACATCTGCAAGAGGCGGTCGCCCATCAGCGCGAACTGCTGATGCTGCTGGTTCAGGAGGCGCAGCTGGAAGAGGGGATCGGTCACGACACGGTCGAGATCCAGCGCGAGATTCTCGCCATCTATTCCGGCATCCTTGAACGGCTGAGCGCCGCAGGGGCGCTGCATTCCAAATATGTGAAGATCACCGTCTTCAACATACTCGGTGTCATCAACTGGTACCTGCGCTGGTATCGCGCGGACGGTCCGCTGGATTTGGAGACCATTCATCAGGAGGTCCTGGGCTTCGTGCTGCATGGCGCCTGCCGGGAGGCATAGGCGCGCGCCGGACCCGGACGGAAAAGAGCTGGGCGGATCATCCGCACAGAAGGGAGGAAGAATTGGGATACACCATAGATATCGACACCGGGGGCACGTTCACCGATGGGTTCGTGGCCGGGGAGGGGATCGCCCACGCGGTCAAGACGCCCACCACCCCGCATGATCTGACCGAGTGTTTTCTGAACTGCATCAAGGCTGGAGCCGATGCGGTGGCGCTGCCGGTCGAAAGGTTCCTTGAGCAGACCGATGTGATCCGGTTCGCCAGTACCGTGGGCACCAACGCGCTGATCGAGCGCAGCGGCGCCAAGATCGGGTTGATCCTGTCACAGGGTGCCAGCGCGCTGGCCCCGCTCGAAGGGGGCGAGGGATATGGGATCATCGAGCCGGACATGCTGGTCGAAATCACCCCTGACATGCCGCTTGATCAGGTTCTGGGTCATGCGCAGGATCTGATTGATGCCGGGGCGCAATGTCTTGTCATCGCACTGGCGGGCAGCGAAATCGACCCGTCGCGTGAGCGGGCGGTCCGTGAGACGATCAAGCGGGAATACCCGCGCGATTTTCTGGGCTCCATCCCGGTGTTCCTGTCCTCGGATATCACTGTGCGCGACGGCTATGGCGAGCGCATCAACAGCGCTGTCATCTCGGCCTATTCTCACAGCCGTCTGGCGCGTCTGCTCTACAAGGCCGAGCAGGAGTTGCGCGGGCTGCGCTATCGCGGGCCGTTTTTGATCGGTCACAATGATGGCGCGGTGGCCCGTGTGGCCAAGACCCGTGCGATCAGCACCTATAACTCCGGCCCCGCCGCAGGGCTGGTGGGCGCGCGCGCGGTGGCTGATCTTTATGGCGAAACCGATGTGATTTCGGCCGATATGGGGGGCACCTCTTTCGATATCGGTCTGGTCAGCAACGGGCGGCTGAACGTCGCCCTGCGCCCCGAGATCGAAGGCTATCGCACCAATGTGCCGATGAACGAGGTTCAGGCGCTGGGGGCTGGCGGCGGCTCTATCGCCGGGGTGCGGGACGGGAGGCTTTTTGTCGGACCTCGCTCGGCGGGGGCGATGCCGGGGCCGGCCTGTTTCGGGCTGGGCGGGAGCGAGCCAACCGTGACCGACGCCAACCTTGTGCTGGGCCGGATCGACCCGGACAACTTTCTTGGCGGCGCGCGCAAGCTTGACGCGGACAAGGCGCGCGCGGCGGTCGAACGGGTCTTGGCCGGGCCGTTGGGCCTGACCGTGGAGGAGGCCGCGCTTGCGGTGATTTCCGAGGTTGATCGCGAGGTGGGGCAAGCCATCGGCGCGTTGAGGGGGCAAGCGGTCGGTGGTACCCCGCTGTTGACCGTCTATGGCGGTGCCGGGCCGCTTCATGCCTGCCGCGTGGCCGAGACGGCTGGGCTGAAGAAGATCGCGATCACGCCGTATTCGGCGGTGTTCTCGGCCTTTTCCTCCTCGCTCATGGATGTGGGGCACAGCTATTTGCGCGCGGTCAATGCCGACCGCGAGGACCCGGCTTTGCGCAATACGGTGAAAGCTGCGGTGGGCGAGATGCAGGCTGCCGCCCTGCGCGACATGCGCGGTGAAGGCTTTGATACCGCCAGCCTGTTGTGGCAGTTGGACGCGTTTCTGCGCCGCGCTGACGGAACCGAAGGGCGTGTTCGCGTCGATGTCTCCGATCCGACGGCAGAGCCAGCCCATGCGGCGCTGCACGCGGCGATCCTGGCGCAGATGCCCGATGCGATCGAGATGAACGCGGTCGGTCTTTTCGTGTCGGCGCCGGTGCCGCATTTCAGCTTTGAGGAGAGGCCAGAGACCGGCTCTGATGCGAGCAGTGCCCAGACCGGGCAGCGCGACGTGGTCGTTGCGGCCGACGGCGCGCGCGGCAGGGTGTTGGTGTTCGATCTGGAGCGGATGGAGCCGGGCCATGTCTGCGTCGGGCCGGTCCTTCTGGAAAGCGCCAAGACAACCGTTTGGGTCGCGCCGGGCTGGACTGCGGCGATTGACCGTTTCTCCAATCTCATACTGACGGAGGGCTGATCCATGACTGTTCGTATCACCGAAAACCTGTCCATCGACCTTGATCGCGAGGACTGGTGCTGTGTCGCCTGTGGTCATCGCCTTGCCAAGGCGCGAGAGAATTACAAGACCGGTTGCATGGTCGCCGAGGTGCCGATGAAAGAGGCGCATCCGCCGATGTTGGAAGGGGCGGCTGTCAGCTTTATGCCGAACCCGGATTTCTGTCGGTTGGTGGAATTCTATTGCCCGAATTGCGGCACGGTGCTGGAAAACGAATATGTGCCGCCGGGGCATCCGCTGACCCATGATATCGAGCTTGATATCGACGCGCTCAAGGCACGCCGCGCGTCGGGCAGCGCATCATGAGCGGGCAGGCGGCGATCACCGCGCTGCGCCGGGCCGAGGTCTGGCCAGAGCCGATCGTGATGCCCTCTGCGGCCGCGCTGGGGGCGCGGCTGGATGGGCGCGCCCCGGAAGACCTGCGGGCGAGCGCGCAGGGTCTGGCCGATGCCTGCCTGTCGGCGGCCCGTTTTCTGGAGGCGGATGCGGTCTGGATTTCGGCGTTGGCCCCGGATGGGGGCGCCGATTTCGGGTCAGAGTTTCTGCACGATGCCGCGACCCGGGCCATCGCGGCGGCCCGCATTGCCGGGCTGGGTGTGGTGGTCGAACTGCGCGGCCCGCTGGCCCGGGCGCTGGAGATCGGCGGCAACGTGGATGCCGCGCTCAAGACCATCAAACCCGCGATGATCGCGGAGTTCGAGGCCATCGCCAATCTGCGCCCTGACATCATCGTGCTGGCCGATCCCAAAGCCAGCCCGGATCAGGCCGGTAGCCGCGCGCTTGCCCGGCTTTATGGGGCGCTGAAACGGCTGGCCGAGCATTACGACATTCTCAAGGGCATGTGCCCCGCCCAGCCGGGCATGTCCGGCCCGACCGCGCCGGATCTGGCGTTTGGCGATCCGGATGCGCCGGGATCAACAGAGCGCGCGCGCGCCATCGCACCGGACTGGAGCGTGGAGGAGACGTTCACTCGCGAGGTCCGCAACGCCATGGAGGCGGCCCGCCAAAGCGCAGAAACGCTTATCGTATCGGGCCGCATCGCAGGGGCGGGCGTGGCGAGCCCGGAGGCGATCCGCACCGCGGTGCAAGGGATACGGGTCCGCGCCTGAGTTGCGCGCCCAACAGGAGGAGACAACCATGACATATGATGTTGGCATCGACATCGGCGGCACCTTCACCGACCTCTGCGCGATCGGCGCGGATGGCGGTCTGATCACCGCCAAGACCCCCACCACCCACTATGACCTGTCGGTCGGGCTGATCCGGGGGCTCAAGGATCTTGGCACCCGCGCCGGACAGGACCCCGAGACGTTTCTGGGCAACGTGGAGGCGCTACGCTATTCGACCACCATCGGCACCAACGCGTTGATTGAGCGCAAGGGGCCGCGGCTGGGTCTGATCACCACCGCCGGGTTCGAAGACACGATCTTTATCGGGCGCAGCCGCAGCTGGGCCGACGGCATGGCGCTGCACGAGATCCGCGACATGGCCACCATCGCCAAACCGGCGCCGCTGGTGCCGCCGGAAATGGTGGTGGGCCTGTCCGAAAGGATGGATTGCCACGGCGCAGCGGTGCGTCCGCTGGACCCCGACGAGGTGCGCGAACAGCTGCAGAAACTGGTCGATCAGGGCGTGCAGGGGATCGTCGTGTCGCTGATGTGGTCGTTTTTGAACCCCGCGCATGAGCGCGAGGTCCGCCGCATCATCGAAGAGGAATATCCCGAAGAGTTCCTTGGCTCGATGCCGGTGACGCTGGCCAGCGAGGTCTCGCCCAAGGCGGGGGAATATACCCGGACCATGACCGCGTTGGTCAATGCCTATATCCATGGCGTGATGACGCAGGAGCTGGGCGATCTCACCACTAACCTGCGCCGGGCCAACTATCGTCGGCCGCTTATTCTGGTGCACAACACCGGCGGGTCCAAGAAAGTGTCGCGCACCCGTGCGGTTCTGACCCACAATGCCGGCCCGGTGGCGGGTATGTACGGCGCGTCGCTGATCGGCGCGCAAGAGGGGCACAAGAACATCATCTTTGCCGACATGGGCGGCACCTCGTTCGATATCGGGGTGTTGGCGGGCGGCACCCTCAAGGCGCAGGATTTCATCCCGGTGATCGACCGCTGGCGGACCAACATTCCAGCGATCGAGGTCAAGTCGATCGGGGCCGGTGGCGGCTCGATCGCGTGGATCAACACCGCGATGGGCGGACAGTTGGAGGTCGGGCCGCAATCGGCAGGCTCGGTTCCCGGTCCAGCCTGTTACGACCAGGGCGGCACGTCCCCGACCGTGACCGATGCCGATCTGGTGCTGGGCTATATCAACCCCGACAACTATCTCGGCGGGGCCATGTTGCTGGATCCGGACGCCTCGGAAGAGGTGATCGAGGAGAAGATTGCGCAGCCACTTGGGATTTCCACGCTTGAGGCCGCGTGGCGCATCCGACGGCTGGTCGATGCGCGCATGGGGCAAGAGATGTTCAACGAGGTCGCGCTCAAAGGGCACAATCCGCGCAAGTTCGTCGTCTTTGCCTGCGGCGGGGCCGGGGCGGGGCATGCCTGTGGCTTTGCCCGCCATATCGGCGCGAATACCGTGATCGTGCCGGCGATGTCCTCGGTTTCCGGGGCATTTGGCGCATCCAGCATGGAAATCCGTCAGGTCTGGGAACAGTCGCGCAGCTTTCGGGTGTTCAACTTCATGGACCAGTCGCATCTGGCCGATTGTGCGCCGCTCAACGCCTTGATCGCAGAGTTGACCGACAAGGCCATGCGCGATCTCAAGCTTGAAGGGTTCGACGAGGACCGGATCGGTTTCACGCTTGAATTCGATATGCGCTATGGCTCGCAATTTCACCTGACGCGGGTGACCGCGCCGAAGCTGGGCTTTGATGGGGTCGCGGATATCGAGGCGCTATGTGGCCTCTTTGAACAGCAATATGCCGAGATCTATTCGCCTGAGGCGGCCTTTCCGTCGGGGGGGATCAATATCGAGGCGGTGTTTGTCACCGCGCGGGTGCACCAAGAGCCGCGCAAACTGATCGGTGTAGGCGACAACCCGCCGCGCGATGCCGTCGCACAGGCCACTCGTTTGGCTTGTTTCGATCCCGCTCAGGGGCTGGTGGAGACGCCGATCCATGACTGGACCGCGCTTGCGCCGGGCGACACGATCGCCGGCCCCGCGATCATCGAGGCCCCGGATACGACCTATGTGATCGATCCGGGATGGAGCTATCGCATGAACGAGTTCCGCAACGGCATCGTCACCGTCAAGGCCGACTGAGAACAGCCGCCCCCGCCCCGACCCGCCACACCGGCGGGGAGGGGGCGGTCCGCGGCAGGGAGGATAACATGAACGCTTTCAACACCATCAAGTACAGCCGCGATCCCGAGATCGTACAGCATCTGCGCCCCGAACCGCCCAGCGATTGGGAGGCCCGTACGATGCCGGGGCTCGACCCGCTGGACTATGAGATATTCACCCACAAGATGCAGATGATCGCGCTTGAGGGCAAGGAAACCACCATGAAACTCGGCGCGTCCACGGGGATGCGCTGGGGCGATGTGGCCTTTGGGATCTATACCGCGCAGGGCGATCTGGCGGTCTGCGCCACCGGCATCTATCACCACGCGGTGCTAAGCCAGTTGCCGGTCAAATACCTGATCAAGCATCTGGCCAACGACCCTACCGTCGGGCTGAACGAGGGCGACTCCTTCTTCTACAACGATCCCTATTACGGTGGCGTGCACAATGCCGATATGGGGCTTTGCGTGCCGGTGTTTTCGGAGGGCAAGCTGATCTGCTTTATCGGGGCGGCGGTGCACACCGGCGAGTGCGGCGGCTCTGAGCCCGGCGGCATGGTGAACAGCGCAAAGTCGCGCTATGACGAGGGGCTGATGTCCCCGCCGATCAAGATTGGCGAGAACTTTGAGCTGAAAGAGGATCTGCTGGGTCTGTTGGCCAATTCGACCCGTGACCCACGCACCATGGTTCTGGACATCAAGGCCCGGCTGGCCGCCTCGCGGATCGCGGAACGGCGGGTGCATGAGACGCTGGCCGAGACGGGGGCGGATTTCCTTGTCGGGGGGCTGCGGCGCATCCTGCAACAGACCGGCGAAGCCGCGCGCGCCAAGGTCGCGACGCTGAACGACGGCATCTTTCGCCAGCCGCGTTTCATCGACACCACCGGGCCGGAAGCCGCGCTGCTCAAGATCAATCTGGTCGTCGAGAAGAAGGGCGACCGGATCAAGCTGATCCTGCATGGGTCGTCTCCGACATTGCCCGACCGGCCCATGAACACCTTTTTCCAAGGTCTCATCGGCATGGCCATGGTCTATGCCTGTGGCTGGTTGTTCCCGGAACTGCCGGCAAACAACGGGCTGCTTGAGGCGGTGGATTGGGAGTTTCCCGAAAACAGCTTCATCAACGCGCAGGGGGATGTGCCGGTGTCCTATGCGCCAGCCACCCAGGTTGCCTTTGCCCAGGGCATGTTCATGACGGGGGCCAAGATGACCTATGCCACCGATCCCAGCCGTGCGGTCGGGGCGTGGCACACCGGGTTCGCGGTGACGGTTTTCGCTGGTTACAACCAATGGGGCGAACCGATCGCTGACATCACCCCCGAGATCAACGCCACCGGCGCGGGCGGACGGCCCGGTGCTGACGGGGTTGACGTGGCAGGCGCGTTCTTTGCCACGATGAGCGATTGCGGCGACGTCGAGACGACAGAGGCAGAGCGCCCGTTTCTGTACACATTCCGCAACTTTTTCAACAATTCCTATGGCCACGGGAAATACCGGGGCGGCTCTGGCGTGGGGATGGGACTGAAGGTGCACGGGGTGCCGATGGTCGCCATCGGCTCAATGGGGTTCGGATCGCATTTTCCGGCCACCTTGGGGATCTTTGGCGGGCGCGCGGCACCGCCGGCGTTTGTGCAAACCGTGCGCGGCTCCAATCTTGACGGGTTGATGGCAGAGGGGCGCGCCGATCTTCCGCGCCGGTTGGAGGAGATTTATGCGCCCGGGGGTACGCCAGAGCAGGGCACGCGCGATTACCTCAGCGTCGCGCATCCGCCCGCGCTCTACGAGGGGGGCGACACCTTCTATGTTCCGGTCACCGGCGGTGCCGGATATGGCGATCCGCTGCAGCGCGATCCCGATGCCGTGGCGCGCGATGTGTCGAGCGGTCGCTGTTCGCCCGAGGCCGCGCGCGACATCTATATCGTCGAGATCGACGGGCGCACCGGGTTGGCCGACAAAGACGGGACCACGGCGCGGCGCGATGCGGCCCGCAAGGCGCGTCTGGCCCGGGCCAAACCCTATGACGCCTTTGTCACAGAGTGGTCCAAACTCTCGCCGCCGGCGGAGGTGTTGCGGTATTACGGGCCCTGGGACGGGTCTGCGGCGCAGGAGGCATGATCCGATGACAGATCCGATGACTGTGCAAACGATCCACGGCTTGCTGGCGCAGCAGGCCCGCCGCTATGGCGACGCGCCGTTCGTGACCTTCAAGGATGTCGCGTTCAGTTTTGCCGATCTTGACGCGATGAGCCGTCGGGCCGCCGCCGGGTTGGCCGCAATCGGTGTGGGCAAGGGCGACCGGGTGGCGCTGATGATCGACAATTGTGTCGAATATCTCGCGCTGTGGTTCGGCCTGTCGCGCCTTGGCGCGGTGGAGGTGCCGCTCAATACCGGGCATCGTGGCGCGGTGCTGTCGCATATGCTGCGGCTGTCCAAGGCGCGGGTGATCGTGATCGAGCCCGGGTTGATCCCGACGTTCAAAGAGGCTGCGGTCGACTTGGCGTCCCCACCGTGCATCGTGGTGCGGGGGGCTGCGGATATGGACGGTGCCGTGTCCCTTGATGCGCTGATGGCGATAGAGGACGCGCCGCCAGAGGTCGTGGTCGCGCCAAGTGATCCCTATGCGATCATGTTCACCTCTGGCACGACGGGCCTGTCCAAGGGGGCGTTGATGCCGCAGGGCTATGCCCTGAACGCGGCGCGCCAGATCTGCGAGGCTACCGGCTATGGCGAGGGCGATTGCCTGTACAATGCGCTGCCGCTTTTCCACGGCAACGCACAGGTGCTGAGCGCCTTGCCGGCGCTGATGGCTGGCGCGCGCACGGTGCTGTGTGACCGGTTCTCGGCGCGCCGGTTCTGGGATGATATCCGGGACCATCGCTGCACGGCCTTCAACTATATCGGCACCATCCTTTCGGTTCTGATGAAGGCGCCGGAAAGCCCGGCGGACCGCGACCATGGGTTGCGGGTGATGATGGGGGCCGGGGCTGGCAAAGGGCTGTTCGAAGCCTTCGAGGCCCGTTTCGGCGTCTCGCTCATCGAGGGCTATGGCATGAGCGAGATCGGCGTTCCCATCACCAGTGATCCAGCGCGCAAGCGGCCCGGCTCCTGCGGGCGGCAGACCGCGCATTATGACCTGATGCTGATGGGGCGGGACGGCAACGCGATCGAAACCCCGGATACGCCGGGCGAGCTTTTGGTGCGGCCAAAGCGGCCAAACGGGATGATGATCGAATATGTGGAGATGCCCGAGAAAACCGTCGAGGCGTTCCGTGATCTGTGGTTTCACACCGGCGATCTGCTGCAACGCGATGCCGATGGCTTTTGGTTCTTTCTTGACCGCGACAAGGATGCGCTGCGCCGCCGGGGCGAGAATATTTCCTCGTTCGAGGTGGAGAGGGTGATCAACATGATGCCCGAGGTGGTCGAATGTGCGGTGATCCCGGTGCCGTCGGATCTGGGCGAGGATGACGTGATGATCTGCGTTGTTCCCCGCGACGGCGCACAGGTCAGCGGGCAAGCGGTTCGCGCCTATTGTCAGGGCAAGATGGCCGATTTCATGTTGCCGCGCTACGTGCGTTTTGTGCCGGTATTGCCAAAGACGGCGACTGCGCGGGTGGAGAAACACAAACTCAAGTCCGAGGGTGTGACTGCCGACACTTGGGACGCTGACACTTGGGAGACCGAGGTCAGGGAAGGCGAGATAACGGACGAGGTGCGGGCATGACGGTTGATCCCTCAGCGGCGCCTGTGCTGCCCGAATTGCCGCCCGAGTTGGCGCAGCAGTTTCATGTCGATTCGGCGGGCACGGTCTGGCTGCGCGCCGGGCGGTGCGCAGAGACTGTGGTGTTCCCGCCGCGCCGGTATTGCGGCGACGACATGTCGGACCCGGAAGAGGTGCTGCTGCCCGGCGCGGGGCGGGTGAACTGCGTCACCCGGGTGCGGGTGCGCCCGCCCTATGATCTGCCGCAGGGCTATATGATCGGCTTTGTCGATCTCGACGCCGCCCCGGTGCGGGTCTTTGGCCTGTTCGCCCCGCAGGATGCCGGCGCGATGGTGCCGGGCCGGGCAGTGGCGCTGACCCTGCAGCCGTTTGGAACAGATAACGAGGGCACCCCCTGCCTTCGGCCTGTTTTCGTCGCGGCCTGAGGCCCACGAGAAGGAAAAGATGACCATGACAACCCCTTGGATAGCGGGCTGCGGCCTGACCGCGTTTGGCCGCCATCAGGATATCTCGCTGGAGGCCCTGGCCGCGACGGCAGCGCGTGAGGCGCTGTTGGAGGCCGGGCTGTCGCCCGGACGTATCGGCATGGCGGTTTTCGCCAATGCGCTGGCTGCCCGCCTGACGGGCAGTCTGACGGTGGGGCAGGACGCGTTGGCCCATGTCGGGCTGGCGGGCTGTGCCGTGCTGAATGTGGAAAACGCCTGTACCTCGGGCTCTACCGCGTTTCACGTCGCCGGTATGGCGATCCGCTCGGGCGAGGTGGACGCGGCGCTGGTTGTTGGGGCGGAAAAGATGTTTCACCCGGCCTTGGGCCTGATCGACTCGGGCAAGACGCTGCCCGATACGCTGCTGGGCCGGGTGACCCCTGCGGGTTTTGCCCTGCGCGCCAGCCGTCATATGGACCGCTTTGGCACCACGGCAGAGCAGCTTGCCGCCGTTTCGGTCAAGAACCGTCGCGCCGCCGCTGGCAATCCGCGCGCGATGATGCGCGACCCGATCACGCTGGCGGATGTGCTGTCCGCACCGATGGTGGTCGATCCGCTGACGCGGTTGCAATGTTCGCCCATTGCCGACGGTGCGGCGGCGATGGTTCTGGTCAATGGTCGACTGGCGCGCGAACTGGGCGCGCGGATGCGGGTGCGGGCCTCGGTTCTGACCAGTGGTGCATACGATCAGGTCGCCGATCTTTCGGAATGGCAGACCGATACACGCACCGCGCGGATCGCCTATGAACGTGCCGGCATCACGGCGGAAGATCTGAGCGTCGTGGAATGTCACGACGCCTTTTCCATCGCCGAGATCCTGCACTACGAGGGGCTGGGCCTGTGCCCGGTCGGGCAGGGGGGGCGGTATGCCGAACGCCTGCTGGCGGGGGAGGCGGGCTGTACGCCGGTGAACCCCTCGGGCGGGCTTATGTCGCGCGGTCACCCCATCGGGGCCACGGGGGTCGCCCAGATCATTGAGGTGGCTCGCTATCTTGACGCGGGACAGGCGCCGCGCACGGGCGCGCTGGGTCTGGCCCATTGCATGGGCGGGGACAAGGACGCCGACACCAAATCCTGCACCATCGCAATCATTGAACGAACGGCCGCCTGACGGGAGCGGTCTGCCAAATTTTCAGGGAGAGGGAGAGACGCCCATGGACGACAAGACCAGATTGACAGGGAAAACCGCATTGATCACCGGGGCCGGTGGGGCCATCGGCGGGACAACCGCCCGGCTGATGGCGGCGCGTGGGGCGCATATCGTGGCGGTGGATCGTGACCCCGCCGCGCTCAAGGCGCTGGCCGATGACATTCCCGAGTGCACCACGGTGGTGGCCGATGTCACCGATGAGGCGGCGGTCAAATCCTATGTCGAGGCGGCGATCACGGCGCGGGGCAAGATCGACATCTTTTTCAACAACGCCGGGATCGAGGGCGATTTCCATCCCATCGGCGACTATCCGACCGAGGATTTTCGCAAGATCGTCGATATCAACCTGATCGGTGTCTTCATGGGATACAAATACGTTGTGCCCCGGATGCTGGAGTCGGGCGCTGGGTCGATCATCGTGTCCTCGTCGGTGGGCGGGCTGGTCGGCACGCCGCTGATTTGCGGCTATACGGCCACGAAACACGCTGTGCTTGGCCTGATGCGCACCGTGGCTGCCGAATGCGGCGCGGCGGGGATCCGTTCGAACGCGGTCAATCCCGGGCCTATCGAGTCGCGCATGATGGGCGATGTCGAGAAAGGGATGGGGGCCGGGATGCCCGACGGTGCCGTTCGCCAGATGATGACGCAGATGGTGCCGATGCAACGCTATGGCAAACCGTCCGAGGTGGCCGAACTGGTGAGCTTTCTCGGCTCGGACGCGGCGAGTTTTGTCAATGGCGCGGTGATGACCGTGGATGGCGGCTTTACCACCGTCTGACCGGTCGGGGCCCGCAGAGCGCCATCAGCGAAACGACCGGACGCGGCGATCCTCGTATCGTGGCGTCCGGCTTTCGGCAACCGTGAGATCGGGCCAGAGGCCCCGGGACGCAGGCTATGCCAAAGCTGCAAATCGGCGTTTGGGCGCGTGCCCCGTTTGCTGCGGGCGCAAGATCGAAATCAGCGCCCGCTGTCTAAATATCGTGGTTCAAACCCCGTCGTTCTAATCCAGGCACAGGGTCTGAGGGACCCCGCGCCCTGCCACCGCAAGAGCAGCTAGAGCATCGACGGAACCACCTGATCGGGCGGACGATGGCCATCCTCGAAGGTCTTGATGTTGATGATCACCTTCTCGCCCATCTCGATCCGCCCTTCGATCGTCGCCGAGCCCATATGCGGCAACAGCACTACGTTCGGCAGTTCGCGCAGGCGCGGATTGACCTCGGCGCCCCGTTCATAGACGTCGAGCCCGGCCCCGGCGATATCGCCGGTGCGGATCATCCGGGTGAGGGCGTTTTCGTCGATCACCTCGCCGCGTGACGTGTTCACGATCACGGCGCTGCGCTTCATCAGCTTGAGCCGCCGGGCGTTCATCAGGTGAAAGGTGCTTGGCGTCGAGGGGCAGTTGATGGAAATCACGTCCATCCGCGCCGCCATCTGATCGAGACTATCCCAATAAGTGGCCTGATAGGCCTCTTCGATCTCGGGGCGCAGGCGGCGGCGGTTGTGATAATGCACCTGCATGCCAAAGGCGGCGGCGCGTTTGGCCACGGCCTGACCGATCCGGCCCATGCCGAGAATGCCCAGCCGCCGACCGCCGATCCGTCCGCCCAGCATCGCGGTGGGGGCCCAGCCGGTCCAGTCGCCACGTTGCATCATCGCCAGCCCCTCGGGCATGCGGCGGGTGACGGCCAGAATCAGCGCAATGGTCATGTCGGCGGTGTCGTCGGTCACGACGCCGGGCGTGTTCGAGACCAGAATACCGCGTTGGCGCGCGGTGGCGACGTCGATATGGTCCACCCCGGCACCGAAATTCGCAATCAGCTTGAGCTTGTCACTGGCCTGCGCGATCAGCCCGGCGTCGATCGCGTCGGTCAGGGTGGGGACTAGAACATCGGCGGTTTTCACCGCCTCGATCAACTCGGTTCGGGTCATTGGCGTGTCTTCTTCGCGCAGACGCACGTCAAACAGCTCGCTCAGCCGGGTTTCGACCGCTTCCGGCAACCGTCGCGTCACAACAACACTCAGTCGTTCTCTTGGCACTTATGCTCCTCCAACGCTTTTCAAAACCGCCCGCGTTGTGGCATCGTGGCGCAGGACGGGCCGGGGCACAAGAACCCCATGCGCAAATGACGCAGGCTTTTCGTCATGAGGCACATAGTGAATGCGGGCGGGCTGTCAGTGAATCTTTCGATCGGACTGAAACGCGCCGCCGTTGCGGCGGTTGTCATCGTAGTGTTGGCCTGTGCCGGACAGGCGCAGCAAACCGGGGATCGCGGGGCGGTGACCAACCTGCCGTTGCCGCGCTTTGTCTCGCTGAAGACAAGCGAGGGCAATGTGCGCCGCGGCCCCTCGCTGACCCACCGGATCGACTGGGTGTTCAAGCGCCGGGACATGCCGCTTCAGGTGACGGCAGAACATGGCCATTGGCGCCGGGTGCAGGACCGCGACGGTGCTGGCGGCTGGGTGCACTATGCGTTGCTTTCCGGAGTGCGCACAGTGCTGGTGGAGCAGGACATGCTGCCGGTGCACTCGCGTCCCGACAGCGCGGCCCCGGTGGCCGCCCGGTTCGAACTGGGCGTGGTCGCCCGTCTTGGCAAATGCACGCTCGACTGGTGTCGCATATCTGCCGGCGGTTATCGGGGCTGGGCGCAGAAAACCGGGCTTTGGGGGGTCACCTCGGACGAGATCCGGGATTGATCCAGAGCCCGCGCCGAGCGTTGCGCGGGGCCGCGACCCATGCCGTCCATGCCACGAATATTTTTACCGCATTTTTTGCCAAATGGCTCTTGAACAGCCCGAACAAGCCGCGTAGTTAGCCGCCATCGTTGGGGTGTAGCCAAGTGGTAAGGCATCGGTTTTTGGTACCGTGTATCGTAGGTTCGAATCCTACCACCCCAGCCA
>JASJGL010000075.1:0-7925 GCA_033791545.1 Pseudodonghicola sp. | reverse complement strand
CGCAGGGTCGAACCCGTGATGGTCAACCGCCGCGCCATCACCTGGGCAAAGTTCAGCTCGGCCTTGGGGCCGCTGAGAAAGGCGATCTGCACCAAGCGCCCATCATCGGCCAGTGCCTTGACGTTGCGCGGGATATAGTCGCCGCCAACCATGTCGAGGATCAGATCAGCCCCCCCCGCCGCGCGCAGCACTTCGACGAAATCCTCGTCGCGATAGTTGATCGCCCGCTCTGCCCCCAGATCGGTGCAGACCTTGCACTTCTCATCCGATCCGGCGGTGGCGAACACCCGCGCGCCAAAGGCATTGGCCAGTTGGATCGCGGTGGTGCCGATGCCAGATGTGCCACCGTGGACCAGAAACCGTTCGCCGCCGGTCAATCGGCCACGGGAAAACACATTGGTCCAGACGGTGAAAAAGGTCTCAGGCAGGCAGGCGGCCTGTTTCAGGTCCATGCCCTGCGGAATACGCAGGCAATGGGCGGCGGGGGTTGCAACGAATTCCGCATAGCCACCGCCGGGCAACAGCGCACAGACCTGATCGCCGATCGCCCAGTCGCTGACGCCCGCGCCCAGCGCCACGATCTCGCCCGAGGCCTCCAGCCCCGGCAGATCGCTCGCCCCCGGCGGCGGCGCATAGGCGCCCGCACGTTGCAACGCGTCGGGGCGGTTGACCCCGGCATAGGCCACCTTGATCACAACCTGCCCGTGCCCCGCGACAGGCACCGGACGCTGACCCAGTCTCAGAACCTCTGGCCCGCCCGGCTGGCTGATTTCCACCGCACGCATGGTCTTGCTCATCTCGCTGTCCTTCTCGCTTGGCGCGGTCCCGCGCCCGGTTCGATTTGATCTCGGCATACACCGAATTTCCCGACGGCGCGAGAGAGGCGAACGCTTGCCACCGGGCGGCAATCGGTTAAAATCTCGCCCCATGTTTCCCGTGATGCTGTATCTCTCGCTGGGGACCAATGTCGCCGTCACAGCCCCGCTCGCCTGGTGGACTCTACGGGGCGTCCCGGCGATCTGTACGGTTCTGGGCCCGGACTCCCCATCCCGGCGGCTGCTGGGCGGGCTTTTCGCCACGCTCGCCCTGCTCAGCCTGCTGGGGCTTTATGCCTGGCCGACCGGCCATGACGAAACCGCCATGGCGGTGGTGCTGGGGTTATTGCCGACCCAGATCATCTGGTCGCTGACCGCCGCCCTCGCCCTGCCCCGGCGCAACCCGCTGGTCTGGGGCGGTCTCGCGCTCAGCGCGCTGCACGGGCTGACGTTGAGCGTGGTTCTCTAGCGCCCGTGATCAAGCGATCCCGGCAACTCATCGCGCCGGTCTTTGGGGGCATGAATCTGCGCGGCCAACCAATTGGGTCCGGCCAACAGGGGTTTCAGCAGCGGATTGCTGCGAATCCGACCCTTGATCCCCTCGATGCGCATCACATCGTCAACCCGCCGGTCCAGAAACGCCCAAGTCTCCGCATGCCCCGGGCTGTCATCGCCCAGCCAGAACAGAACGGTCGAGGAATAGACTGCCGAAAGCGTGGCGCGCTTGGTGTACCAGTTGACGTCGCGCGAGGTGTCGCCAAGCGTCGTCCAGATCAGATCACAGGTGCCCCAGACCGCCTTTGCCCCGTCGGCCGCATGTTGCGGCAGTGCAAACAGGGTGACGCCGCGACGCACCGCCTCGCGATCCGGAACCGCTTCGAGCCGAAAGCGCACGGCCAGCGCGATCTTGTCGCGAAAGCGCATGCCGTCAAGATGGGCCGCCGCCAAAAGCTCCAGCATCATCGCATCGCCGCGGTCGTGATAGGCCAGCGCCAGATCCACCGCGCCGCGCGGACAAAGCGCACGCGCCAGCGCCGGATCGACACCGGCATCAGCGATCGCCGCCTGAAAGGTCGACTCGGTCCAGCCGTCAAACGCCACATGGATCACCGCCGCATCCAGAAGCTTGGTCTTGATGTCTTTTTCTTGCATGATCGAGGCCTCCTTTGGCTGCCCGGTGCCACCCTAGACAAGATAAATGCCGTTTGCTATAGGGCCAACTCCTGCAATTCCTTGCAACTCGAATCTAGAAAGGTGGTGACAACCACATGCAGGTTAGTGTTCGCGACAACAATGTCGATCAGGCGCTTCGTGTCCTGAAGAAGAAGCTGCAGCGCGAAGGCGTTTTCCGCGAAATGAAGCTCAAGCAACATTTCGAGAAACCGTCCGTTAAGAAAGCGCGCGAAAACGCTGAAGCTATCCGCCGCGCCCGCAAGCTGGCGCGCAAACAAGCCCAGCGCGAAGGGATGCTCTAAGCCCCCCCTTCAAGTGGCCTATTCGGCACTTCTAGACGACCCCCGTGGCCCCAAGCCCGGGGGTTTGTCTGTTTTTGGGGCAGGCGTTCGAGGCGGACCAGATCTCAGACCGCCCAGATCTCAGGCCGCACCCCCTTGAACAGGCCCGCTTAGCCCAACCCGGGAATGGCCACCCCGAAGGTCTGCAAAAGCAGCACCGCGTTCAGCGTCAGCACCACGCCCGCGCCCAGCCCCGCCGCGCCCCGCGTCAGCCAGCCAATCCGGAACCCGCCCATGATGTCCTTGCGCGACACGAAGATGATCAGCGCCACCATCGGCACCGGCAGCGCGATGCTGAGGATCACCTGAGAGACCACTAGCGCCTGTGTCGCATTCACCCCCAACGCGACCACGGCAAAGGCGGGAACCATCGTCACCGCACGGCGAAACCAGATCGGCAGACGGATGTGGACAAAGCCCTGCATGATCATCTGTCCCGCCATCGTCCCGACGACCGAACTGGAAACGCCCGAGGCGATCAGCGACACCAGAAACACCGCCGCAGCGGCACTGCCAAGCAGCGGCGTCAGCGTATGATAGGCGGTCTCGATCTCGGCCACTTCGCTATGGCCGGAATGAAAGGCGCCCGCCGCCATCATCACCATCGCCATATTCACCAGCCCCGCAGCAGCCAGCGCCAGCACCACCTCGAGGTTGGAAAATTTCAGCACGGTGCGACGCTCTACGTCGTTGTGCATCAAGACCCGGTTCTGGGTCAGCCCGGAATGCAGATAGATTGCATGCGGCATCACCGTGGCACCGATGATGCCCACGGAAATGGTCAGCGCCGCCAGATCCGGCAGGTTCGGTGTGATCATGCCCATCCCGGCCTCGCCCCAGGCGACCGGCGCGATAAAGATTTCGATCAGGTAACACAGGCTGATGATGGCGACAAAGGTGCCGATGATCAGCTCCATCGGGCGGAACCCGCGCGCCTCAAACAACAGGATGCCATAGGTCACCACAGCGGTCACCCCCATCCCCGCCATCAGCGGCATGTTGAACAGCAGCGCCAGCCCGATCGCCCCGCCAAGGAATTCGGCCAGATCGGTGGCCATGGCCGCGACCTCGCTCACCGCCCACATGATCCAGACCACGGGGCGCGGGAAATGATCGCGGCACAGCTCGGCCAGATTGCGCCCGGTGACGATGCCCAGCCGTGCCGACAGCGACTGAAACAGCATGGCGATCAGGTTGGCCAGCAGCACCACCCAAAGCAGGGTATAGCCATATCCAGCCCCAGCCTGAATATTGGTCGCATAGTTGCCCGGGTCGATATAGGCGACCGAGGCGATGATCGCCGGTCCCGCAAACAGCAGCGCCGCGCGCGGCCCCCGGCGACGGCCCGCCAGAACCTCGGCCATGCCCCGACGGGTGCGCCCAGTCGATCCTGTTGTCCCTGTCTCCATGCCCCGATCAATCCTTTTTCAAACGCCAGCGCCGGTCGCGCGGGGTCAAATAAAGCCTCGGCTACACTTTTTGCAAGAGGTAACGAGATGAAGCTACGGCGTCTGGTAAATTTGAAAGCCTATTTGCAAATTGAAGCGGCATCTGCAATCTATGCCCCCTGTTTCGAACACCCGGGAAGGGGGTCCCGCCCCGTGCCACACAGACCACCACCAGACGCCGAGGCCGAAGCGGCCGCCCATCCTGACCGGTTCAACCGGGCGCGCGCGGCGCAATCGGTCGCGATCCTTGAGGATTACGCCGAGATGATCGGCGATTTGATCGAAGAGATGGGCGAGGCGCGAATCACCGATATCGCCAGACGGATGGGGGTCACCCACCCGACCGCGACCAAGGCAGTGGCCCGGCTCAAACGCGAGGGGCTGGCGGTCTCGCGCCCCTATCGCGGTGTGTTCCTGACCGACGAGGGGCTGGCGCTGGCCGACCGGGTGCGCGCCCGGCACCGCACGGTCGTGGCGGTTCTGCTTGCCCTCGGTGTGCCGCCCGAAACCGCCGAGATGGACGCCGAGGGGATGGAGCACCATGTCTCGGACCTAACGCTGGCGGCGTTCGAGACCTTTCTGACGCGCGCGGACTGAACCGGACTCAGCCCCAAGCGACCGGCAGGCTCAACGGCCCACGAAATGCCCAACCGCCAAATCGCGCCTCCCCCGCCAGCCGCAGGTCTGGCAGCCGCTCGAACAGCATCGGCAGCGCCACATCGGCGATCAGCGCCTTCGACGCCCAAGCCCCGGCGCAGAAATGCGGCCCGGCGCCAAAGGAGATCGCGGCGCTGATATCCTGAGCGGTATCAAAGGCATCGGGATTGGCAAACACATCCTCGTCGCGGTTGCCAGACCCGAACATCAAGAACACCCGGTCCTCGGGCTCCAGCGTGACACCATGCACCTCATGGCGCTGTGCCACCCGGCGCGGCGACATGCCGATGGGGGAAATCCAGCGCGCATATTCCTCGAACGTCCGCAGCCAGCCGATCTGCCCGGACTTGGCCTGCTCCAATTGTTCGGGATGGGTCAGCAACGCCCAGACGGTGCCCGCGATGGCATCGCGCGGTTCGTTCTGCCCGCCAGAGATCGCCAGTTTGATATTGGCGCGCACCTTCTGGTCCGAAAGCCCGGCCCGACGTTGCACCGACAGCAGCGAGTGATCCGGGGCCGCATCCAACAGCGGGATCATGCCGTCGATGTGGCGGTCTATCGATGCGGTGCAATCGCGGCAATTGGCCTCGATCGCCGGATCGCCGGCATAGTTGGCACAGCCGTCGATCATGCCTTGGCTGACGCGGTTCATCTCCTGCGCGGTCATGCTGGTAAGCCCGGTGATGGATTTCAGCGCCTCGCCCGAAACCGGCATGGCATAATCGGCGACCAGATCGCAGGCCCCGCGCGGCGCCAGATCGTCAAGAATGCGGGCGGTATGGGCGCGGAACTGATCGATCCAGACCTGTTTGACGGTCTTGGGCGAAACCGTGGGAAAGATCGCCTTGCGCTCGGCCATATGCGCCTCCCCGTCCTTGCGCATCATGTTCTGGCCCATCAGCACGGTCATCAAACCGTCCGGCTGATCGGACGAGAACACGTCGGTCTTTTTCTCGTTGGCAAAGATATCGTCGCGCCGGGTCAGCAAGGTTGCGCCCAGTTGCGGCACCCGCAGCACCGGGCCCTGCGCGCGCATGCGTTTCAGGTCGGGATAGGGATCGGCCCAGAACGCCTTTGCGTCGATCTCATAGATGGGGGCATTGGACATGGCGGTGCTCCTCCCTCAGCCGACAGAGCTGAAAATCAGCACGGCACTAGCCCCCTGTCAACACGGGACGCGTTCACAGGGGCAGGCTTTCCGCTAGCCGGTCCTGGGCCGTCAATAAATCTTGGGCACGTAAAGATCGTCCGGCAGCACCCGGCGTTCGTAATCGGGGTTATAGACCCGTTCCGGCAGATCGACCTTTTCGTGCTCCACCTCGGTATAGGGGATCTTGGTCAGCAGATGCTCGATACAGTTCAGCCGCTCGCGCTTCTTGTCGTTGCCTTCGACGATGTACCAAGGCGCCTCGTGGATGTTGGTGCGCGCGAACATCTCTTCCTTGGCCTTGGTATAGTCTTCCCAGCGGATGCGGGATTCCAGATCCATCGGCGACAGTTTCCATTGCTTCATCGGATCGTGGATGCGCATCAGGAATCGCAGCTGCTGCTCCTCGTCGGTGATCGAGAACCAGTATTTCAACAAGATGATGCCAGAGCGGGCCAGCATACGTTCGAATTCGGGAACGTCCTGAAAGAACTGTTCGACCTGCTCGCCGGTGGCAAAGCCCATCACCCGCTCTACCCCGGCGCGGTTGTACCATGAGCGGTCGAACAGCACGATTTCGCCCGCCGCAGGCAGGTGCGGCACATAGCGTTGGAAATACCACTGGCTTTGCTCGCGGCGCGACGGGGCCGGCAGCGCCACGACCCGAGCGATACGTGGATTCAGCCGCTGGGTGATCCGCTTGATCACTCCGCCCTTGCCAGCGCTGTCGCGCCCCTCGAACAGGATACAGACCTTGGCACCGGTATGCTCAACCCAGTCCTGCACCCGGATCAGTTCGGCCTGCAGCCGCAACAGGTTGCGGAAATAGACCTTGCGGTCCAGCATCTCGGGATGGGCGTCGCGATAGATCTTGCGGATCTCCAGCGACAGCATCGGCTCTGCGAACTCGATCTCGATGTCTTCATCGAACGTGTCCTGAAGTTCAGCCTCAAGCCAGGCTAGCGAATGCGAGTCACTTTCGTCGGTCAAGATCGGATCCTTTCCTCGTGTTGCGTCAAAGGGGGCTAACCCCCTCATGTAAAAGTCTGGTGTCACGACGCGCCGGACACAAGGGGGCGTCCGACACAGACCGCCCAGCCACCACAGGTATTTCTGCGCCTTTGGTGCCTATTTCTGCGCCAAGGGCGGTGGCGAAAGTGACGTCAGGGTCGGATCGGACAAATCCCCCGGGACTTCAAGATCGAATTAGCCCCCGCGCCCCACGCCCGGGGCCCAAACCGATACGGATCAGACCGGCAAAGCAGTGGTGCGGCAGACCGTGCGCAGCGCAAAGCTCGACTGCATCTGCGCCACCCGCGGCAGACGTGACAGATATTGGCGGTGGATGCGCGCGAAATCCTCGGTGTCCTCGGCCACGATCTTGAGAATGTAATCGGCGGTGCCCGCCATCAGGTGACATTCCAGAACCGACGGGATGCTCGCGACCGCGCGTTCAAAGGCATCAAGCACCTCGTCGGCCTGGGCCTGCAGCGTGATCTCGACAAACACCGTGGTCGGCACCCCCATCTTGCGCTCGTCCAAAAGCGCAACATAATCGCGGATATAACCCTCGCTCTCCAGCCGCTGCACCCGGCGATGGCAGGCCGAGGGCGACAGGTTCACCTGTTCCGACAGGTCCGAGTTGGACATCCGCCCCTTTTTCTGGAGCGCGCCGAGAATCCTACGATCTGTTGCGTCAAGCGACATTCGAGCACACCTTTTGCGTAAACGAGGCCAATTTTCGAAGACTATTCGACAATTACCCCCTTTGGCGAGCCATAATTTCAAAGAAATTGTGCGGCATTTCGCCTATTTTGAAGGGCATACTCAACGCCTCCGGGGAGGACGCACAATGAAAATCGGTTGCCCAAAAGAAATCAAGCCACAAGAGTTCCGTGTCGGCATAACGCCCAACGCCGCGCATGAGGCGGTGGCGCATGGCCATGAGGTGTTGATCGAAACCGGCGCAGGCACGGGGGCCGGGTTCGACGACGCCGCCTATCAGGCCGCTGGCGCGACAATCCTGCAAACCGCTGCAGAGATCTTTGCCGCCGCCGATATGGTCGTCAAAGTGAAAGAACCGCAGCCGGGCGAGCGCAAGATGCTGCGCGAGGGGCAGCTGCTGTTCACCTATCTGCACCTGGCACCAGACGCCGAACAGACCCGCGACCTTGTCGCCAGCGGTGCCGTCTGCGTCGCCTACGAAACCGTTACCGATGCACAAGGCGGTTTACCGCTGCTCAAGCCGATGAGTCAGGTTGCAGGCCGAATGTCGATACAAGCAGGGGCATCCGCACTTGAAAAAGCGCATGGGGGTTTAGGGGTATTACTTGGGGGCGTACCC
>JASJGL010000074.1:0-21002 GCA_033791545.1 Pseudodonghicola sp. | reverse complement strand
GCCTCGGAGGCTATCTCGACCGCGCGTCCGACGCGCCACCGGGGACGACCGTCATATGGCGAGGCTTCTCCCGCCTCGCCGACCTCGTCGAAGGAGCCCGCATCGCAACGCCGCCACCAGACACTTATGGGTAACTGCAAGATCAACGGGGCGCTTACGCTGCAGGGGAGCAGTGTTCGATTGAAACCCGGCCGCATCGCGAGCGGGCCAATTTCAGGCAGATCAGTATAGTCAAGCGGGGCGCTTGGTGCTAGGGCACAGGCGAATAGCCTGCGAGGGAGGCAGTATTGCGAGCGATTTTCCTGTCGACTTGTCAGGTGCTTGATCGAATTACGGTCGTTCTGTGCGCCGTGGCCTGCGTCGTGCTGGCCGGCGCGGTTCTGGGGACCGTGATCCTGCGCTTCGGGTTTGATACCGGATTCATCCGGTTGCAGAACCTTGCGGCATACGCCTTTGCCATACTGATGATCCTGTCTCTGCCCTATTGCCTGCGCCGGGCCGGCCATGTGCGGGTAGAAGTGTTGTCTGAACGGCTGCCTGATGGGTATTTGCGGATCGCGGACAGTGTTGCGCTTGTTGTCTTCCTTGTGCCGGTGTTTGGTCTGTTGGCTTGGGCCTGGATGCCGGATCTGATCTACAGTTGGTCGATCCGCGAGGGCTCGATCGAAACCGGCGGGCTTGGCGGGGTGTTCCTGGTCAAGACGGCTATTCCGCTCAGTGGCGTGCTGATGATCCTGCAGGGAATCGCCGTGCTGCTCGACCCCGAGGTCGTCGGCGCATGATCATCCATGAAATTTTCCTGGCGGGCATGATCCTTGGCCTATTCGCGGGTATTCTCAGCGGCATTCCGGCGATGCTGGCGATTGCGGGCGTGCCGCTGCTGACGGCAGTGATCGGGGCCATGGTCGGCGCCTTTGATCTGGGGTTTCTCAACTTCTTTCCCGCGCGGGTTTATGGCGCGATGTCCAACCCCCTGCTCATGGCGGTGCCGTTGTTCGTGCTGATGGGGGTCCTGCTCGAGAAGTCGCGGCTGGCCGAATCCATGCTGGAGGTTCTTGGCCGGATGCTGGGCGGATCAACGCGGGGCATGGCGCTGTCGGTTCTGGTCTTTTCGGCGATCATTGCTGCCTCAACGGGGATTGTGGGGGCGACGGTTGTGATGCTGGTGCTGATCAGCTTGCCCGCGATGCTGGAGGTCGGCGTGCCAAAGCGGATGGCGACGGGTATCATCTGCGCCAGCGGGACCTTGGGCCAGATCATTCCCCCCTCCATCCTGCTGGTGCTGCTGGGGGATCAGATCGGAAACACCTATCTGGAGGCGCAGCAAAAGGCGGGCAATTTCGCACCCGATCCGGTTTCCGTGGGGGATCTTTTCGCCGGGGCGCTGCTGCCCGGTCTGGTTCTGGTCGGCCTGTACGCGCTGTATATTTTCGTTGGATTGCGCCCCGTGGCGAAACCGTCCGGACCCACGCGCGCGACTGCAGCGGTTGCCCCTGTTACCATGCGCGAGGTTCTGTCCAGCTTCGCGCCCCCCCTATTGCTCATTCTGGCGGTGCTTGGCTCGATCCTTGTCGGGATTGCCACCACGACCGAAGCGGCGGGTCTGGGAGCAATCGGCGCCTTGATGCTGGCGGCCTATCGAGGTGGGCTACCGGGGCTGCAACGCAATCTCGTGTTGTCGGGCGTTCTGGCGGCTTTCGCGTTGATGACGCTGAGGCTGTTCAGTGATGCCCGCAGCGAAAGCGCGGGGCTGGGTGTTCTTGCTGCGGTCCTGGCTGTCTTGCTGGTTCTCGGGGTCGCTGTCGCGGGGTGGCGCCTGTGGTTCGCCCGGTTGTTGCAGGGCGCCGTTCGCGACACGCTGCGGATATCCGGCATGGTCTTCGGGATTGTCGTCGCAGCCTCGCTTCTGGCGCTGGTGTTTCGCGGCTTTGGCGGCGATGATATCGTGATGGCCGCCATGGAGGCGCTGCCGGGCGGTGAATGGGGCGCATTGGCTGCGGTCATGTTGGTGGTGTTTCTACTGGGCTTTGTGCTGGAAGCGGTCGAGATCATTTATATCGTCGTGCCGCTGCTGGGTCCGCCGCTTCTGGGCGGCGATATCTCTCCGGTCTGGTTCGGCGTGCTGCTGGCGATGAACCTGCAGACCAGTTTTCTGACGCCCCCTTTCGGGTTTGCGTTGTTTTACTTTCGCTCGACCGCACCGCGCCACATCACGACAACAGATATTTATATTGGTGTCGCGCCCTTTGTGGTGCTTCAACTTGTTGGGTTGGGATTGTTGATTGCGTTCCCGGCCTTGGCGACGTGGCTACCGGAGCAGGTATTCGGCAGCTAAAATCTAACTTATTGGAGGAAATCATAACATGAAGCGTAGAACCTTCCTCGCATCGGGTGCGGGAATCGCAGCCGCCGCGACGGCCCTGAGCAGCCCTGCGATCGCGCAGGGCAAGATCGAATGGAACCTTCCGACAGCGTTTCCCAAGAACGCCCCGGGGGTCGGGTCCAACGTGCGCAACTTCGCCGCGAAGGTCGCCGCGATGTCCGATGGGCAGTTGACCTTCAAGGTCTTCGGCGGTGGCGAATTGGTGCCACCTTTCGCGGTCGAGGATGCGGTGCAGCAGGGCAATGCACCTGTTGGGCACGGGCCGACCTATTACGCCGCAGGCAAGAATTCGGCGTTGCACTGGTTCACTGCGGTGCCCTTCGGGATGACCTCGTCAGAACATTTCGCCTGGCTGAAATATGGCGGCGGGCAGGAGATCTGGGACGACATCTACGCGCAGCGTGGGCTCAAGCCGTTCTATAGCGGCAATTCCAACACCCAGTCCGCTGGCTGGTTCAAGCGCGAGGTCAACACGCTTGACGATCTCAAAGGGTTGAACATGCGCATCGCCGGGCTGGGCGGCGAAGTGTTCCGCAAACTGGGGGTCAACTCTGTGTTGATGCCGCCGCCAGAGATTTTCCAGTCGCTGCAATCTGGTGCTATCGATGCCGCCGAATGGGTCGGCCCGATGCTGGATCAGGCGTTTGGTCTGCAGAAAGTCACCAAGTTGTGCTATTTGCCCGCCCTGACTGAGCCGGGCGCCGGGCTGGCCATCGTGTTCAATCAGGACGCATGGAATGAATTGCCCGCCGCCCTGCAGAGCATCTGTGAAAACGCCGCTCATGCCGCCGCGCTGGAGAGCCATGCCGAATTCGATTTCTTCAATGCGCAGGCGATGGCCGCGTTGCGTGCGGACGGTGTCGATTTCCGTGCCTTCAGCGACGAGATCATCACCGGAATGCGCGATGCCTGGGTGCAGGTGCAGGACGAGTTGACGCAAGCGAACCCCGACGTCGCCCGCGTTCGCGAAAGCTATGATCCCTATCTGGCACAGGCCCGGGATTACGCCAGCGCCATGACGCTCCCGATGCTGGCCGGTCGGGGCTGACGGCTGAAACAGGATGCGGCGGCAGGTCGTCGCCGCATCCATGGGCCTCGTCCCGGCAGGAGTATCGCAGGGAAAGCCGCCTGTGCCGGGATCTAATCAAAACGGACCCGCAGACGTTGGAACACCAAGGGTTGTCGGGATAATTCTCCCGCTCAGAGGCCCTTGATCAGACCGCCATCGACCCGCAGCATCGATCCGGTGACATAAGATGCCTGCTGCGAACACAGGAAACCGACCACTGCGCCGAACTCCTCCGGCTTGCCGTAGCGACCTGCGGGGATGGTCTTGCGGCTGGCCTTCTGTACG
The DNA here is from genome assembly GCA_033791545.1 of Pseudodonghicola sp. Taxonomy (GTDB): domain Bacteria; phylum Pseudomonadota; class Alphaproteobacteria; order Rhodobacterales; family Rhodobacteraceae; genus Antarcticimicrobium. The sequence goes on along the minus strand of JASJGL010000074.1, from coordinate 17,265 downwards.
GCATCAAGCGCGGCCCCAGTCTTTTCGGCCTTGAGCCCGTCAAGCTGTGCAAGCCGGTCGGTCCCGATGCGCCCCGGCAGCACCATGTTGACGGTGATCCCATGTGGTGCGACTTCTTCTGCCAGCGTCTTGGACCAACCGGCGATGGCGCCGCGCACGCCGTTCGACAGGGCGAGGTTGGGGATCGGCTGCACGATGCCGGACGAGCCGATGGTGACGATCCGGCCCCAGCCTTTGGCGATCATGCCGGGTAGGGCGGCATCGGTGATGCCGAAGATTGGGGTCGCCATGGTCTCAAAGGTAGCGCGCCATGCGGCGACGCTTTGCCCCTTGGCGGGCCCGGCAGCGGGGCCACCGCAATTGTTGACAAGGATGTCGACTGGTTGCTCTGCAAGGCGCTCGATCAGCGCCGCGACGCTGGCGGGGTCGGACAGATCCAGCACCAGTCCTTCCATATTGTCCACCGGGCCATCGGCGGGGATGCTGCCGCTGCGCGACGCGGCGATCACATGTGCCCCCTCGGCGGCCAATATCGTTGCGCTTGCGGCGCCAAGGCCACGGCTTGCGCCCAGAACCAGCGCGGTCTTTCCTGTGAGTCCAAAATCCATCAGTTCAGTTCCTTCAATCGGTTGTCTTGTCGGGTGAGCAGGCGCTCGACCTCGGCGATTGCGGCTGGGGCGAGCGCCGTACCCGGAGAGCGCAGCGCCGCAGAGGCAATCGCGCCGCGTTTGGCCAGCACGTATTTGCGTACGGCAAGGCCCGTGCCCGGCTGCTGCTCGTAGCGCACCAGCGGCAGATAGGCGTCAAAGATGTCCTGCGCGCGGTCCATGTCGCCAGCGCCAGCCAGCCGCACGACATCTGCCAGCATCTCGGGAAAGCCAAAGCCGGTCATCGCGCCATTCGCACCACGGGCGATTTCTTCGGGCAGGAATATCCCGCCATTGCCGCACAGGATCGAGATGCGCCGCCGCCCGGCGGCTTCGGCCGCGCGCAGCTTGGTGATCTTGGCAAGGCCCGGCCAATCCTCATGCTTGAGCATCACCACCTGCGCCACATCATCAATGATCCGGCCGAGCACCTCGTCAGAGATATGAACGCCAGTCGAGAGCGGGAAATCTTGCAGCACGATGGGCACATCCTGCCCCAACGTGGCGGCGACCTGCGCGAAATAGGCGTGGATTTGTGGATCGGTCTTGAGCGACCCCGGCGTCGTGACCATGCAGCCCGCCGCGCCCATGTCCATCACGGCTTTGCCCAGTTCGCCGATTGCGGCGAGGCCCGGTGCCGAGACCCCGACGACGATGGGTCTTCCTTCGGCCCGCTTGATCACGCGTTGCGCCACGGCACGGCTTTCGGCTTGGGTCAGCTTTTGCGCCTCGCCCATCATGCCAAGGATGGTCAGCCCGTCAGCGCCTTTCTCAAAGTAGAAATCCACCACCCGATCGAGGCTGTCGAAATCGATCGCGCCGCTGTCGGTGAATGGTGTGACCGAAATGACATAGACGCCTTTGGCGTCTGAGGTGAGCAGGGTCATGTCCTGTATCCTTGTTTTAGGTCTCGCGGGCCCGGCCCGGGAGGGATGAGAAAGATGGTGCTCCTGCGCGAGGGCCCCGTACAAAATCGCAGGGGAAAATGTACAGAATTCCGAGAGCAGGCTGGCTGAAAATGGGTCAGGTCGACTGCGACATCTGGGGCCGGTGCTGTTTCCAAGGCGTCATTCGGGTCTGCGTCCTGCGACAGCGGACAGGCCCTTGTTGACGACCCAGCTTTGCCGGAGCACTTCACTTTCGGCAAAGGCGGCGCGCAGGTCCGACATGAAGCTGTGCAGCAGCCCCGAATAGGGCACGCCCCGGCGGGTATACATCACCGCGTTCACCTCGCAGGCGGGGAGGAACGGCTTGCACACCAGCGCGTCGGAGACTTGGGTGGTGGCAGAATAGGGATCGACGACTGTCACCCCCAGATGCTGCGCCGCGAGCGCCGTGGCGGTGGCGCAGTAGCGCACCTCGATCCGGGGCGAATAGATGGCGCCTGCCTGCTCGTAGGCCTTGCGCACAAGCTGGCCGAGGTTGGAGGCCAGCTCGAGTCCGACGAGCGGTTCGCCTTGTAAGTCGAGGGCGGTCAGATGTGGCTTTTTGGCCAGCGGGCTTTCGCGCGGCACCAGCGCCACCATATGCGCGCGCTGCAGCACGTCGACGTTCACGGCATCTTGGCGGTCATGGTCTATGGCAAGGCCGATATCCGCCTGCCCACTCTGCACCGCCTCCCTCACCTGTTCGAGCCGGCGCACGTCGAAGGCGACCGATACGTTGGGTCGGTTGTCGAGGAAGCGGCGCAAAGCGACAGGGGCCACGGAATAGCCGAGGGGCGGCGTGGAGATGACCTTTAGTCGTCCTGCCATGCCCAGCTTCATGTCGCGCGCGTGCTGCGAGAAGCCTTGCATCAGGCCGAAGATCGGGCGGATCTCGTCAAACAGCGATTTTGCCTCGGCGGTGGGCTGCAGCCGTCGCCCGGTACGTTCAAACAGAGTGAGGCCAAGCTGCGTTTCGAGCTGCCGCAACGCGGCCGACACCGCCGGTTGCGAGATGTGCAGCCGTTCAGCCGCCTCGACCGTTGTGGCGCCGCGCATCATCGCGGCAAAGATCTCGAGCTGGCGCAGCGAGACTTCGGGCAGCCCGGCCTCGGTGGTCATTTCGGCGCCCCGACCAGCCCCAGCGCCATGGCGGTGGCGGCCTGCACCGGATCGATCACCGCGATGCCGATGTCGCGCTCGAGCTGCGCGCGGATCGGGGCCATGCCGGCACAGCCCAGAACCACGGCCCCGGCGCCGCGTTCGGCCAGATCGCGGCCAAGCGCGACGCACAGGTCATACACCTTGGGATCGCGCCCGGAATCCTCGGCCGAGACGCTCGGAAGGGCCAGTTCGGCAGCGAAGCGGCTTTCGACGCCCATGGCGCGGATTTTAACCCGGTGCCGCGCCACCGATGCCGGCGACAGCGCAATGATGCCAAAGAGATCGGCGCGGGCCATGGCGGTAAGGATGCCAGCCTCTTGCATGCCGATCACCGGTTGCTTGACCAGCGTTCGGGTCAGTTCGACCCCGGGGTCGGAAAAGCAGGCCGCGACAAAGGCGGCTGCGTCGGGCCGTGACTGCGCCAGTTCTGCAAATCCCAGACCGGCGCGGGCCACGTCCTCGTTCGTCATGATCGTTGCCGGGCTGGCGGGGAGGTCGGTGACCTCGAACGCCGGACCTTTGAGGGGGGCGAGATGGGCGATGGCCTCGGCGATGCCTTGGGTGACATTGGCCGAGGAGTTCGGGTTGATGATCAGAATCGGCCCCATCAGCGTAGCTCCGCGCCAAAGTTTTGCGCTGGATCCAGTTCCTTGGCGATGTAGCCCGGCTTGCCGCGCAGGTCGGCGGGTTGGCGTGCAAAGAAGCGGCCCTGGCCCTCTTTCGCCTTGAGCGCGCCATGCTCGACGATTGTCGCGCCGCGGGTCATGACAACCTCGGGTGTGCCGGTCAACTCCATCCCTTCGTAGGGGGTGTAATCCATGTTGTCATGCTGGCCCGCCGCGGTGACTGTGACGCGTGCCTCGGGATTCCAGATCGCGATGTCGGCATCCATGCCCGGCGCAATCCGGCCCTTGTTTGCGCAGCCGAAGACCTTGGCGGCGTTGGTCGATGACAGCGCCACGAACTGCTCGAGCGTGATGCGTCCCTTCACCACCCCTTCTGAAAAGAGATAGGGCAGGCGGGTGGAGATTCCGGGCATACCGTTGGCGATCTTGGGATAAGGGACATTCTCGCCGTTCAGGAACTTTCCGGTCGCATCGTATCGGTAAGGGGCATGGTCCGAGCTGACGCTCTCGAAGCTGCCCTGCGCCACGTGGTGCCATAGCGCGTTTTGCGTGGCACCGTCGCGCAGCGGCGGAGAGCAGATGTATTTGGCCCCCTCCATGCCCGGCCGGTCGAGATCAGCGCGGGTCAGCGCGAGGTATTGCGGGCAGGTCTCGGCATAGAGTTTGGCGCCGTTGAATTTCTCGCGCCGCACGATTTCGGCCCCGCCTTCGGTCGAGACATGCACGATGAAGAGCGGCGCATCGACCAGCTTGGCAAGCTGGATCGCACGGTTGATCGCCTCTTGCTCGGCCAGTTCGGGGCGCGAGATGGCGTGGTATTTTGGTGCGGTGAGGCCTTTGTCGGCCAACCGCTTGTTCATCCATTTGACCATGTCGTTGTTCTCGGCATGGACCATGGTGATTGCGCCGTGCTGTCGCGCTACAGTGAGGATGTCGAGCATGCCACCGTCGCCGAGGTTCATCAGATCATAGGTCATGAAGACCTTGAACGAGGTGATGCCGCGGGCAAAGGCGCGGGGAAGCTGGTCTTCAAGCACCTCTTGGGTCGGGTCGGATATGATCAGGTGATAGGAATAATCGATGACCGATCGCACGGCGCGCGCATCATAGGTGGCGATCACCTCGTCAACCGACTGGCCGCGGTGCTGCGCGGCGAAGGGGATGAAAGAGGAGTTGCCGCCATAGGCCGCCGAGATCGAGCCCGAGAGATAGTCATCGGCGGACATCACGCCTGATGAGCTTTCCTGTGCGATATGGGCATGGGCTTCGATGCCGCCGGGCATGACGATGCGCCCGCCCGCGTCGATGCGTCGATCGCCGCCTGACAGGTGCTCGGCGACAGCCGCGATGCGGCCGTCCTTGATGCCGATATCGCCCTTCCAGGTTTCCGAGGCCGTGGCGACCAGCCCGTCATGGATCACCGTATCGAAGTGCATCTGCTTTCTCCTTGTCTGTCGTCAGCTCGCCCGCTCGGTAGGGGCGCTGTTGGTGGCCTGTGCTGATCTGCTCAATCGGGGGTGACGACCCCGGTCTGTTCGGCGATCAGGCCGTAATGTTCGATCCGGCGGTGGGCGGCGAAGTTGAACACAGTTGACTTGCCAAAATCGCATTTGGCGAAATCGGCGTCGTGGGTGATCAATTCGTCGCCTTCCCCCTCGGCCCTTGCGACGACAAATCCGTCGGGATCGACGATGATCGACCCCGCGAACATGTGGTTGCCGTCTTCCATACCACATTTGGCGACGGCCACCGCGTAGGTCGAGTTCTGGTAGGCACCGGCGCAGACCGACAGTTCGTGATGGTATATGCGGCGCTCGATGCCTTCTTCGGCAGAGAGGTTGTTCTGCGACGGGGTATTATAGCCGATGGTGACCAGCTGTACGCCTCGCAGGCCCAGCATGCGCCAAGCTTCCGGCCAACGACGGTCGTTGCAGATCGCCATGCCCATGATCACATCTTGGTTCCTGACCACGCCAAAGCCGGTGTCGCCGGGCAGGAAGTAGCGCTTTTCAAGGTGCTGGTGCGTGCGCTCCGGCTCAAAATCGGCGTGGCCCGGCAGGTGGGTCTTGCGGTATTTCAAGACGACCTCGCCCTCTGGCGAGACGATGATCGAGGTGTTGAAATGCTCGCCTTCCGGGGTCAGCTCGCAATAGCCGAACGTGAAGCCCATGCCATAGGCGCGCGCCTTGTCAAAAAGCGGCTGGACGGCGGGGTTCGGCATGGCGGTTTCAAACCAATGGTCGAACTCGGCGCGGTCCTCGACATAGAAGCGCGGAAAAAACGTGGTCAACGTCATCTCGGGATACACGAGGAAGTTGACGCCTTTTGCATGCGCTTGCTCCATCAGGGCGATCATCCGGGAGACCACGCTTTCGCGGGTCTCGGTCTTCTGGATGCCGCCGATCTGGGCGCCGCCGATGATAAGTTTCGTCATGGGGTTTCCTTTCGGGATCGTAAGTTCAGTGCTCCGCGAGGCCGCGCTGGTAGCGCGATATCAGTCGGACCAGTGGCCAGAGGATCGCGAGGTAGATGAGTGCGGCGAGGACGAGCGGTGAGGAGTTGTAGGTGATCGAGCGAGCCATGTTGGCCGAATAGAGCAGCTCGGAGAGAGAGACGACAGAGGCGAGGGACGTGAGCTTGACGACCTCGACGGTGTTGGACAGCAGGTCGGGCAGCACGTTGCGAATGGCCTGCGGCAGGATCACGTGAACGAGGCTCTGCACTTGGCTGAGCCCGGTGGCTTGGGCCGCCTCGGGCTGGCCCTTGGGGACCGACTGGATGCCGGCGCGGAACACTTCGGCGAAATAGGCCGAGTTGTTGAGGAAGAAGGCGAGCACCACAGCCATGAAGGGGCTCAGTTCCAGCCCGGCAAAGGGCAGGCCCGAGTAAACGAAGATCAGCACCACGAGTGGCGGCAGGGCGCGAAAGAGGTCGATAAAGCCGATCGTCGGCCATTTCAGCCATTTGCGCGGCGACAGCGCGCCAAGCGCCAGCAGCAGCCCTCCGGCAAGGCCGAGCAAGATGACGACCGCGCAGAGCTTCAGCGTGATGATGAGCCCCTTGAACAGCAGCGGCCAAGCCTGTGCCATGATTTCGAGGTTGAAGAACAGATCGATGAAGTTGTTCATATCGCACCGCTCATGTGTAGCGCTTCTCGAGGAGGCGCGCGAAGATGACGACCGGCAGGAAGATCGCGAGATAGGCGAGCGCGGCCATGGTGAGCGGCGTGGCCGAGCCCGAGAAGCTTTGCGCCGAGGACGAGACGGAAAGGATTTCCTTTACACCGATCACCGACCCCAGCGCGGTCATCTTGGTGATCGCCAGCGCGCGGTTGACCAGAGACGGGATGCCCAGCCGGATTGCCTGCGGCAGGGCAATGTCGAACAGGGTCTGCATGAAACTGAGTCCGGTGGCGCGGCCGGCTTCCCACTGGCCCTTGGGAACCGAGGTGAGGCCGGCCCAGAAGATTTCTTCGGCGAAGGCTGCCAGAACGCCGCCCAGTACGATGAACAGCACCATTGGGCCCGACAGGCGAATGCCGAGGCCGGGGAGGCCAAAATAAAACACCAGAATCACCACCAGTGGCGGCAGGGCGCGGCTAATATCGGCGAAGGCGACGATGGGCAGCGTGAGATACCAGCGGCCAAGTGTGCGCAGGCAGGCGAGACCCAGCCCAAGCGACAGCCCGGCGATCACGATCGCGGCGCTGAGCCAGAGTGTAGTGACGAGCGCCCCGAGCAGGTCCGGCAGGTATTTTGCCATCACCGCGCCGTCAAAGAATGTGTCGAGGAAGCTCATGCGGCGGTCGTCGGCTGCAGGCGGGAAAGGAAGGCGCGCAGGCGTTCGGATTTTGGATTGCCGAAGATGTCTTCGGGCGTACCGGCTTCGACCACCACGCCGCCATCCATGAACACCACGCGATCAGCGGCCTCGCGGGCGAATTCCATCTCGTGACTGACCACCAGCATGGTCATGCCTTCCTGGCGAAGCTGTTTCATCACCTTCAGCACCGAGCCGACCAATTCCGGGTCGAGCGCTGACGTGGGCTCGTCGAACAGCATGACCTTGGGATCGAGTGCCAGCGCACGGGCGATGGCCACGCGCTGTTGTTGCCCGCCCGATAATTCGCTCGGCATGGCGTCGGCCTTGTGCGCCAGCCCCACATGTTCAAGCATTTCCATGGCACGGGCTTTCGCCTCGGGCTTGGATCGTTTCAGCGCCTTGACCTGCGCCAGCATCACGTTCGCCAGCACAGATTTGTGGGGGTAGAGGTGGAAGCCTTGGAACACCATGCCGATCTTGAGCCGCATCTTGTCGAGCGCACGGCCGTGGCAGTCGGTGACATGTTCGCTGTCGAGCAGAATGCTGCCTGAGGTCGGCTCTTCGAGCCGGTTGCAGCAGCGCAGCATGGTGGATTTCCCCGAACCCGAGGGGCCGATGACAAAGACCAACTCGCCGGGTTTTACGCTCAGGTCGATCGACTTCAGCACCTGCGTGGCGCCAAAACATTTCTCGAGCTGGTTGATTTCGAGCATCGGTCTGTGATGGACCTTGGCGGCAGATGACGCCGGGGCGATGGGAGAAGTTCCGGGCATGCGTTTACTTTCGATGGTCGGCGGGACGACGAGCGCCCCGCCTGGCAGGTCTTGAGATCAGAAGTCGCAGGTGACCTCATGTGGGGTTTCGTCGTAGCCGTCGAAACCGGGGGTACCGTAGCCAGGGGTCGGGGTGACGATGGTGGCCCCTTCGACCGGGATCACGCCGAACCATTTCTCGGACAGCGTGGCCATGGTGCCGTCGGTCTTCAGGCATTCCAAAACGGCGTCAATCTTGTCGCGGGTTTCGGTGTCGTCCTTGCGGAACGGGAAAGCCCAGACGAGGCCGGTGGAGTATTCGTAGCTGAGATCAATGCGCGGGTTCTGCTTGGCAGCCCATGCCGAGACGGTTGCTCCGGCGAGGTTGGCATCGGCGCGCCCGGTTGCGACGGCCTCGACCGCGTCGGTATTGGTGCCATAGGCGACGACTTCCCAGCCGTATTCCTCGGCCTTGTCATTCAGGAACGATTCGTAAGCAGACCCCTTGTTGACCGAGATGGTTTTGCCCTTGAACGCCTCGAGGCCCTCCATCGGTGCGGTCCCGGCGGGGACGACGAAGGAGAAGTTGGTGTCCATGAAGCCTTCCGAGAAGAGCAGGTTGGTGGCGCGTTCCTCGGTGACGGTGGTGGGCGCGACGAGGAAGTCGTAGGTGCCCGCTTGCAGCGCCGGGATCAGGCCCGAGAACTGAGCCGCGACGACTTCGATGTCGGTGCCAAGCTTTTCGCCGATTGCGGCGGCCAGATCGACGTTGAACCCTTCGACACCGCCCGAGAGGCTGGGCATGGCGTGGGGCGCAAACGTTCCGTCGAGCGCAACCTTGTAGCCCTCGGCGTGGGCTGGGATTGCCAGCGCGGCAAAGGCGGCGGACAGAAGAAAACCAGTACGTTTCATGGGGGGCTCCGTGTTGGTGAGACGTAGTATTGGTGGCACCCGGGGGTGCATCGAATGTCTCTCAAAAGGACGGCGCGCCAAGTGGAGGGCAACTGAAATATACGTTTTTCTGATAATATAAGTATAAGCTAAGCTTCTATATTGCCCGCCTCGCACTGGGCGAATTCGGGCCGAGGTTTGGTGCTGTGAAGGTGGTTAATGATTTGAAAATAAAGTGATTTAATGGATGTACGGGCTTGGTGTTCCGCCATATTTTGAGAGCTGCAAACACGGGACCGTGGCGGCCGTATCCCTCAAAGGCCCCTCTTTGCGATGCCTATTGAATGGGCACCCAATGACGTGAGATGTGGGCCGCCCGGGGTTTGTCGGGGGCGAAAAGCCAAAAGCGGGATGACTCCACATGGGGCGACAGCACGATTCCGTTCCATGGCCTGTGCGCAATTCGACACCTGGAAAGCCGACTCGCAACGGGGTGGTCTCGATCAGGCCGCTTTGCACCTCAAGACAAGACTGCGGAAAGCCCTTGGCTACAGAACCTCAACTGATACTTTCGGGAGAGCCGTTGCGCTGACCGGTTGACGCCACCAGCCCCCTTTGGGGCGCGGGTCAGCTTGGAGCCGGGCGCGAAGGCGGGCATCCGAGGCTTGAGGGCTTCACAAAGATCTAGACGGAGCAGGGGCTATGAGTGAGACGGGGAGTGCGACGGGCATGGGATTGACCTTGGCGCTGTGGCAGGCGCCCTCGGTCGCGGGAAACTGCGAACAGGCCTTTGACGAGATCGCCAAGGCCACTGCGGCGGCGGGTCTTTCTGGCGCGGACATCACGGTCTTTCCCGAGCTTTTCGTCACCGGATATGAACGCGATGACTTTGCCGAACTGGCGATGAGCCAAGAAGCGCTCCGCGCCCGTCTAGCGCCTATCGCCCATGCGGCGGGATGTGCGATCTGTGTCGGCTACCCGGAGCGGGTTGGAGAGCAGATTGCCAATGCTGCGCTCTGTGTTTCTGCCGAGGGTGAGATCCTTGGCAATCACCACAAAATCCAGCTTTTTGGCGAGGTCGAGGCGCAACGGTTCATTGCTGGTGATCGCTACACGGTGTTTGAGTTTGCGGGTCGCAAGCTGGCCATTCTCATCTGTTACGATGTGGAATTCGCCCCCCATATCGCGGCGCTGAAACAACAAGGCGTCGATCTTATTCTGACCCCGACGGCGGCGATGGATCCGTTTGGCCATGTCGGGGCGCATGTTGTGCCCGCGATGGCGGCCAATCATGGGCTGACAATCCTCTATGCCAATCTTTGCGGCCAAGAGGCGCATCTGACCTATTTCGGCGGCTCTGTGATTGCCGGGGCGGATGGGCAGGTTCTGGCGCAGGCGGGCAGGGGGCCTTGCCTGCTTCTCGCGCAACTCCCGCTGGGGTATGATCGCGCGGTCCTGTCAACACAGGACCGGGATTTCAGGCCAATCAGCGACGGGATGTGATGCAGCTTTCAGGAGCAGACATTCGGCTCTTGCGGGTGTTCGACGCGGTGGTGCGCCATCATGGTTTTGCTGCGGCGCAGGCCGAGTTGAACGTCAGCCAATCGACCATTTCGACCCAGATCTCGGCCCTCGAGGATCGGTTGAGCATGACCTTGTGTCGACGCGGGCGCGCAGGCTTTCAACTGACGCAGAAGGGCGAGGCGGTTCACGCCGCCGTGGTGCGATTTCTGGCTGCGTCCAACGCCTTCGTCTCGGAGACGGAGGTGCTGCGCGGGACCTTGTCGGGCACATTGCGCATTGGGGTTGTCGATCACGTGGTCACCGATCCCAATTTCCGGCTTTCCGAGGCGATCAGCGCGCTGGAAAAACGCGCCACGGCGGTACGTTTCGAATTGGTGCAAAACGATCCGCAAGAGCTTCAGGAGCGGGTGCGCGATGGGTCTTTGCAACTGGGTATCGGGTCATTTTCGCGCAAGCTGAAAGGGCTGGCGTCGCAGCCGCTTTATCGCGAGACCAACTATCTGTACTGCGCGTCGAACCATCTGCTTTGGGGCGTGCGCGACGAAGAGCTGACGCCGGAATTCGTCACCTCGATGCGCACCGTGGGGCGCAGCTATTGGCGTGACGATCACTGGAACAATCGCGATTTCCCGAATTCTCCGGCGATGGCGCAGGGGATGGAGCAACAGCTGATCATGATCCTGTCCGGGGCCTTTATTGGGTATCTGCCCGATCATTCGGTTCGCTCTTGGGTCCAAAGCGGGCGTCTGAAACCGCTTTTGCCGACTCGCTTTATCTACCAGTGCGATTTTGAGGCGATCACCCGCCCGGATGTCGAAGCCTCGCCGCTCGCGCAGGCCATGCTCAAGGAATTGTTGACGGTCTACGCAAGTTCTGCCTAAAAATCAGGCGCTGGCGGGAATTTGTTTTATGTTCGTCAAAGTAAACTTCTTCATCGTGATATTTATCGGATGAATGTTCTGGCCCATGATCCCTGTAGAAACACAGGAGAGTTCCCGATGAGCCAGTCAGAATTCAACCAGCCCCTCAGTGGCAATGCGATGCCGCGCTCGGGGGGTATTGCGTCCATGATGCGCCTGCCGGTCGCAGAGACGGCCAAGGGATTGGATGCGTGCTTTTTGGGGATTCCGATGGATATCGGCACCTCGAACCGCCCCGGCACCCGGTTTGGCCCGCGTCAGATTCGCGACGAAAGCCGGATGATCCGCCCCTATAACATGGCGACGGGGGCGGCCCCTTTCGAGCATCTGCAAGTGGCGGATATCGGTGACGTGCCGATCAACCTTTATGATCTCAAGAAATCCGTGGGGATCATTGCCGAGCATTACCGCGAGGTGTTGAGCCACGGGGTTGTCCCGCTCACGCTGGGCGGCGATCACACGCTGACATGGCCGATCCTGCGCGCCGTGGCGGAAAAGCACGGGCGTGTCGCGCTGATCCACGTGGATGCGCATTCCGACACCAACGAAGAGATGTTCGGAGAAAGCGAGGCGCATGGCTGCCCGTTCCGCCGCGCTTGGGAAGAAGGGTGTCTGCAAAACGACAAGGTGTTTCAAATCGGTCTGCGGGGCAGCGGCTATAGCAATGCGGAGTTTCAATGGGGTCGCGACCAGGGCTGGACCTGTATCCAGGCCGAAGAGTGCTGGCACAAATCACTGGCGCCGCTGTTGGCGGAAATCCGCGAAAAGATCGGTGATGCACCCGTGTACCTGTCTTATGACATCGACAGCCTTGACCCCGCCTTTGCGCCGGGCACTGGCACGGTCGAAGTGGGGGGGCTGACCACGATGCAAGGGCTTGAAATCATTCGCGGCACCGCGGGGCTCAACCTTGTGGGTTGCGATCTGGTCGAGGTCTCTCCGCCCTATGATCCGGCCGGCAATACCGCCGTCATCGCCGCCAATTTCCTTTTCGAAATGCTCTGCGCGCTGCCCGGCGTGCCGCAGGGTCGTTAATCACAGCCGGACCTCAGGGAGTTATCCAACATGCAAAGACGTTCTTTTCTCAAGGCCGGCGCCGCCACCGTTGCGACCCTCGCCGCGCCGTCTGTCCTGTCTGCGGCAACGCAAAAGCTGAAAATCGGCACCTATGGTGGCTATTTTCAGGAAAGCTTCGACAAGTATATTCACCCCGATTTCACCGCTGCGACGGGCATTGAGGTCGAAAGCATCGCAGAGCCCACGGGCGAGGCGTGGCTGGTGCAACTGTCGCAGGCCGCCCGTGCGGGTCGGGCGCCGGCGGATGTGTCGATGATGGCGCAGCTGCCGCGACTGAAAGGCGAGCGTGCCGGTCTTTGGGCGCCGCTCGACGAGGGCAAGATCAGCAATCTGGGTAATTTGCCCGACCACTTCGTACACCGCTACGAGGATGGCAAAGTCTACGGCACCGGCGCGGTAAGCTGGTACATCACGCTGGTAACCAACACCGATACCTATGCCGAGGCCCCAAGCTCCTGGACTGCGCTTTGGGATCCGGCCAATGCCGACAAGCTTGGGCTGATGTCGTTGGCAACCAATTCTTTCTTGCTGGAAATCACCGCGACGACCTATTTCGGCGGCACCGATATTCTGAAGACAGATGAGGGCGTGTTGCAGGTCATGGGCAAACTCGCGGAAGTGAAACCCAACGTCCGCCTATGGTATCGCGACGAGGGGCAATTCCAGCAAGCGCTCGAAACCGGCGAGATCCCGATGGGGCAATATTACCACGATGTGACCGGCCTCGCGGCGTCGCAAGGCAAACCGGTGCGCTCGACCTTCCCCGATGAAGGCGCGGTGCTCGACAGCGGGTCCTGGGTGGTGTCGAAAGCCTCCAAGGTGATCGAACCCGCGCAGGTCTTTATCGACTATATGGCCCAGCCAGATGTACAGGCGAAACTGTCGCGCTTTGTTGGCACCGCGCCAACCGTCTCGCGTGAGCTGACCGACCTCACCGACGAAGAATTCGCCGCCGTGTCTTCTGACAAGACGCCGATCCTGCCGCTGTATGATATCTATGTCGATCGTGGCGACTGGATCAATCAGATGTGGTCGGAAAAAATCACGGGCTAAGGCTTTCTCCCCTGCGCGCTGCGGCCTTCTGTGTCGTGGCGCGCATTTTTAACAACGGGAACCGAACCAATGACCACATTGCGAATTGAGGGGCTGAGCAAGCTCTTCGGCACCTTCAAAGCGCTTGATGATGTGTCGCTTGAAATTCCGAATGGAAAATTTGTCTGCCTGCTGGGGCCGTCCGGCTGTGGTAAAACCACGCTTTTGCGGGTGATTGCCGGGCTCGAGACGCCCAGTGCGGGCCGCGTCTTTGTCGGCGGGGCGGATCAAACGCTGGTGCCCACCCACAAACGCGGCATGGGCATGGTGTTTCAATCGCTCGCGCTGTTCCCGCATCTCGATGTGGCCGACAATATCACCTATCCTTTGGCCATTCGCGGCGTCGACAAAGCGACGCGGCGGGCCCGGGCCGAAGAGCTGCTTGATCTCGTGCGCCTGCCCGGCTTGGGTGCGCGACGGGTGCATCAACTGTCTGGCGGTCAGCGCCAGCGCGTGGCCATCGCGCGCGGCCTCTCCATCAATCCGCAAGTGTTTCTTCTGGACGAGCCGCTCTCTGCGTTGGATGCGAGCCTGCGCGAGCATATGCAGATCGAGCTGCGCCAAATTCAACAACGCCTTGGCGTGACCACCGTTGTCGTGACCCATGATCAGAAAGAGGCGCTAACCATGGCCGATCTGGTGATCGTGATGAAAGACGGGGTGATCCAGCAGGCGGGTGCGCCGATGGAAATTTATCACAACCCCGCCAATGCCTTTGTCGCAGGCTTTATCGGCACGACCAATCTTTTGCCCTGCGAGATCAAAGCGGGCGCGATCTCGGTTCTGGGGCACAGCCTTGCGGTGGCCGACGGCGACCGCATTGCGGTTTCGCGCGGACCTGCCAGCCTGTCGGTGCGCCCTGAACATGTGCTGCTCGGCGCGCCGGAAGAGGGGCTGCGCGCCGAGGTCACCTTTGTGCGGGATCTGGGCGAAAGCCGGCATGTGTTGATGCGCGCGGGCGATCAGGACATCACCGCCCATCTGCCACCGGGGGGCGCGCTGCTGGTTGCGCCGGGCGATACCGTCGGGGTGAACTTTCGGCCGGGCGAACGGGTGGTGGTACAATGACAGACACACCGTCGCAGACCGCCGCGCCGCGTTGGCTCGGGCTTTGGCCCGCCGCCATGCTGACGCTGTTTTTCCTCGTCCCCTTCGGCATCATGCTCGCGGTCTCGGTGGCGCATCGCGATGTCAGCGGCTTTTATGAATGGGGCTTTGAATGGGGCAGCTACGCGCGCTTTCTCTCGGTCTTTTTCGCCAAGGTCATGGCGGTGTCCCTTTCTGTGTCGCTGGCGGCGGCCGCGATCTGTGTCCTGTTGGGGTTTCCCTTTACCGTCTTTCTGTCCGCCATGGGCCATACCGCCCAGACCCGCATTCTGGTCGTGCTGCTGTCTGTTCTGGCCCTGTCCGAGGTGATCATCGGCTTTTCGCTCTCAACCTTGTTGTCGCAAACGGCGGGCATCGGCAATTTGTTCCACTGGCTCGGGCTGATCCCAGAGCCGCGCGCCTATACGCCCTCGCTTTTCGCGCTGATCGCCGGGCTGTGCTACATCGGGTTTCCCTTTGCGGTTCTGGTGCTTTATCCGCCGATCTCGCGGCTTGATCCCGAGCTTATTGAAGCCGCTCGTGTTATGGGTGCATCCGGGACGCGCGCCTTTTTCGGGGTGATCATCCCGAACCTGCGCGGGGCCATCGTGGGGGCCTTTATCCTCGTGTTCGTCTTCACGCTGGGGTCGTATCTTCTGCCCCAGCTTCTGGGCCGGTCCGAGCATTGGACGCTGTCGGTCCACATCACCGATCAGGCGATCTATCAATCCAACCTGCCATTTGCGGCGGCCATGTCGGTGTTTCTCATGCTCGTGGCCTTGGCGCTTGTGGGGCTGGCCTCTCTGGCTGGTCGCGAAAGGGGGGCGGCATGACCCGGACCCTTAAAACCACCTATGTTCTGATCATTCTTGCGCTCTTGCTGGCACCGCTCGTGGTGGTGGCGGCCGTGTCTCTCAACGGGCCGCAAACGCTGCGCTTTCCGCCGGTGGAGCCATCGTTGCGCTGGTATGGCGAGCTGTTTCGTCAAAGCGAGTGGCTTGTGCCGCTGCGCAATTCCTTGGTGATCGCGGCCTGTGCTGCGGCGCTGTCCGTGGTCATCGCGCTGCCGTTGGCGCTTTATGTCTGGCAACGGCGCGGGGTTGCGGCCAAGGCGTTGACCGGCATGGGGCTTGCGCCTTTTGCCTTGCCGCCGGTGATTTCTGCGCTTGGGTTCATGATCTTCTGGATGACGCTCGGCGGTTATGGCCAGATCTATGCCACCATCATTTCGCATGGGGTGTTTCTGGTCACCCTGCCGCTGGTCACGATTTCTCTTGGCCTCAAGGGCATCGACCCATTGCTGATCGAGGCGGCGCGAGTCATGGGCGGCGGGCGGTGGGTGGTGTTTCGAACCGTGATCCTGCCGCTTCTGATTCCCTATATGGTCTCGGGCTATGCCTTTGCCTTTGTGCTGAGCCTGAATGAATACATCATCGCCTATATGGTCGCGGGCTTCACGGTCGAAACCCTGCCGATCAAGATCTTCAATGCGCTGCGCTATGGCTATACGCCGATTCTGGCAGTGGTTTCGGTGATCTTTGCTGCCTTGTCGGCGTTGATCTTTGGGCTGATCGGGCGGTTTGGCAATCTGCCGCGCCTGCTGGGCGCGGAAAGGGTCACCCGAGACTGATGTGCCACCCCATATGAAAGCCGCGCTTTGCGATGTCGATGTGGCGGATCAATGGGGGGCACCATCGCTGCCGACGTTGCCCCCCAGATAAGTTATTCTTTCAGTATTTCAGCACCCGGGGCCAAATTACGGTTTTGCCGCGATTCAGCGCGCCAGCCCCAGTGCCTCAAGATAGGCGACCGAGGGCAGGATGCCGGCCTTGTCGCGCAACTCAAGGATCAGGCGCGGATTGCTCTCGATCTCGGCCAAAGCGCGGAACACGGCGGGCCAGCGGATGGTGCCTTCGCCGATCGCCCAGTGGCGGTCTGCAAAGCCTTCGGCATCCTGCAGGTGGACATGTTGCAAGCGATTTCCAGCGCGCCGCACATAATAATCGACCGGCGCGGCCCCGTTGGTGCCATGGGCGTAATGGGCATGCCCCGTGTCGATTGACACCGCCATTGCCGGAGAGTTGAAGCTGTCGGCCAGGGCGCAGCGGATATCGGGGTCGATGTCCTCGATGTTCTCGATCACCATGGTGACGCCACAGTCTTCGGCCCGCTTCACCACCGCGTCCATCGTATCGTGGCAGTTTTCCAGTAGACGGGTGTATTCCTTGCGCTCGGGCGCGTTATCAAGGTTGTTGTAGCTCCAGGTCGTATAGGGGCTGTGGATCACCATCTGGGTCGCGCCCAGATGTTCGCAGACCTCGATCCCCTGCAGATGCTTTTGCCGGTTCAGCGCCCGCATGTCGGCATCCGGGTTGGCGATGCTCAGCCCCCAGAACGGCCCGTGGATTCCCAGACGACCGGTATAGCCGGTCAACAGGTTGCGGGTGCGGTCGGCCACGGATTTCCAGTCGCCGTTCAGCAGGTCGCCATCGACAAAATCCTGAATTTCCAGATCACGGTTTTCAGCGAGGACAAAGTCTTGAAGGGTTTCAAGCGTTGCCGTGGGAATGGCGACGCCAAGAAGGGGGAGGGAGCTCATCGTATGGTCCTTGGTTGGGAGATTAAAGGTATTGCGCGACGGGGGCCGGGGCCGGCCTTATCAACGCGCAGAGAAGCGCGCGCAGATCATCGGTGCCGGTGACAACATGCGCGGCCCCGGCGGCGCGCAGGGTCGCGCCGTG
>JASJGL010000073.1:0-49818 GCA_033791545.1 Pseudodonghicola sp. | reverse complement strand
CGAAGTGGCGGGGTCCTGTTCCGGCATCGAAGGGCTCGCGCTGATCGTCGGCTTCATGGTGATCTATGCGCTGTTGATGCGCGGCACGCTGCGCACCGGGCGCTATTGGCTGATCGTGCTGCCGGCGGCGCTGCTGGTGAGCTGGCTGTTCAACCTGTTGCGCATCACCGTGCTGATCCTGATCGGGGCACATGGCTCGCCGGCGCTGGCGGTCAACGGCTTCCACAGCTTTGCCGGTTGGCTGTTCTTCACCCTGCTGGCCTTGGGGGTGTTGGCGGTGGTGCAGGGGCTGCCAGCGTTGCAGCGCACCGAAACCACCGGGCCACGAACCGGGCCACGAACCGGGCCAGTGGCGGTGACCAAGGATGGCACCAGCGCCCCGCTGCGCGAAGATTGGGCGGCGGCGCGGATCGTCCCCTTTATCGTATTCATGGTCTCGGGGCTGGTGGTCAATGCCTTCTGGCAGAGCCCGGCGCTGGGGTTTCCAGTGCAGGCGGCGCTGATGGCCGCGGCGCTCTGGCTGTACCGTGCGCCGCTGCTGGCGCTGACCTGGCGGCTTGATCCTGTGGCGCTTGTGGCGGGGCTTTTGGTGGGGATCGGCTGGATCGCCTTGGCGCAGGGGCAAACGGTGCCGCTCCCGGGGTTGGAAACACTGGCGCCGGGTGCCTTTCTGGCTTGGGCGGTGATCCGTGTTCTCGGCACCTCGCTGCTGGTGCCGGTGGTCGAGGAGGCGTTCTTTCGCGGCTATCTGCTGGCCCGGCTTGATACCGGCGGGCTGGCGATGCGACTGGCCGCGATCCTTATCTCAAGCCTCGGCTTTGCGCTGTTGCATGGCCGCATTCTCGAAGCGGGCCTGGCCGGGGTTGTCTTTGCGCTGGTGATGCTGCGGCGCGGGCGGCTGGGGGATGCGATTGTGGCCCATGCAACGGCAAACGCCGCGGTTGCGACCGCGGCGTTGCTGACAGGTGACTGGTCGCTGATCTAAGCGTGGCGCAGCCCCCTTGGAGGCCAGCTGCCGGGTCAGCCCCGCTTGTTGCGGATACGCTTGATTTCCCAGACGAGCGCCAGCGCGGCGCTAACGGCGGCAAGCGCCAGAAGGCCGGTCGATGCGTCAATCTCGGGAACACGCGAGCCGCCACCGCTGCCACCACAGTTCCAGCCCAGAAAATTTCCCAGCCGACCGCAGCCACCACGACTTTGGGCCGATGCCGATGCGGCCGGAATAACGAACGCGGCCGTCGATGTGGCAAGGATCATAGCGCGACGAAACATGGTTCAATACCTCCAAGGTGTTAAATCTGACATCACAATCTCATATCGGTGCGTTTATCGCAAAAGTTGAGTTAAAACTGTCGGTAATATGGCGGTTTTGTGGCGACAGTTCCGGCGGAATTTCGGGATTGTTGCGCGATCTCGAAGTAATCCCCGATTCGCAGCAAGGGCTGCACCACAGCTGCACTGATTCGGAACAGCCCGACCGGTGCGACGGTTATTCTGCCGCCTTCAGACGTGCCTCCGATTTTGGCGCGTCAGAGGGGGCGGTGTCAGGGGGGCCGTCATCCCACTGGATTTCCCGCGTCTTGAGCTTGCGCGCGGAGCGGTGCAGCCGCAGGTCGCGGGCAATCCGGCTGGATCGCCCGGCGGTGAGCCGCGCCAGCATCCGGCCCGTCCAATTCGCATAGGTGGCGATCCAGACCCGCAGCGCCAGAAACGAGGGCGTGACCACCAGCGTCAGCACGGTGGCGATGCCCAGCCCGAACACCACCGCCGTGGCCAGCTGTTTCCACCACAGCGCGGTGGGGCTGTCGATCGAATAGCCGCCGCCGATGAAATCAAGGCTCAGCCCGAACATCATCGGTGTCAGCCCGGCCATGGTGGTGATGGTGGTCAGCAACACCGGGCGGATACGCGATTCCGCCGTGCGCACAATCGCCTCGATCGGCGGCATATAGCGGGAATAATCCTGATAGGTGTCGATCAACACGATGTTGTTGTTCACCACGATCCCGGCCAGCGCGACGATGCCGGTGCCGGTCATGATGATCGAAAACGGCTGTTGCATCACCATCATGCCGATCAGTACGCCGGTGGTGGACAGCACCACCGCCAGCAGCACCAGAACAGAGTTGTAAAAGCTGTTGAACTGGGCCAGCAGGATGATGAACATCAGCCCCAGCGCGGCAAGAAAGGCCTTTGACAGGAACGCTTGGCTTTCTGCCTGTTCTTCCTGATCACCAGTCCATTCCCAGGAGATATCGGCCGGGAACGGACCGGTTTCAAGCCAGGCGGTCAGGGTTGCAATGCGCTCGTTGGCGTTGATCGGGGCAAAGCGCGCGCTGCCGTCGGAAATCGCTTGTTTCAGCGCCGCAACGCCCGCAACCCCGCCCGACACCCCAGTCTGTGCCCCATCCTGTGCCCCGCTCAGCGCGACCAGTTCAAACCGCTCGCCCTTGGCGTTTTCGATCACCGCGCCGCCACCGCTGATGCCGCTTTCCAAACTGTGCACGGTCGCCAGCGGTTGTTCCGCCCCGGTCTCGGGATCGTCCCGGATGATCTTGGACAGGCCGGATTGCACATCGGCCTTCACGTCGAAATAGCGTTGCTGGTTCACCCGGCTGATCGTGGCCAGTTTTGCCACCGGTTCACGGGTGACAAAGTTGGACAGCGGCACCAGCCCATCGCCGGTGCGCACCTTGAGCGTGTCCAGCGTGCTCAGCACCCGGTCCTTGCGCGGCAGGCGGACCCGGATCTCGATCTCGTCATCGGAGCTGTCGACCCGCATGGTGTCGAGCAGAATGCCGCGCGTGACCAGTTGCACCATCGCGCCCACCGTGGCGACATCGGCGCCAAAGCGACCGGCCTTTTCCACATCGACGTCGATCTGCCAGTCGATGCCGGGCAGGGGCAGCGAATCCTCGATCTTGATCAGTCCGGGGGTCTGTTCGAACACCCTGCGCGCCTGCAGGACGGTGGCGGCCAGCCGGTCCTTGTCATCGCCCTTCAACCGCAGATGCACCGGCTTGGCCGAGGCCGGGCCACGCCCCAGCGGCACCACCTCGGTCTCAAACCCCGGCAGCCTGTTCAGCTCGGCGCTCAGCTGGTCCAGCACATAGTCGCCGTCGAAATCGGGTGCCGTCACGGCACGGGTAAAGCGGCCATCGCCCCAGCTTTCGGTGACGGTCGGGCGATCCTCCCACGGGATGATCTCGAACTGGATCTGGCCCACCGTGTCAGGCGGAAGCTGCGCGCCCCCGGTGTTCTGATTCAGCCCGCCGTCGCCCGCGAACGAAAACACGTTGATCACCGCCGGGTGGCTTGTCACCACCTGCTCGGCCTGGCGCACCATCGCGTCGGTTTCGCTCAGCGAGACATTGCCGCGCGCCCGTACATAGACGGTGGCTTGCTCTGGCTCGGAATCGACAAAGAACTCCACGCCGCGCGAATTGGCCGGAAACAGGATGAACGAGATATAGAAAACGGCACCGAACACGGCACCGATGGCCACGATGGGCATGATCGGATTGCCCGCGATGGCATAGATCACCCAGCCGAACAGCGTATGCCCGTTCTGCGCCTTGACCCGGCGCGCCGGGCGTTCGATCCGTGCCGCGCTCAACGTGACCGAGGCGGCAAAGGCGGCCAACAGGAACACCGCCGCCCCCAGCAGCGATCCCCCCGCAGGCGGGATCTGCGCCGCCGCCGCATCCGGCAGCAGATAGGTGGGGTTCAGCACCTGCATCGCGCCAAGGAACATGGAATACAGCGCCAAGGGCACCAGCGCCGCGCGCAGCACCCAAGGCAGCCGCGCCCGCAGCCGATCAGAGATCGTCGAGAACAGCCGCGAAATCCGCCCCGTCACCCCACCCATCACCGGCAGATAAACCAGCGCCACCACCAGCGAGGCCGACAGCACAAAGATCAGCGTCACCGGCAACATGCCCATGAACTCGCCCGACACACCGGGCCAGAACAGCATCGGCAGAAAGGCGCAAAGCGTGGTCGCGGTGGACGAGACGATGGGCCAGAACATCCGCTTGGACGCCTCGACATAGGCGTGCATCGGGCCGACCCCGTCGCGGATGCGCTTGTCGGCATATTCCACCACCACGATGGCGCCATCCACCAGCATCCCCACCGCGAGGATCAGGCCGAACATCACGAGGTTCGAAATCGACACCTCCATCGCGGCCAGCAGGGCAAAGCACAGCAGGAACGAGGTCGGGATCGAAAACCCGACCAGCAGTGCCGCGCGGCTCCCCAACGAGGCCAGTACCACGATCATCACCAGCGCGATCGCGGTCAGCACCGAGCCTTCCAGCTGGCTGACCATCGAGCCCACGACCCGGCTCTGATCGTTCGAGATGCCAAGTTTGACCGCCGCCTGCAATTCGGGGGGCCATTTGGCGCGCGACTTCGCCAGCGTCTGCTGCACCTGCTCGACCGTGTCGATCAGGTTATAGCCCTTGCGCTTGACCACCTGCAGCGCGACCGTGTTCTCGCCGTTGAACCGGGCGGTGCCCTTGCGGTCCTCGAAGGTATAGTTGATCTGCGCCAGCTCCCCCAGCGTGACCACGCGGTCGCCATTGGTCTTGACCGGCAGGGCATAGACATCCTGCGGGCTGTCAAACGAGGCCGGGATCTTGACCGAAAAGGTGCCCTGATCGGTCTCGACCTCGCCCGCCGCGATCAACTGGTTGTTGTTGCGCACCACGTTGATCAGCTCGGCTGCGGTGACGTTATAGGATTCCAGCCGCAGCGGATCGATGATCACCTCCAGCATCTCGTCGCGGTTGCCCGCGATCCCGGCCTCCAACACCGGGTCCAGCGCCTCAAGATCGTCCTGCAACTGCTTGGCGACGCGGGCCATTGTCCGTTCCGGAACCGCCCCGGTCAGGTTGACGATGACGATGGGGAATTCGGAAAAGTTGATCTCGGTGAGGGTATATTGTTCCGCCCCGTCGGGAAAATTGGCCTGCGCCGCGTTCATCGCGTCGCGCACATCCGCCGTGATCGCGGTCTTGTCCCAGCCGAATTCGAACTCCAGCGCCACCCCGGCATAGCCCTCGGCGGCGGTGGCCGTCATCTTGTCCAGCCCATCCAGATCGGCCAGCTCGGTTTCCATCGGCTTGACCAGCAGCGTCTCGGCATCCTCGGCCGAGATACCGGGGAACTGCACCGCGACGAACAGCGCCGGGATCTCGATATCCGGCTCGCCCTCTTTGGGCAGGCTGGTATAGGCATAGCCGCCGACAAGGATCGAAATCACGATGAAGGCCATCACCATCCGCGCCCGGGCGGCGGCCCAGTCGACGATTCCGGTCATGGCTTCGGCTCCCGATAGCTGGGCGCCACATGCACGCCCTCGGTGACGAAATCCTGTCCCGTGACGATAATGTCGGCGCGCGCGGGCAGCCCGCCCAGCCAGACGCCGTCGACATCGTCGCGCAGCAGTTTGACAGGCAGGAACCGGACGATATCGCCATCACCCACGATCCGCACTCCCATCCGGCCCTCATTGTTCAGCGTCAGCGCCGATTGCGGCACCTTATGCGCCTGCGCCCCCTCGGCCGAGATCGCGATATCCGCAGTCTGGCCGTCGCGGATGCTCAGCTCGGGATTGGGCACGGTGATTTCCACCTCGAAGGTGCGGGTGGTCGGATCGGCCGAACGGCTCAGAAAGCTCACGCGCCCGCTCACCTGTTCGCCGGTGGCCAGCCGCGCCCCGGCGGGCGCATCAAGCCGGGCACGGGCGACCTCGGTTTCGGGGATATAGCCGACCACTTTCAACGGATCGAGCTGGATCACCTCGGCGCAGAGATCTCCGGGGCGCAGCAGGCTGCCCAATTCGGCGGCGTCGGTCTCCAGCAGCCCCTTGAACGGCACGGTGATGGTCAGCAGGTCGATTTCGCGTTCGGCCCCGGCCACCGCCGCCTGCGCCGCCTCAACCCCCGAGCGGGTGGCCTCCAGACCGGCCCGGGCCGAGGCGATGGCGGCCTCGGCGCCACGCACCGCTGCCGCACGCGCCAACAGCGTGGTCTCCGAGGTATAGCCGCCCTCATTCAGCTTTTCGGCGGCATTGTAATTGATCTGCGCCTCCTCCAGCATCGCCTTGGCCTCTTCCAGCCGCGCCTCGGCCTCGGGGCCGCGTGCGCGGGCCTCGGCCAGCGCCGCCTTGGCCTGCGCCAACATGGCCGCACGGGTGCCGGGATCAAGCTTGCACAGCACGTCGCCCGGCTCCACAAAGGCGCCTTTGCGCAGCGGTTCGGAAATCACCGCGCCGCTGGTTTCGGCGCGCACCTGCACCTTGCGCATCGCCCGGGTCTGGCCGCGCAGCCGGATCGCGCTGTCGATGGTCTGCGCCTGCGAACGCAGCACAACCACCCCGATCAGATCGGCCTGCGTCGCCATTTCCGTCCCCGTCGCTTTATCCGGCACGGTTTGCTCTGCGCCGTCCGTGGTTTGCTCCGGCTGCGCCGCAGAGGCACCACGGGCAAAGCCCAGCAATCTGTCGCGTTCAAACACGGCCAGATACAGCACGGCGGACACCACGATAGCGGTCAGAAAGGGGATCGGGCGCATGCAGGGCTCTCTTCGATAAATTCGGTCCGTTCTGTCGCGGGGCTTCAGCCGCGAACAATTGCGGGCTGCAAGGGGCTGAGTCTAGGCTAAACCAAATAGTTCAGTTCGGATTTTTGCCAAACCGTCGCGGATCGGACGCTATTGCCGCCGTTCCGGCCCTTGGCTTGTCGCCACATGCGGGGTAATAGGGGGCAAATCGCCCGATTGGGCACGGGCCCGGTTGCGCCCCGCCGGATCCCGGTGGACGGATCAGGGGCATGAGACCGGGCACGCCGGACACGCCGGGGCCTACAGAACCGGGCTTATAAAACTGGGCCCACAAAACAGGGTCCACCAAACCGGGCCCTACAAACAGGGCCCAACAAACAGGGCCGGGGGGCAAGGCATGAGCGACGCCGACAGTTTCATTGACGAAGTCACCGAAGAGGTCCGCCGCGACCGGCTCTTTGCCATATTCCGGCGCTATGGCTGGATCGCGGTTGTGGTGATCCTCGCCGTCGTCGGAGGTGCGGCCTATAACGAATACAGCAAGGCGCGGGAAAGCGCTGCGGCCCAAAAGCTGGGCGATGCGATGCTGGCGGCGCTGGCCCATGACGCCCCCGCCGATCGGGCCGAGGCGCTGGCCGCGATCGAGGTCGACAGCCCCGGCCGCGAAGCGCTGTTGGATTTCATGACCGCCGCCGCCCGCGCCGATGCCGGTGAGACCGAGGCTGCCGTCGCCGATCTGCAAGACGTCGCCCGCAACGGCGACCTGCACGAGATTTACCGGCAGATTGCCGGGTTCAAGGCGCTTGTGCTGCAATCAGACAGCCTGTCCGCCGATGATCGCCGGATGCAGTTCGAGGCGCTGGCCCAGCCCGGCGCGCCGCTGCGGCTGCTGGCCGAAGAGCAGATCGCGCTGATCGACGTCGCCGAGGGCGAGACCAGTGCCGCGATCGACCGGTTGCAGGCGATCCTTCAGGATGCCGAAACCGATGCTGTCTTGCGACAGCGCGTCAGACAGGTCATCGTGGCGCTTGGCGGAACCCCCGCCGCCACATTGGGGCTCGAGCAGGGCTAGACACCGGGGCAGGGGCCGCGCTCGGGAGTTCGGGCGCGGAACTGGCACTGAACGGGCGGAGAACCGCCCGGAATAAATACCGGCACTGAACGGGCGGGAAACCGCCCGGAATAAACACGGACAGGACGACAGGCAGCATCACTATGAACGCAGCGTTTTCCCTTTCGCGCACCGGTCTCGCCCTTCTTGGCGGCGCGGTGCTGTTCTTGGCCGGATGCTCCGAGCCGGAAGTCATCCTGCCCGGCGAGCGTGAGAACATTCGCCCGATCAGCGGCGAACGTCAGGTCTCGGATTTTTCCGGCAATGTCAGCCGCGCCATCCGGTTGCCGCAGCAAACAAGTAATGCCAGTTGGGCGCAGGGGCAGGGCACGCCGAGCGCCCGCATCTCGCACCCGGCGCTCAGCGCCGCGCCGCATCTGGCCTGGTCCACCGCCATCGGGGCGGGCGACAGCCTGCGGCAACGCATCACCGCCGACCCGGTGGTGGCGAACGGGCTGATCTATACGCTGGATGCCGCGGCCCGCGTTTCCGCTGTTACCCGTGACGGCGCCGTCGCCTGGAGCGCAGATCTGACCCCGCCGCAGGATGACGACACCCAAGCCACGGGCGGTGGCTTGGCCTATAGTGACGGCACGCTTTATATTTCGTCGGGCTTTGGGTTGCTGACCGCGCTGGACGCCTCCACCGGCAAGCAGCGCTGGCAACAAAAACTCGAGGCCACCGGTTCGGGCCAGCCGACGGTTTATCAGGGCATAATCTATCTGGTTGCTGGGGATGATACTGGCTGGGCTGTCTATGCCAAAGACGGGCGCATCGCCTGGCAGGCCTCGGCCACCCCCAGTGTCACCAATGTTCTGGGCGCACCGGCACCTGCCGTTACCCCGGATATGGCGATTTTCGCGTTCGGCTCGGGCGACCTGATGGCCAGCTTTCGCCGTGGCGGGCTGCGGCGCTGGTACGCCTCGGTCGCAGGACGGCGCAAGGGCCGCGCACAGGCGCTGATCATGGACGTCACCGGAAGCCCGGTTGTGGTTGGCAACCGAGTCTATGCTGGCAACCACGCGGGCCGCACCGTGGCCTATGAGCTGGATACCGGCGACCGGATCTGGACCGCGCAGGAAGGCGCGTTGGGGCCGTTGCAACCGGCAGGCGACAGCGTCTTTGCGGTCACCGACCGCAACCAACTGGTGCGGCTCGACAGCCGGGACGGCAGCACCGTCTGGGCGGTTGACCTGCCCGATTTCCTGAAAGACAGCTCAAAGAAACGCGGTGCGGTCTATGCCAACTATGGTCCGATTCTGGCCGGTGGGCGGATCGTGGTGGCCTCCAACGATGGCTACCTGCGGTTCTTTGATCCCAAGGATGGCAGCCTCGCCGCCTCGGCCCAAGTGCCCGGCGGCGCCACCACCGCGCCGGTCGTGGCGGGCAATACCCTTTACGTTGTCAGCGCCACCGGTGAACTGCACGCTTTCCGTTGACGCATAGATAGGGTAAAGGGCTCTTCTGAGTTTTCGAAAGTCCTGACGCATGTCCTTTACCTTCGCTATCGTGGGCCGCCCCAATGTCGGCAAGTCCACCCTGTTCAACCGCCTCGTCGGCAAGCGTCTTGCGCTGGTCGACGACCAACCGGGCGTGACGCGTGACTTGCGCGAGGGCGAGGCGCGGCTGGGCGATCTGCGCTTTACCGTGATCGACACCGCCGGGCTTGAAGATGCCACCGACGACAGCCTTCAAGGCCGGATGCGGCGGCTGACCGAACGCGCGGTGGACATGGCCGATGTCTGCCTGTTCATGATCGACGCCCGCACCGGCGTCACCCCGATTGACCAGATGTTCGCCGAAATCCTGCGCAAGCGGAACGCGCATGTGCTGCTGGCCGCCAACAAATCCGAAGGCTCCGCCGCTGATGCTGGCGTGATCGAGGCCTATGGCCTTGGTCTGGGCGAGCCGATCCGCATGTCCGCCGAACATGGCGAGGGGCTGAACGATCTTTATTCCCAACTGATGCCGCTGGCCGATGAATTCGCCAAACGCGGGCAGGACGATACCCCCGAAATCGAGGTCGATCTCGACGAGGACGAAGATTTCGACGACGAGGACGGGGTCTCCCGCACCCCGGTTCCTACCATCGCCAAACCGCTGCAGATCGCCGTTGTGGGCCGCCCCAATGCGGGCAAGTCGACCCTCATCAACAAGATCCTGGGCGAAGAGCGTCTGCTCACCGGGCCCGAGGCGGGCATCACCCGCGATGCCATCTCGCTGCGGATGGAGTGGGACGGCACCCCGATTCGCATCTTTGACACCGCCGGCATGCGCAAAAAGGCCAAGGTGCAGGAAAAGCTGGAAAAGCTGTCGGTCTCTGACGGGCTGCGCGCGGTCAAATTCGCCGAGGTGGTCGTCGTGCTGCTGGATGCCGCGATTCCCTTTGAACAGCAGGATCTGCGCATCGCCGATCTGGCCGAGCGTGAAGGCCGCGCCGTGGTCATTGCCGTCAACAAATGGGACGTGGAAGAGTTCAAGCAAGACAAGCTGCGCGATCTCAAGGAAGCGTTTGAACGCCTTCTGCCGCAGCTGCGCGGCGCGCCGCTGATCACCGTTTCGGCCAAGTCTGGCCGCGGGCTTGATCGGCTGCATGATGCCATACTGCGCGCCTATGATATGTGGAACCGCCGCGTCTCCACCGCCCGGCTCAACCGCTGGCTTACAGGGATGTTGGAACAGCACCCGCCCCCCGCGCCGCAGGGCAAGCGGATCAAGTTGCGCTACATGACACAGGTCAAGACCCGGCCGCCAGGCTTCGTGGTGATGTGCTCGCACCCGGACAAGATGCCCGAAAGTTATTCGCGCTATTTGGTCAACGGGCTGCGCGAAGGCTTCGACATGCCGGGAACGCCGATCCGCCTGACCCTGCGCGGGCAGGGCGACAAGAACCCCTACAAGGGCCGCAAGAAGGCGCAGCCCAGCAAGTTGAAAAAGCACCTGAAGAAATAGCGCGGTCGGGACATAGCCCCGATTATTGCCGCCATATTGTTCATCGCGCGCCCGACCGACAGGTCGGGCCGTCGCGCAGTCGCCTTTCTGCCACTTCCGGGGTTGTCTCGGTGCGCCAAGCTGCTAAGTCGCCGCTTCCTGCTATGATGTCCCCCCAAGACCCGAGGCGCGACCCCCTATGCAAACGCCCTATTACCTGATCGACAAGGCGCGGCTGCTGCCGAACCTGGAAAAGATCGCCCGCCTGCGGGCGCTGTCTGGCGCGCGCACCCTTCTGGCGCTGAAATGTTTCGCCACTTGGTCGGTGTTCGACCTGATGAGCGACTACATGGACGGCACCACCTCGTCTTCGCTGTTCGAGGTCAAGCTGGGGCGCGAGAAATTTCCCGGCGAAACCCATGCCTATTCCGTCGCTTGGGCCGATCACGAGATCGACGAGGTGCTGCGCCAGTCCGACAAGGTGATCTTCAACTCCATCGGCCAACTGGCCCGGTTCGAAGAGGTCAGCCGCGACCATGTGCGGGGGCTGCGGGTCAATCCCGGCGTCTCGACCTCCGGTTTCGACCTCGCCGATCCGGCGCGCCCATTCTCGCGCCTTGGCGAGCAGGACCCGGCCCGGATCGAACAGGTCGCGGATCAGATCAGCGGCTTCATGTTCCACAACAATTGCGAGAACGCGGATTTCGACCGTTTTGATGCCATGCTGACCCAGATCGAGGACCGGTTCGGCGCGCTGATCAAACGCATGCAGTGGATCTCCCTTGGCGGCGGCATCCATTTCACCGGCGAGGGCTATCCGCTTGATCGCCTCGCCGAGCGTCTCAAACGCTTTGCCGGTGACAACGGCGTGCAGGTCTATCTGGAGCCGGGCGAGGCCGCGATCACCAATTCCACCACGCTTGAAGTCACCGTTCTCGACACCCTCGACACCGGCAAGAACCTCGCCATCGTCGACAGCTCTATCGAGGCGCATATGCTCGATTTGCTGATCTACCGCGAATCCGCCAAGCTGGAGGAAAGCGGCGATCAGCAATGGATGATCTGCGGCAAATCCTGTCTCGCCGGCGATATCTTTGGCGAGTTCCGCTTTCCCACCGCCCTGAAACCCGGCGACCGGATCAGCATTCAGGACGCCGCCGGTTATACGATGGTCAAGAAAAACTGGTTCAACGGCGTCCAGATGCCGGCCATCGCGATCCGCGAACTCGACGGCACAACCCGTCTGGTGCGCGATTTCACCTATGCGGATTTCTCGGCAGCCCTGTCGTAAACCCGTGACACGGAAAGATTAACGAAAACCCGAATACCCACGAAGGAGGTCCCTTGAGATGAAACGTGACGTTCTCATCATCGGCGCCGGCGGCGTCGCTCAGGTCGTGGCGCATAAATGCGCGCAGAACAACGATGTGCTTGGTGCCATCCATATCGCCAGCCGGACGCTGTCAAAATGCGAGTCGATCCTTGCCTCGGTCCGCGACAAGGGCGCGATGAAGCAAGACGGCGTGCTCAAGGCGCATCAGGTCGATGCGATGGACACCGCCGCCGTCGCCCAGCTTATCCGCGACACCGGCGCGCAGATCGTGATCAACGTCGGCTCGGCCTTCGTCAACGCCTATGTGCTGGACGCCTGTATCGAGACCGGCGCCGCCTATATCGACACCGCGATTCACGAAGACCCGGACAAGATCTGCGAGACCCCGCCGTGGTATTCCAACTATGAATGGAAGAAACGCGATCTCTGCGCGCAAAAGGGCGTCACCGCGATCCTTGGCGCCGGCTTTGATCCGGGCGTCGTCAACGCCTTTGCCCGCTTTGCCATCGACCAGATGGATACCGTGAAAAGCATCGACATCGTCGACATCAACGCGGGCGATCACGGCAAGTATTTCGCCACCAATTTCGACCCGGAAATCAACTTCCGCGAATTCACCGGCACCGTCTACTACTGGGAGGACCAGCAGTGGAAGGAAAAGGCGATGTTCGAATCCGGCCGCGACTGGGATCTGCCCGTGGTCGGCAAACAGACCGCCTACCAATCCGGCCATGACGAGGTGCACTCGCTCGCCGTCAACTACCCAGAGGCCGACGTGCGGTTCTGGATGGGCTTTGGCGATCACTACATCAACGTCTTCACCGTGCTGAAGAACCTTGGCCTGCTGTCGGAAAAGCCGGTCAAAACCGCCGAGGGGCTCGAGGTGGTGCCGCTCAAGGTCGTCAAGGCCGTGCTGCCTGATCCCGCCAGCCTTGCGCCGGGTTACACCGGCAAGACCTGCATCGGCGATCTGGTCAAGGGCGTGAAGGACGGCAAAGAGGTCGAGCTTTTCGTCTACAACGTGGCAGACCATGCCGAGGCCTATAAGGAAGTCGGCTCTCAGGGCATTTCCTACACCGCCGGCGTGCCCCCGGTCGCCGCCGCCCTGCTGGTGGCCTCCGGCGACTGGGACGCGGGCACCATGAAGAACGTGGAAGAGCTTGACCCCAAACCCTTCTTCACCCAGCTCGACCGCCTCGGCCTGCCCACACGGGTCAAGGACGCCCGCGGCGACCATCCATGGACCGCCTGAGGCGGGGGGAGAGGACGTCACCGGGGCGCGCACCCCCACTGGCAAATAGGCGAACGCCCCCGCAGAGATCTGCGGGGGCGTTGTTGTTTGGGGGGGCTGCCGTTCACGCAGTCTTGGACAATGATGGGAGACAGCCCGGAAGGGGGACATCTGGGCAAGCGCACGGGATTCAAAAAATTGACGCTCACACTCCTCGACCGAGTTGGCGGCTGTGCGAACGAAACCGCCTTTGGATCAGTGCGGTGGTTTACGCCCGGATGGCGCCAAAGGCGTCGGGCGAGCGCCTGCCCGTTCCGGCGGGCTGGCGCTTTGGGGATCTTGCGCTCCGTTCCTGCGGCAGATGTATTTGGCCGGGATAAAGCGCGTTGCCGCTCTGTCGCTGCGCCACCCCATGGGCAGGCGCTCGCCCTACGCAATCTTCCCGCTGAGCGCCGCGGCCGCATCCGTCCCGTCAGTCTCCGAGCCGTCAACTGCCCCGCCAGTGCCCCCCAAGGTGCGGGCACCAAGACATCTGGCAGGGGCCTTTGCCCTGTCGGCGCACCCTTTTTGCTCGACTGGCAGGCAACCCGCCGCCGTCACGTGCCGAAGGTCGCGACCAAGGTGATGATTTCGTCATAAACTCCCGCTATAGATAGGGAATGCCGCGCGCGCGGGCTTGTCTGCGCGCGCGGCGCACCTAACTGATGGATGCCATCCGACGCAGAACGCATGGGGACAGACATGGATCTCAGGGCTTACACGCGACACTATGCCAAGCAGGACAACCGCTTGGCCGCGCTCAGCTATTTCGGCACCTTTGCGGTCTATTTCACCTCGCTCTATCTGGCGATCGCCTATGCGGCGCAATGGTACGTGATGATCCCCGCCGGGATCGTCTATGCGTTTTCGGCGATACGGCTCTATGTGCTGCAGCACGATTGCGGCCACCATTCCCTGTTCGTGACACGGGCGCAGAACGAATGGGCCGGCCATGGGCTGTCGCCCTTCACCTTTGCCCCGTTCGAGGTGATGAAGCAGAACCACAACCTGCACCATTCCGGCATCGGCAATCTGGAGCACCGCGAAACCGGCGAGATCCACACAATGACCCTGCGTGAATGGAACGTGGCGGGGTTCTGGCCGCGGCTGCAATACCGGCTGTATCGCAACCCCTTTGTTCTGGTGCCTGCGGGCGCGCTGTTCACCTATTTCATCCGCTATCGCTGGCCCAAGAACACCACCCGTTTCGGCGTCAAAGGGGTGCTGCTGCACAATCTCGCGTTGCTGATCTGGGTCGGGCTGATCTTTGCGCTGTCGGGCTGGACCGGCGTGGGCGTCTATTTCGCCTTTTCGATGCTGGGCGGCATGATCGGGGTATTCCTTGTCTATCTGCAGCATAATTTCGAGGATACCTATTGGGATCGCCGCCCCGATCTCGACCCGCAGATCGCTGCGCTGCAGGGGTCTTCGGCGCTGGATTTCGGCTGGGCCTTTGATCTGGCGGTGGCCTGCATCACCCTGCATGACATCCACCATTTCAACGCGCGCATCCCGTCCTACCGGCTGCGCGCCTGTCATTATAACCTGCCGCCCGAATACGCCCCGCGCCGGATCAAATTCCCCGAGGCGGTGGCGGCGCTGAACCTCAAGCTTTGGGATGAAGAGGCCAAGCGTCTGGTGCCGTTCCCGAAACATCCCCCCGACGGGCTGGGCACACAGGTGACCTCTGGTTAAGCCGCTCCGACCTTTGGCTGACCCGATCAACGCAGATCACCGTTGAATTCCCGCTGCACCCTTGGCAGGGTGCTTCTGGTCGTACTTTCACATGTACGATCAGGTGACGGCCTGCGCGAGGCTGCCTGCGCCCGCCCGGCGGGGGGCTACGGACTCCACGCCGCCCGGTAGACAGAAGGAGAAAAAATGACCCAGCTCACCGACATCCGCGGTATTGGCCCCGCGCTTGCCCATGCTCTGATCGAGCATGCCATCTCGACGCCCGAGGCCTTGGCCGCAGCGACACCGGCGGATTTGCTTGCCGTTCGCACCATCGGCCCAGCTCGGGCCAAGGCGCTGATTGCGGCTGCCAAGGCTGCGGTTTCCACCGCCCCGACTGCCGATAAACCCGCCGCCAAACCCGCTGCGGCCCCAGCCATCAAACCTGCCGCCAAACCCACCGCTTCGGTGCCTGCGAAACCGGTCGGCACCGCGCTGGCGAAACCGATTCCACCGCGCAAATCATCAGCCAAGCGCGCAGCGCGCCGCCCTGCTGTCACCGCGCCTGTGGCCCTCTCCAAAACCGGGCTGGCCAAACCGGCCGAGACCGAGGCCGATATTCGCGCCAGCAAAAAGGCCAAGGCGAAAGCCAAGGCGGAAAAGTCCAAGAAATTGGCCGCGCTTTTGACCGAGGAATTCGAGAAGGCCAAGAAAAAGGCCAAGGCCAAGGCGAAAAAGGTGAAGCTCAAGGCGAAAGAAGCCAAGCTGAAAGACAAAAAGCCCAAGAAGGGCAAGAAGAAGAAATCCGCCTGATTCCTGTCCTGCCTCTCACTCCCTGTGCCCGGCATCAAAATCCGGGGCACAGGGGTTGGAGGCTGGTTCAGGCCAGCGTGCCCTCGGCGCTCAGCATGGTCTTGCCGCCCAGATAGGGCGCCAGAACCTCGGGCAGGGTGACCGAGCCATCTGCGTTCTGCCCGTTCTCCAGCACCGCGATCAGGCAGCGCCCTACCGCCAGCCCCGAGCCGTTCAGCGTATGCACGAACTCCGGCTTGCCGCCGCCCTCGGGACGGAACCGCGCGTTCATCCGCCGGGCCTGAAACGCGCCGGTGGTCGAGACGCTGGAAATCTCGCGATAGGTGTCCTGCCCGGGCAACCAGGCCTCGATGTCAAAGGTGCGCCGGGCGCCAAACCCCATGTCGCCGGTGCACAGGATGATGGTGCGATAGGGCACCCCCAGTTTTTCCAGCAGCCCCTCGGCGCAGCGCAGCATGCGCTTTTGTTCCGCGTCGCTCTCGTCGGGGTGGGTGATCGACACCATCTCGACCTTTTCAAACTGGTGCTGGCGCAACATCCCCGAAGTATCCTTGCCGGCGCTGCCCGCCTCGCTGCGGAAACACACCGTATGCGCGGTCATGCGGATCGGCAGCGTCGCTGCGTCCAGAATCTCGCCCGCCACGGAATAGGTCAGGGGCACTTCCGATGTCGGGATCAGCCACCAGCCGTTTGTGGTCTGATAGCTGTCCTCGCCGAACTTCGGCAGCTTGTCGGTGCCATACATCGCCTCGTCGCGCACCAGAACCGGGGTCTGGGTTTCGGTCAGCCCGTTTTCGTCCACATGGGTGTCGAGCATGAATTGCGCCAGCGCCCGGTGAATGCGCGCCACCGCGCCGCGCAGCACCACGAAGCGCGCGCCGCTGATCTTGACGCCGGTCTCGAAATCCATCCCCGGGATCACGCCTGCGATCTCGAAATGCTCTTTCGGCGCGAAATCCAGAGCGCGTGGGGTGCCCCAGCGGCTGACCTCAACATTGTCGTCCTCGTCCGCACCATCGGGCACATCGTCGGCTGGCTGGTTCGGCAGGCGCGCCAGCTTGTCGGTCAGCTGAGCGTCCAGCTCCTTGGCCTCGGTCTGCATCGCGGCAACTTCGGCCTTCTTCTCGGCCACGGCGGCGCGCAGACGCTCGAACTCGGCGTCATCGCCCTTGGCCTTGGCCGCCCCGATGGCCTTGGAGGCCTTGTTCTGCTCCGCCTGCGCGGTCTCGGCGGCAAGGATCTTGGCGCGCCGCGCCTCGTCCAGCGCCAACAGCTCGGAGGACACCGGCGCATCTCCCCGGCGGGCGAGGGCGGCGTCGAACGCCTGCGGGTTTTCGCGGATGGCGCGGATGTCATGCATGGGATGGTCCCTCAAAAGGTGTGAATCGCTTGGCCCGCGTTATGCCGCAAAGCGCGGGCAGGGGAAACATCTCTGCGCAGCCCGGAGTAGGGGGCTTTCCAATCAGACATTCGACAGACCAGCGCGGCCATGCCGCGCAGCCCCCATCCATCCCCCTAAGGGATGGGGGCATTTGCAAAGACCAGGAGTTCGGAGAAAACCCAGGTTGCCAATTCCCCCGGCCACACAAGACAGTCTCGCCAACCTCTCCGCTGCCGCGACGGAACCGCGAGGGGGCGGGGTGTCGCAGCTTCGGGCGTTGCTCATCGCGTCAGATCTGCGCAAATCCAACCAAACCGTACAAAACGCCGCCGCAACTCCCCAAACCGGCGAATCCAGCGCTGTGAAGCCCGGTTCGGGCTGTACAAAACGGCCTGAAAACTCACCAATTCGTTACCTTGCAAAGCCCCCGGTCTGCGCATAGGTTCCCGGCAATCCGCGGGGTCGCCCCGCCATTTTCAGACCAAAGGATACCCCCATGGACATCGGCGCAATCGGCCAGTTTCTTCCCCTCGTCCTGATCTTCGCGATCATGTATTTCCTGCTGATCCGTCCGCAGCAGAAAAAGGTCAAGGAACATCAGGCCATGGTCGGCGCGCTGCGCCGTGGCGATCAGGTGGTGACGCAAGGTGGGCTGATCGGCAAGGTCAGCAAGGTCAAGGACGACAACGAGATCGAAGTCGAACTTGCCGAAGGCGTCAAGGTGCGCGTGGTTCAATCGACCATCGCCCAAATCATCAGCAAAACCGAACCGGCGAAATAAGTCTGGCCCTTTAACCTACTGAAAAGGCTGGAAGATGCTTCATTTCGATCTTTGGAAGCGGGTGCTGATCTGGGCACTCTGCGGTGCCGGGTTGTTGCTGGCGTTGCCGAATACTTTCTACACCCGTGTCGAGCAGTCCAACGATGCCCGCAGCGTGATCGAATCCGGGATGACGACCCCGGAGCTTGAGGCGCAGGCGGCCAAATGGCCGAGTTTCTTGCCCTCGTCGCTGGTCAATCTGGGGCTTGACCTGCGCGGCGGTGCGCATCTTCTGGCCGAGGTTCGGGTCGCGGACGTCTATGAAAGCCGGATGCAGGCCATGTGGCCTGAAATCCGCGACGTCCTGCGCGCCGAGCGGGCCACCATCGGCACAATTCGTCTGCAGCCGTCCGCCCCGGACGCGCTGCGCATCCGCATCAGCAAGCCCGAGAATATGGATCGCGCGCTGGAATTGGTGCGCGGATTGTCCCGGCCTATTCAATCACTTAGCGGTGCAGGTTCCTCCGATATCACGGTGAGCGGCGACAACGCCGACATCATCGTGACGTTGTCGGATGCCGAAAAACTGGCCTCTGATGATCGCACCGTAAAGCAGGCGCTCGAAATCGTGCGCCGCCGCATCGACGAGGTTGGCACCCGTGAGCC
The DNA here is from genome assembly GCA_033791545.1 of Pseudodonghicola sp. Lineage (GTDB taxonomy): Bacteria > Pseudomonadota > Alphaproteobacteria > Rhodobacterales > Rhodobacteraceae > Antarcticimicrobium. Next base: position 31,312 of record JASJGL010000073.1, on the reverse strand, counting down.
CACGATCCAGCGGCAGGGTACCGACCGTATCCTGATTCAGGTGCCCGGCATCGGCAGCGCCGCTGAACTCAAGGCGATCATCGGCACCACCGCGCAACTGACCTTCCGTCCGGTCGTGGGGCGCGGCTCCAGCGCCAATGACAATCCCGGGTTGGGCAATGAAATCCTGCCCTCGCTGGATCAGGAGGGGGTGTATTATACGGTTGAAACCGCCCCTGTCGTCACCGGCGATGAACTGGTAGACGCCCAGCCCAGTTTTGACCAGAACGGTCGCCCGGCAGTCAGCTTCCGCTTCGACACCACCGGCGCGCGCAAGTTCGGCGATTACACCCGCGACAATATCGGCTCGCCCTTCGCCATCGTGCTGGATGACGAGGTGATCAGCGCCCCGGTGATTCAAAGCTATATTCCCGGCGGCTCCGGCATCATCACCGGCAACTTCTCGGTCGAGGAAAGCACCAAGCTGGCCGTTCTGCTGCGCGCCGGTGCGCTGCCGGCCGGGCTCGAATTCCTTGAAGAACGGACCATCGGCCCGGAATTGGGGGCCGACAGCATCGAGGCCGGTAAGATCGCCACCGGCGTGGCCTTTGCTGGCGTGCTGGTCTTCATGTTTCTGAGCTATGGTCTGTTTGGGCTGTTCGCCAATATCGCACTGATCCTGAACATCGCGATGATCTTCGGGATGCTGTCGATGATCGGGGCCACGCTGACCCTGCCGGGGATCGCGGGGATCGTGTTGACCGTCGGTATGGCGGTGGACGCCAACGTGCTGATTTTTGAGCGGATCCGAGAAGAACTGAAGACCGCCAAGGGCCCCGCGCGGGCCATCGATCTTGGCTATGAAAAGGCGTTGAGCGCGATTCTCGACGCCAATATCACCACCTTCATCACCGCCGTGATCCTGTTCGCGATCGGTTCCGGCCCTGTGCGCGGTTTCGCGATCACGCTGGGTCTGGGTCTGATCACATCGGTGTTTACGGCGATTTACGTGACCCGGCTGCTGATCGTGATGTGGTTCGAACGCCGCCGCCCTAAAACGATCGAGGTATAACATGCGATTGCGACTGGTTCCCGAGCAGACCTCGTTCGATTTCTTCAGCCGGTGGAAGCTTTGGCTGGGTCTGTCGGCCGTGCTGATGCTGATGGCCTTCGGCTCCTTCATGGTGCGCGGGCTGAGCTATGGTATCGACTTTCGCGGTGGCACCACCATCCGCACCGAAAGCACGACCGCGGTTGATATCGGCGTCTATCGTGACGCGATCACACCGCTGGGCTTGGGCGATGTGGTCATTTCCGAAGTGTTCGATCCGGGCTTTCGCGCCGATCAGCATGTGACGATGGTGCGCATTCAGGCGCAGGACGAACAGGAATCGATCAACACCGATACCATCCAGTCCGTCGAGGCGGCGCTGCAAACCGTGCTGCCCGACATCAAGTTCGTCTCGGTCGAATCGGTCGGTCCCAAGGTCTCGGGCGAGTTGGTGCAAACCGCTGTTCTTGCGGTGGTTCTGGCGATCGGCGCGGTGCTGATCTATATCTGGCTGCGGTTCGAATGGCAGTTCGCTCTGGGCGCCGTGGTGGCGCTGATCCATGACGTGTTGCTGACCATCGGCATCTTTTCCGAGCTTCAGATCAAGTTCGATCTGGCGATCATCGCGGCGCTGTTGACCATCGTCGGCTATTCTCTGAACGATACCGTTGTGGTGTTCGACCGGGTCCGCGAAAACCTGCGCAAATACAAGAAGATGCCGCTGAAAGAGATTTTGAACCTGTCGATCAACGAGACGCTGAGCCGAACCCTGATGACCTCGGTCACCACGCTTCTGGCGCTGATCGCGCTTTTTGTTCTGGGCGGGGACGTGATCCGCGGCTTTGTCTTTGCTATGATCTGGGGCGTGATCGTGGGGACCTATTCTTCGATCTTCGTGGCCTCGGCGATCCTGTTGTATCTTGGGGTCAAACGCGACTGGTCCAAACCCGACAAGACAGCCGGGAACCAGTTCGCCAACGTGGACGCCTGACACATTGGCGCCAGCCCCGGTACAGCCGGGGGTGGCGCTTTAGGAGTGAGAGATGCGCCTGAACGAAGTGGTTTTCAAAAACGCGGTCCCGATCGCGGGCTATGGCCCCGGGTTCTTTCGCATCGGCGATGAAGTTCACGAGGGCGCGGTCTTGACCGGGCCTGCGGGAACAACGCCCTGGGCGGGCTATGACGATAGCGAGGCGCTGCTGGCGCTGGCAGGGACGGTGGACGTCATTTTCATCGGAACCGGGGCCGAGATCGCCCATATCCCGGCCCCCCTGCGCAGGGCGCTGGAGGCGGCCTGTATGGGGGTCGAGGTGATGGGCACTCCCGCCGCGTGCCGGACCTATAACGTGCTGCTGTCCGAGGGGCGGCGCATCGCATTGGCGATGCTGCCGGTCTGAGGGCGGCAGGGCCTGAGACACAGCGCCGCTGGCCCCGCTAAACCGGCGAGCCTGCTAAGCTGCTGGGCCTTAGCTGCCCGGCAGGGTGATCCGGCGGGTTTCGCCGTTGCGCTGGAACAGCATCCCTTTTTCATCAATTGCCACGATCCGGCCCCAGGAGATCTGCGTGCCGGGCGTGACCTGCTTGATCCGCCCGCCGCGCAGGCGGACGAGGGCGCGAAAGCCCTGATCCCCGCCGACAAGGCCGATCAGTGTCATCTCGTGTTCGTCCAATACCTGTGGGGTCGTGGCCAGATCGGCCACGTTTGCGGGCGTCGGGCCCGCGTCGGGTTCGTTTGCCATGTGGTGTGTCCTTGCGGCGCGCCGGGAGCGGGCATGTCCGTCTTGTTGAAGCTCGCTGGCCGGTCTAGCTCGTTGCCGGGGCTGGCGAAAGCCCCCCAAGGGGCGGCTCGGCAGGAACCTGCCGGGCCGCGGGGCCGTCTATTCAGCGGCGGGCTTCATCTCGAAACCCTTTTCGATCATGTCCGTCGGTTTCACCGGGTATTCGCCCGAGAAGCAGGCATCGCAATATTGCGGGCAGGCGGCGTTGCGTCCCTCTGCCTCGCCCACAGCCCGGTAGAGACCGTCGAGCGAGATGAACTTGAGACTGTCCACTGAGAGGTGCTCGCGCATCTCGTCCTCGGTCATCGTCGCGGCGAGCAGTTTTTCGCGCTGCGGCGTGTCGACACCATAGAAACAGGGCCAAGCTGTCGGCGGGCTGGCGATGCGAAAGTGCACCTCCTTGGCACCGGCATCCAGGATCATTTCCTTGATCTTGCGGCTGGTGGTGCCGCGCACGACGGAATCATCCACCAAGATCACCCGCTTGCCGCGGATCAACGCGCGATTGACGTTCAGTTTCAGCCGCACGCCCATGTTGCGGATCTGCTCGGTGGGCTCGATAAAGGTGCGGCCCATGTACTGGTTGCGGATGATCCCCATCGCATAGGGGATGCCGGATTCCTGGCTAAAGCCGATCGCCGCCGGGGTGCCGCTGTCGGGCACCGGACAGACCAGATCGGCGTCAACCGGGCTTTCCTTGGCCAGTTCACGACCGATGGCAGCGCGGGTCTCATAGACGCTGCGCCCGCCCAGAATGCTGTCGGGGCGCGAGAAATACACATGTTCAAAGATGCAGAACCGTGGCTTTTGGCGGCGGAAGGGGAACAGGCTTTCGACCCCGCCCTCGGTCGAGATGACGACCATTTCGCCTGGCTCGATCTCGCGCACGAAATCGGCGCCGATGATGTCGAGCGCACAGGTCTCGGAGCTGATCACCCAGCCATCGCCGATCTGTCCCAGCACCAGCGGGCGCACGCCCAGCGGATCGCGCACGCCGATAAGCTGGCTGCGGGTCATCGCGACGATCGAGAACGCCCCCTCGACCCGGCGCAGCGCATCCTCCATCCGTTCCGGGATGTCGCGTTGCAGTGACCGCGCCATCAGGTGGATGATGCATTCGCTGTCCGAGCTGGACTGGAAGATCGAGCCACGCTCGATCAACTCGCGGCGCAGCGCGTCGGCATTGGTGATGTTGCCGTTATGAGCGATGGCAGCGCCGCCCATGGCGAATTCACCAAAGAACGGCTGCACGTCGCGGATCGCGGCGCCTTTTGATCCGGCGGTGGAATAGCGCACATGCCCGATGGCCAGCGGCCCGGGCAGGGTTTCCATGATGTCGGTCGAGGTGAAGTTGTCGCGCACATAGCCAAAGCGGCGGGCCGAGTTGAACCCTTGCTCTGGATCGTGGGACACGATTCCGCCAGCTTCTTGCCCGCGATGCTGTAGCGCATGCAGGCCGAGAGCGACGAAATTGGCGGCGTCCTGTACGCCGATAACGCCAAATACGCCGCATTCTTCATGCAGCTTGTCGTCATCGAACGGGTGGGCGAGGGGCATTTGCGGCGTCGACACGGGAGGGTAGCTCCATATCCGTTGGCGATATCCGCCCCACATACTGGGATGTGGGGTGAGTGTCACGAAAGGATCACAGATTCTGGCCAATCTCGGCCGGTCCGCAGTGCCGAGGCATAGAATGTGGGACGCGATCCCCCTTAGTCGGGGCCAGAGGCGGGGGATGGCTCCGCCACGGGATCGCGGCATTTGCCACCACAAAGCCGGGTCAGGAGCTGGCGGCTTTCGCGATAGCTCAAGATGCGGTGGCGGGTTTCCGGGGTCGGACCCGGAACATGCAGCAACATGCCGGTCTGGGCAAAGACGATCTCTTCGGTCTCGAAATGCAGGGCGACACCGCCACGCAGAGCAAAACCGGACACCGTACGCATGCCGCAAAAGCCGGTGGCGGCGGGCACTGGGACCAGCACCAGGGGCGCGTCGAACAGGGTCTTGCAGGCCGGGTCCATCAGCGCGAGGTGCTGGCCGGTGGTCAGCCGCAGGTCAGAGCAATTGCCCATCGTTCCCGCCGGCACCTGCCAGTGCAGCGGGCTGCGGTCGGGGGGCTGTCGGCAAAGGCCCACAATCGGGGTCATGCCCCGCAGGGTGCGCACATGATCGCCGCAGCGCAGAGATCCGGCAGGGCGCCATCCACGCGCAGTGTCGAGAAGGGTTCCGGGGGCAAAGGTCCGCTCAAAGGCCCGGTCCGGCCGCGCTCGCGCGGACAGGATCGAGGGCGGGGGACGCATCGCCGCATCCCCCGGGGGGAGTTCGTAAAACACTGGTAAACCCACTCGGTACTGGTTTCATGGCAACAGGGCCATAGGTGTACTTGGGGCGCAAAGTCGGTCGCTCAGGCGGCGCGAATACGGCGGAACTGTGGCGACTGTTTCAAGTCGGAGCGATCCGGGGCACGGCACTTTGGCGCGGTGAAGGCCGAATCACTGAGCGGGCGGGGCAGCGGATGCCGCCCGGCCTGCTTAGTTGCCCTCGGGCGCGCCGCAGCTTCCGACCAAGCCTTCGTACTGGCGGGTGATCCAGCCGAGCGCCTGTTCCGGATCGCGCTCTGCGATGGTGTCGCTCAGACGCGAGAACACCTGCGCCGAGCGACTTTCATCGACGATGGAGAAGTCTTGCCCGGTCATCACCGTGTCGTAGACAAAAAAGGCGACCGCCACGAGCAGGATGCCGCGTGCCACGCCAAACAGGAAACCGGCCCCCTGGTCCAGCCCCCCCAGCGCCGAACGCTGCACCAGTGAGGAAAACAGCGGCGTGAAGAACGAGGCCAGGATCAGCGCCAAGGCAAAGACTGCGGCAAAGGCGGCGATGATGCTCAGCTCGCAGCTTTCGCCGATATACTCGCCCAGCACCGGGATTTCCCGGATCAGCGGCTCTGCATGGGGGGCGAAAATGAAGCCGAGCACAGCGGCCACGACCCAGCCCGCGATGGCCATTGCCTCGCGCATGAAACCGCGGGAATAGGCCAAGAGTGCCGAAACCACGATGATCAGGGCCACAACCCCGTCGATGATGGTGAAACCGTCCATATTCCTCGCCCGATTTTCCCTGTACGTCAGCCCGCGCCGAAAATGTCGCCGACAAAGCCGGTCAGGTCAGCAGGCTGCGTGAGCGAAAGCCCGCCGCCCGACCCGATCTTGCCGCCGGCCGGAGCGATTGCTGCGGTGAAACCAAGTTTTCGCGCTTCTTTCAACCTGTTTTCGGTCTGCGGTGCCGGTCGCAGGGCTCCAGACAGACTTATTTCTCCGAAAACCACAGTCTCAGCGGGCAATGGCGCATCCTCGCGCGCGCTTAAAAGCGCGGCGGCCACGGCCAGATCGGCGGCGGGCTCGCCAATCTTCATGCCGCCCGCAACATTGAGATAGACATCAAGCCCGGCAAACGGGATGCCGCAGCGGGACTCCAGTACCGCCAGGATCATCGCCAACCGCCCGCCATCCCAGCCGACCACGGTGCGGCGCGGTTGTGACAGCGACGAGGGGGCGATGAGGGCCTGAAACTCGACCAAGACAGGCCGGGTGCCCTCGATGCCGGCAAACACCACGGAGCCAGCGCTCGGCTGGCCGCGTTCCGACAGGAACAGCGCCGAGGGGTTGGTGACCTCGGCCAGCCCGGCGCCGGTCATCTCGAACACGCCGATCTCATCGGCGGGGCCAAAGCGGTTCTTGACCGCGCGCAGGATACGGAATTGATGGCCGCGCTCGCCCTCGAAATACAGCACGGTATCGACCATGTGTTCGACCACGCGCGGGCCTGCGATCTGCCCGTCTTTGGTGACATGGCCGACCATGATCACGCTGACGCCGTGGCGCTTGGCAAATGTGGTCAGCTCATGCGCGGTGGCGCGCACCTGAGACACGCTGCCCGGTGCGCTGTCGACATTGTCGGCCCACATGGTCTGGATCGAATCGATGATGACAAGCTGTGGCCGTTCCTCTTCCAGCATGGTGAGGATGTTGCGCAGGTTGGTTTCGGCGGCCAGCCGCACCGGCGCGTCTGCAAGGCCAAGACGACGGGCGCGCATCCGGACCTGCGCGCTGGCCTCTTCGCCCGAAACATAGATGGTCTTGAGCCCCTTGCGGGCAAAGGCGGCGGCGGCTTGTAGCAACAGCGTCGATTTGCCGATGCCCGGATCGCCGCCCACCAGAACGGCCGAGGCGGGAACCAGCCCGCCGCCAAGCACGCGATCCAACTCGCCCAGACCAGAGGCGGCGCGGGGCGGGGGGGCCTCGTCGACCGACAGATCGGTGAGCGGCACCGCGCTGCCACGCCGCGCCCCCAGCGATTTCGAGGCCGGGCCGGACGACAGCGGCACCGCCTCGGATATGGTGTTCCACTCGCCGCAGGCTTCGCAGCGGCCGGACCACTTGTTGCTGCTGGCCCCGCAGGCCGAGCAGACGAAGGTTTTTGATTTCGCCATATGCCGTTATTGCCCGTCCATGTGCGGCTTCTCAAGCCCTCGCATGTGGCGATCGGTCAGAAGGCCGAGAACCAGCGAGGCGAGGATGCAGAAGGTAATAAGATAAAGGCCCCAGGCGACCTCGATCCGGGCATAGGAAATGCCCTTGGCCAGCGTGATGTACAAGGCGATAAGGAAAATGTCCGCCATCGCCAGCTTGCCCAGCACGCTCAGGACCGGCAGGGCGCGGCGATCCAGCAAATGCCATTGCACCAGCGCCAGCCCGATGGTTTTTAGATAGGGGGCAAAAATGGCGAAGGCGGTGACGATCAGCGCCAGCACGACATCGGTACCCCACAGCGATTGCAGCCCGGTAACGACCGAGATTTCCGACAGCCCGAACACCGGCAGGAACCCGGCGCGCAGCAGCGGTGCGAACCAGGCGACGGGGTAAAGCACAAGCAGGGTGAGGTTGGCGAGGCGCAGGATCATCACAGCGGCCTATCCGATTTCACCGAGTTTGGGAACGCGGATGCACCCGCGTGGTGGTGCAATTTTCTTGGATGAAAAATGCCGAGAAAATTCGAATTTTCTCTTTGCGAGGGATCACCGCACCGCTTCGATCGGCCCTTCGGCGCGGCCGTGGATGAACTGGTCCAGATAGGGGTCGCCGGAGTTGTCCAACTTGGCCACCGGGCCGGTCCATTTGATCACCCCGTCGTGCAGCATGGCGACATTGTCGGCAATCGCGCGCACCGAGGTCATGTCATGGGTGATGGTCATGGCCGTCGCGCCCATCTCGACCACGATCTCGCGGATCAGTTCGTTGATGACGCCCGCCATGATCGGGTCGAGCCCGGTTGTGGGCTCGTCGAAAAAGATGATCTCGGGGTCGGCGGCGATGGCGCGGGCAAGGCCGACGCGTTTCTGCATGCCGCCAGACAGTTCGGCGGGGAACAGATCGGCGGTCTCGGGTTTCAGACCAACGCGGCGCAGTTTCTCGATGGCGATCTCGCGCGCCTCGGCCTGCGGGCGCTTGAGCGCGCCGCGCAACAGGCGGAACGCCACGTTTTGCCATACGGGGAGCGAATCGAACAGCGCGCCGCCCTGAAACAACATGCCAAAGCGGGCGAGAAAGGCATCGCGGTCGCCGCTGGTGGTGTCCTTGCCATCGACCAGAATGCGGCCCTTGTCCGGCGTGACCAGCCCCAGAACGGATTTGATCGCCACGGATTTCCCGGTGCCCGAGCCGCCGATGATTACCATCGATGTGCCCTTGGGCACATCAAGCGTCAGGCCGCGCAGGACGCGATTGCTGCCAAAGGCTTTATGAACGTCCTCAAACCGGATCATACCGAGAAAAATGCCCCTGTGATCAAGAAGTTGGCCGCAAGGATCAGCACGGCGGCGGCTTCGACGCTGCTTTTGGTCGCCTGTCCCACGCCTTGGGCACCGCGCCCCGATTGCATGCCGTAATAGCAGCCCATCACCGTGGCGATGCCACCAAAGACGCAGCCCTTGACCAGCGAGGAGACGACATCAAGCGCCTCAAGAAAATCGACCGTGTTCTTGAGATAGGCTGCCGGGTTGAACCCAAGGCTTTGGGTGGCCACGAAATAGCCGCCAGCGACGCCGATCACGTCGCCCACACCCACCAGTATCGGCACTGTGATCAGGCCAGCCAGCAGGCGCGGCGCGGTGAGGTATTTCATCGGGTGGGTCGACAGGGTGACCAGCGCGTCGATCTGTTCTGTCACCTTCATGGTGGCAATTTCGGCGGCGATCGACGAGGTCACGCGCGCGGCGATCATCAGCCCCGCCATCACCGGCCCCAGTTCACGCACCATGCCGATGGCGACGATCTGCGGCACGACCGCCTCGGCGTTGAAGCGCGCGCCACCGGAGTAGATCTGAAGCGCCAGCGCGCCACCGGTGAACAGGGCGGTCAGCCCGACCACGGGCAGGGACAGCCAGCCGATTTGTACAAAGGCGTTGAACACTTCGCGCGGGTAATAGGGCGGGCGAAAGATATGGCTCAGGGCGGTGACGGCATAGATCATCACCCGACCGATCGAGGTCAGTGCCGCGAGCACGGCCCGACCCAGATGGGCCAGCGGGGACAGCAGCGCGGTCACGGCTGATAGCTGCGCGAATAGCGTGCGCCCAGCGAGGTCAGGATTTCATAGCCGATGGTGCCTGCGGCATCGCCAAGATCGTCGACCCCCTGATGGGCGCCAAGCATGGTCAGGTAGTCCGGCGTCTCGTCGCCCAAGGCGGTGATGTCCACCGAGATCAGATCCATCGAGATGCGACCGGCGATCGGACAGCGGGTGTCGCCATGCCATAGGCCGAGAGTGCTGGCGAGGGCGCGGAACAGCCCGTCGGCATAGCCGGCTGAGACCGTGGCGATACGCGCGGGGCGCTGCGCCGTCCAGGTGTTGCCATAGCCAACGGTTTCGCCGGGCTGCACCTCGCGGGTCTGAATCACCGGCAGCTCCAGCGTGACCGCTGGGAGCCCCGCTGCATAGGGGCGCGCGCCATAGAGGCCGATACCGGGGCGCACGACGTCGAAATGATAGTCGGAGCCCAGCAGAATGCCTCCCGTGGCCGAGAGCGAGCAGGGGATGTCCAGCCCTTCGGTCATCTCACGGAAGCTGCGCAGCTGCTTTGCGTTCATGAAATGATCGGGCTCATCGGCGCAGGCCAGATGCGACATGATCAGCGCCGGCATCTGTTGCAGCACCGGCTCGCGCAGGGCGGCCCATTCGGCGGGCTCCATGCCCAGACGGTTCATCCCGGTGTCGAGTTGGAGGCCAAAAGAGTGTTGCGGCAGCGATTCGAAATGGCGCAGCACCTGATCGACCGAGTTGAGCATCGGTGTCAGGTCATGGTCGCGGATGAGGGCGGAATCGCCCGCCATATGGCCGGAAAACACGCCAATCATCGGCCCCGGACCCAGCGCGGCGCGCACGGCGGCGCCTTCCTCCGCTGCGGCGACGAAAAAGCGGCGGGCGCCGGCACGGGCCAGCGCCCGCGTAATGGGGTCGACCCCCAAGCCATAGCAGTCCGCCTTGACCACGGCGGCGGTGTCCGCGGCGGTCATTGCATCAAGGGCACGCCAGTTTTCGGCAATGGCGTTCAGGTCGATTGTAAGATGTCCGGTGCTCATGGGCTTGTTCTTGACATGGGGGCGCGGGGCGTCAAGGGAAAAACCGCCAAGCGGCGGCCTGCCGCACACGCCCGGGTGAAAATCAGATGCTGGGCTGCGTGAAAATCAGGATCGGGGCCTGCGTGACCATCAGGTGCCGGGGCGGGGCAGGGAGTGCCACCAGATGCGCACGTCGCGCGCCAGCCCCGAGGCGGTGAAGTCGGCCACCAGCATGCCGTCAAGCTCCATCCGGGGCAGCGGATCGCCGGGCTGACGCTCGGGCAGGCCGGTTCCGGTGGATTTTGCCCAGATCGCGAACAGCTCTTCCGAGGCGACCTGATAGGTGACGTTCCAATGGGCAATCCCACCTGCCGGGGTTTCGCCCAGCACCTCGTAGCGCAACGAAATGTCCTGTTGCAGCTTGATCCGGTTCCAGTAGGCGGCCAGTTCACCCGGCCCCTGCTGCACCTGAAACGGGGTGTTGTGATAGAGACCATCCGGGGCGAAGAGGGCCGCGAAGCCCTGGGAATCCTGCGCCTCCCAGACCCGTTTGTAGTCGGCCATGAACTTGTGGATCGGCATTGCTCAGAACTCCTGCTCGCGGTCTTGTTGCCAGGCCTTGGCAAGGTTGCCGAAGCGGGTGAATTGCGCCTCGAAGGACAGCTCGACCATGCCGATGGGGCCGTGACGCTGTTTGCCGATGATGACCTCGGCCTTGGCGTGCAGGCGCTCCATCTCTTCGATCCAGGTTGCCATGGCCTCGATGTTTTCCTCGCCCGGCTTTTCCCGTTCTTTGTAATATTCGCCGCGATAGACGAACATCACCACGTCGGCGTCCTGCTCAATCGAGCCGGATTCCCGCAGATCCGAGAGCTGTGGCCGCTTGTCATCGCGGCTTTCCACCTGACGCGACAGCTGCGACAGCGCGACGACGGGGATGTCCAATTCCTTGGCGATGGCCTTGAGCCCCATGGAAATCTCGCCGATTTCCTGCACCCGGTTTTCCGAGGTGCCGCGGACAAGTTGAAGATAGTCGACGATCAGAAGGTCGAGCCCATGCGTGCGTTTCAGCCGCCGCGCGCGGGCGGCAAGCTGGGCGATCGGGATGGCGGCGGTGTCGTCGATATAAAGCGGGCAGGCCTCCAACGCTTTGGCGGCCTCGACGAAGCGGCGGAATTCGCCTTCGGTCATGTCGCCTTGGCGGATCTTGTGGCTGGAGATTTCCGAGGCTTCGGCCAGGATCCGCCCGGCGAGTTGCTCGGCGCTCATCTCCAAAGAAAAGAAACCGACCACACCGCCTTCGATCGCACCCTCGTTGCCATCGGGCAGGGCGCCACGCTTATAGGCCTTGGCGACGTTGAAGGCGATGTTCGTTGCGAGCGAGGTTTTCCCCATCGACGGGCGCCCGGCAAGGATCAGAAGGTCGGATTTGTGCAAACCGCCCAGCTTGTGATCCAGATCGTCAAGCCCGGTGGAAATCCCCGCCAGCCCGCCTTCGCGCTGATAGGCGGCATTGGCGACGTTGACCGCATCGGTTACGGCCCGCAGAAAGCTTTGGAAGCCGCTCTCGGATTGGCCCTGTTCGGCAAGGCTGTAGAGATGCTGTTCGGCCTCGACGATCTGTTGCTTGGGGTCGCTGGCGACATCGACGCGCGCCGCCTTGTCCGAGATCGTCTTGCCCAGCCCGATCAACTCGCGCCGGATCGCCAGATCATAGATCATCTCGGCATAATCGCGCACCGCAAAGGCGCTGATCGCGGCCCCGGCCAGACGGGCCAGATAGGCCGGGCCGCCCAATTCCTTGAGCCCTTCGTCATGTTCCAGAAACGCCTTGAGCGTCACCGGGGAGGCCAGCGCGTTCTTTGAGATACGCGCGGCGGCAACCTCGTAGATGCGGGCATGGACCGGGTCATAGAAATGCTGCGATCCGATGATGCTGGCCACCCGATCAAAAACATCGTTGTTGGTCAGGATCGCGCCCAAAAGCTGCTGTTCGGCCTCGATCGAATGGGGGATGGTTTCGGAGGCCGGAAGCTCCGTCCGGCCCGGATTGACTGGGGTAATTTCGTTCATCTCTGTCCCGTTCCGCCTGTTTCGCGCCCTGTCCCGGCGCCGGCTGTTCCCGGTCTTGCGCCGGTTCGGCCTTTGTAGCCAATCTTGCCGCGTTTCGATATGTGCGTAAGTCGGTGGGTAACTGGAGGATAACCCCCAAAGCCCATCGCCGACTCGCGACATGCACCGCAGATATGGTAGCACAAAGGGCTGTCACCGCAAAATCTGAGATAACCTAGTGATTCCATTCGGCGGTTTTCACCGCATCGGTGGTTAAGTTTTTATTTCTTGTTTTCTTCCTGCCACTTGCGCGGATCGTTGAGGAAATCCTCGACCCCGCGCAGGGTCTCGCGGCTGAAGCTGTTGGCCTCTTTCGCCTCGGCCAGCACATCCCACCAGGTGCACAGGTGATGCAGGCTGACACCATGGTCCCCCAGCGTCTTTTCGGTATCGGGGAAGATGCCATAGTAGAAAATAACCGCCGTGTGGGCGCAGGTGGCGCCGGTTTCGCGGATTGCGTCGACAAAGGATAGCTTGGAGCCGCCGTCGGTGGTCAGATCCTCGACCAGCAGCACGCGCTGGCCCTCGCTCATCGCGCCTTCGATCCGGGCGTTGCGCCCGTACCCTTTGGCCTTCTTGCGCACATAGGTCATCGGCAGCGCCATGCGCTCGGCCACCAGCGCGGCAAAGGGGATGCCCGCCGTTTCGCCACCGGCGATATTGTCGAACGCCTCATACCCTGCGTTGCGCATCACCGTGACGGTCAGGAAATCCATCAGCGTGCTGCGGATGCGCGGATAGGAGATCAGCTTGCGGCAATCGATATAGGTGGGCGAGGGCAGGCCGGAGGCCAGCGTGAACGGCTCTTCCGCGTTCAGGTGCACAGCCTGAATTTCCAGCAGCATCCGGGCGGTCAGGCGGGCCATCTCTTCGGGCGAGGGATAGGAGGAGGGGATCATCGGCAAATCCTTTCGGGCGGCGGGGTTCTCGCGGGATTACTGGAGCAGGGCGCAAAAGAAAAGCCCGCCGCGGCGCAGGGCCGGGCGGGCGGTTGGTTTTTGTCGGTGGGCAGATCAGAACAGGAAGTCGTTGAACGCCAAGTCCGCGCTTGAGACCCCGAAGAGCGTGATCGTGTTGCCGCTGTGGTCGTCGATCACCGCGTTGCCGCCGATGTCGGACAGGTGGTTGTTTGACAGATCCCTGAAATTCTTGATCGACGTCACGCCGGACAGGTCGATCTTTTCGCCTTTGCCCGCGGTTTCGAAATCCTGGATCACGTCGTCGCCGAACTTGCCGCTGAAGATGAAAAGGTCGGTCTTGGCTCCTCCAAAGAGCCAATCGTCGCCTTTGCCACCGTCAAGCTTGTCCTTGCCGTTGTCGCCAAACAGCACGTCCTTGCCATTGCCGCCAGACAGGGTGTCGTTGCCGTTGCCGCCTTGCAGAACGTCCTTGCCGCCAAGCCCCTTGATCACGTCGACACCGGCTTCGCCTCGAATATCGTTGGCGGCCCCCGTGCCGGTGAGCGTGTCTTTTGAGTCAGTCCCGCGCACGTTCTCGAAATTCTTCAGCGTGTCGCGATCGCCGAACCCGTCGATGGCAAAGCCGTTCTTGAGGTTCACGGTGACGCCATTGGTGCCACCATAGTTCGCGTCCTTGTCGTAGCGCACGGTATCCGTGCCCTTGCCGCCGTTCAGCACATCGTCGCCGGCCAAGCCACGGATATGGTTGTCGCCGTTGTCGCCGGTGAGTTTGTCGTCGAACAGGCTGCCGCGCAGCACTTCGATGCCTTTGAACTTGTCGGTGTCGCCCCAGCCGTCGGTGGCCTTGCCGGTGGCAAGATTGGCGACGACGCCGGCGGGATCGTCCTTGTAGGTGACCTGATCGAAGGTGCCCACGCCGCCCTTGTAGGTGTCGTTGCCTTCGGAGGAGAAGAAATAGTCATCGCCATAGCCGCCCGAAAGCACATCCTTGCCGGGGGTTCCGGTAATGTCCTCGTCGGCGCCCAGAATGGTGGCGCTTTCGATATCGCCCCATTCGATCAGCTCGCCTTCGCCAAAGGCGCCGGTCACCTTGTAGACGCCGGTGATGTAGGTGTCGGTCTCCGCGAATTTCTCGAACTCGGAGAGGGAGCTGAAGTCCGGCAGCGGGTCGCCGTCCAGCACGAAATGATAGCGGGTGCCATATTCGTAGCCCCCCGTCACGTTCTCGCCCTTCACCACTTCGTGTTCCATCAGAACGGTGGAATGCGACACGCCGCCCATGGTCCAGTTTACGCCGATGATGCTGGAATCGATATTCGTGGTATAGGCGTCCATACCATCGAGCGAGAGCTCGTAGGTGTCGATGATGGTGTTGATATCGACCCAGACCGTGCCGTCGGCAAGGTCGACTTCCTGAATTTCGTAAATGAACCCGGCGCCGGGATCGGCAGTGACGTTCATCGAGACGCTGGCATCGAAGCTGGTGGCGGTGTCGTCCCCGCTGTCCCAGAAATAGCGGTAGTCATAGGAAAAACCGGAAATCGAATAATAGGTGGTGTATGCAACTGAGGCCATTTGTCCGCCATTCTACCAAATTAACATAAGACCGTCAGCCAGAGTCGAACGGTCACATTCGGGGCAAGGCTAGAAAAAGTTCTGACAATTCGTCAAGTATGGTTTTGCTGAAGAAATGCGTGATACGTGGCGAGTGCCCCCCCGAAACCGGCTGTGTTGTCGGTTTGGGGGAGAGGGAAAAAACGCGTTGGTCAGGCCCCGACCACCCGCCAGTGCAGCGGAAAGCCGGGGTCGAACACGGTGACCGGGCCTTCGCCGGTTTCGATATGAGGCGGGTAAGAAACCGGGTCGCCCTTTTCCAGCGTGATCCGTTCCTCGTTCGCCGGCAGTTGGTAAAACGCCGGGCCGTGCAGCGAGGTGAACCGCTCCAGCTTGTCCAGCGCGCCTTGGCGTTCGAACACCTCGGCCAGCACCGACAGGGTGTTGGTGGCGGTGAAACAGCCGGCGCAGCCGCAGCCGCTTTCCTTGTTGGGATCGGTATGCGGTGCGCTGTCGGTGCCAAGAAAGAACCGCGCGTCGCCCCCGGTCGCGGCGGCGACCAGCGCTTGACGATGTTCTTCCCGCTTGGCCACCGGCAGGCAGTAGTAATGTGGATGGATGCCGCCGACCAGAATATGGTTGCGGTTGATCACAAGGTGATGCGTGGTGATTGTGCCGCCCATGTCGTCTTGCGATTTCACATAGTCAATGCCGTTGGCTGTGGTGATATGTTCCATCACCACCCGCAGCCCCGGCGTGGCCCGGCGCACCGGGTCCAGAACCCGCTCGATGAACACGGCCTCGCGGTCAAAGATATCGACCGCCGGATCTGTCACCTCGCCATGTACGCAAAGCGGCAGCCCGATTTCGGCCATCTTCTCCAATACGCCACGCACCTTGTCGAAATCCTGCACACCGCTGGCCGAATTGGTGGTGGCCCCGGCGGGATACAGTTTGACC
This sequence comes from Pseudodonghicola sp., assembly GCA_033791545.1. Taxonomy (GTDB): domain Bacteria; phylum Pseudomonadota; class Alphaproteobacteria; order Rhodobacterales; family Rhodobacteraceae; genus Antarcticimicrobium. The sequence continues at coordinate 15,342 of JASJGL010000073.1, read as the reverse complement.
GCCGTGATCAGCCCGCTTTGCGCCGCTTTGGCGACATCTTCGGGATCGGTCTGCTCGGTTAGATACAGCGTCATCAGCGGCGTGAATGCCATGCCCTCGGGCAGGGCGGCAAGGATGCGTTCGCGATAGGCGACAGCCTGCGCCCCGGTCACCACCGGCGGCACCAGATTGGGCATGATGATGGCGCGGGCGAAATCGCGCGCGGTTTCGGGCAAAACGGCTTTCAGCATCTCGCCATCGCGCAGATGCAGGTGCCAGTCGTCGGGACGGCGAAGCGTGAGGGTCTGGGTCATGGCCGTTTCGCTAGCACAGCGATGTGATCTCGACCAGAGGGCAGCGCCTATTCCGCCGCGGGCGGCGGCGGTGTAAAGGCTCCGTCTTCGGCCATTTGTTCCAACTGGTCGAGCCGACGCCGGAACCGCCGGGCCCGCAGGCGCGAGGTCACGTTGCGGCACAGCAGTGTGGTCATATAGGGCCGCTCATTCTGGTCCAGATGCGTCATCAGGTTGCGCAGATAGGGCATATGATCGCGCCGCGCGCGGTACAGCTTGTAGAATTTCTGATCGGTCAGCTTGCCGGCCCCGGCCAGCGACAACACCCGATAAAGGATCTTCATCTCGATCAACTGGGTCTGCAGCGCGCCGCCCATGAAGGGCATCCGCAACCGCGACACATTGGCCCGCTCGAACAGGGTGGCATGCATGGCGTCCAGCGTCTCGCGCGGGTCATAGATCACAAAGGCGCGTTCGGCCGCATCCAGCATGTCGGGGGCATAGCCATAGCGATCGGTGAAATCGGTGCGGCGCATCTCGATAAAACGATCATCCCATTCCGTCATCCGCGCCGACAGGGTTGCCTGCGGCTGCACCGCGATTACCGTCGCGCCCGGGGAGGCCACCGAATAGCTGGCTGCGGCGTAGCCACACGGCCCGGCGCCATAGAACACCACGCGGTCGAAATCCTCGAAAAAGCCGTCGTCGATCAGCTGGTCGAAAAAGGCGTAAACCTCTTGCGCGCGAAACCAGGTGTCACCGTCCGAGAGCAGGCACAGATGCGACCAGCCCTGCGCCTTGACCATGTCAAAGCCAAAGGGTTGGGCGGTCTCGGACAGGGCGCGCACGCCCTGTATGGTCTCGAAGGTGACCAGAAGCGTGGGTTTCTTGTCGATGAACGTGGCGAAATGGCGCGCGCCCAGATCCTGCGCCATGCCATGTGCCTCGGCCTGTGCAATCAGCGCGGCCTTCCACTCGGCCTTGCCCATTTCGGCGAGCGAGGCCTCGATCCCGTTCTCTTCCTCCGGTGAATCCTGGTCTTGATTCTGGTCCTGCATGATGCCGTCCTCATCTGATCCGACCACTTACCGGGCCGGTTTGGCGCAAGATCAAGCTAGAGCGAGACTGTGGCCAAATTGGGAAATTCTCAGGCCGGTTTCCGGGTGGTTCTGTGGTGCATGGCCCGGCCCGGATCGGGCGAGGGCGGTGTCAGTTTGGCCCGCATCGTGGCGCGCGGGCCAATCTGGGTTCAGAACAAGGCGTGGCCGATATTGGCGAGCGCCGCGATCAGCAGCACAAGGAACGTCAGCACGGCACCGCCGCCGCGCAGGGCCGAGGTATGGGGCATGCGGCCCATGCCAAAGGCATGCATCAGCCGGGCCAGAAGCAGCGTCGCGCCAAGCGCATGCGCGGCGAGCGTTGGCATCCCCTGCACCTCGCCCAGCCCGATCAGGATCAGGCCCATCGGCACATATTCGGCAAAATTGGCATGGGTGCGCATGGCGTTCTGCATCACCGGGTCGCCATTGTCGCCGCTGGCGATTTTCTGCGCCGCGCGGATCTTGATGACCCAAAGGCTGAGCCCGACATAGAAAACGCCCAGAAGCCCAGCGTAAAGAGCAGTGACAGTAAGCTGCATATCTCGTGTCCTGATGTAAATTGCTTTGGTTTACGGCCTATCGCGGACGGGCCGGAAAGTTAATATGCGATATGGGCCCTGTTGCTGACCCGGCCATGACGCACGGAGGGCCAGAACCAAGGGCCCCGAACCGGGACGTCTTAGCTGTGCTTGATCTGTCCCAGATTGGCGAACCCGGCCAGCGTGCGCGCCGAGGTCAGCGAGATCGGGCGCGAGGGCGGTGTCATCAACAGCCGGGCGAACAGCGCGCGGAACGGTTCAAGCTCCATCAAGTGCAGGAACCGCGCCTTGCGCCAAGCGACCGCCGCGTCGTGCAGCTGCGCCAACTCGGGATCGGCGCGTAGCTCTTCGCGAAGGGGCGCGCTTCTGGGTGCGATCTGGCGGATCGTGGTGTCGCTCTCGGTGTTGAAATTGCGCTCGACCCAGTAATCCATGTCCAGCAGGTGATCGGAGTGAACCGCGCGCCCGCGATCCGCCTTGAGGACAAAGCTTTCCATCGCCCCCAGCGCATAGTGGTTGAGCTGCGCCAGCTTGTAATTTGAGCGCCCATAGGTGTTGAAGATCCGGGTCAGCTTGAATTGATCCTCCAGCGCGCGGCCCTCGCCATCGTACCACTGCGCCGCATCCAACCGGTCCTTGTCGGCGCTGCGCGGACGGTGCACGCCAAGTTTACGATAGGTGCCATCATTGCGGTACAGCGTCTTGAACATCGCCGCGCGCCACGGCCAATACATCACCGTCGGCGCGCAGCGGGTGAAGGTCTCACTCACCGGCTGGTCGCGATAGCGCATGATGCCGGCATTGCCGAACAGCCGCCAGGTCAGGGTAATGGCGGTGGCCTGCGGCAGCGCCTCCAGCAGCGCCGACAGCGTGTTGTCGCCGACATGGATATTGACGTATTCGTCGATATCCAGCGCCATGATCCAGTCGGCCTTTTTCACCAGCTTGTGCCGATCGGCCAGCTTCAGCCCGGTGAACTGGATGCCGCCCTTGTCATAGGGGCCATCGTTGGGCAGATGGGTCAGCCAGCCCAGCTGCTCCAGCCGGTCCAGCATCGCGTCGGTGCCGTCCTGACAATCGTTCGACAGCACCAGAAAATCGGTGAATCCGACGGCGCGGTGATGGGCCAGCCAATCCAGCAGAAAGGCCGCCTCGTTGCGCAGGCTCAGCACCGCAAGGATGCGTTTGGGCTGCCGGTTCACCGTTCTGGACCCTCCGCTCAGCTTTCCAGATCAAGCGCCAGCGCATAGGCCGCCCGCTCGGTCCCGGTGAGGCGGATCTCCAACGCCTGACGATAAAGATCCTGAAACTCCTGCATGGCATGCAGTTCGGTCGCTTTGGCGCGGTGCCAGGCCAGCCCCTTGTCGTGCAGGCTGCGCAGCCGGTCATCTGCCATCAGCTTGTCGTATTCGACCTGCAGGCGCGGCAGATTGCGCTGGATCGTCACGTCGCGGGCATCGTCCCAGTCCATCCGGATCCAATAGTTCAGCCCGATTGAGCGATCCACATGCAGCGCGCGGCCGCGCTGGCGCTTGATCAGGAAACTTTCGGCCGAGCGCAGGGCATAGTGGTTGAGCTGTAGCAGATCATAGCCGACCGAGCTTTTGGAACTGCGCCAGCCGTTGTCCACCGTCTCTTTGGTGATGTCCTGCCCCGATCCGTTGACCCAGAGCACCTGATCGCGCTTGGAGTCTTCCAGTTTGTTGGGGCGGTGGCAGCTCAGCTTCTGATAGGCGCCGATATTGCGAAACAGCGTCTTGAAGCCCCAGACCGTATGCGGCTTGGGGCAATAGGTCGGGGCGCAGCGGTCGAATTGCCCGACGACAAAGCGATCCTCCAGCCGGGTCACACCGCTATGGCCGAACAGACGCCAGGTCATCGCCACATTGGTGGCCTCGGGCGCGGCGTCAAAGAAATCCTGCAAGGTGCCGTTGCCGCAGCGCACGTTGACGAATTCGTCCACGTCGATGTGCATCAGCCACTCGGCGTTGCGCAGCACCGGCTCTTTCAGCGACTGGTTCAGGGCGTGTTGCTGGGGGGATTTTCCGCGCCATTCGTCGTTGTTGCGATGCTCGAGCACGCCCATGTCCTGCAACCGGCCCAATATCTCGTCGGTGCCGTCGGTGCAGTCATTGGTATAGATCAGGAAATTGTCGACGCCGATGGCGCGGTGATAGGCGACCCATTCGATGATATAGGGGGCCTCGTTCTTCATGCAGCCGACGATCACATTGCCGCTGGAGCCTTCGGCCAGCGTGCGGCGCGGGGCCGGTGCATAGGGCGCGGCCGGGGTTTCCTCGTCCACCGTGCCAAGCCGGTTGTGCGGCGCATAGGGGGTGGTTTTCAGGTGATGGAACTTTTCCACCGCCAGCGGCGGCATCACGCGGCGCCCGATGTCGCTTAACCCGTCTGGTTCGGCGTCGGGAGATTGCCCCTCCACCTGCGCCAGATCAGCGTGTTTCGTGGCATGCTCGTCCTTTGAGACGGCATCGATCTGTTCCATGAAGCTCGCCAGATATTGCGAAGCGCGATAGCCGCGCTCGGGGTCGGGCTCCTGCCAGTCGGGCAGTGGGGCGTCGGGGTACAAGGCGGCGGTCAGCGCCGGATGGGCCGTGCCCAGTGTCTTCAGATCGGCGGCGAACCGGGCCGAGATCGGGGCCAGCGCCCCCGGAGCGATCGGTTGCCCGTCGATGGCGATTTCATCCAGAAACCCGCGCCACAGGGACCGGGGCAGGATACGCTTGTGATGCTCCAGCACCCGGAGCAGCAGCGCATTGAGTTGGCGCGCGCGGGCCAGCCAAGGGGCCGAGGGCGCGGCGGGAACAGGCACCGGGTCGACCTTGCCAAGGCTTGGCGCGATATCAAAGGCGGCGCGCAATTCTTCCGTCGCGACGGGGCCATAAAATAGCCCCGCATCATAGGGCCGCAGCGTGACCGAGCCCGCCCCGAACACGCTTTCCCAGAACCGCACCAGTGCAGCATAGTCCAGCCAGAACGGCGGCGCCTGGGTTTCCAGAAACTGCCCGCCGGCGGGATCGGGGGCGGGCGCGGCCTCAAGGCTGGCCGCCCACCAGTCGCGCCCGGAGGCGGCCAGATCCAACTCGCGCGACAGCGGTGCGGCGCGCCCCTCCAGCACCTGCCCGGCATAGGTGCGGGCCAGCGCGCGGGCGGGTTCGTCTACATGGGCGATGATGCGGATGTCCTGCGACAGCGGCGTCAACAGCGCCCGCAGCCGCTCCAACTCGGACCGGCGATGCAGCGAACTGCCTAGTTGCTCGGCCGACAGGATCAACGTCTCGGGGCTGGCTTTCTCCACATCCTGCGCCAAGGTTCGGCCCAACATGTGATACAGCGTGTCCTGCTTTTCCGGCGCGATGAAGCCGCGGTTGAACCGCAGCGGGTCGATATGGTCGGGATCGCTCACCGCCATGTAAAGGCGGGTGTGGTTCTTTGCCCCCGGCGACTTGGGGAACAACACCCCCTTGTCCTTGAGCTGGGCGCGCTTGGCGTCAAGCACCTGATGCAGGCGGGCGGCACCCATGTGCTGTGGGCCGATATGAAGATAGATCCGCATTAGTTTAGCCCCAGTCGCGCCAGCATCGCCTCTTCCTGCGGCGGCAGGGTGGGGGCGGCGCGCAGTTGATCGCGCATCTGACGATAGCCGGGCTGGCGCAGCAGTTCGTCGCGCTTGGCCCGGTGCAAGGCCACCGCCTCGTCATGCAGCGCGCCGATCTCGGGGTCGGATTTCAACGCCTCCAGCGATTTGCGCAGGGCGGGCAGGTAACGGTGAATGCTGGTATCCTCCCAGGCCGGATCGTTGCGTTCGCGCCAATAGCTGTCGTCAAAGGCGCGGTGTTCGCGGTTCACGTCGCCGCGGTCGTTCTTGACCAGATAGCTGTCGAGCGAGCGCAGCGCATAGTGGTTCAACGTCGCGAAATCGCGCGCGCCCCGGGCGGGAAATTTGCGGATGCGGTTGGGATTGGCGGCGATAAGGAACTTGAAGGGCACCGGCCGCCCCGATCCGTCGGTCCAGCGTGGGCGCTTGTCCTTGGCCAGACCGCGTTTGAAGAACGGACGATGCGCGCCGAAATACTGCAGCGGAAAATCCTGTCGCACCAAGGATTTGACCTCGATCGCGGTTTCGTCGCACCAAATGTCCGGGTTGTGGCTGTGGGTAAACTGTTCAATGACCGGGGCATCCTCAAAAGTCTCGACACCGCCATTGGCAAAGAACTGGAAGCTGACAGAAATCACCTGCGGATCGCCGCAGGCCCGGATCAGCGCGGGCAGGGTGTGATCGCCCACATGAATGTTCAGAAACTCGTCCACATCGGCAATCCAAAGCCAGTCGGCCTGTTTCACAACCCCCTGATGCGCGGCGTGTTTCAACGCCTCCATCTGATAGTTGCGCCCCTTGGCCGGATTGGGCAGATGGTGCACGATCCCACGCGCCGCCAGCGCATCCAGCAGCCGGTCGGTCCCGTCCGAGCAATCGTTGGAATAGAACAGGTGATCGCTCACCCCGATCAGCCGGTTGAAGGCGATCCACTCCAACAGGAATGGGCCCTCGTTTTTCACGCAGGTCACCGCGGTGATCCGCATGTTGCCTCCTTTGCTGGCCGCTGCCGCCAAGCGGTGCCGCCTTCTGCTCACTGTGTACCATACCGGGCGGGGTTTGCCCCCGTCGTCGTTGCGCAAACAATCGCAGCTTGCACAGAGGGCGTCAACGGGGGTGTGCCTACACCCGGCTTGACCCGCGCGCCATCTCGTGGCCTGTTCGGGGCAGGGAGAATAGAATGCAGATACCCGATTCAATCGATGCGGTTCAGGCGCAGTTGGCGACGCAGGATTATGTCTGTGGCCGGGCCTTGGGCACGGTTGCCTTTCTGGCGCTGAAACTTGGCCGGCCGCTGTTTCTGGAGGGCGAAGCCGGCACCGGCAAGACCGAAATAGCCAAGGCGCTGGCGGCGGCGCTGGGCCGTCGGCTGATCCGGCTGCAATGCTATGAGGGGCTGGACGCGGCAAGCGCCGTTTATGAATGGAACTTCCCGGCGCAGATGATCGCCATCCGCACCGCCGAGGCCGAGGGCAACGCCGACCGCGACCTTTTGCAGCGCGAACTGTTTGGTCCCGACTACCTGATCGAACGGCCGCTGTTGCAGGCGATGCGACCGGACCAGCATGGCGCGCCGGTGCTGTTGATCGACGAGATCGACCGCACCGATGAGCCGTTCGAGGCCTTTCTGCTTGAGGCGCTGTCAGAGTATCAGGTCACCATCCCCGAGCTTGGCCCGATCATCGCGCCCGAGCCGCCCATCGTCATCCTGACCTCGAACCGCACGCGCGAGGTGCACGATGCCCTGAAACGGCGCTGCCTGTATCATTGGGTCGATTACCCCGATTTTGAGCGCGAGATCGAAATTCTGCACGCTCGCGCGCCCGAGGCCGCCGCGACGCTCAGTCGCGAGGTGGTGGCCTTTGTGCAAAAGCTGCGCACCGAGGATCTGTTCAAGAAACCCGGCGTGGCCGAAACCATCGACTGGGCCAAATGCCTGCTGGCGCTCGATGTGGTGTCGCTCAGCCCGCAGGTGATCGCTGATACGCTGGGCGCAATCCTGAAATATCAGGACGATATCCAGCGCATTCAGGGCGGCGAGGCCAAACGCATCCTTGATGAGGTCCGCGCCGAACTGGCCCCGGCGTGACGCCGATGGTGCTTTTTCTGGCCGGAAATACTCTGCGGGGGGGCGGGGGTGCAAAACCCCCGCTGCGGCGGTCACGGCGGGGGCACCATGGCTGATTACGCCCCGCTCGATATCCCGGAAAACGGCAAGCTGACCGACAACATCACCTGGTTCGCGCGCGCCCTGCGCAAGGCCGGGCTGCCGATCGGGACAGGGCGGGTGATCGACGCGATCCGCGCGGTCGAGGCGGCGGGGTTCACCTCGAAAACCGATTTCTTCTATACCCTGCGCGCCTGCTTCGTTTCGCGCCCTGAACATGCGCAGGTGTTTGCCCAGGTGTTCCGCCTGTATTGGCGCGACCCGCGCTTCATGGAGCACATGATGGCGATGATGCTGCCCGCCGTGCGCGGCGTGCAGCAGGAGCGCGCGGCGCAGGCGGCCGAGAAACGCGCCGCCGAGGCGCTGCTGGATGGCGCACAGGGCGATCTGCCCGAGTTTGAGGACCCCAAGCGCGAGGAAGAGGTCCAGATCGAGATCGACGCCTCGCGCACCATGTCGGGCGAGGAACGGCTGCGCAGTCTCGATTTCGAACAGATGGGCACCGACGAAATCGCCCGCGCCAAGCGGATGCTCGCGCGCCTGACCCTGCCGGTGAAACCGATCGCCTCGCGCCGGGCGCAGGCCAGCTCAACCGGCCAGCGCTATGATCTGCGCCGCTCCCTGCGCGAGGCGATGCGGCGTGGCGGCGAAATGGGCGTGTTGCGCCGGGCCGAGCCGCGTCCGCGCTGGCCCAATCTGGTGGTGCTTTGCGATATCTCGGGCTCGATGAGCCAATACAGCCGCATGGTGCTGCATTTCCTGCATGCGGTCTCCAACGCCAAGGGGCAGGGCTGGGCAAAGGTGCATGCCTTCACCTTTGGCACGCGGTTGACCAATATCACCCGCCATCTGCGCCAGCGCGATGTCGATGCCGCGCTCGCCGCCGCCGGGGCCGAGGCGCAGGACTGGGAGGGCGGCACCCGCATCGGGGCGTGCCTGCACGCGTTCAACCGCGACTGGTCGCGCCGGGTGATGGGGCAGGGCGCGGTGGTTCTGCTGATCACCGACGGGCTGGACCGCGACGCCCCTGACCAACTCGCGCGCGAGATGGAGCGCTTGCACCTGTCGGCGCGCAAGGTGATCTGGCTCAACCCGTTGTTGCGCTGGGATGGCTTCGCGCCAAAGGCGCGCGGTATCGCGGCCATGTTGCCGCATGTGGACAGCTTTCGTGCCGGTCATAACATCGCCGCGCTGGAGGATCTGGCCGAGGCGCTGTCACGCCGCGATGATCCGGGCGAAAAGGCCCGGCTGATGGCGCTTCTGTAGCGGAGTGATTCCCTGCGAGCACGCACGTTTGCTCCATTTCGCACTTGATCTGAATCATTCCATAAACGGAATGTGATTAATATTCTCGCACAATGAAGCACGTGTGCGAAAGGAATGAACATGACGCTGAACTGGAAAATCGGCGGCTTGATGCTGGGGCTGGTGTTCTTCGCCGCTGTCCTGCTGGTCAAGCCGATCGGTGTCTCGACTCAATTCGTCATCCTTGACGGGATCGCCGCCGATCTGGCGACCCCTGATCTGGTGACGCAAACGGACGAGGGCTATACCTCGACCAATGCCTATCTGGCGAAATCCGGTGGCAAATATGCCAAATCGGTCGCGAACCCGCTGAACTACAGCCTTGTCTTCGTGATCGCGATGGTGCTGGGCGGTTTCGTGTCGGTGAAGATGCGCGGCGGGCTGGACAAGGCTGAACGCGCCATGCCGGCGCTGTGGCGCGCCAATTTCGGCGACAGCGTCGCCAAGCGCAACATCGCGGTCTTTGTTGGCGGCTTTATCGTGCTCTATGGCGCGCGGTTGGCGGGCGGTTGCACCTCGGGTCACATGATGTCGGGGATGATGCAGACCTCGATCTCGGGCTACCTCTTTACGGCGGGCGCCTTTGCGGCAGCGGTGCCGGTGGCCATGATGCTTTACAAGAAGGAGGCCTGAGCCATGACTTCGATCATTCTCGCAATCGTCATCGGGGGTCTTTTCGGCTTTGTGCTCGACCGGGTCGGGGCCACCAACCCGACGATCATCGGGCGGATGCTGAACCTGACCAATCTGAGCCTGGCCAAGACCATCCTGCTGGCCATCGGAGTCGGCTCTGTCCTGATGTTTGGCGGCCAAATGCTGGGGCTGGTGAATGTCGGCCATATGTCGGTCAAGGCTGCCTATGTCGGCGTCTTTATCGGCGGTCTGATGCTGGGCGCTGGCTGGGCCTTGGCGGGCTTTTGCCCGGGCACCGGTGTCGTCGCCGCAGGGACGGGGCGAAAAGATGCGCTGTATTTCATCGCGGGCGGCCTGCTGGGCGCTGCGGCCTATATGGTCACCTACCCGTCGTGGAAGGCCAGTGGCCTGCTTGACTCTATCTTCGGCGGCAAGGTCACGCTGGGGCTGGTGCCGGGCTCGAAGTTCGAGGCTATCACGGCCCTGCCGGGCGATATCATGGGCCTCGTGCTGGGGCTTGGCTTTATCGTGCTGGCCTTTGCCCTGCCGGATCGTCTTGTGGGGCAGTCCGGCGGCGCCGCACAGCAGCCGGCCGAATAAATCCCGAAGCCCCGGGGCCTGCGCGGGGCCCGGGGCGCGCGACCGGGGCTTCCGGTCGTGCGCAAATGGCCCGTGTCCCGTGGTCTTGCCGGGCCGCTTTCTCGCGCTTCATCCTACCCCTTGCACCCTCCCTGTGCGGCACGCTTGCCGCAGGCCCCATGCGTCGCCTATGTTGACCTGCGCTTGACCAGCCTCATTTGTTTTCAGGTCCGCAGGACGGAGCGATCATGGCCCAGAATTTCGACACCATTCCCGAAACCGCCCTTGCGTGGCATCGCGACGGGTGCGGCGCCGTTCTGGCCACCGTGGTCGAAACTTGGGGCAGTGCCCCGCGCCGGGTGGGGGCGCAGCTTGCGATTTCGGGCGCGGGAGAGATTGCCGGTTCGGTCTCGGGCGGTTGCGTCGAGGGGGCGGTGATCGTCGAGGCGCTGGAGGCGCTTGCGGCTGGTGAACACCGGATGCTGGAATTCGGCGTGAGCGACGGCGATGCCTTTACCGTGGGTCTGGCCTGTGGTGGCACCATCCGGGTTCTGGTGGAGCCGGTGGGCGCCGCGATGCCCGAGGCATTGCTGGCGGATCTGGTCGCTGCGCGCGCCGCACGGCAGGCGGTGGCCTATGAGGTGAACCTCGAAAGCGGGGTGCGCAGGCTGCTGCACGAGGCCTATCCCGAGCGTATGCGCATGGACAGATCCGGCTTTGAGGACGACGGGCAAACCTTTGTTTCCATTCATAATCCACCGCTGCGCCTGATCGTAGTCGGGGCGGTTCATATCGCGCAGGCGCTGGTGCCGATGGCGCGCATCGCGGGCTATGACCCGGCGGTGATCGACCCGCGCGAGACCTTTGCCTCGCCCGAGCGGTTTTCCGATGTCACCCTGTTGCAGGACTGGCCGGATGATGCGGTTGCGCAGCTTGGGCTGGATGCGCGCACGGCGTTGGTGCTGTTGACCCATGATCCGAAACTGGACGATCCGGCGCTGGAGGCCGGGCTTCGGGCCGCGTGTTTCTATATCGGCGCGCTGGGCTCGACCCGGACCCATGGCAAGCGGGTGGAGCGGATGAAAGAGGCCGGATTCAGTGAGGGGGATATCGCCCGGATTCACGGGCCAGTCGGGCTTGATATCGGGGCGGCGGGGCCGACAGAGATCGCGGTGTCGATCCTGGCGCAGATGACAGCGGTGCTGCGCGGGCGCGCCGAATGAGGTTTGGTCCGGTCCCGGTCTCCGAGGCTGAAGGCGCCATTCTCGCGCATTCCGTAAAACTGGAAAAAGTGAGGCTGAGGAAGGGGTTGAAGCTGGAAGCTCAACATCTGGATCAGATTCGATCCGGGGGTGTGGACGAGGTGATCGTGGCCCGGCTCGATCCCGGCGACCTGCACGAAAACACCGCCGCCGAACTGCTCGCGGCGGCGCTGGTGCCTGAGCCCGAGGTGGTCGGGCTGCGGCTGACCGCGCCGTTCACCGGGCGGGTGAATGTGCTGGCCGATGGCGCGGGGGTGGTGCGGCTGGATGTGGCGGCGTTGGAGGCGTTCAACCGGGTGGAGCCGATGATCACCATTGCGACGGTGCCGGATTTCCAGCAGATGGCGCCGGGCGGCATGGTGGCGACCATCAAAGTGATCTCATTTTCCGTTTCAGAACAACAGGTTGCACGCGCATGTTCGGTGGCGCGGGGGGCGTTGCGGATGGCGCGGCCGGTGTATGAGACCGCCTCTCTCATCATCACGCAGGTGCCCGGTGGTCCGAGTGAGGACAAGGGCCGAAGGGTGATCGGAGAACGCCTGAAAGCGCTTGAAATTCAAATGCTTGACTGCACAAGCGTGGCGCATAGCGGGGCTGATCTGGTGCCGGCTTTGGCGGCGGCGCGGGGGCAGATGGTGCTGGTGCTGACCGGCTCGGCGACGATGGATATCGACGATGTGGCACCGCTTGCCCTGCGTCAGGCCGGTGGTCGGGTAGAGCGGTTCGGGATGCCAGTTGATCCCGGCAACCTTTTGTTTCTTGGGGATTTGTCCGGGCGTCCGGTGATCGGTTTGCCGGGCTGTGCCCGCTCTCCGGCGTTGAACGGGGCGGATTGGGTGCTGAGCCGCGTGGCCTGCGGGCTGGAGGTCACGGCGTCTGATATTGCCGCGATGGGGGTCGGCGGGCTGCTGAAAGAGATCCCGACGCGGCCACAGCCCCGGGCCGGGCGCAGGGCTGAAACGTAGGGTTTCGGGGCCGTTTTGTACAAACTGACCGGGTGCGTCCACCGTGAAACTGGTGCATTTGGGGAGTTTTCCCGCTATTTTGTACAGCCCTTCCGCAAATTCGTCTGATCGCAGCGCTGCGGCGCTGTCTTCGGGATTTCTTTGGTTGCCATGTGACGAGGTTGACGTAGGGTTACCCCATTAGGGTTCTGTTGTTTTTTTGAAAGGTATTCCCATGGCGGCCAAGTTGACCGAGGGCTGGTGGAAGACGGCATGGCCATCTTCCACCCTGCCGAAAAGTTTCGAAGAGATGAAGAAAGCGATCAAGGCGGCCAAGCACCGTCAGCGCGGCCTGTCGGTAATGGACTACCGCAAGGCGCTGCACGAGGTGCTGGATCTGGTCGAGAAGTTGGAGAAAGAGGCGGATGCCCAGTTTCGCACCGCACCGCTGGACAAGAAGAGGGCCAAGTCGATGCTGGCCGACCTGACCAAGCTGGCGGAAAAGGAATTGGCCAGCGCCAAACCTGACGCCAAACCGATCGTGGTATTCAACAACGCCTTGGGCGTTCAGATCGTGGAGAAGGTGAAAGACCCCGACCCGGTCCGGTTCATCGGCCGGGTTTCGGTCAAGTTGGAGCTTATGACCGGTCTTGTGAACGAGTTGCGCGACAAGAACGCCGAGGCGAAGTTGAACACGGCATTGAACAAGGTGTTCGACTCGGCGCTCACGTCTGCGGTCGCGATGGTGGACGGTTTTACCAAGAAGCGTGGCGGCCTGCTGACCGAGGCGGATCGTAAATCGCTGGTCGCGGCGGTGAACGCGGTGGCCAAGCAGATCGCCGAAGACCTGCGGCAAGTGCCGGGAGAGGTTCTGCGCAAGATCGGCATCGATGCCAAGGTGGCGAAGGCGTACAAGATCGACAAGGTCAAGAGTACCGCCTTGACGGTCGCGGGCGGCGCGACGGCGGTTGCCGGCGTGGCCCTGCCGGGAACGACGGCCTTTGCGGTGGCGGCGCTGGCGCGCAGCCTTTTGTCGATCAGCAAGGAAATTCAGGCCGCCGTCACCTCGGTTGAGAGCAAGATACAGGACTTTGAAGCAGATCTTGTGCTGCTCAAGACCGCGTTCTCGGACAAGACCGGTCGCTCGGTCGAGATGAGCAAGGACCAGAAATGGGCCGAGTTGAGCTTTTCGGCGATGAACACGCTGGTTGGGCGCGACATCATGGTGACGGTGAAATCGGCCAAGGCCAACCTGAAGCAGATCGAGGGCAAGGTGGCGGTCCTGTCGGTCAAGACGCTGGAGTTCCAGAAAAAGGTTCTGGAGGCGATCAGCAAGACCGACAAGATGAAAAAGGACACGCACAAGGCCATCGGGCCGAAGAAGATCAAGACGGCGCTGGCCAATCTCGACAAGGCCGAAAAGGCGCTGAACGCGGTGCTGGACAATACCCACAAGCGCGTCGCCCGTGTGAATGATCTGGAGGATGCTGTAGTCGGGTTGCGCCGCCAGATGAAGGTGCTGAACGATCCGGGCAAGACGATCAAGAACCTGCAGACCGCCGTTGATCTGTCGATCAACTTCGCCTTGGCCGGGGGCGGGGTGTACGATGCCGTCGCTTGGAAAGCGGGCGACTCGGTGTTGAACGCGATGGCGGCAACCTATGTCGAAATGGGCAACGCGCTGGACGAGTATTCCTGATCGGACAACCTGTGGTGGTTGCGAGGGGGCTTCGGCTTTTGCTGCGAAGATTTCTGTTCTCAATGCGGCAACCGCGTGTTTAACTCCCCTCGATAGAGCATCAAATCAACCGGGAGGAATTCATGACACAGGTGTCGATGACCGTGAACGGCGTGGCCGCCAGCGGTGATGTGGAGGGGCGCACCCTGCTGGTGTCGTTTCTGCGCGACCAGCTTGAACTGACGGGAACCCATGTGGGCTGTGACACCAGCCAATGCGGGGCCTGCGTGGTGCATGTGAATGGCGAAGCGGTGAAATCCTGCACCATGCTGGCGCTGGAGGCCGAGGGCGCCGAGGTGTCGACTATCGAGGGGCAGGCCGCACCCGATGGCACGCTGAACGTGATTCAGCAGGCGTTTCAGGATCACCACGGGTTGCAGTGCGGATTTTGCACCCCTGGCATGGTGATGAGCACGGCGGCGCTTCTGAAAGAGAACCCGAAGCCGAGCGAGGCAGAGATACGCGATTACCTGGAGGGGAATATCTGTCGCTGCACCGGCTATCACAACATCGTCAAGGCGATCATGGCAGCCAGCGGTCAGGACGTGAGCGCCATCGCGGCGGAATAACAGGACAGGACCGGAGGGCGGCACCTTGCCTTGACGCCTATTAGGGGCGCAGGGGCACGCGGGCCGCTTGTCCATCACAGGGAGGAGACACGAGATATGCCGAAGGATCACGGTATCGGCGCCAGCCCCAAGCGGCGCGAAGACATACGGTTCCTGAGCGGAACCGGGAACTATACCGACGACATCAATCTGCGCGGGCAGGCCTATGTGCATTTCCTGCGCTCGGATGTGGCGCATGGCAGGATCAACGGGATCAACACCGAGGCCGCCGCGGCGATGCCCGGGGTGCTGCGCATCTTTACCGGCGCAGATTTCGAAGGTGTCGGCAGCATTCCCTGCGGTTGGCAGATCACCGACAAGCACGGCCAGCCGATGCAGGAACCGGCGCACCCGGTTCTGGCGCAGGGCAAGGTGCGCCATGTGGGCGATCCGATTGCCGCCGTGGTGGCCGAGAGCGCCGCACAGGCGCGCGATGCCGCCGAGGCGATCGAACTGGATATCGAGGAACTGCCGGCGGTCGTGAACATGAAGGCGGCGCTGGAGGAGGGCGCGACCAAGGTCCACGACGATCTGACCAGCAACCTGTGTTATGACTGGGGCTTTGTCGAGGAGAACAAG
>JASJGL010000072.1:0-4536 GCA_033791545.1 Pseudodonghicola sp. | reverse complement strand
TGTTCCAGTTCCGCGAGGCCGAGTTGGTGGAGCCGAACCGCTACCTGCTCAGCGGGCGGTTGCGCGGGCAGGCAGGCAGCGATGGGCTGTTGCCCGCGGTCTGGCCGGTTGGCTCCATGGTGGTGCTGCTGGACGGGCGGCAGGCGCAGATCGACCTGACCCCGGCGCAGCGGCGGGTGGCGCGGCATTACCGCATTGGCCCGGCGCGGCGTGGATATAGCGACCCGTCCTATCAGCATCTGATCGAGGCGTTTGAGGGCAACGGGTTGCGTCCCTATGCTCCCTGCCATCTGACGGTGACACGCGAGAGCGGGGCCTATGCGGTGGGCTGGATCCGGCGCACACGGATGGTGGATGGCAGCGATTGGGCACTGGACGATGTGCCCTTGGGCGAAGAGAGCGAGGCCTATCTTGTACGGGTGATGCAGGGCGCCACCGTGCTGCGGCAAGAGACCCTGCACACGCCGCAGTGGAGCTATGGCGCGGCGGCGCAGGCGGCGGATGGGCTGAGCTTTCCGGCCCGGCTGGAGGTAGCGCAGATCTCGGCGCGCTATGGTCCCGGTCTGTTCGCACGGGTCGATTTGCCGGAGTAGCGGGATGCGGCCGGTTCTGCACGGCGATGTGAGCTGTGCCGCACGCGTGCTACGTACCGTTCCACCGGGGCGGCGGGCGGCGCTGTGTCACCGGATGATCCGGGAGGCGGAGGCGGCGGACCGATACCGCCTGCGCCACTCTCGCTTGCACCCGCGCTGGGGCAATGGCTCGCTGATGGCGGCGGCGCGGCACCGGGCGATGGCGGAGGAACCGGGTTTTGACGATGTCGATTACTGCCGCTGTTTCATCATGGTGCTGGAGGCGCTGGCCATGCGACCGTTCAGCGTGAGGCGCAGCCCACACAGCGGGTGACGGCGGGGTTCAGCTCCAGCCGTTTTGGCGCGATCGGCTCGCCGCAATCTTCGCAATAGCCGAACTCGCCCGCGTCGATCCGCGCCAGCGCAGCACGCAGACCCTTGCTCTCTCCATCGCGGCGGGCTTGCTGCGCCTTGGCCATCGCCTGGTTTTGCAGCGCGTCCATACGGCTGAGCCGCCCGACCGACTGCTGGTCAAGCTGCACCACCGCCAGGGCGTCGTGGCCAAGGCGGTTTTGCTGCGCGATCTCGTCCAGACGGGCGCGGATCAGCGCGGCAAAGCGGGGGGTGTCGGTCTCATTCATATCTCACATCGCTGTCATCACGGGTTTGCGGTTGGAGTTTTTTGGCCTAGATGCCATTCTAAGGGTACGAAAGGATATTTGGCCATGCTTGAACCGCGCAAGAAAATCTCTCCGATTGATCCGGTCTGGGATCGTATCCGGTCCGAGGCCGAGGATATCGTGCGAAACGCGCCGCTGATGGGCGGGTTGGTGCATGCCTGTATCTTGCACCACGCCTCGCTGAACAAGGCGCTGTCCTATCGGGTGGCCGCCAAGTTGAGCTCGAACGAGATGTCGATGGTGGTGCTGCGCGAGATCGTCGATCAGGCCTATTCCGAGACGCCAGAGCTGATTGATGCGGCCCGCGCTGACCTGATGGCAGTCTATGACCGCGATCCGGCCTGCCACCGGTTTGTGCAGCCGGTCCTGTACTTCAAGGGCTATCAGGCGATGCAGGCCTATCGCATCGCCCATTGGCTGTGGAACAAGGGGCAGCACGATCTGGCCTATTTCTTCCAGATGCGGGTGTCCGAGATCTTTGGTATCGACATTCACCCGGCGGCGCGGATCGGCAAAGGCATCATGATCGACCATGCCCATTCCATCGTGATCGGCGAAACAGCCGTGGTGGGCGATAACGTCTCGATGCTGCATTCGGTGACGCTGGGTGGCACCGGCAAGGAAGAAGAGGACCGGCACCCCAAGATCGAGGACGGCGTCATGATCGGGGCCGGGGCCAAGGTGCTGGGCAATATTCGCGTCGGTCATTGCAGCCGGATCGCGGCCGGGTCGGTGGTGTTGCAGGATGTGCCGCCCTGTACCACGGTTGCCGGGGTGCCGGCCAAGATCGTGGGCGAGGCGGGCTGTGACCAACCCTCGGTGATGATGGATCAGGTGATCAAGGGCAGCGCCTCATAGGGCTGCGGATTGGGACGGCGGCGCCTCACATCGCGCCGCCACCCAGTGTTGTCGTCAGGTGGTGGTGCCGTCAGGCGGTGAATTCGTCATAGGCCGCAAGCGCCTTGACCCCGTACATATAGGATGGGCCGCCGCCCATCAGGATGCAGACGCCGACGGTCTCTTCGATCTCGGCGCGGGTGGCCCCGGCCTCGATCGAGGCTTTGACGTGAAAGGCGATGCAATCGACGCATTGCTTGCCGATCCCAAGCGCCAGCGCCATCAACTCCTTGTGCTTGTTGCTGATCTCGCCTGCGGTGGTCGAGGCCACGTGCAGCGCGCCAAACCCTTCGGCGGTTGCGGTTTGCGCGGTGCCGAATGTTTCCATGCCGCCTTGGGCTTCGTTCAGAATATCTGTCCAGCTCATCTCGCGATCCTTTTGCAGATTTGGGTTTGAAAAACGGATAGCGCGCCGCAGTGCGGCGCGCCTTGATACACGTCATGGGCGGGCGAAAAAATGCCCGTGTCAGGCCAGCATCACCATCGGATTCTCAAGGTTCTCGACAATGGCCTTGAGCAATTCAGCCCCCAGCGCGCCGTCGATGACCCGGTGATCGACGCTCAGCGTCACGCTCATCACCGTGGCCACGGCCAGTTCACCATCCTTGCCGACCACGGGTTTCTTGACCCCCGCACCGACCGCCAGAATCGCCCCATGCGGCGGGTTAATCACCGCGTCGAAATTGTCGATCCCGAACATCCCGAGGTTCGAGATGGCAAAGCTGCCGCCTTGATACTCCTGCGGTGCCAGCTTGCGGTCGCGGGCGCGGGCGGCGAGATCTTTCATCTCGGCCGACAGCGCCGAGAGCGATTTCATCTCGGCATCCTTCAGCACCGGGGTAAACAGCCCGCCCTCGATGGCGACGGCAACGGCCACGTCCGAGGGTTTCAGCTTGAGCAGGCGATCACCGGCCCAGACCGCATTGGCATCGGGCACCGATTGCAGCGCCAGCGCGCAGGCCTTGATGATGAAGTCGTTCACCGACAGCTTCACGCCGCGCCCTTCAAGCTGCTTGTTCAACTCGGCGCGGAATTTCAGCAGCGCATCAAGCCGGATATCCCGGCGCAGATAGAAATGCGGGATCGACTGTTTCGCCTCGGTCAGCCGTGCGGCAATGGTCTTGCGCATGCCGTCGAGCTTGACCTCCTCATAGGCGCGGCCCTCGTACATCCGGGCGACGGTATCGGCCGAGGGGCCGGTGGCAAGCGTCGGGGCGCTGGCGCTGGCCTGCGGGGCCGGGGCCGCCGCTGTGGCCGCCTTTGGCGCGGCGCTGGCGCTTTGTACATCCGCCTTGACGATCCGGCCATGCGGGCCAGAGCCGGTGATCTGGCTCAGGTCCAGCCCCTTGTCGGCGGCGATGCGGCGCGCCAGAGGCGAGGCGAAGATGCGTTCTCCGCCAGAACTGGGCGCGGGCGGGGCCGGTTTGACGGCAGCGACCGGGGCGGCGGCACTTGTGGCCTCTGCCTTGGCTTCCGGCGCGGGCGCTGCTGCGGGGGCCGGGGTGGTGCCGATATCATCGGCGCTTTCGCCCTCGGCCAAAAGCACGGCGATGGGGGCATTCACCTTGACCCCTTCGGTGCCTTCGGCGACGAGGATCTTGCCGATCACACCTTCGTCGACGGCCTCGAACTCCATCGTGGCCTTGTCGGTCTCGATCTCGGCCAGCAGGTCGCCAGAGCTTACGGTATCGCCCTCTTTCACCAGCCATTTGGCCAGCGTGCCTTCCTCCATGGTGGGGGAGAGGGCGGGCATCAGGATTTCGGTGGGCATGGTTCTGCTCCTTACCGGTAGGTCACATGTTTCACGGCGTCGATCACCTCTTGGGTGGTGACGAGCGCGAGCTTTTCAAGATTGGCGGCATAGGGCATCGGCACGTCCTTGCCGGTGCAGTTGATCACCGGGGCGTCAAGGTAATCGAACGCCTCTTGCATCAGCACCGAGGAGATATAGCCCCCCACCGAGCCTTGTGGCCAACCCTCTTCGACGGTGACGCAGCGGTTGGTCTTCATCACCGAACGAATAATGGTGTCGGTGTCCATCGGGCGTAGGGTACGCAGGTCGATCACCTCGGCCTCGATGCCCTCTGCCGCCAGCTTGTCCGCAGCCTCAAGCGCATAGGTCATGCCGATGCCGAAACTGACGATGGTCACGTCCGCGCCTTCGCGCCAGATCCGCGCCTTGCCAAAGGGAACGGTGTAATCCTCCACGTCCGGCACATCAAAGCTGCGCCCATAGAGGATTTCATTCTCAAGGAAGATCACCGGGTTGGGATCGCGGATCGCTGACTTCAACAACCCCTTCGCATCCGCCGCCGAATAGGGCTGCACCACCTTCAACCCGGGGATCGAGGCATACCATGCCGCGTAATCCTGGCTGTGCTGGGCGC
>JASJGL010000071.1:0-53654 GCA_033791545.1 Pseudodonghicola sp. | reverse complement strand
TCCAAAACCGCCTCTTCCTCGGCGATGTCGTCCTTGTCGCGCTTGCGCAGCGCGATCACCTTGCGCAGAACCTTGGTGTCGTATCCGCGCCCCTTGGCGTCGGCCATCACCTCTTTCTGCTGATCGGCGATGTCCTTCTTTTCTATTTCCAGCCGCTCATAACGCTCGATGAACTGGCGCAATTCGCCCGCCGTCACGCGGTAGGTGGCTTCGGCTGTGCTGTCTTCAATAGGGTCCATGGAAAGCTCCGCTCGGTACTCTGGTGTGATGCGTTCGGGTGATCGCAAATCGGGATACAAGCCCCGCCCCCCTGCCGCAAGACGGGAATGACCGCCAGAGCGGCGCAATCGGCCTTGCGCGGCGCGGCCCCAGCCCCTATCCACAGATGTGCTTTGGTTCGGTGGCTTCGGTCGCCGTGAAAAGGGAACGTGGTGCGACCCGGCTTGGGGTCAACTCCGCGACTGCCCCCGCAACTGTAAGCGGAGAGCGTGGCCGGCAGGTACCACTGAACCCATCGGGGTTCGGGAAGGTCTGGCCCACGTGATGACCCGCAAGTCAGGAGACCTGCCAAGGCAATCACCTTCATCCGGCGCGTGGGGCGTCAGGTGGGCGGCGTTCAAACCGTAGTGGTGATGGCCAACTCACCGTTTGCGGAAGAGCGCGTTCATCCCCGTGCCTTTCCAGACATAACCAATAGGCGTCCCGGATAGGACCACGATCATGCACAAACTTCTTTTGACAGCCTCCGCCCTTGCCGTCTGCGCCGCAGGCGCCGCACAGGCACAAGAGGCATTCGAACTCGACGAGATCACGTTTTCCTCGACCAAGGGCGGCACCGCAACCCCGCTGGACCGCACCGGCGCCACCATTCAGGTGATCACGCAGGAGCAGCTGGAAAAAGCCGACGAAACCACGCTGGCCGAATTTCTCGCGCGCCAGCCCGGGATCTCGGTCAGCGCCAATGGCGGCATCGGGGCCAATACCACGCTGCGCATTCGCGGGCTCGGAGGGAAATACATTCAGGTTCTGGTCAACGGCATTGATGTGACCGATCCCAGTTCAAGCCAGGCCCAGTTCAACTGGGGTGGCATGACAACCGCAAACCTCGGGCGGGTCGAAATCCTGAAGGGGTCCAGCTCGTCGCTCTATGGCTCGCGCGCGGTGGGCGGCGTCGTCAATATCTCGACCATCCAGCGCCCCGAGACCGAGGGGCAGAGCGTCACCCTGAGTCTTGAGGGCGGTAGCAACGAGACATTCCGCACCTCGGCCGATATTGCCTATACCGGCGCAACTGGCGGCCTGAGCTTCGGCATCAACCGGCTGACCACCAACGGGTTTTCCGCCAAAAGCGGGGCTGGCAGCGTCGAACCTGACGGCTATGATGCCACCCAGATGACCTTCTCCGCCGATGTGATGGCGACCGACACGCTGAAACTGGGCGTTTCGGCCTATACGCTCGACTCCGAAGGGGATTACGACGAATTCACCGGCGACGGTGCCGCCCCGTACGACGAGACGAACACCACCGAAACCCGCGCAGTACGCGCCTATGCCGAGTTGATGACAGGGGCGCTCGATCACACCCTGTCTTACAGCTATTTCAAGACCGACCGGCTCAGCAGTTCGAACGGGGTCGACACCCCCTTCGATGGCACGCGCAAACGCGTCGATTATGTCGGCAACTACGTCGCCTCGAACATGGTGACGCTGACCTTTGGCGCCGATTGGGAAGAAGAAAGCTTTGACTCCGGCACCGACAGCGGCAGCGTCCAGACCACTGGCCTGTTTGGCGAGCTTCTGTACGCGCCGACCGCCGATCTGGATCTGTCGGCCTCGCTGCGCGTTGATGATCATTCGACCTTTGGCAGCCATGTCACCGGTCGGCTGGCCGCTGCCTATCGGCTGAGCGGGGCCACCACCCTGCGCGCCGTCGCCGCGACCGGGTTTCGCGCCCCCTCGCTGTATGAGCTGAACAGCGCGCTCTATGGCAACGCGGCGTTGCAACCCGAGGAAAGCACCAGTTTCGAGCTCGGCGTGGAGCATGAGTTCGCCCTCGGGCGCAGCATCAAGGCAACCGCCTTTCACACCCGGGTCGACAATCTGATCCAGTTCGTCACGCTGACCAGCTGGCCAGCGGCGTTTACCGGGCAATACCAGCAGGTTGCGGGTGAATCGACCACGCAAGGGGTCGAACTGTCGGGCGAATGGGCCGTGAACGACTGGCTCGCCCTGTTCGGCAACTACACC
This sequence comes from Pseudodonghicola sp., assembly GCA_033791545.1. Classification (GTDB taxonomy): domain Bacteria; phylum Pseudomonadota; class Alphaproteobacteria; order Rhodobacterales; family Rhodobacteraceae; genus Antarcticimicrobium. Next base: position 51,407 of record JASJGL010000071.1, on the reverse strand, counting down.
TATACCGATGCGGTCGACGCCACCGGCGCCCGGCTGCTGCGGGTGCCAACCCATGACGTGACCCTCGGGCTGAGCGGCGATTTCGCCAGCGGCTGGACCGGTGATCTCAACCTGCGTCACGTGGCTGACCGCCCGGCGGAATACGGCGTCGTGATGGCCGATTACACCGTGGTCAATGCCGGTGTCAGCTATGCCTTCACCGACAACGCCGAAGGCTATCTGCGGATCGAGAACCTGCTCGACGAAAGCTATGAAACCGCCGCGGGCTATTCGGCCTCGGGCCGGGCGCTCTATGCGGGGCTGCGTGCGTCTTTCTAGGATCATATCGCTGCTCGCCGCGCTGGTACTGACCGGCGCGACGACAGGTGGCCCGGTGGCGGCCGCCGCCGGGACCGCCCCGAAACGGGTGGTTTCGATCAATCTTTGTACAGATCAACTGGCGCTGCTTCTGGCCGGGGAAGATCAAATCGTGTCGCTTTCGCGGCTGTCACATGACCCCGACAGCTCCTCCATGGCCGAGGCCGCCCACGCCTATCCCACCAATGGCTCCGGGGCCGAGGAGGTCTATCTGCTCAGCCCCGATCTGGTGCTTGCCGGAACCTTCACCGCCCCCGCCACGGTGCGGATGCTGCGCGATCTGGGGATCCGGGTCGAACTTTTCGCGCCCGCCAGATCGCTGGAGGACATCCCCGAGCGCATGGCCCAGATGGGCGCGGCGCTGGGGCGCGCGCCAGAGGCCGGGGCGATGATCGCGCGGTTTCACGCCGATCTGGCCCGGCTCAGCGCACCGCCTGCGCGCCGCCCGCGCGCCGCGCTTTACTATGTGAACGGCTATACCACGGGCGATCGGACGCTGGCCGGGGACATCCTGCGCGCCGCCGGCTTTGACAATGTCGCGACCGAGGCCGGGCTGGAACAGGGCGGAACGCTGGCCTTGGAACAGCTCATTCTGCTGGCGCCCGAGGTGATCGTCAGCGGCCGCGACTATCCCGGGCAGGCCCGCGCCGAAGAGGTGCTGACCCACCCTGCCCTGCACGCGTTGTCCGACACGCGCATCGCCGGAACCCTGACCGACCGCGACTGGATCTGCGGCACGCCGTTGGTCCTGTCGGCGGTGCAAAAGATGCGCGATCTGCGCCTGTCGCTGGAGGTCAGGAAATGAGGCTGGCACTCGGGCTGATCGCGCTGGTGGCGCTGCTTTTCTTGCTGTCGCTGATCAGCGGGCAAGCGCCGGTGGGCGCGGGCCAAAGCCTGCGGGCGCTGATCGCGGACGATGGCACCCCGCTGTCGGTGGTGATGCGCGAAATCCGACTGCCGCGCGCGCTGCTGGCGGCGATGATCGGCGCGGTGCTGGGCCTGTCGGGCGCGGCGATGCAGGGCTATCTGCGCAACCCGCTGGCCGAGCCGGGGCTGATCGGCGTCTCTGGCGCCTCGGCATTGGGCGCGGTGCTGGCGATCCAGACCGGGCTGAGCCTGATGATCCCGCTGGCGCTGCCGCTGGCGGCGCTTGGCATGGCGGTGCTGGCGGTGCTGCTGATCCTCGCGCTGGCCGGTCCGCGCGGCACCTCGATCACCCTGATCCTTGCGGGTATCGCCATCTCGGCGCTGGCCGGGGCGCTGACCTCGCTGGCGCTGAACCTCTCGCCCAACCCGTTTGCCGCCGCCGATATCGTGTTCTGGATGATGGGCTCGCTTGCCGACCGCAGCTTTGCCCATGTCTGGCTTGCTGCCCCCTTCATGGCGGTGGGCGCGGCGCTGCTGCTCAGCCTCGGGCGCGGGCTGGACGCGCTGACGCTGGGCGAAGACGCCGCGCAGGCGCTGGGGGTGAACCTGTCCGGAATGCGGTTGCGGCTGATTCTGGGCACCGCCGCCTGTGTCGGCGCGGCGACGGCGGTGGCGGGCGCGATCGGATTCGTCGGGCTGGTGGTGCCGCATCTGTTGCGCCCGGCGGTGGGGGCGCGGCCCTCATCCCTGCTCTGGGCCTCGGCGCTGGGGGGCGCGGCGATGGTACTGGCCGCCGATATCGCCGTGCGCGAATTGTTGCCCGCCCGCGATCTGAAGCTGGGCGTGTTGATGGCGCTGGTCGGGGCGCCGCTGTTCCTGCACCTGATCTACAAGACGCGGAAGGAAATGGCATGAGCCTGATGACCCTGCGCGATCTGACGGTGCTGCGCGGCGAATGCCCGGTGGTCGATCATGTCTCCCTAAATGTCGAGCAGGGCGAATGCATCGGCTTGATCGGTCCGAATGGCGCGGGCAAGACGACGTTGTTGCGCGCCGCGCTCGGCCTGCTGCCCGCCAGCGGCGACAGCACGCTGGCCGCCCTGCCCGCGCCCAAACGCGCCCGCACCGCCGCATGGATGCCGCAGGCGCGCGAAATCGCATGGCCGGTCACGGTCGAGCGGTTGATCGCACTGGGGCGCATCCCGCATCTACCACGCGGCGCGCGACTGCGGCCGCAGGATCGCGCCGCCACAGATGCCGCCATCACCCGGATGGGGCTGGAGTCCTATCGCAGCCGCATCGCGACGCATCTGTCCGGCGGTGAACAGGGGCGCGTGTTGATCGCGCGGGCGCTGGCACAGGAAACGCCGCTGCTGATCGCGGACGAGCCCATCGCCGGGCTCGACCCGGCGCATCAGATCGCCACCATGCAGGTGTTCGAGGATCTCGCGCACGAGGGATGCTCGGTTATCGTGTCGCTGCACGATCTGGGGCTGGCGGCGCGCCATTGCACAAGGCTGCTGATGATGGAGCGGGGGCGGCTGGTCGCCGATGGCCCGCCAAGCGAAGTGCTGACGCCCGAGAATGTCGACCGGGTGTTTGGCATCTCGGCGTTTTATGAGACCACGGCGCAAGGCCCGGTGTTCCAACCAATGGCAGTGACGCGATGAAGGTGACGTTGGATCCTCCCTGGCTGGAGCTTGATCTGGGGGCCGAGACCCGCGTGCTGAGCTGGTCGCTGACCCGCCCCGGTTTTGTCACCGCGCGGCGCATCCTGTGGCGGGAGGTGCGCAATGCCGACCTGCCCGAGGATCTGGATGTGCTGGGCTGGTTCCACGGCGCACTGGCAGCGCGCGGTGCGGGTGACGCGGTAGCGATGCTGACCTCGCGCCACCTGCATGCCTTTGAGACCGCCGAGGCCGAGGTCGAGGGTATCCGCGCCTTTTGTCTTGCGACGGTGGGCCTGAGCAATGCGGAACACATCGGCACCCGGATGGATCGCACCGGCACGGATTGGGGGACGATCAACATCGCGCTGCATCTGGACCTGCCGCTGAACGACGCGGCGCTGCTGGAACTGTTGTCCATCGTCACACAAGCGCGGACGGTCGCGGTGATGGAGGCCGGGTTCGACCTGCCCACCGGGCGCGCCACCGGCACCGGCACCGATTGCATCGCCGTGGCCGCGCCAGCGGGCGACACCCCCTTTGCCGGGCTGCACACGCCGCAGGGCGAGGCGGCGGGCCGCGCGGTATATAGGGCGGTGCGCAAGGGGGCCGAGATCTGGATGCGCGATGTGCGCCGCCCCGACTGACCCCGAACCCGAGCGATTTACGCCCGCGTGATCCCGGCGCACACCCCCTTGGGCCAGAGGGCAAAGCCGGAAACCTCGCCCACCCCGGCTTGCGCCCCCGGCCCCAATCCGGTACCGGCAGAGCGAAACGCAACCAAGGGGATGACCCATGTTCGACATCATGATCTGGGCCGGCGTGGCAATGTCACTGGCGGGGCTGGTTGGGCTGGTCTGGTGCATCTTTCGCGTTGCCCGCGCGCGCCGTGCCAAGCTTTCCGACGACGATCTGCGCGCGGTGCTGAAATCGGTGCTGCCGATCAACCTTGGCGCGCTGGGGCTGTCGATCCTTGGGCTGATGCTGGTCGGGCTGGGGTCCGCGCTCGGCTGATCCAGCCGCGCAGCAGCCCCCCTCAGGCCGACAGCACCGGAGACCGACGGGGCCTCAGACTGGCTTATTTCAGACTGGCATATTGTCGAACAGCGCCTCGACACTCTCTTCGGTCAAGGCCGTATTGAGACAGCGCAACCGGTCCGGCACGCGCAGGCCTTGCACTTCCAGATGCTCCAGAGCCGCTCTGAACTGCGGAGACAATGCCAGTCGCTGCTTTTGATCGGCGTTCGATATCTGCTGCGCCAATTGCTCGGCCTGTGCTAAAATCTCTTGTCCGGTCATAGTATCCCCCCTGACGTGATGATCGTGATTGTGGCAACAATATATGACGCGCCTGCAAAATTCCTTGCGCGAAATCACCTTGCGGGCGCGCACCGGCGATTTCCTGCCACTGCGATGGACCGGGCGCAGCCGACGGCCAACCAGTCAGGCAAGAGTTCCGCCTTGCAACACATTCGCTTAGGCATATATGTTTCAGAACCTGCCAATGGAGATCCCGATGACCCCCTTTGTGAAAGCCTTTTTCGACGAAGCCACCTTTACGGTGTCCTACGTCGTGCGCGAACCGCATGGCAAAGCCTGTGCCATTGTCGACAGTGTGTTGGATTTCGACCATGCCTCGGGCCGCACCGACACCACATCCGCCGACAGGATCGTCGCCTATGTTCAGCAAGAAGGCCTGAACGTGGAGTGGGTTCTGGAAAGCCATGTGCATGCCGACCACCTGTCGGCCGCGCCCTATATCCAGGACAAGGTCGGCGGCAAGATCGGCATCGGCGACCGGATCACCGTGGTGCAGGACACCTTTGGCAAGGTCTTCAATGAAGGCACCGAGTTCCAGCGCGACGGCAGCCAGTTCGACGCGCTGTTCAAACAGGGCGACAGCTTCATGATCGGGCAGATGCGCGGCGACGTGCTGCACACGCCCGGCCATACACCGGCCTGCCTGACCTATGTGATCGGGGATGCCGCCTTTGTCGGCGACACGCTGTTCATGCCCGATTTCGGCACTGCGCGCTGTGACTTTCCGGGCGGCTCCTCCGAGACGCTTTTCAATTCGATCCAGAAAATTCTGGCGCTGCCCGACGACACCCGCATCTTTGTTGGCCACGATTACAAGGCGCCGGGGCGGGATGAATTCGCGTGGGAGACCACGGTGGGCGAACAAAAGGCCCTGAACGTGCATGTGGGGCAGGGCAAGAGCATGGAAGACTTCGTGCGGATGCGCGACGCCCGTGATGCCACCCTTGCGATGCCGCGCCTGATCCTGCCGTCACTGCAGGTGAACATGCGCGCCGGTCAGATGCCCCCGGCCGACGATCAGGGCGATGTCTTTCTCAAGCTTCCGGTGAACAAGCTGTAAAAGCGGCCACCGACAGAACCCCGCTGACAGATCACCATGATCTGCCAGCGGAAAAACATGCGCAGAACCATGCGCGAAACAGGGACACGATTACACTTATGCAAATGGATTGGATCTGGGGGCTGGTCGGCGGGCTGCTGATCGGAACAGGAGGCGCGGTATACCTGCTGGGCAACGGGCGGATCATGGGTGCCTCGGGGGTCATCGGCGGGCTGGTGGACGGCAGCGGCTGGAACACGCTGTGGGAACGGGTTGCGTTCCTGTTCGGCGTGGTGGTCATGCCGCTGATCCTGTGGCCGCTCTACAATGTCGACATTGATACCCATATGACCAGCAACTGGGTCGTGATCATCGCCGCCGGTCTGCTGGTCGGCGTCGGCACGCGGATCGCCAATGGCTGCACCTCGGGGCATGGGGTCTGCGGGATCTCGCGGTTCTCACTGCGCGGGATCGTGGCCACCGTGTTTTATATCCTCGCCGGTGGTCTGATGCTGGCAATCTTCCGTCACGTTCTGGAGGCGATCTGATGCGGCTTCTGCTTTCGCTTCTGGCCGGCGCGCTGTTTGGCGGCGGGCTGTTCATTTCCGGCATGACCGACACCACCAAGGTGCAGGGCTGGCTTGACGTGTTCGGCAACTGGGATCCGACACTGGCCTTTGTCATGGGCGGTGCCATCCTCCCGATGATCGTGGCCTGGCGGCTGACCGAGGGGCGCAAGCCCTTGGCGGGCGGCGAATTCCCGGCCCTGCCCCGCCCCGAACTGGATCACCGGCTGATCACCGGTTCGGTTCTGTTCGGCATGGGCTGGGGGCTGGCCGGTCTCTGCCCGGGCCCAGCGGTGGCCTCAATCACCTATAACGGCCTTGGCGGGCTGATCTTTCTGGCCGCGATGCTGGGGGGCATGGGCGCGGCCCCGGCGATCGGGCGCGGTCTGGACAGACTCGCGACGCCAGCGTAAGGAACGGACATGGATATTCGCCCCCTTACCCCCGGCTATGCCGTTTCGCCGCAGATCGAAGTAACCGATCTGCCCGCAATTGCCGAAGCCGGTTTCACCACGGTGATCTGCAACCGTCCCGACTCCGAAATCGGCCCCGAACAGGGCAGCCGCGCCATGCGTGACGCGGCCGAGGCGGTGGGGCTTACCTTCGTCGCCTTGCCGTTGGACCAGCAGACACTGACGCCCGAAAACGGCATCCACCAGATCGAAACCATCGCCGATGCCACCGGTCCGGTGCTGGCCTATTGCCGCAGCGGCACCCGCTGCACGGTGATCTGGGCACTGGGCCAAGCCGGACAGGTTCCGGTGGACGAGATCCTGAGCAAGGCCGCAAAGGCCGGCTATGAGCTGGACCACCTGCGCCCGATGCTGGAGCATCTGGCCGCCAGCCGAAGCTGAACGCGACAGCGATCAAGACTGTTGAGACTTAGACACATTAGGCGGCCCCACGGGCCGCTTTTTCTTTGCCCCCATCCCGCAGCCTGCCACGGTGCCCCCTACAGCTCTCCCTCCAGCCTCGCCAGCGGCAGCGTCACCCGGAACGCGCCACCCGACTGCCCCGGATGATAGATAAGATCGCCCCCCAGCCGCAGCATGATCTCGCGCGAGATGGCCAACCCAAGCCCGGCACCACCGGCCTTTTCGGCATTCACCCGAAAGAACTTTTCGAACACGGTCGATTGCGCCTGTTCAGGCACGCCGCTGCCATTGTCGATAAAATCCACCACCACCTGCCCCCCCACATCATGGACCGAGATGGTTAGCTCCGGGTGCGGCGCATCGCAATATTTCTGCGCATTGGCGATCAGATTGATAAACACCTGCGCCAGACGATCCAGATCCGAGCGCACCTGCACCTCTTCGCTGCTGCGGCGCCTGCGCACCACCAGCGACGCTTCGGCCCCGGCCAGCACGGCTGACACGGCGCGATCCAACACGTCTGACAACCTGCCATCGCGCATGTTCAGGGTGACCTGTCCGTTCTCCATCACGCTGAGATCCAGCAGATCGTTCAGCAACCGGGTCAGGCGCAGCGCCTCGTCATGGATGATGGTGGCATAGCGGTTCTGCTCAGGCATGCTCAGCCCGTCGGTGTCGCGCAGGATCTCGGAAAACGCCCGGATCGAGGTCATCGGTGTGCGCAGCTCATGGCTGATCTGGCTGAGGAAATCATCTTTTTGCAGCGAGATCTGCGTCAGCTTTTCATTGGCCTCGCGCAGCTTCTTGGCGGTCCGGGCCAACTCGGTTGATTTCACCTCCAATTGACCGGAGTATTCCATCAACTGCGCGCTTTCGTCCGCTACCGCCAACAGATCTTCGACCGAAACCGACGATCCGCCGACGATCTGCCCGATCATCGCATGCGCCGCTGCTGCCCCGACCGAGCCGCCAAGCTCGCGCTCCAACCGCTCCAGAAACAGCGGCGTAGGCTCCGGCAGGTGGCCACGCCCGCCCTGCAACGCCGCCTCGCGCTGGAACAGATCCTGCGCCTCGCGCGCGCCAAGGATGCGCTGCGACATGATCATCAGATCCTCACTTTGCGCCACCGACCCGGTCCAGCCGCGCGGCCCCGAGGAATGGTCGAACACATTGACGAATTGCGCCCCCTGAAGCCTCTCCAGCGGCGACGGAAAGCTGAGCAGCGAGGCCGCACAGAACGCCGCCGCGTTCAGCGACATGCTCCAGACCACCGAATGCACGATCGGGTCCAGCCCCTCGATCCCGAACAGCGCATGCGGCCGCAACCAACTCAGGCCGAACGGGCCATCCTGCAATACCCAGTCGGGCATCAGCCCGCCGCCCAACCCCGGCAGCAGCAAGGTATAAAGCCACAGCCCGAAACCCACCGTGAGCCCGGCCAGCGCACCGCTGCGCGTTGCCCCGCGCCAGTACAGCCCGCCCACCAGCGCCGGCAGGATCTGGGCAATCCCGGCAAAGGAGATCAACCCGATCGAGGCCAGCGCTGCGCCGCCCCCCGACAGGCGGAAATAGAAATAGCCCAGCGCCATGATCGCGGCGATCGACACCCGCCGGGACAACAGGATCACGTGGCGCACATCGCCCGAGACCGAGGCACGGTCCGATTGCGAAGACAGCCAGATCGGCATCACCACGTGGTTGGACACCATTGTCGACAGCGCCATCGCGGCAACGATCACCATCGAGGTGGCCGAGGAAAAGCCACCAAGGAAAGACAGCATCGCCAGCGCCTCCTGCCCCTGGCTCAGTGGCACGGTCAGCACGAACATGTCCGGATTGGCGCCTTTCGGCATCACCTCAAGCCCGACCACCGCGATCGGCACCACGAACAGGCTGATCAGCAGCAGATAGGTCGGAAACGCCCAGGAGGCGGTCCGCAGGTGACGTTCATCGTCATTCTCGACCACCATCACCTGAAACATGCGCGGCAGGCAGACAAAAGCCGCCATGGCGAGAAAGGTGATGGTTGCCCAGCGGCTGCCGTTCATCTGCCATTGGCCGATGGGCGAAGCGTCGATGCGGGCCAGGGTCTCGGAGACCCCGCCCGACAGGCCCCAGACCACGAAAATCCCCACCCCCAACAGCGCGACCAGCTTGACCACCGCCTCCAGCGCGATGGCGGTGACAACGCCGTGGTGACGTTCGTTGGCGTCCAGATTGCGGGTGCCGAACAGAATTGCAAAGACCGCCAGCCCGGCCGCAACCCAGAACACCACCGAGGCATCGTTGTAGCTGCCCGCCGTCCCCTCTTCGAAGAAGATCGAAAACGACAGCGTGATCGACTGCAATTGCAGCGCGATATAGGGGGTGATCCCGACCACGGCGAGCACGGTCACACAGATCGCCAGCAAGTTGGATTTGCCGTAGCGCGACGAGATCAGGTCCGCGATCGAGGTCACCCGCTGGCTGCGGCCCACGCGCACCAGCTTGCGCAGCCCCCACCACCAGCCGACCATCACCAGCGTCGGACCAAGGTAGATGGTGACATATTCCAGCCCCGAGCGCGCGGCGTATCCCACCGCGCCATAAAAGGTCCAGGCGGTGCAATAGATCGACAGCGACAGCGTGTAGATCAGCGGCGAGCGCAGCCATGTGCTGCGCCCGGTGGCGGCCAGACGATCGGCGGCGAAGGCTACGATGAACAGCAGTGCGACATAGGCCAGACAGACCAGCACCATGAGGTTGAGCGTCGGCATCACCCCTGACCCCGTTTGGCCCCGCCCGCCGTCTCTTCGCCCTGCGCGGCCATGGATGCGGGCACAGATGCAGCCCCCGATGTCGTCCCGAACATGGCCCCGGACAGGCTGCGGGTGAGAAAGCCGAACCAGACATTGGCCAGGATCAACAGCGCCCAGACCAGAAAAATGTACAGGATCGCCCCCGAAGTGGGCATCGGCTCTGCCCCGCCGGTATCATCCGCCGCCGGCCAAAGCAGCGGCACCGCATAGAGCAGGATGCCCAGCGCCGGCAACAGCCGCGCCGCATCCGTCAACCGGCGGCGTCGATAGCTTTGCCGTTCGAGAAAGACCGACGGAGCCTTTTGCTCTGGCTCGGCCCCGTCGTCCCGGGCGGTCATGTCCGCGAGGCCTGCGCCAGCAGATCACGCACCGCCGAGAGCACCTCGATATTGGAGAAAGGTTTGGTCATGAACCGGCTGACACCGGCCTTTTCCGCCATGTCGCGATCCCGTGACTGGCCGCGCGCGGTCAGCATTAGCACCGGCAAATCGTGCAGGCCGTCGATCGCGCGCAATTCGCGCAGGATGTCCATGCCGCTTTTGCCCGGCAACATCATGTCGAGGATCACCAGATCCGGTTTGGCAGCACACACCACCTCGACGGCGTCACGGCCATCGGCATGGGTATCCACCTGCCAGCCGTCGCGTGTCAGCAGGAAACGGATCGCCTCTGCAATATTGGATTCATCCTCGATCAGCAAAACATGTCGGCCCATGCCGCCCCCTCCTCCCCCTGACGTGTCAGCGTGGCCGCGCTAACAGATTATTCTTGCTTTTCGACAGCATAGCCACGCCGAGATGGACCTGTCAAAACCCTTCGCTCAGGATCGAAGGCTCGCGCCGTGCGTCACAGTCGCCGCGCGGGCAGACCCGACAGGTTCCGCCAACAGGCTGCGGCGTTGCCCCGTCCCCCTCGCCGTGCCGGACCGGCAGGATCAGCATGATCGAGCGATAGAGCGGATCCCGCTCGAATCCCGGCGGACCATCGGGCCAGGCGATGGCGAGACAGTCGAACTCGGCGACGGCCCGGCCCAGTTGTGACACGCGGCGGCGAATGGGCACCAGCGGCCGGTTCAACGCCGAGAACAGTGGCCAGAGCGGGCAGGCCTCGCCATGGCGCGGCAGGGCAAAGCCGGTGATCGCCTTGCGGAACAGGATGCTGCCCGAGGCATCGCAGATCACCAGCCCGACCTCACCCGGCAACGCCCCCTCCGGCAGGGTCGCAATGCGTCGGAACACCGCCGGCAGATCCACCGCAAAGGCCTGCGCCAACGCCAGAGGATCAAGCCCCTGCGCCTTGACCGCCTCGGTGAAAACCGCCAGCGGCATCGCCACAACATCGGCCGCATATTGCCGCAAGATCTTGCGCGCCACCTGTCGCGCCGCCCGGCCGGTCAATTCTGGCGCGGAGGCTATGATCGCGTCAAGATCGCCCGTCCCCTCCTCCAACAGCGGAAAATGATGGCCATGCGCTGCCATGAACGCCTCGACCTCCTCCTGTGGGGCGCCCCGATGATCGGCGCTGGCCTCGGTGTCATCAAGATAGTTAACCAGCGCCTTGGAACTGTCGGCAAGCCGCGCGCTGTCCTCGTTCAGGTTGCGGTGAAACCGGTCGCGCCATTCCGGCTCCAACTCGCCGGTTTCGGCCAGGATCGACGCGGTGGAGCGAATCGCGGCCGCGGTGGAGAGCACCTCGTGCAGCGACGCGGCCAGCCGGGGGTCATGGGTCAGCCGGTCCGACAGGGTTTCAACCGTGCGCTCCAAAGAGGTGATGCGGCGATGCGACCAGACCAGCACCTCGGCCCAGCCGGGAAAGCGCCCGGCAAATTCCTCGGCGCGGTCGGTCTCGGCCATGGCGACCCCGGCCTCGGCCGCCGCCTCGCGCAGGGCGGAAATCAGCGCCGCCTCGGCCCCTTCGGTCAGCATCGAGGGCTCCACCCCCAGCACCTCGGCCAGATCGACCAGCAGTTTGCCCCCGATTCTGCGCCGGTTGTGTTCGATCAGGTTCAGGTAAGATGGCGAGATTCCGACCTGGCGGGCCAAATCGGCCTGTCGCAGCCCCTTGATCGCACGTCGTTCGCGGATACGGCTGCCGGTAAGCATGTCGCGGGGCATGGCGGTCAGGGTCCTTTTTCAGCAGGATTTCAACGTCTTTCTGCACTGCGACATAAGGTAATTTACAAAATACCTTAGACACCTGTGCATTTGTTGACAAAAATATCGTTCTGTTCAAGGGGTTTATTGCGTAATTTTCCAATCCGCCGACATACTGAGTTTGCACAATCGTGCGCGCGCCGTGTCGGGAAGAGGAGCCCTAGCGGTGCAATCCATGAAATGGGAGGATTTTCATGTCCAAAAACGATGTCACACGTCGCGGCGTGCTGAAGACCGGCGCCATCGCCGGTGCCGGCGTTGCGCTGCCGACGATCTTCACCGCCTCTTCGGCGGCGGCCTATGTGAACGAGCCGACTGGCGGCACGGTCACGCTGGGGTTCAACGTGCCCCAGACAGGCCCTTATGCAGACGAGGGCGCGGATGAACTGCGCGCCTATGAACTCGCGGTCGAGCACCTGAACGGGGGTGGCGACGGTGGCATGCTGAACACCTTCAGCTCCAAGGCGCTGCAAGGTGACGGTATTCTGGGCAAGAAGGTCCAGTTCGTGACCGGCGATACCCAGACCAAATCCGATGCCGCCCGTGCCAGCGCCAAGTCGATGATCGAAAAAGACGGCGCTATCATGATCACCGGCGGCTCGTCCTCGGGCGTGGCTGTTGCCGTTCAGGGCCTGTGCCAGGAGGCCGGCGTGATCTTCATGGCGGGTCTGACCCACTCCAACGACACCACCGGCAAGGACAAGAAGGCCAATGGCTTCCGCCATTTCTTCAACGCCTATATGTCGGGCGCCGCACTGGCGCCGGTGTTGGCCGCGCGTTATGGCAAGGACCGCAAGGCCTATCACCTGACGGCCGACTACACCTGGGGCTGGACCCAGGAAGAATCGATCAAGGCCGCCACCGAGGCGCTCGGCTGGGAGACCGTGAACGCGGTCAAGACGCCGCTGGCCGCGACCGATTTCTCGTCCTATATCGCGCCGGTTCTGAATTCGGGCGCAGATGTGCTGATCCTGAACCACTACGGCGGGAACATGGTCAACTCGCTGACCAACGCCGTGCAGTTCGGCCTGCGCGAAAAGATGGTCAACGGCAAGCAGTTCGAGATCGTCGTGCCGCTGTATTCGCGGCTGATGGCCAAGGGGGCTGGCGCCAACGTGAAGGGCATTCTGGGGTCCACCAACTGGCACTGGTCGCTGCAGGATGAGGGCTCCAAAGCCTTCGTGAAATCCTTCGGCACCAAATACGGCTTCCCGCCGAGCCAGGCGGCGCATACCTGCTATTGCCAGACCCTGCTCTATGCCGATGCGGTGCAGCGCGCCGGATCGTTCAACCCCTGCGCCGTGGAAGAGGCGTTGACCGGAGGCGACAGTTCGCTGCCCGGGATCTCGTCGGCAGCCAATAAAGGGTTCCTGTTCGACGGGCTGGGCAATGGGCAGACGCTCTATCGCGGGGCCGACCACCAGTGCTTCAAGGATGTGCTCGTGGTGCGCGGGAAAGAAAACCCGACCAGCGAATTCGACCTTCTCGAAGTGGTCGAAGTCACCCCGGCGGCACAGGTCTGGTACGAGCCGGATCACCCGATGTTCGCCGGCGGCGAACTGGGGGCCTGCAACCCGGGCGCCTAAGCGCCACAGGTCCGGGCCCCGGCCCGGACCACACCCTCAACATCAGGGAAAACGGTTGGACAAACCGGTCGTCCCCCCGGCACATGCCGGAGGGACGCTCCCGATCCATTCAACGGTGGGGACAATGGACGCATTCCTTCTGCAAATTCTCAACGGGCTCGACAAAGGCTCGGCCTATGCGCTGATCGCGCTGGGCCTGACACTCATCTTCGGCACCCTTGGGGTCGTGAACTTTGCGCATGGCGCGCTGTTCATGATCGGTGCCTTCTGCGCGGTGACGGTTCAGCGTATCCTGAACCTGAGTTTCGAGACCCTCGACCTGACCCAGAAGGATTTCCTGGGCAATCCGCTCAAGATCAAGACACCCTATATCGAATCCTGGTTCGGCCAGGATATCGGCGCCGCGATCATCGACTGGTCGGTGCCGCTGGCCATCCTGTTCGCCATTCCGGTCATGGTTCTGATCGGTTTTGTGATGGAACGCGGGCTGATCAAGCATTTCTACAAGCGCGAACACGCCGACCAGATCCTTGTGACCTTTGGTCTGGCCATCGTGCTGCAGGAAGTGGTCAAGTATTTCTTCGGCGCCAACCCGATCCAGACTCCGGAACCCAGCGCGCTGCGCGGCTCGGTCGATCTGGGCATGATGATCGGGTTTCAGGTCAACGAGATCGTCTACCCGATCTGGCGCCTGGTCTATTTCTTCTTCTCGGTGACGATCATCGCGGGCATCTTTGCCTTTCTGCAATTCACCACCTTCGGGATGGTGGTGCGCGCTGGCATGGCCGACCGCGAGACGGTGGGCCTTTTGGGCATCAACATCGACCGCCGGTTCACCATCATGTTCGGCGTCGCCTCTGCCGTGGCAGGGCTGGCCGGGGTGATGTACGGGCCGCTCAATCCTCCGAATTATCACATGGGCATGGACTTTCTGGTGCTGAGTTTCGTGGTTGTGGTTGTCGGCGGCATGGGATCGCTTCCCGGTGCCGTACTCGCCGGCTTCTTGCTGGGTATTCTGGAAAGCTTCGCCTCGACCACTTGGGCGACGACCACGCTCCCGGGCATCAACCAGATCATTATTTACCTGGTCGCAATCATCATTCTGCTGACCCGCCCGCGGGGCCTGATGGGCCGCAAGGGTGTGATGGAGGACTAATTCATGCTCGGACTTAACAAAAAAGACACCACGCTTCTGCTCGTGGTCGCGGTGCTGACGCTATGCGCCCCCTTCATCCTGAACCCGTTTCCGACCGACAGCGCCATGGCGCAGTTCAACGCGGGCTATCCCGACCTGATGCAGCGGTTCATCATCTTTGGCATCTTCGCCATCGGGTTCAACATCCTGTTTGGCCTGACCGGTTATCTCTCGTTCGGGCACGCGGCCTTTCTGGGGGTCGGCAGCTATTCGGCGGTCTGGATCTTCAAGCTGTTCACCTACAACGTGATCCCCGCCATCACGCTGAGCGTCGTGGTCGCCGCGATCTTTTCGCTGATCATCGGCTTTGTCAGCCTGCGTCGATCCGGCATCTATTTCTCGATCCTGACGCTGGCGTTTGCGCAGATGTCCTTTGCCCTGGCCTATTCAGTGCTGTCCAACCCCAAGTTCAACCTGACCAACGGGGAAACCGGGCTGCAGGTCTATGCCGATGATCCGCAATGGTTCCATCGCGACAGTCTGCCCGATCTGCCGCATCTGTTCGGGCTATCCATGAACTCGACCTATACGCTGGATGTCGGCGCGTGGCGGTTCGACTTCAACGCCGGGTACTATCTCTGCGCGGTGATCCTGATGATCGTCTTTTTCCTGGCGATCCGCATCTTCCGCTCGCCCTTCGGGATGATGCTGCGGGCGGTAAAATCGAACCAGCAGCGGATGAATTATACCGGGTTGAATACCCGGCCCTACACCTTGGCGGCCTTTGTCATCTCGGGGATGTACGCCGGTCTGGCCGGTGGTCTGATGGCGGCGATGGATCCGCTGGCAGGCGCCGAGCGGATGCAGTGGACCGCCTCGGGCGAAGTGGTGCTGATGGCCATCCTTGGTGGTGCCGGCACCTTGATCGGGCCGGTTCTGGGCGCGGGTTTCATCAAGTACTTCGAAAACATCTTCTCCAAGATCAACGACACCGTGTTGCACAGCTGGTTCTCCTTCCTGCCCGACGGGCTTGAGGATTTCATGGTCTTCATCGTGCACCCCTTCATCGGCAAGGGCTGGCACCTGACACTGGGCCTGTTGTTCATGCTGGTGGTGGTGTTTCTGCCGGGTGGTCTGGTCGAAGGCGGGCAACGCATCGCGCGGCTGCTGAAAGGCAAGAAGAAGACCCCGCCGAGCGATGGCGAAGACCATCACCCCAAAAAACCGCCCCATGTGGCCGAGTAAGGAGGACGCAAAGATGGGCATTCTCGAAGTCAAGAACGTCAACAAGAACTTCGGCGGCCTCAAGGCGCTGAGCAATGTGAACCTGACCGTGCGCGAAAACACCGTGCACGCCATCATCGGGCCGAACGGTGCCGGCAAGTCCACCTTGCTGAACTGCCTGGTGGGCAAACTGATCCCTGATACCGGCTCGGTCATGTTCGACGGCCAGTCGGTGCTGGGGCGCAAGCCCTATGAAATCAACCAGATGGGCATTTCCCGCGTATTCCAGACGCCCGAGATCTTTGGCGATCTGACGGTGATCGAAAACATGATGATTCCGATCTTTGCCAGACGCGACGGCGCTTTTCGCATGCATGCCTATGAATCCGTGGCGCATGAGCGCGGGATCCTCGAACAGGCGGAACATGTGCTGGAAGACATGAAGATGGCGGACAAGCGGCACATGCATGCCGCCTCGATGTCGCGCGGCGACAAGCGGCGGCTTGAGATCGGCATGTGTCTCAGTCAGGAACCGCGGTTGCTGCTGCTGGACGAACCCACCGCCGGCATGGCGCGGGCCGATACCAATAACACCATCGACCTGCTCAAGCAGATCAAGGAAGAGCGCGACATCACCATCGCCATCATCGAGCATGACATGCATGTGGTGTTCAGCCTTGCCGACCGGATCACCGTTTTGGCGCAGGGCACACCGCTGGTCGAGGACGATCCGCAGAACATCAAGGGCAACCCCAAGGTGCGCGAAGCGTATCTGGGCGAGTCGGCCTGAGGAGGATTTCAGATGAACGTCAAACCCGACTTTTCCAAGAACGCCAATCAGGCCGAAACCGCCCCGGCCTTTCTCTCGGTCTGGGACATGCATGCCTACTACGGCGAAAGCTATATCGTGCAGGGTGTGAACTTCAACGTGCACGAGGGCGAGATCCTTGCGCTGCTGGGGCGCAACGGGGCTGGCAAGACCTCGACCCTGCGCGCCATCGCGCGGATCGGCAGCCCCTTGGTCACCCATGGGGAAATCTGGCTGGATCACCAGCCGCTGCACAAGATGGCCTCGCATGAGGCCGCGAGCCTGGGGCTGGGTCTGGTGCCCGAAGACCGGCGCATCATCCCCGGCCTGACGGTCGAGGAGAACCTGCAACTGGCACAGATCGCCCCGCCGATCGGCTGGTCGATTGAACGTCTGTATGAACTGTTCCCGCGCCTTGGAGAACGCCGCAAGCAAGAAGGCGTGACGCTGTCGGGCGGCGAACAGCAGATGCTGGCAATTGCCCGGGCGCTGGCGCGCGATCTCAAGTTGCTGCTGCTGGACGAACCCTATGAGGGGTTGGCGCCGGTGATCGTGGACGAGATCGAGAAAACCCTGCGCATCATCAAGGAGCAGGGCATGACCACGATCATCGTCGAACAGAACGCGGTGCGTGCACTGCAACTGGCCGACCGCGCCATCATTCTCGACACCGGCTCCATCGTGTTTGACGGCACCGCCGCCGAGGTGTTGGGCAACGCCGATCTGCGCTCTGAATATCTGGCTATCTGAGCGCGCTCAGCGACGGGACCGGGCAGACCACCAGCACAAAGCACCAACGGCCAACCCATGCAGGTTGGCCGTTTTCTTTGGATCTATACCCCTGCCCCGACCGTTACTGCGCGGTCCAGCCGCCAATTGTTCCGCGATCGCCAGGCCGATGCCCTGAACCGATCCGGTGACCAAGCGCCGTCTTTCCCGTCAGATCGGTCATGCGTTTTCTTCCAACTGCTTTCGCAGCTCGGTCTTGAGAACCTTGCCGTAGTTGTTCTTGGGCAGTTCGGCGGTGAAAATGTACGCTTTGGGGCGCTTGAATCGGGCGATATTGGCGTTGCAAAGCGCGTCGAGATCCGCCTCGGGGACCACGCCCACGACAAAGGCGACCACCTCTTCGCCCCAGTCGGGATGCACGCGCCCCACGACCGAGACCTCGCGCACCTCCGGATGGGTCAGCAGCACCTCTTCGACCTCGCGCGGATAGACGTTGGAGCCACCGGTGATGATCATGTCCTTGGAGCGGTCGCGCATGGTGACGAACCCGTCCTCGTCCATGAACCCCATGTCGCCGGTCATCAGCCAGCCGTTGACCAGCGTCTTGGCAGTGGCCTCCTCGTTGCGCCAATAGCCGGGCATCACCACATCACCGCGCACCATGATCTCGCCATGTTGCCCCGGCGGCACCGGGGTGCCCTCGGCATCGCCGATCTGGACCTCGACCGTGGACTGCGCCCGCCCGACGCTGACCAACCGGTCGCGCCAGCGGGGATGGCTGCGATCAGCAACCAGATCCCGCGACAGTGCGGAAATCCCCATCGGGCATTCGCCCTGCCCATAGATCTGGACAAAGATCGGCCCGAAGTGATCGACCGCCTCGGTGATATCGGCCAGATACATCGGCCCGCCGCCATAGACGATGGTGCGCAGCCCTTCACCGGTCTCGCCCGCGGCCTTGGCGGCCGCGGTCATCCGATGCACCATAGTGGGGGCTGCGAACATCTGGATGTTGCGATGATGCCGGGCCAGCGCAAAGATCTCGGCCGGATCGAACCCGCCCGAGACCGGGCAGACATGGCGCGCGCCCACCAGCACGTGCACCATGTTGTAGATCCCCGCGCCATGGCTCATCGGCGCGGCGTACAGGATCGCATCTTCGGCGGTCGCGACATCGACGTCGGCCAGATAGGCCAGCGACATGTCCCGCAGCATCCGGTGAGAAATCTGCACCCCCTTGGGCCGCCCGGTGGTGCCAGAGGTGTAGAACAGCCAAGACAGATCCTGCGGCGCGCGCGCCACGGGCTCCGCAACCGGATCATGGGTCAGCGCCGCAGCATAGTCCGCGCCGGAGACATCCACCCGCCGCCCTTGGGCCCCGGCCTCTTCCAGCGCCTCGTTCAACCCCGGAGAGGTGAAGCACAGCGCGGTGTCCGAATTCTCAAGGATGAACGCCGCCTCGCGCCCGTGCAGCTTGGCATTGATCGGCACCACCACCGCGCCAGCGTACCAGATACCATAAAAGGCGATCAGGTAGTCGGGGCAGTTCTTCATGAACAGGCCGACGCGGTCGCCGGGGGCGATGCCCTGCGCCTTGAGCCAGCCCGCGATCCGCGCCGCGCCCGCGTCAAAGCCGCGATAATCGGCGACCCTCTCTTCCCCCAGAAACAGCGCTGGCTGGTCCGGGTGGAGTTGCGCCGTCCGGCGCAACCAATTTGCGAGGTTCATCCCTTCGCCCGCTCAAGGATGCTGGCGTAGTTGGCCACGCCAGAGCCGCCCATGTTGAACACAAGCCCCAGTTCGGCATCGGGATGCTGCATCGCACCGGCCTGCCCCAGCACTTGCCGCGCGACCATCGCGTGCATCGAGACGCCGGTCGCCCCGACCGGGTGCCCCTTGGCCTTGAGCCCGCCCGACAGGTTCACCGGCAGCCGCCCGCCGGCATGCACCACGCCGCCTTCAAGCAGGTCGGCGGCATGGCCGTGCGCGGCCAGCCCCATCGATTCATAGATCAGCAATTCGGCGATGGTGAAGCAGTCATGCACCTCGGCCACGTCCAGATCATTGACGGTGATCCCGGCGCGCTCATAGGCGGAATGGATCGCCCGGCGCGGCCCCTCGAAGGCCAGCAGATCGCGTTGCGACAGCGGCAGGACATCGTTGACCTGCGCGGCGGCGCGAATTTTCACCGCCTTGGCAACATCGCCCAGCAGGTCGTCGGCCACCAGCACCAGCGCCGCCGCCCCGTCAGAGACCAGCGAACAATCGGTCTTTTTCAGCGGCGCCGCGATCATCGGGTTGCGATCCGAAACGGTGGCGCAAAACGCCTCGTCCATCGGCTTTTGCAGATGGGCCAGCGGGTTGTTCACCGAATTGCCGTGGTTCTTGGCCGCGATCCGGGCCAGCGCCTGAGAGTGGTCGCCATATTTGTCGAAATAGGCCTGTGCGAAATGCGCGAAGATGCCGGGGAACGACGTGCCCGCCTCTTCCTTTTGATACGACGCATGGCCCAGCGCTGCGGTCACATCCGCACCAGGCAGGTGGGTCATCTTTTCGACCCCGATCACCAGCGCCACCCGCGCCTCGCCCGCAAGAATCGCCTGCCGGGCAGCAAAGACCGCCGCCGATCCAGAGGCGCAGGCGTTCTCGAGCCGGGTGGCTGGCTTGTAGCGCAGCCCGGGGTCGATCCCCATCGCCAGCGACGACGGGAACCCGTCGGGCACCATGCCGGCGTTGAAATGCCCCATCCAGATGCCGTCCACATCCGTCCCCGTGATCCCGGCATCGGCCAGCGCTTCGGCGCCGGCCTCGATCACCAGATCCTCAAGGGTTTGATCTGTCAGCTTGCCAAATTTCGTGTGGCCCCAGCCCGCGATATAAACCATGGTCGTCCTCCCATTCCATGTTTGGCGAACATTAGCGCCCCGCATGCTCCCTCTTCAATTCCGTAGAAATACCCGGCACAGTTGCGCCATGAGCGACATCGCCTTTCAAAACGCCCCGATCGGGCTGGTCGAACTGGAAAACCGAGTGATCCGGCGCGCCAATCTGCGCTTTGCCCGCACCTTTGGCGGCCAGTCTGCGGAGTATGAAAACCGCCCCTTGCGCGATTTCTACCCTTCCGAGGCCGAATTCGAGCGGATCGGCGCGCGCGGCTTGGCGGCGATGCGCGAGACCGGCGAATATCACGACGAACGCATCATGCGGCGCGCGACCGGCGATCTGTTCTGGTGCCGGGTGCGCGGCCAATCGCTGACGCCCGAGGATCCGTTCCGTCATGGCATCTGGTCGTTTGCCGATCTCTCGGACGAACGCCCGTTCGTGCATCTGACCCCGCGCGAGCGCGAGGTGGCGATCCTGACCTGCCGCGGGATGTCGGCCAAAGAGGTGGGCGCGGACCTGGCGCTGTCCTATCGCACGGTCGAGGCGCATCGCGCCCGGTTGTTGCAAAAATTCGGCGCGCGCAAGCTGCCAGAACTGGTCGCCAAACTGTCGGGAATGCCGCTTTGATCGGCATCACGGGCGCTTGCCCCTTGCCTTGCGCGGGCGGGATTGAGTAACGGCGCTTTTCACAGTCGGCACCATAGCCTATAAGCGCGAAGAATTTCGCATGCCAGCGCGGGCGAGCAGCGCGGGCGTAACCGGTCGAGGATACAGATGACACAGAAGACTACCGACGCGGATGTTGCATTCATCAAGGCACTGGCCGAGCTGCTGCGCGAGAACGATCTGACCGAGTTGGAGGTCAAACGCGAATTTGCCAAGGATGACAGCTTGAATGTCCGGGTGAGCCGCGCCTCCCCCGCTGCCATGATCGCACCGGCCCAAGTGGCCGTGGCCGCCGCCCCCGCTGCTGTGGCCCCGGCCGCACCGGCAAGCGCGCCCGCCGCAGCCGAAGATCCTGCCAGCCACCCCGGCGCCGTGACCTCCCCGATGGTGGGCACGATCTATCTGCAACCCGAACCGGGGGCGCCCAGCTTTATCAAGGTGGGCAGCACGGTGGACGAGGGCGACACGCTGCTGATCGTCGAGGCGATGAAGACGATGAACCACATCCATGCCCCCAAGGCGGGCACGGTCAAGCGCATCCTTGTCGATGACGGCGCAGCGGTTGAATTCGGCACACCGCTGGTCATCATCGAGTAAGGGGCAAACATGTTCGACAAGATCCTGATTGCGAACCGGGGCGAGATCGCCCTGCGTGTTGTCCGCGCCGCGCGCGAGATGGGCATCGCCAGCGTGGCGGTGCACTCCACCGCCGACAGCGATGCGATGCATGTGCGCATGGCCGACGAATCGATCTGCATCGGTCCGCCGCCCGGCACCGAGAGTTATCTCAAGATCCCCGCGATCATCTCGGCCTGCGAGATCACCGGCGCGCAGGCGATTCACCCCGGCTATGGGTTCTTGTCGGAAAATGCCAATTTCGTGCAGATCGTCGAAGATCACGGCCTGACCTTTATCGGCCCCTCGGCAGAACACATCCGCCTGATGGGCGACAAGATCACCGCGATCGAAACCATGAAAGCGCTGGGGGTTCCCTGTGTGCCCGGCTCTGACGGCGGCGTGCCGGACGTGGAAACCGCGCGACGCATGGGCGGCGAGATCGGCTATCCGGTCATCATCAAGGCCACCGCCGGTGGCGGCGGGCGCGGCATGAAAGTGGCCAACTCGGACGAGGAGATCGAGCGCGCCTTTCAGACCGCGCGGGCCGAGGCCAAGGCGGCCTTTGGCAATGACGAGGTCTATATCGAGAAATACCTGACCACGCCGCGCCATATCGAGGTTCAGGTCTTTGGCGACGGCAAGGGCAAGGCCGTGCATCTGGCCGAGCGCGACTGTTCGCTGCAACGGCGTCACCAAAAGGTTCTGGAAGAGGCCCCCGGCCCCACGATCACGCCCGAGGAACGCGCCCGGATCGGCAAGGTCTGTGCCGATGCCGTGGCCCGGATCAACTATATCGGGGCCGGCACCATCGAGTTTCTCTATGAAAACGGCGAATTCTATTTCATCGAGATGAACACGCGGTTGCAGGTCGAACACCCGGTGACCGAGGCGATCTTTGGCGTCGATCTGGTGCGCGAACAGATCCGGGTGGCCGCTGGCGAGCCGCTGTCGTTCACGCAAGAGGATCTGACCCTGAACGGGCATGCGATCGAGGTGCGGATCAATGCCGAGAAGCTGCCCAATTTCTCGCCCTGCCCCGGCACCATCAGCCATTTCCACGCCCCGGGCGGTCTGGGGGTGCGGATGGACAGCGCGCTGTATGACGGATATGTGATCCCGCCCTATTACGACAGCCTGATCGGCAAGCTGATCGTGCATGGTCGCGACCGGCCCGAGGCGCTCGCGCGGCTCAACCGGGCGCTGGGGGAGTTGATCGTCGATGGTGTGGATACCACCGTGCAACTGTTCGACGCCCTGTTGCAGGAACCCGACATCCTGAACGGGCAGTACAATATCCACTGGTTGGAAAAGTGGCTTGCGGACAAATTGGGCGCCTGAGCGAAACGCCGGGCGGATGACTCTGCGGATGACTCTGGGCGCGGGGGGATCGTGATGTCGATCAGCCCGGAGTTGTTGCTGCATGGCTATTCCATCGGGGTGTTCCCGATGGCCGAGAATCGCGACGACTCCGAGATCTTCTGGGTCGATCCCAAGCGGCGCGGTGTGATCCCGCTGGAGGGGTTTCACATCTCGCGCTCGCTGGCGCGGCGGATGCGGCGCGGCGGGTATCGCGTGACCATCGATCAGGATTTCTCTGGTGTGCTCGATGGCTGTGCCGACCGGGCGGAAACCTGGATCAACGCCGAGATCCGCGCGCTGTATCTGGACCTCTTCGCAAAGGGACACGCCCATTCGCTAGAGGTCTGGGAGGGCGATGCGCTGATCGGCGGGGTCTATGGTGTCGTGCTCGGGGCGGCCTATTTCGGTGAAAGCATGTTCTCGCGCCGCACCGATGCGTCAAAAATCGCGCTGGCCTATCTGGTGGATCGGCTGCGGCTGGGGGGATTTAAGCTGTTCGATACGCAGTTCCTGACCGAGCATCTGGCCAGCCTTGGCGCGGTGGAAATCACCCGCGGCTCGTATCACCGCCAATTGCGCGATGCGATCGAGATGCACGCCGATTTCACCGGTCCGCCAAGCCCGAGCGCTCAGGACGTGATACAGCGCAACACCCAGATGTCGTAACGGCTGTGATCCAGCGCGTTGAGCGCGGGCGAAGAGGCCACCATCCAGCCCTCGAACACGGCCTGCGCCGCACCACGATCCCATATGGTCAGATAGGCAAAGGCGTCGCCGGTGGGGTTGTCCACAGGATAGCGGCAATCCGCGAGCGCGATATCGAGCCCGAAAACGCTGCCGGTCTCGCCGCTGGAAATCTCGATATCGCGGGTTTCGCCATTGACCTTGTCCAGTCCGCGCAACAGCGCGCCAGCGCCCGATTGCACCGCGTCGTCCTGGGCAAAAGCCGGGGCCGACAGGGCCAGAGCCAATGTCACGACCAGACCGGCGAATCGGCGGTTCAATTCGTCGCTCCGCCGTCCGCCCCGCTGCCAGATCCACTGTCGCCAGAGACGAATTTCAGCAGCAGCGAGACCAAGCTGACCGCGCCCTGAGTATCAAGGATTTCCGCACCGGGATCGAAATAGCCGGGCGATCCACCGGGCATGATCTCGACGAAATTACCGCCCAAAAGCCCCTCGGAGGCGACCACGGCGGCGCTGTCGTCAGGGATCACGATGCCCTCTTGAACCACCAATTTTGTATCTGCGCGAAAAGTCTCGGGGTTCAGTTCAACATCCGAGACGGTCCCGATCTTGACCCCGGCAAGGCGCACATCTGTTCCCACCGTCACCCCCTCAAGCGAGCGGAAAGAGGCGTTCAGCTCATAGCCGCGGGCGCCAGTGGCAAAGCCCGTGGTATGCCCTGCATAGACGGCAAAGGCGATGGCGGCAGCCAGAACGGCACCGCCCACCAGAACCTCGGTCGTGTTGTGTGACATTGTGCGCTCCGTTCAATCGGGGCCGGTTATTCCGGGCTCCAAGCCTCGTAATCACTCCGCTCGACCGGGTGCGGCTGGCGAATCGATCCCGCCGGCGCATAGGCCAGTGCCGTGCCCGTCAGGTTTTCGTGATGCGGCTTTTCCCAAGGCTTGTGGACCAGCGGCTTGTCCGCAGGCGATTCGTCCCACGTGTGGTGCATCCAGCCATGCCAATCCGGATCGATGCGGCTCGCCTCGATCTCGCCATTGAAGATCACCCAACGGCGGCTGTCATCGGCATTGCGGTAAAATATGTTGCCCTGATTGTCCTCGCCGACCCGGACACCTTTGCGCCAGGTGTAGAGCTGCGTGTTGATCGTCTGCCCGTTCCACCAGGTCACGGCGCGCAGAAGAGTATTGAGGATTCCCATTGGTGTCTCCGGCCTTTCGCTGAGGCAAGGTATGGACCAAGCGCGCGCCAAGGTCCAGAGCCCAAGGCGCGGATCGGCAGCGCCCCGCGTGCTATGCGGGGAGTAGCGCGGTGAGCTCGATCTCGATGCGGTATTTCGGGTCGATCAGCGCGCATTCAAGCATCGTCGCCACCGGCGGATTCTCCCCGAACGCCGCCTGCAAGAGCGGCCAGCAGGGTGCGAACTCGGCCCGGTCGGGCAGGTAATAGGTCACCCGCACCGCATCGGCGAATCCCGCCCCGGCCTCGGCCAGCGCCTTGCCGATGATCTCCAGCGCCGAGCGGCATTGCGCGACCACATCGTCGCCCTGCCCCACGGTGCCCGCCACATGCACGAAGCCACCAGCGACGACAGCCCGGCAATAGCCGACCTTCGCCTCGAACTCTCCGCCCGACGAGATGCGTTTGATGGTCATGGTCCGTCTCCGAATAAGAAACGGCGCGGGAAGGCCCCGCGCCGCAATAATGATCGACTGGTCGCCAAGATCAGCCCGCTGTCGCGGATTCCTTGTCGGCCTCTGCATAGATCTTCAACGGCTGCGCGTCCGAGTTCACCGCCTCTTCGTTCACAACCACCTTGGTCACGTTGTCCATGCCCGGCAGCTCGAACATGGTGTCAAGCAGAATATCCTCGAGGATCGAGCGCAGCCCGCGCGCACCGGTCTTGCGCTGGATCGCGCGTTTGGCAATCGCGTTGAGCGCGTCATCGGTGAACTGAAGCTCGGTATTCTCCAGTTCGAACAGACGCTGGTACTGTTTGACCAGTGCGTTCTTCGGCTTGGTCAGGATAGTCACCAAGGCGTCTTCGTCGAGATCCTCCAGCGTTGCCAGAACCGGCAGACGCCCGACGAATTCCGGGATCAGGCCGAATTTCAGCAGATCCTCGGGCTCCAGATCCTGAAAGATCTCACCAACGCCGCGTTCGTCGTTGTCCCGCACATCGGCACCAAAGCCCATCGCCGAGCCCTTGCCGCGCTGCGCGATGATCTTGTCCAGACCGGCGAAGGCGCCGCCGCAGATGAACAGGATATTGGTGGTGTCGACCTGCAGGAATTCCTGCTGTGGATGCTTGCGCCCGCCCTGCGGCGGAACCGAGGCCACGGTGCCTTCCATCAGCTTCAACAGCGCCTGCTGCACGCCCTCGCCCGACACGTCGCGGGTGATCGAGGGATTTTCCGACTTGCGGGTGATCTTGTCGACCTCGTCGATATAGACGATGCCGCGTTGCGCCCGCTCGACGTTGTACTCCGAGGACTGCAACAGCTTGAGAATGATGTTCTCGACATCCTCGCCGACATAGCCGGCCTCGGTCAGCGTCGTCGCGTCCGCCATGGTAAAGGGCACATCAAGGATGCGCGCCAAGGTCTGCGCCAACAAGGTCTTACCGCAGCCGGTCGGACCGATCAGCAGGATGTTCGACTTGGACAGTTCAATATCCGAGCCGGACTTTTGCGCGTGGTTGAGACGTTTGTAATGGTTGTGCACGGCCACCGACAGCACGCGTTTGGCCATCGCCTGACCGATCACGTAATCGTCGAGTACCTCGCAGATGTCTTTCGGCGTGGGCACACCATCGGTCGACTTCAGCCCGCTGGCCTTGGTCTCCTCGCGGATGATGTCCATGCACAGCTCGACGCATTCATCACAGATGAATACGGTCGGTCCTGCGATGAGCTTGCGCACCTCATGCTGGCTCTTGCCGCAGAAGCTGCAGTAAAGCGTATTCTTGCTGTCACCGCTTGAGTTCGTTGCCATGATTTACCTTTCGGCTTCGAGTTCCGCGTTGCCCCTGCTGCCGGGCCGTTCCCCGGACACCGGTCAGCTTAGGACAGCGATCCGGGCACCACAATCGCAAATTGCCAAGGGCCCCCGTGCCGTCGACCGGCACGGCGAACCCTGATGAATTATGTGTCGTCACCCGGTTTGACACGGCTTTCGACAATCTCGTCGATATGGCCCCATTCCTTGGCCTCTTCCGGTGACATAAAGTTGTCACGGTCGAGCGCCTTTTCAACCGCTTTCTTGGATTGACCGGTATGTCTGACATAAATGTCATACAGGCGATCCTTGAGTTTCTGGGTCTCGGCGGCGTGAATCATGATGTCGCTGGCCTGGCCTTGATACCCGCCCGAGGGCTGGTGCACCATGATGCGGCTGTTGGGCAGCGAGAACCGCATGCCGGGCGCACCGCCCGCCAGCAGGACCGAGCCCATCGACGCCGCCTGGCCGATCACGAGGGTCGAACACTTCGGCTTGATGTACTGCATGGTGTCATAGATCGACAGCCCCGAGGTCACCACACCGCCCGGCGAGTTGATGTAGATGCTGATTTCCTTGTTCGGATTCTCCGCCTCAAGGTGCAGCAATTGCGCCACGATCAGGTGGCTCATGCCGTCATGGATCGGACCGTTGATAAAGATGATCCGCTCTTTGAGCAGGCGTGAGAAGATGTCATAGGCCCGCTCGCCGCGGCTGGTCTGTTCGACAACCATCGGGACCAGGGTGTTCATGTAGGTTTCTGTCGGATCGAACATGTAAACTGCCTGCCTTGTGTAGGATCGGGACCATACCCGAAGCTGCGTCACACGAGTCTTAGTGGTGCCCGGGAGGGGCTGCAAGGGGGCGCGGCCCCGCGGTTTCCTCTTGGGGGGCGCCCATATCAGCCCACCTCCCCGTCGGCGCAAAAGGGAAAACCCCGGCACCAAAGGGCACCGGGGCAGTGGCGCCGATAGCGGGCGCGTCAAAGGATGTCCGTCAATTGAAGGACTTAAGATAGGCGATGACCGCTTCGAGATCGTCGTCTTTCTTCAGACCGGCAAAGGTCATCTTGGTTTTCTTCATGTATTTTGACGGTTTGGTGAGAAAGGCGGTCAACTCTTCCTCGGTCCAGACCAGCCCCCCATCGGCAGCCTCTTTCATCACCTTGGAATAGCGGAACCCCTCGGCTGTACCGGCGGCATGACCGACAATGCCGTTCAGGATCGGTCCGGTGCGGTTCTTGGCCCCGTCGCCGACTTGGTGGCAGGCCTTGCACTTGCGAAACACCTTCTCGCCCTTGGCAACCAGCGCCGGGTCGAGCGCGGCGGTCTCTTCTGGCGCAGCGGGCTCTTCGGCGGCGGGCTCAGCTGCAGGCGATTCTGTGGCCGTGTCTGTAGCCGTCTCCGTGGCCGCCTCTGTAGCCGGCGCGGCGTTGGACGCCTCGTCAGCCTTGTTTGCTGCCCCCGGCACCTTGTTCGCCGGGTTGGTGGCGTCCATCATCTCCTGCACCTTGCGGGCCTTGGTCTCTTCCGGTGTCACGTCCAGAACCGCCGCCTCCATGGTGATCTCGACGGTCTCCTTGCAGTCGGTCATGCAAGGCTCAGCCTTCCAGAACTGCGCCTCGGCGGTTTCCCGGTCGTCGATGATGAACCCGTCCTTGTTGGGCATCTCGACATCCAGAAAATTATCCTTCGACAGCACGAAATCATCTTCGACCAGATCGTTGGAATACAGGATATAGGCAACGATCGCATAGACTTCGTCGGGTTTCAGGGTCTGCGCATTGCCGAACGGCATCGAGCGGTGGACATAGTCCCATGTGGTCGACAGATACGGCCAGTAAGAGCCCACGGTTTTCAGCGGATCCTTGTCGGCCAGCGTGCCCCCGCCGCCCGCCAGTTTGGGCCAGTTGTCCACCCCTTCGGCGAATTCGCCGTGGCAGACCGCGCAGTAGTCCGAGAACAGCACTTCTCCATCCTCGACCGAGCCCGACCCGTCCGGCAGGCCGGTGCCGTCGGGGCTTACATCGATATTCCACGCGGCGACCTCTTCGGGCAGGGCAGGACGCCCCAGACCCATTTTTTCGGCCAATGCAGGGCCCGCCGAAAGGCTGGCGGCCAGCGCTGTAGTGATGATCAGCTTACGATACTTCGACATTCTCGGCCTCTCCGTTCGGCTTGACCCACCAGGTCTGGATGCAGTTGTTGTGATAGATCGAGTTTTCACCGCGCACGTCGCGCAGCTCGGTCTTGGTGGGCTGGACATAGCCGGTCTCGTCCATGGCGCGCGATTGCAGCAGCATCTCTTCGCCGTCCCACTCGGTATCGAGATAGAATCGTGACAGCGCCATCTTTTCGCCCGGGGCCCCCAGACGCGCGGTTTCCCAGGTCTTGCCGCCATCCTTGGACACATCGACCCGTTTGATCGCGCCACGCCCCGACCAGGCCAGACCGGTGATGACCAGCGGTCCCTTGCCATGTTTGATCGGTGACTGCGGGCTGGGGCTGGTGACCACCGATTTGGCATCCATCGCCCAAGTCCATTTGCGGCTGGTGCCGTCGGCAAGGGTGTCGGTGTACTTGCTGGTTTCCTCGCGGCTTTGCACCGGTTGGTCCACCACCTCGATTCGGCGCAACCATTTGACCCACATGTTGCCTTCCCATCCCGGCACACACAGCCGGACCGGATAGCCATGTTCCTTGCGCAGGGCCTCGCCATTGGCCTTGAAAGCCACCAGCACATCGTCCAGCGCCTTGTCCATCGGGATCGAGCGACCGTTCGACGAGGCGTCTGCGCCCTCGACATAAACCCATTTGTCCTTGAGATCGCCCGCTGCCCCCAGACCCGCCTCTTGCAGCAGGGTGCGCAGCGATACGCCAGCGTATTCCATGTTGTGAATCATGCCGTGGGTGAACTGTGCCCCGTTCAGCTGCGCGCCGGCCCATTCCATCCCGGTATTGGCGGCGCATTCGCAGAAATAGACGTGGTTTTCGCGCGGGAAGCGTTCCAGATCGGCATAGGTAAAGACCAGCGGCGTATCGACCAGCCCGTTGATCATCAGACGGTAGTCTTCCTTGCGCAGCTCAATCGCACCGGAGTGGTGACGCTCAAACGCGCAACCCTGCGGCGTGATGGTGCCGTCGAGCGCGTGGATCGGGGTGAAGTTGATCGAACTGATGGTGTCGGCGGTCAGCCAGCCGACGTTGCGTCGGCGCACATCCGATTCAAACCGGATCGGCATGCCATAGGGCGTGGCATCCACCCCCTCGCCTGTGGCCGTGGCCCAGTCCTGCACTTCGGTAATCAGCGGATCGGGGCCAGCAGCGCGGGCCGCCGTGGCCGCAACTGCGCCGGCACCCGCTGCCGCTGCTCCGCTCAGGAACTGGCGGCGCGAGGGCGACTTTGCCTTGGAGCTGTCACTCATCTGGATTTGCCTCCTTTGAGATTGCGTCTTCGGGTCCGGGTCGGGGCGCTCAGGCGCCCACGACCTTGACCGAGGTGTTGGGGGCAACCGTCACGGTGCCCTGTTTGCGGATATGGCTTTCCACCACATCCCAGATCTGCGGCCCTTCAGTGCCCTCGTTGACCGAGGCCCAACCGGCAACGACATAGGATTTCGCCGCGTCGATCGCCTCGCCGGTCTTGAGCAGCGTCATCTCGGAGATCCGCGCGCCCTGCGGCTTGGAAATGTCGATCCGGAAGCCCAGCCCACCGACCCGCACCATATCGCCGCCCTGCTGGTAATAGGGGTCCGGGTTGAACAGGTTGTCGCCGACGTCCTCCAGCACCACCTTGATGAACTCGCCGGTCATCTCGGTGCGATAGGCCTTGCCATAGGTCATCGAAGTGACGTTGAAGATATCCTCGCGGGTGATGTCCTGACCGGGCAGGATCGACGGCCCCCAGCGCACACCGGGCGACATGGCGATATCGGCGTCGCGCTCGCTCAGCAGCGCGTCACAGATCAGGTCATCCCAGGTGCCGTTGAAGTTGCCGCGGCGGTACAGCAGGCTGTCGGTCTTGCCAATCACCTCTTCCAGCTCGGTCTTGTAGGGGGCGCGCTGCTCGTCGATCAGCTTGGTGATCGTGGCATCCGGCGCGATCACATCCGAGAAGATCGGGATCAGCTTGTGCCGCAGCCCCATCATCTTGCCGTCGCGCACATCAAGATCGATGCGAGAGACGAATTTCCCGTTCGAGCCCGACGCGATGATAAAGGTCTGTCCCACCTGCACCGGTTCGGGCAGCGCATCATGGGTGTGGCCCGACAGGATCACGTCGAGACCGCTGACCTTGCCAGCCATTTTTTTGTCGACGTCAAAGCCGTTGTGGCTGAGCAATACGACCAGATCGGCCCCGGCGGCGCGTACCTCGTCCACCATGTCCTGCATGTTCTCGTCGCGGATCCCAAAGGAGTATTCGGGGAACATCCAGCCGGGATTTGCGATCGGCATATAGGGGAAGGCCTGACCGATCACCGCCACCTTGGCGCCGCCGCGCTCAAAGAACTTGTAGGGTTTGAACAGCTCGGCCGGTTCGTCCCATTCGGCGTCAAAGATGTTCTGGCCCAGCGCCGCAAAGGGCAGCCCCTCGACGATCTCGTTCACCCGCTCGCTGCCCAGCGTGAATTCCCAGTGGAAGGTCATCGCATCGGGCTTGAGCGCGTTCATGACGTTGACCATGTCCTGGCCTTCGGTCTTGTAGCAGGTC
Source organism: Pseudodonghicola sp. (assembly GCA_033791545.1). Taxonomy (GTDB): domain Bacteria; phylum Pseudomonadota; class Alphaproteobacteria; order Rhodobacterales; family Rhodobacteraceae; genus Antarcticimicrobium. Next base: position 20,361 of record JASJGL010000071.1, on the reverse strand, counting down.
ATCGAGCCATGCCAGGTATCGCCGCCGTCCAGCAGCAGCGCGTCGGGCCGATCAGCGCGGATCGCGTTGATCACGGTCGACACCCGGTCCAGCCCGCCAACGCGGCCATACTGCTGCGCCAGCGACGAGAAATCATCATAGGTCAGCGCATAGGCCGAAGGCGAGCCATCGGCGATGCCATAGGCCTTGCGGAAATCGGCGCCGGTAATGTGGGGCACCTGCCCCTTGTTGCCACCAACGCCAAGATTGATCGAGGGCTCGCGGAAATAGATCGGCTTGAGCTGCGCATGGATGTCGGTGACATGGATCAGGCTGATATTGCCAAAGGTGTCAAATTGCAGCAGCTGGTCCTGGGTCAGCGATTGCTGCGCGGCAAGACGCGCCCAATTGCCAAAGCCCGATGCCCCGACCAGAGACGAGGCCGCCATCGACACCTGAAGAAAATCACGACGAGAAATCATGGAAACAGCTTTCCGTTTCTGCGGAAAACACATTCGAATATGTGCATTCCAATTGCAAAAACGACCCCGCGCCACGACAGAACGCAACGCGGGGCCGGGGGGATTTAGTTGCGGACCGAAGGCCCTTCGACAGACAAGCCATTGCCGCGGCTGGCGACGTAAAGCTCAAGCGCGATGAACTCATCCGAGCCGGGATTATAGGTCTCGGCGCGTGTGTCGCGAATACAGCCCTTGAACCGCGCATGCACGGTATTCAACTTGGCATTCTTGAGGCGATAAGTCGGGAACCCGTTGATCTGTCCCTGGCTGAGGTGGTCGGCGCGGATCATGTTGCCGTAGTTCAACTCGTGACAGGAAGCGCAAGACAGATCGAGCTGCCCCGTGCGGGTGTAATACAGCTCTTTGCCCTGCTCCCAGACCGCTTGGGCCGGACCGTCGATCGCCACGTTCACCGGCATACCGCGCGATTGCACGCTGATCAGAGCCTCCATCGAGGCCATGTCGCCGCCGTCATATTTCCAGGCGTCGGCCCCCATCCGCGTCGTGCGACAGTCGTTGACCTGCATCGCGATGGTGCGCACCTCGCCTGCGGCCTCGTTCCACTTCGGATAGACCGCGCGCACCCCCTCCATGCTGGACGGATCGTCGTGGCAGCTTGCGCAGGACTTGCCAGCGCTGCCTTCGACGGCATTCCAACTGTCGATGGCCTGATCGACGAAAATCATGCCAGGATTGTCGAAATCGTCCATCTCCAGTTGCTGCGTCTCATCCGCGCGGAAATGCCAGCCCGACATGATCGTGTCGATGCCGGTTTCTTCCATATGCGCGGGCGCAGCTGTCTTTGTGACGATCTCGAGGTCGCCGTTGATCACCAGATGATCGTCATCCGGTTCGGCCAGCGACATCCCGGGCATCGCAACCATAAGTGCTGCCACTGCCGTCAGTGCCTTGAACTTCATGAAACATCCTCCCTTTTGGGTCACCCTGCCCCGAACAAGCCGGAGGCAGGGCGCCGTATTATCTTGTTGTTTCAGCCGACTGTGATCGACTTGCTCTCTTCGTAGACCGAGCCGTCATCGTCGTACCAGGTGAACTTCATGTCGCCGGCTTCGGGGATCGTGGCCTCGAATTCGAAATACGGGTTGGTCGAAATCGCGGGGAACAGGTCCACGTCGATCACGTTCTGCCCGTTGAAGTCGCAGGTGAAGCGGTTGATGATCGAGCGCGGGATGACGTTGCCATCCTTGTCCTTGCGCTGGCCGCTTTCCATCTTGTGGCTGATCAGGGTCTTGATCGTGACCACCTCGCCGGCTTCGGCGCTTTTCGGGACTTTGACGCGGGGTTTAACACCAGATGCCATTTTCAGATTCTCCTTGTCTCGGGTTGGACGACTGCGCGGGCTTAACCGCCGCAGCCCCCGATGGTGACTTTCACGGTCGAGGCGGCGCGCGCAAAGCTGCCGTCGGCCATCTTGGCGATGGCGACCACGTCCTGGGTGCCGGCCAGACGGATCCGGGTGGAGGCGCTCTGACTGCCGGACAGCGGGCCGAATTTGAAGGTGGCCACACCCGGTGTCGGGTTGCCGGCGGCCACCACCATGATCGCGGTTGCGCCCGGAGCGTTGACCGCGATCGGAACCGTGTTGCCGTTCTCGGCGATTTCCGGCGCGGTCAACTCAATTCCGGTCGTGGCCATCTCGGCCCCACCGGTAAAGGCTTCGACCGCGGCATCCACCGCAGCCGAGGCCCGAAACGGGACCATGCTCAGAACCGCAGCGCCCAGACCCATGGCCAGGGTATCGCGACGAGTGAACTCCATTTATTCTCTCCTTTACGTTTCGCTTCGCACGGATCGCTCCGCGCGGTGTCATAGCGGTGTCTTATTCGTCTTTCAGCGTTGTCAGGAACGCGACGACGTCTTCGATTTCCTGCGCCGACAACAGCGGCGCCAGCGGCTCTTTCCCGGCCTTGCCGGTATAGGCGTTGCCCGGACGGGTGAAGCCATCGACCTGATAGAAGGACGGCATCACCGAGCCCTCGAACATCATCTTGGCATTCACCACCAGACCGCGCAGTTCTCCCGCGCTCCAGCGATCCCCGGCACCGTCGAGGATCGGGCCGACGTTGCCCTGAAACGGCGCATTGCTCAGCGCGGTGATCTCGTGGCAGGCGACGCAGTTGCCCTTCGACTTGGTGCCCATGATCACGGCACCCTTGGCGGGATCACCCGCCATGCCGGTCAGGGACATCTCGATGGCGGTGTCGTCGTTGTACTTGACCTCTTTCGGGCCGACCTCGGCCGCGAAGGCCGTGCTGCCGATCAGGACCGCCGCCAATGTCACAGATGTAAGTTTCATGTTTCCTCCCGATTGCTGCCGCCCCTGCCGGCACGGCCTGCTATTCTTTTCTTGTCCTCATTGCATACCGTAGGCTACCGAATGCAGTGTCGCAACAACGAATTCACGAATGTGAATTATTAGAAAGTTGCACCATAGAGGGTTTGGAATTTAGACATATTACCCCAAACCACCCCTCATCCCCGGCACAGCGACCTGCCTTGCGCGGCCCCTATTCCGTCTTTCCGTCGCTGCGTTCGCGAATCATGCGCGCGTGATAGCGTTGGAAATCCTCCTCCGACTGATCCAGATACCGCTCCTGCGCGACCCAGGTCAGCATGTCATAGGTGGTGCCCGGCCCAAAGGCCCCCGGCATGATCGCCACCGCCTGCGCCGCGGCGGATCTGCTCTCGTCCATCTCGGGCGGAAAGAAGATCATCGTCGGCGTAAACATCACGTTCCATTTGCGCGCCGCCGCCTTTTCGGACAGCACCTCGCCGTCGGTATCCGTGATCTCGGTATCGCCATGCAGGTTCAACTGCACCACGAAATAGGTGTCCTGCATCTGGCTGCGGATGCGCGGATCGGGGAAGGTGTTTTCGTGCATGTCCCGGCAATAGATACAGCCGCGCTGCTCCACGATCAGCAACAGGCGCTTGCCCTCGGACTTGGCCTCGGCAAAATCCTCGCGCAGATCCTTGAAGGTATCGCGCATCCAGTCTTCTTTGTGCAGCCCGTCATCGCCGATCTCGGCCGCCGCCGCCGGCAGCGCCAGCATCATTGCCGCAGCCAGCATGGCAAACAATCTCTTCATGGGTTTTCCCCCTCCACTCGTTGATATCAGCCGACGCTGGCAAAGCCCGGCACCCACCGGATCATCGCGTCGGCAATCAGATTCACGCCCCCCGTCGCAATCAGGATAGCAAAGATGATCAGCATGACCCCCATGCCTTTTTCGACCCAGGCAAAGGCGGCGCGATGCCGCTGAACCCAGGCCAGAAAGGGCCGGGCAAAGAACGCCGCCACGATAAAGGGGGCGGTCATTCCGGCACCGTAGACAAACAGCAACAGCGCACCGCGCCAGATGTCTCCCATGCCGCTGGCGATCATCAGGATCGAGGCCAGCGCCGGGCCAACGCAGGGCGTCCAGCCAAAGCCAAAGGCCAACCCCATCAGATAGGCCCCGAGGATCGTGCTGGCCTCGGCGTTGCTTTCCATCCGCGCCTCGCGATACAGCAGCGGCACCCGGATCACGCCCAGAAAATGCAGGCCGAACACCAGCAGGATCGCGGCGGCCACATAGCCCAGCATATCAAGATACTGGCCAAACATCTGGCCCAGCGCGGTCGCCCCCATGCCCAGCAGCATGAAAATGGTCGTCACCCCCAGCGCAAAGAACACCGACGAGGCGATCAGCCGCTTTTGCGCCCCCGGCGCGATCTCTCCGTCGCCACGCAGCTCGGCCATGCTGAGCCCGCCCATGTAGGACAGATAGAAGGGGACCATCGGCAGGATGCAGGGCGTAAAAAAGCTCAACAAACCCGCAGCAAGCGCGCCGAACAGTGAAATTTCCAGCATTTCGATCCTCTTCCCTAGGCGACAAGCCCTGCAACATCAGGGGCTCGACTTGAACTATTCACATATTCAGATTATCTTGTGTAACGTTTTCCCGGTCAATGGGTGGTTTTATGTTTCGCGCAAAGCTTCTCGCAGGTCTGGTCTCGGCGGTGATGCTGGCTAGCCCGGCGCTGGCAGTTGAATTGGTGATGGTCGAACAGACCGGCTGTGCTTGGTGCGCACGCTGGAACGAAGAGATCGCCCCCGCCTACCCCAACACCGGTGAGGGGAAATTCGCGCCTCTGCGCCGGGTCGACCTGCGCAAGATGCCGGATGATCTGACCATCGCGCGCCGCGTCACCTTTACCCCGACCTTCCTGTTGGTCGAGGACGACCGCGAGATCGCCCGCATGGAGGGCTATCCCGGTGAGGATTTCTTTTGGCCGCTGCTTGAACAATTGCTGCGCAGCCACACCGATTACGCCCCGGAAAAGGCCCCGACAGAAACGCAAGGCAACGGATCGTAAAAAGTAATGCGCGCCCCGACGGCAGGGCTGACAACACCGTGGTCACACTGTAATGACCAGACGCGCGACAAGAACAAGGACCGACCCCATGGCGCTTCCGCAATTCTCCATCGACATGTCCGAGCAAGAGCTGGACAAAATCGTCGAAAACGCCACCGATGCGTCCAACTTTCTCAAGGCGATCAGCCATGAAGGTCGGATGATGATCCTGTGCCATCTGGTCACGGGCGAGAAATCGGTGACCGAACTGGAAGAGCTGTTGGCGGCGCGTCAGGCAGCGGTGTCGCAGCAATTGTCGCGGTTGCGGCTGGAAGGGCTGGTGGTGCCCCGGCGCGAAGGCAAGGCGATCTATTACAGGCTGGCCGACGACAAGCCGCGGCGTCTGCTCGAAGTGGTCTACGACCTGTTCTGCAACGCCGATTGACCCCTGCGCCCCCTTGCGGGGGCCTGTAATTTCCAACAAGCTGTCCCGGCGTAATGCGCACCAATGGGAGGAGCAGCATGCCGGACTGGCTGACGGAAAGTCAGGCCGTGGCCCTTGTGGGGGTCTTCGGCGGAATTCTGCTGGGTCTGGCCGCCCGGCTGGGCCGGTTCTGTACGCTGGGCGCGATCGAAGACGTGCTTTATGGCGGCAGCGACACCCGGATGCGCATGTGGGCGCTGGCGATCGGCACCGCGGTGACCGGCACCTTTGCCCTGATCGGGGCCGGGCTGCTGAACGAGAGCGAAAGCTTTTATCTGTCGATCCGCTGGATGCCGATGGCCTCGATCATCGGGGGGCTGATGTTCGGCTATGGCATGGCGCTGGCGGGCAACTGCGGCTATGGCGCCATCGCGCGGCTGGGCGGCGGGGATCTGCGCTCTTTTGTGATCGTGCTGGTGATGGGGGCTTCCACCTATGTGGTGCTGGCCGGTCCCCTCGCCCCGGTCCGCAACTTCTTTTTTCGACAGGTCGATGTCACCTCCGGGCCGCCGCCGGGTCTTGCCCATCATATCGCCCGACTGACCGGCCTACCGCTGCACGGCATCGGCATCGCGGTGGGGCTGGCGATCATCGTCGCCGCGCTCTGGGCTCCGGCGTTGCGGCGCGACCGCAGGGCGATGTTCTGGTCCGTCATGGTCGGGCTTGCCATCGTGTCAGGCTGGGGCGGCACGCAATATGTCGCGTCCAACGGGTTCGAGGCGCTGCCCATCGTCTCGCACAGCTTTTCCGCCCCGGTGGGTGATACCATCCTTTGGGCGATGACCGGTAGCCTGCGCCCGGTCGATTTCGCGGTCGGTTCGGTCGCGGGGGTCTGGCTGGGGGCCTTCATCGGGTCGCTGATCAAGGGGCATTTCCGCTGGGAGGCCTGCGAAGACCCGCGCGAGTTGCGCCGCCAGATCATCGGCGCGGCGGTGATGGGGGTCGGCGCGGTGATCGCCATGGGCTGCACCGTCGGTCAGGGCCTGAGCGCCTTTTCCGTGCTGGCGGTCAGCGCCCCGGTCACCTTTCTGGCGATCTTTGCCGGCGCCGCCCTTGGTTTGCGGCAGTTGATCGAGGGGTTCAAACCGGCCGAGTAAGGCGGGCAACTCCAAATCGCCCGCCTTTTTCGTCATTTACAAAGGGGTTCAGCCCCCGACGCAGGCGGAGAACCCGGTGCCCAGATCCCGGATCAGCGCCGGGTACAGCCCCTTGCCCAACTCATGTGCGCGGCCCAACGGGTCAAGCTCGAGGATCGGGATGTCGCGCCCGGCAACGGCGGCCTGCAGCAGGCGGGTATCGAACTGCGGCTCGGAAAAGGCGCAGCGCACCCCCAGATCCACCAGCCGGTCGCGAAGCTGCGCCAACTGCGCCGGGCTGGGATCGGTGGCATCGCCCGGCGTGACCGTGCCCACCAGCGTCAGGCCAAAGCGCCGCTCAAAATACTGGAACGCGTCGTGATAGGAGACAAAGGCCACCCCCTGCATCGGGCGCAGCGTCTCGGCGGCCTCAGCCACCGCAGCGGCAATCTCGGCCTGCCCCGCAATCGCGTTGGCGCGATAGATCTCAGCGTGTTCCGGGTCCAACGTGGCCAAACGCTCCGCGATCAGGCCGAGCCAGAGCGATCCGTTCTGCGGGTCAAGCCAGGCGTGGGGATCATAGGCGCCGTGGTGATGATAGCCCGTCTCTTCCTTGGCATGATCATCGTGATCGTCATGGCCCGCCTCGGCGGCGTGACCGTCATGATCGTCGTGACCGTCGTGATCGTCTTGACCCGCAGCCGCCGCCAGCACGTCAGCCGCGCCGCGATAAGGCAGGCGCAGCGTGCCCTCGGCCTCCATCAGTTCCAGCATGTCGCTCCCCCCGGCGAGCGAGGCCAGTGGTTTCTCCAGCCAAGGCGCCAGCCCCTCGCCGACCCAGACCACCAGATCGGCATCCTGCAAGGCGCTGGCCTGCGACGGGCGCAGCGCATAGCTGTGTGGCGACAGGCCGGGCCGCACCAACAGTTCGGGCACCCCCACCCCGTCCATCACCTGCGCGGTCAACGCATGGATCGGCGCAATATCGGTGACCACCTGCGGCACCTCGGCCCGGATCGGCCCGGCCAATACAGCCAGGAAAGTCGCAAAAAGGGGAAGTTTCGACATGGCGTCCTCTGTCTTTATCAAGCTTTATCTGGATCTATTCGTTATAACATAACATCCTATGCCTGTTGTTATAAGGGCTGTTATACTATATCAACCCCTGATCCTATCAAAACGGCCCTGCCCCATGACCCAGACGACCCCTCGGACATCCTCCCAGATCGCGCCCTCTGTCGGTTTTGACCGGCACGACCACAGCCACTGCATCGCCGACGCGGTGCAGGCGGCCGAGGATCTGTGCGCCGCGCAAAAGCTGAATTTCACCCCGGCCCGCCGCCGGGTGCTGGAAATCCTGTTGCAGCGGCACCGCGCCATGGGGGCCTATGACATCCTTGAGATCCTTGCCGCCGAGGGGTTGGGCGCGCAGCCGCCGGTAGCCTACCGGGCGCTGGATTTCCTCACCAGCCACGGGCTGGCGCATCGGATCGAGCGAATGAACGCCTATACCGCCTGCGCCCATCCGGGCGAGGATCACGTGCCCGCCTTTCTGATCTGCCGCCTGTGCAAGGCAGTGGCCGAGGCCGAAACCGGGCTGGAGGGCGGTCGGTTGGGCGATGCGGCGCGCGCCACCGGCTTCGTGATCGAAAAGGTGGTGGTCGAGGCCGAAGGGCTTTGCCCCACTTGCGCCGAGGCCGAGGCATGAACGCGCCGCTGATCGCCGCCCGGAACCTGTCCGTTCGATTAGGTGGGCGGGTGATTCTGGACAATGTGAATGTCGAGATCAATGCCGGCGAAATCGTCACCGTGGTCGGGCCCAACGGATCCGGAAAATCCACCTTTCTGCGGGCGCTGATCGGGGCGATCCCCCCCTCGGCCGGACGCATCGAACGGGCACCGGGGCTGCGCGTCGGCTATGTGCCGCAAAAGCTGGCCATTGACCGTTCGATGCCGATGACGGTCCGCCGTTTTCTTGGGCTGCCGCACCGGATCAGCACGACCGAAGCCGACCGCGTGCTGGAGCATGCAGGCGCACCGGGCTTGGCCGACCGGCAGATGACCGACCTGTCCGGCGGTCAGTTCCAGCGCGTATTGCTGGCGCGTGCGCTGCTGGAACAGCCGCAATTGCTGTTGCTCGACGAGGCTACGCAGGGGCTCGACCAACCCGGTGCAGCGGCCTTTTATCGCCGGATCGAAGAGGTTCGCCAAGATCTTGGCTGCGCCGTACTGATGATCAGCCATGACCTGCATGTGGTGATGGCAGCCTCGGACCGGGTGATCTGCCTGAACGGTCATATCTGCTGTCAGGGCACACCGGAAATCGTCGCCGACGCACCGGAATACCGCGCCCTGTTCGGCACCGGCACCAAGGGAGCGCTGGCGCTTTACCGGCACCGGCACAGCCATGAGCACGACCCTGACGACGGACATGACCACAGCCACGAGGGCGCCGAAGGATGACTTTTCTGGACGATTTTCTGGTGCGTGCGGCGCTGGCCGGGCTGGGCGTTGCACTGGCCGCCGCGCCGCTGGGCTGTTTCGTGGTCTGGCGACGGATGGCCTATTTCGGCGAGGCGACGGCCCATGCGGCAATCCTTGGCGTGGCGCTGGCGCTGGGGCTGGGACTGGCGGTGATGCCGGCGGTGCTGGCCGCCGCGCTGCTGATGGCGCTGGCGGTCTCGGCGATGACCGGACGTGGCTTTGCCATGGACACCGCGTTGGGGGTGATGTCGCATACGGCGCTGGCCGCCGGGATGGTCGCAGTGACGCTTCTGGCCGATGTGCGGCTGGACCTCATGGCCTTTCTCTTTGGCGACATTCTGGCGGTAACCCGTTGGGATCTTGTCACAATATGGGGTGGCGCCGTGCTGGTCGTGGCGCTGACCGCGTGGCGCTGGTCGGGATTGTTGCTGTCCACGCTGAACCCCGATCTGGCCCGTGCCAGCGGGATCGACCCGCGCCGGGAAGAGCTTGTCCTGACGCTCGCGCTGGCCGTGGTGGTGGCGGTGGCGATCAAGGTTGTCGGTGTTTTGTTGATTGCGGCGCTGCTGGTGATCCCACCTGCGGCGGCGCGGCCTTTGGCGGCAACGCCGGAGGGAATGGCGGCGGGGGCGGCCGGGTTGGGGGCGATTTCGGCGCTGGGAGGGCTTTGGGCGGCCTTTGTCTTTGACACGCCGACCGGGCCCAGCATCGTGTGCACGGCCGCGCTGCTTTTCGTGCTGACGAGCCTGTGGGGCGGGTTGCGCAAGCGCGGCTGATCCGCGTTATTTCATATTTAGAATCAGTGCGTTAATCTTCTCCCATCGCGCCGGAAATGGCGCGGGCGATGGGGAAGGCCACGGCGAACCCAAGGACCACGGCGGCGCCCAGAGACCAGCCACTGCCACCCCCGGAGACAAGCAGAACGACGATGCCGACCCCGGCAAGGGTCGCGCCGATGAACAGATGCAGGATCAGGACGAGGTGGCTCATCCCCCGGATTTAGACGGTGGGACGGGCCCGCGCCTTGATCTGGCTCAGGTCGGAATGGGGAGTTTCGGGGCGGTTTTGTACACCCCGCTACCGGGCAAACCAAGCCGAAACCGCCCGATTGGGAAGTTTCAGCGCCGTTTTGTACAAAGCGGGAAGACAGGTCGGAAAGACGGCCCTCCCCACACCGACAAGCCCCTTACCGGATGTGTTGAGACGTCACGGATGGAGACCAGTGCAACAGGCGCTCGACGGAGGACCGCCTACGCAGAAATCTGCGGGGGCGTCGTTTCGTGGATGTCGGTTGTGCGGAGGAAGCGATCATCCACTTTTCAAGACCCTGTTGCCAAGACAAACTGCATATATAGGATCCGCGCATGATGGACTTCCTACTCATTGCAATTCCCCTGCTGACTTTCATATCGAGCTTCAGTCTGTTGGCGCTCGGCACGTATGAGCTCATCAATCCGGCTTTCAGATTTTGGCCGCCGCCTGAAGGCCAGCCAAGGAAAAAGTTCGTTTTCATGACCCTCTTTCGGATCGTGGTCTATGGGCTAGTCATTTGTTCGATATTGTATCTTTGGCGGATCGGGTTGCAGTTTTCTACCCCAGCAATCCTACTGGCCATCCTTTTGATTGCTTGCGGCTTTGCCATCGCACTCGGCTCAACGGTAGCGCTTGGTTGGACAAATGCATTTGGGTCAAAAGAAGGGCTGCGAACTGACGGGATATTTCGATATTCACGTAACCCGATTTACGTCGCCACCTGGTTTGGCCTCGCGGGATGGGCTCTCCTCGTCCCTGTCCCACTTGTAATCGCAACGTTGATGAATTGGGCATTGCTCTATTTAGTCGCGATTTTCATAGAGGAACGTTGGCTCACGCGGGAATACGGCGAGCCATTTCTCGAATACTGCCGCAAGGTCCGGCGGTTCTTCTGATCAAAATATCCAGCGCACCTTCCGTAACATTGGGCTCGGTGCGGTCAATCGTCCTGTTGAGGACCGCGCCCGCATTGGGGCGCGATCCTCTCCACATCCGGTAAGGGGCTTACCGCACCGAACGCGCCCTTGTCCGGCCCGTTTCATCCGCTCCCTGACCCCGGTCTTGAGCACGACTGTAATCCTTTGCGATCATGTCGCCGCCGGTGACGCCCTGTTCCTGCACTGCCGGCAAGATGAGCGTGTTTGTCGGCAACTGCGGGTCCCTTGAGGACGATCTGACAAGGGCGTTGGTCCTTGCCCAAATCGTCGCATTGACTCGCGCTGGGAAAATATACATTCATAATGTCGATTATGATATGTAGTCACCTCAAAGGACCGTCCCCATGACCCAGATCGCCATCCTCGGATCGGGTTTCGCCGCATTGACCGCAGTGCGCGCGTTGCGCAAGCGCAAGGTCGCTGCCGAAATCACCGTTATCTCGCCGCGCGACGAGCTGCATTACCTGCCCTCGACGATCTGGATCCCGGCGGGGTTGCGCGACGGCGCGGGGCTGCGTATCGCGCTAGCTCCGTTCTTCGCGCGCCATCGCGTGCATCACCTGAACGCCTCGGTCACCGGTCTTTCGGCCGACGGTCGCACGATTGAAACCGATCAGGGGCCGGTTCAGGCCGACCACGTCATCATCGCCACCGGCGGGCGGTTCCTCCGCAAGCTGCCGGGTATCGAGCACGCGATCATCCCTTGCCAGGGCATCGCTGCGGGCGAAGCGATCGAGCGCAAGCTGGCCACGTTGCAGGGCGGCACCATCGCGGTGGGATTCGCCACCAACCCGAAAGAACCCGGCGCGATGCGCGGCGGGCCGATGTTTGAATTCCTGTTCATCATCGACAGCCTGCTGCGCCGTCAGGGCAGGCGCGACAAATTCCGGTTGGTGTTCTACAACCCCTCGCCGCGCCCCGGCCAGCGGCTGGGTGCCAAGGCGGTGGACGGCCTGCTGGCCGAGATGAAGAAGCGCGGGATAGAGACCCATCTGGGCCACAAGATGGTGCGGCTCGAGGAACGCAAGGTGGTGACCGAGGGCGGCGAGATCGAGGCCGACCTGATCCTGTTCCAGCCCGGCATGACCGGCCCCCAGTGGCTGGAGAATGCAAGCCTGCCGCTGTCGCCCGGCGGCATGGTGCAGGCCGACGCGACCTGTCAGGTCACTGGCCACACCAACCTGTGGGTCGCGGGCGACGCGGGCAGCTATCCGGGGCCCGACTGGCTGGCCAAGCAGGCGCACCAGGCTGATCTGCAGGCCAAGGCGGTCGCGCAGAATATCGCGTCTGTGCTGGCGGGCGGGCAGCCGACGACGGCGTTCAAGGCCGAACTCATCTGCATCATGGACACGCTGAGCACCGGGATGCTGGTGTTCCGGACCAAGCGGATCAGCCTCGCCCTGCCCGGCCTCAAGCCGTTCCACTGGATGAAGCTTGCGTTTGAGCATTACTACCTGCGCGCCTACCGCTGAGCGCGGGACGGTATGCGGGCAGAGCAGACTGTCGCGCGACGCGGGACCAAGTGGTTCAGCGGTGCAGATAATTGGTGAAATGGGCTTGGGGCGGTCAATCGTCCTGTTGAGGACCACGCCCGAATTGGGGCGCGGTCCGCAAAGGCCCACGTCCGGCGCGCAAACGGGTCTGCCGTGGCGCCCCGGGGAATTGCCTTTCAACGCCGGGGATCAGGGCCGGATATAGGCATAGCCCTGCTCTTGCAGCTCGACCAGACGCACCACGCCGGAGAGCACGACCCCAGCCTCGTCCAGCAGCTCTATTTCTTTGTCGAGCTTCGCGCTCATGTTGCGCAGGGTGTTGCCGCAGGCGGAGAAGGTGAGATCCTCGATCTCCAGATGCATGGTCGCGATCCGGTCGGCGACCGGGCTTCTGCCGACGACGAACATGTTCAGCCCGGGGCCATAGGCCACCACTTCGATCACGGCGGTGTCGCCATGGTCGTGATAATAACTGGTCACATTGGCGACGTTGTTCAGCGTGATGTTCATCAGCTTGGGATCGTTCTGATCGACGTGAAAGGCGATGTGATGGGTTTGCCCCTCGGCCAAGGCAGCGCCGGCGACAGCGGTCAGGCCAAGCGCGAGCGCGGCGGCGGATAGCAGGTGTTTCATATGGGTTCCTCCCCTGTTGTGGGGGAAGGATAGGACAATTCGCCGCAGTCCCATAGTCTTTTATGAATATTTGAATGTGGGGCGGTGGGCCCCCGGTGCCGCCGCACAGAGACATGCGCCGCCGATGCCGCTTGCCGAGTGGCAGGCACAGCGCCTATATCCGGGATAATGCGAGCGGATGGAGAAATGCGATGACGCGACTGTTTGTTTTTGGCTTGGCGCTGTTGGCGCTGACAGCTTGTGAGACCACCAAGGGCGCGGGCCGTGACCTGAAGAAGGCCGGCGGCGCCATCGAGGACGTGGCCGAGGACGTTCAGAAAAAGCTCTGATCGTCCCCGGATCGTTTTTCGGTATACGGGGTCAGCGTTTCTTGACGAACTCGGTCAGGATGACAATGCGCTGGCCCTCGACCCGGCCCTCGATATGGGCGGGGTTGTCCTGAACCAGTGAAATGCCGCGCACCGCCGTGCCCCGCTTGGCGGTAAAGCCACCGCCCTTGACCGGCAGATCCTTGATCAGAACCACGGTGTCGCCCTGTGCCAGCGGGACACCGTTGCTGTCCTTGTGCCCGGTCTCTTGCGGCACGTTCTCGACCCATGCGCGGGTGTCGTCATCCAGCCAGAGCTGATCGGAGAGATCGCGCGCCCAGTCGTGATCGGACAGCCGTGTCAGCATCCGCGCCGCCAGCACCTGCACCGCCGGAACCTCGGACCACATGGAGGCCGAGAGACAGCGCCAATGGGTGGGGTCCGGCTCGCCCTCGATCTGGGCAATACAGGTTTCACAAAGATCGGCGGTCGCATCCGCCGGGCCGCCAGCAACGGCATAGGCTGTCAGGGGCGCGTCGGCGGAACAAAGGGCGCAGGGCATGGATAAGGCTCCGGATAGGTTGTGTCGGATTGCCTATAGGGGGTGCGAGGGGGGATGGGAAGAGGGGGGCGGTGTGAGCGCTTCACCCAAAGACGGGCAATGAGATTAAAAAGGGCTTCACTAAGGATCGTTTTTGAATACTGTTAGCCTAGTACGCTACTTAGGAGGTACTATGACAAGTTCGGGAAAAAGTACCATCTCATCCCTGACCGGCTACGTTAAAAAAATTTCAGACGTGTTTGCGCAGCGAAAAAATGAAAATCTCCTTTTTAGAGGACACAAAAATAAGTCTTATTCAGCCTGCCCTTCCGCACTCAGAAACGAGGGATGGATCGCACACGAGCACAAAATGATTCGCGAACTACTCGCAGAGCACCCACTTGAATTTTCGCAAGACGAGACTATTTTCGAAAAACTTGTGCGCGCTCAACACTATGAACTCCCCACAAGATTGCTGGACGTAACAAGAAACCCACTTGTTGCACTCTTTTTCGCCTGTGAATATCCGACAGACGAAAACGGAGAAGTAATAATTTTCGAGCCAGACAAAGACAAGACGAAGTTCTTTGACGACGACATCATTAGCTGCATCTCAAACCTATCGCTCCTAAGTGAAAAACAAAAGTCAGACATTAGAGCCTTCAGCCTGACATGCCGAGAAGCTGCTCGTGAAGAATTTCCAGATGACCGCGAATCTTTTCAACATCAACTCGTTACCAGCTTCAATGAGCACGAGGACGTAAAACGACTAGTTAAGATGGCGCAAATTGAACGCCCAAGTCTACAAGCTCCACTGCACCCAGATGACCTTTCAAATATTGTGGCCGTCATCCCTAGGCGGCTCCACAAAAGACTAATGGCTCAAGATGGGGCATTCTTGGCTCATGGGCTTTTTACCGACCCCAGGGAGTATCACTTCATGGATAACCTTGAGGTTACAGAAATTTATGTAGCAAAAAACAGCAAGGAAAGAATACGAACAGAGCTTCTGCAAGTCGGCATAAGTAAAAAGACCCTATTTCCAGAAATAGATAAGTCCGCAAATCAGATAAGACAATTATTCTATAAATAGATATCGCGTCATTTACCGCAGAAACCCTCACAAACTAGTAATTGAATTTTTGGAATATTATCATCTAATATTTCTCGCCCACAACCATCACCAAGGGCGGCGCCCGGCCCGGGGTGGGTGCGAAGCGCCCGCCCATGGGGGCGGGTCGGGCGCTGCCCGGCCAGAGGCCGGGCGGGACGGGTTTTGGGGGAGGTGCGCAGAGTAGCCCGCCCTGACGGGGCGATGTGGGGTGTATGGCGCTTTATTGGTTAGGGTGTGGGCACGCAGTTGGCTTTGCCAACCGCTTTCGCCCACTGGTCCTGAAAATGAACAGCTTTTAGCTGTCCATTTTCAGGGCCGAAATAAACGCTTCTTGCGGGATGTCGACCTTGCCGAACTGGCGCATCTTTTTCTTGCCCGCCTTCTGCTTGTCCAGCAGCTTGCGTTTGCGGGTGGCGTCGCCGCCGTAGCATTTGGCGGTCACGTCCTTGCGCAGGGCGCTCAGGGTTTCGCGCGCGATCACCTTGCCGCCGATGGCGGCCTGAATCGGGATCTTGAACATGTGGCGCGGGATCAGGTCCTTGAGCTTTTCGACCATGGCGCGGCCGCGCAGGTCGGCGCGGTCCCGGTGCACCATGGTTGACAGCGCATCCACCGGCTCGTCATTGACGAGGATCTGCATCTTGACAAGGAAGTCAGTGCGATAGCCGGTCATCTGGTAATCAAAGCTGGCATAGCCCTTGGACACCGATTTCAGCCGGTCGTAGAAATCGAACACCACCTCGTTCAGCGGCAAGTCATAGACCACCATGGCGCGGGCGCCGGCATAGGTCAGCTCTTCCTGAATGCCGCGGCGATCCTGACACAGCTTGAGCACATCGCCGAGGAATTCGTCAGGGACCAGAATGGTCGCCTTGATCCGCGGCTCCTCGATATGATCCACATGGGTCAGATCGGGCATGTCGGCAGGGTTGTGCAACTCGCGCATGGTGCCGTCGCGCATGTAGATGTGATAGACCACCGAAGGCGCGGTGGTGATCAGGTCGATATTGTATTCGCGTTCGATCCGGTCGCGGATCACCTCGAGGTGCAGCAGCCCGAGAAAGCCGCAGCGAAAGCCAAAGCCAAGCGCGGCCGAGGTTTCCATCTCGTAGGAAAAGCTGGCGTCGTTCAGGGCCAGTTTCTCGATCGCGTCGCGCAGATCCTCGAACTCCGAGGAATCCACCGGAAACAGACCGCAGAACACCACCGGGACCGAAGGCTTGAAGCCCGGCAGCGGGGTTTCGCAGCCCTTTTTCTCATGCGTGATGGTGTCGCCGACGCGGGTGTCGCGCACCTGTTTGATCGAGGCGGTGAGAAAGCCGATCTCGCCCGGGCCGAGTTCGTCGACCGGCTGCATCTTGGGGCGGAACACGCCGATGCGGTCAACGTGGTGGATCGAGCCGTTCTGCATCATCTTGATGCGATCGCCCTTTTTCAGCACGCCGTCCATGATCCGCACCAGAACGATCACGCCAAGGTAGGCGTCGTACCAGCTATCGACCAGCATCGCCTTGAGAGGCGCATCGCGGGTGCCCTTGGGCGCGGGCAGGTGATGGATGATGGATTCCAGCACCTCGTGGATGCCCTGCCCGGTCTTGGCCGAAACCGCGATGGCGCCGGAGGCGTCGATGCCGATCACGTCCTCGACCTGTTCGGCGACGCGGCTGACGTCAGAGGCAGGCAAGTCGATCTTGTTGAACACCGGCACGATTTCATGATCGGCGTCGAGCGCGTGATACACGTTCGCCAGTGTCTGCGCCTCGACCCCCTGGGTGCTGTCGACGACCAGCAGCGAGCCTTCGACCGCGCGCATGGAGCGGGAGACCTCATAGGCGAAGTCGACATGACCGGGGGTGTCGATCAGGTTGAGGATATAGGTCTCACCATTGTCGGCGGTATATTCCAGCCGCACGGTGTTGGCCTTGATGGTGATGCCGCGCTCGCGCTCGATATCCATCGCATCGAGCATCTGTTCCTTCATGTCGCGGTCCAGCACTGTTCCAGTCTCCTGGATCAGGCGGTCGGCGAGCGTGGATTTCCCGTGGTCGATATGGGCGACGATGGAGAAATTGCGGATATGGGCGAGATCGATCATGAAGAGCGATATGTATGGGAAAACAAGGCCCGTCAAGCACGCAGGCAAGGGGCTGCGCGCAGTTGCGCCTGCGGCGGGCCGCGCGAGGTCGGCGCAGGGTTGTATGCGAGGTTGAACGGCGGGTCTGGCGGCGGGTCGGGCGACGGGTCAGAAGGGGCGCGGGTACCCTCCTTATTTTCGCCACATTCGAAACCTAATGTTTCTAATATCGAAACAACCGCACGACAGAGGCGGAACGAGGCAAGAGCAGTAGCTGACCCGGACAGACCGGTGCAGAAAACAACCTCCCGAGATGGGGCGGGGCCTGGGCCCTGCCCTTTTTCGTTTGAAGGGGGATCTTGCTTGTCGCCAACAGCCCCGGATTTACAGATCAGCCAGCTTCGGCAGCGTCCCGCGGGGCGATCCGCTGCCGCCGTGGCGATCCCCGTATCGAGTCGGTTTTCAGCCGTATGACCCCGAAATCTGACGCAATGCCGAGAAAACGGGCGCTATTATTCGGAATATATTGAAAGACTTTCTGCGACCCGCCACGCCTAAAGTACGCGCAACACACTGTAAATATGAGTATTTACCCCAATTCAAGCCCCCCTGGTCAGAATGTCGCAACCTGCGCGTGCCCCCCCCGCCTTTCGGTTTTCCTTGCGTCGAAGCGGGGCCTGTTTCTAACCTTGTGCAACAGGCAGAAAGACCCGCCCTTTTTCTACGTCGCATCGGAACAGGGCAGATGAGGGTACAACGGGGTAAGGCGACTGGTTTCAAATATGAAAATCAGGTTTCTTCTGAACGGAGAGGCTGTTGAGTTGTCGGAAACGACACCGACGCGCACATTGCTGGACTGGCTCCGCGAGACGCGCGGGCTGAACGGCACCAAAGAGGGCTGCAACGAGGGCGATTGCGGGGCCTGCACGGTGATGGTGACGGATGGGACCGGGGCGCGGGCGCTGAACGCCTGTATCCTGTTCCTGCCGCAACTGCATGGCAAGGCGGTGCGCACGGTCGAAGGGATTTCCGGGCCCAAGGGCCAGTTGCACCCGGTGCAACAGGCGATGATCGACCATCATGGCAGCCAGTGCGGGTTCTGCACGCCGGGCTTCATCCTGTCGATGGCGGTGGCGCATCTGAACGGCGAGCGCGACCACGCGACGGCACTGGCGGGCAACCTGTGCCGCTGTACCGGCTATGCGCCGATCCTGCGCGCAGCGCAGGCGGCGGCCGAGCAGCCGGTGCCGGAATGGATGGTGTCGGACGCCGCCTGGCTGACCAAGGCCAAGGTGCCCACCCTGCCCGCCAGCCCCGAAAGCACCGATGCGCTGGCCGAACTTTATGCGGCGCACCCCGAAGCGACGCTGGTGGCGGGGGCCACCGATGTCGGGCTTTGGGTGACCAAGGCGCTGCGCGAGCCGGAGCCGATGATCTTTCTCAACCGCTGCGCTGACCTCCGCGGCGTCGAGATCGGCGAACACGAGGTTCGGGTCGGCGCGATGACCGACATGAATACCTTTGGCGCGGCCATCGAAGCGCTGCATCCGTCTTACGCACAGATGATCCGGCGCTATGGCTCGACCCAGGTGCGCGGGGCGGCGACGGTGGGCGGCAATATCGCCAATGGCTCGCCGATCGGGGACAACCCGCCGGCGTTGATCGCGCTGAACGCGGTTGTGCATCTGCGGCGCGGGGCGGAGCGGCGGGCGATGCCGTTGGAGGCGTTCTTTATCGCCTATGGCAAGCAAGACCGTCAGCCCGGCGAATTCGTCGAGGCGCTGAGTTTCCCGCGTCAGGACGACCGGCTGAAATGCTACAAGCTGTCGAAACGGTTCGATCAGGATATCTCGGCGCTGTGTGGCTGTTTCAATATCCGGGTCGAAGACGGGATCGTCACCGCCGCACGGATTGCCTTTGGCGGCATGGCCGGCATACCGCAGCGGGCGGCGCATGTGGAAAGCGCGCTGTTGGGGCAGCCTTGGGAGGGGGACACGATCCGCATGGCGCAGGCCGGGTTCGATGATGATTTCGCCCCGATGAGCGACATGCGCGCCAGCGCGCGCTACCGGCTGGAGGCGGCGCGGGCGCTGTTGGAGCGCTATTTCGCCGAGGACATGGGCGAGATGGTCTCGGTGTTGGAGGTGACGGCATGAGCGTGACCAGCCCCCTGCCCCATGACGCCGCGCGCCTGCATGTGACCGGCGCGGCGCGCTATATCGACGACATTCCCACCCCGCGTGATGCGCTGCATCTGGCCTTTGGTCTGAGCCCGGTGGCGCGCGGGAAGATCGAGGCGATGGATCTGGCGGCGGTGCGCGCCGCCCCCGGGGTGGTGGCGGTGATGACCGCCGAAGATCTGCCCTTTGCCAATGATGTCTCGCCCTCGGTGCATGACGAGCCCTTGCTGGCGGTAGAGCGGGTGAACTACGTCGGCCAGCCGGTGTTTCTGGTGGTGGCCGAGAGCCATCTGGGGGCGCGCAGGGCGGCCAAGCTGGGCAACCTCACGATCACCGAAGAGGCGCCGATCCTGACCATTGATCAGGCGCTGGCGGCAGACAGCCGGTTCGAGGGCGGACCGGTGATCTGGAGCAAGGGCGATGCGGCGACGGCGATCGCCGTGGCGGCGCATGTGGTTGAGGGCGCCTTCGAGATGGGCGGGCAGGAGCATTTCTATCTCGAGGGGCAAGCGGCGCTGGCGCTACCGCAGGAGGGCGGCGACATGCTGGTCCATTCCTCGACCCAGCACCCGACGGAGATCCAGCACAAGGTGGCCGAAGCGCTGGGGCTGGCGATGCACGCGGTGCGGGTCGAGGTGCGGCGCATGGGCGGCGGCTTTGGCGGCAAGGAGAGTCAGGGCAATGCGCTGGCGGTGTCCTGTGCCATTGCGGCGCGCGCGACCGGGCGGCCCTGCAAGATGCGCTATGACCGCGACGACGACATGGTGATCACCGGCAAGCGCCATGATTTCCGCATCACCTATCGCGCCGGGTTCGATGCCGATGGCCGGATCACGGGCGTCGAGTTCGTGCAATACGCCCGCTGTGGCTGGGCGATGGATCTGTCCCTGCCGGTGGCGGATCGCGCGATGCTGCATGCCGACAATGCCTATCTGCTGCCCCATGCCCGGATCGAGAGCCACCGGTTGAAAACCAACACCCAGAGCGCGACGGCCTATCGCGGCTTTGGCGGGCCGCAGGGTGTGCTGGGGATCGAGCGGCTGATGGATCACGCCGCGCATCAGCTCGGGATCGAGCCGGTCGAATTGCGTCGGCGCAATTATTATGCCGCCGCCCAAGGGGGCGCTGCCCCCGCTCCTGCGGAG
>JASJGL010000070.1:0-60946 GCA_033791545.1 Pseudodonghicola sp. | reverse complement strand
CTACCTGTGAGTGGTGTTCTGAGGTGTGTCTTCCGATCTCGCCACGGGGGTGCGGGCGGGGGGGCGAGGGTCAAGCAGCCCCTCTTCGGCCAGGAGCGGCAGCGCCTTGTTCCCGGGGGCCCGGGCCACGCCGAATTCAGTGGCCAGTTCCGTCTCGTCGGGAATGCGGTCACCTTGGCGCCATTCCTTTTCGATGATCCGACGGCGCACCTCTTCGGCGATATAGGTGGCTTTGCCGCCAGCCGGAATGGCGTCGCGCTCTGTCACAGCCGTTCCTGCAGTTTGCCGATACAGGTCAGATAATCGGACACGATGCGGTTGCGGTCGATGTGGCGCCCCTCCTGCACGACATGCCGGCCAGCGGCCCAGACATCGCTGATCTGCCCGTCGCCGCCTGCGAATATCAAGCTGTCGAGCAGCGTATCCCCTTCTCGCCCGAACAACACCGGGGTGTTACAGGACACCGCGCAGAGATCGGCCCAATTGCCCGGGACGATTGCCCCGGTATCGCGCCCGGCGGCGGTTGCGCCCCCCTCCAGCGCGGCATCATACAGCACCCGTCCGGTTGAACGTTCTGGCGTGGCATAGATGGCGCGGGCGTGTTCGCGCAGGCGTTGGCTGTATTCCAGCGTACGCAACTCTTCGAACAACGCGATGCGAACATTGCTGTCCGAGCCAAAGCCGATCCGCCCACCGGCCTGTTGCCATGTGACACCGTTGAAGATGCCATCCCCAAGGCTTGATTCCGTGATCGGGCAAAGCCAGGCCAGCGCCCCCGTTTCGGCCCGAGTGCGGGTCTCGTCCTCGGTCAGGTGGGTCAGATGGATCAGCGTCCAGCGTTGATCCGGCGTGAAATTTTCCAGCAACCATTCGACCGGGCGATGGCCGTAGGCGGACTGCACCTCTTCGATTTCGGGGATCTGTTCGGCCAGATGCAGATGCAATGGGCGATCCGGGCGCAATTCTGTACAAAGTTTCAGCGCCTCTGGCGAGACGGCGCGCAGGGAATGCGGCGCCACGCCGATCCCGGCATCAGCGGGCAGCCCGGCGAGCGCCGCCTCTGCCCCGTCGAGCAGCCGAGCAAAATCCTCGGGGGTGGTGCCGAAACGTTGCTGGCCGGGTCCGAGCGGGCGATGATCGCACCCTCCGTACTGATAATGTACCGGCAACAGCGTCAGGCCGATTCCGCTGCGCGCGGCGGCGGCGGCGATACGCTGCGACATCTCGGCGAGGTTGGCATAGGGGGTGCCGCCCGGTTGGTGATGCAGATAGTGAAACTCAACATTGGTGGCATAGCCGGCCTCCAGCATCTCCATCTGCACCAGCGCGGCGATCACCTCGACATCGTCCGGGGTCAGATGATCGAGGAAACGATACATCAGCTGACGCCATGTCCAGAAGGTGTCACGCGGATGCGGCCCGCGCGCCTCGGACAGACCGGCCATCGCGCGTTGGAAAATATGCGAATGCACGTTCACCACCGCCGGCAAAACGAGGTCGAGTCGCTGCCCTTCCGGGGCTGTATCCGAGGCGACATTGGCGATGCGCCCGGCGGAATCCAGCCCGATCCGTACATTTTTTGCCCAACCTGTGGGCAACAGCGCCCGTTCTGCCCAAAGCATCGTCATTTTCTGTTCTCCTGGTTTTCAGCCCGCCGATTTCCCAGTCGTGGGCAAAAATAAGTTTAGACATGGATCATCTATAAGACTAGACATATTAGCGAAAAAAGCAATCCGGAGATGACGCCCCATGCAGATTTTCAGCAATGTCACCGTTGCAAGGATGGACGACAAATCCGAGGGTTACGGCCTTGTCGAGGCGGCAGCTCTGGTGATCGACAAAGATCGAATCGCCTGGGTCGGACCCGAAGCGGATATCCCCGAACTTTACGCAGCGGTCCCGCGTCAGGACCTTGGCGGGCGGCTGGTGACGCCGGGGCTGATCGACTGTCATACCCATGTGGTCTTTGGTGGAGATCGGGCGCGCGAGTTCGAAATGCGGCTCGAAGGGGCTGGCTATGAAGAGATCGCGCGCGCCGGGGGTGGCATCCTGTCGACCGTGCGCGCCACGCGGGCGGCAAGCGAGGATGACCTGGTCGCGACTGCGCTGCCCCGGGTCGATGCGCTGTTGGCCGAGGGGGTCACCACGCTTGAAATCAAGTCCGGCTATGGGCTGGAACTGGAAACCGAACTGCGGATGCTGCGCGCGGCGCGCCGGATCGGGCGCGAGCGCAAGGTGAGTGTCGTGACCTCATGGCTTGCCGCCCATGCGCTGCCGCCGGAATATGCCGAGGATCGCGCTGGCTATCTGCGCGACGTGGTGATCGCGGGGATGGAGCGCGCCCATGACGAAGGGCTGATTGATGCGGTCGACGGGTTCTGTGAGGGCATCGCCTTCAGCCCGGAGGAGATGGCGCAGATCTTTGATCGCGCCGCCGCGCTTGGCCTGCCGGTTAAACTCCACGCCGAACAGTTGTCCGATCTGGGTGGCGCGGTGATGGCGGCGCAGCACCACGCGCTGTCGGTCGATCATCTGGAATATCTTGGCGCGGACGGGATCGCGGCGATGGCGGCCTCGGGGACAGTGGCGGTGGTGCTGCCGGGGGCCTTTTATACCCTGCGCGAAACCCAAGCACCCCCCGTTGCGGCGTTGCGCGCGGCCGGGGTGCCGATTGCGCTGGCGACCGACTGCAATCCCGGAACCTCGCCGCTGACCTCGCTGCTTCTCACGCTGAACATGGGCGCAACCCTGTTTCGGATGACGCCCTCGGATTGTCTGCGCGGTATCACCCGCAACGCCGCCCGCGCGCTGGGTCTGGCGGAGCGCGGTGTGATCGCGCCGGGTTTGCGCGCCGATCTGGCCATCTGGGATGTCGCCCACCCGGCCGAGCTGTCCTATCGCATTGGCTTCAACCCCCTTCACGCCCGCATCTATGGAGGCGAAATTGTCTGAACTCGTATTGATCCCCGGCCAGTGTACCCTGGCTGACCTCGAACAGATCTGGCGCGAGGGGCTTGCCGTGCGTCTCGACGACAGCGCCCGTCCTGCCATCATCGAAGCCGCCGCGCGTATTGCCGCCGCGGCACAGGGCGAGACACCGGTCTATGGCGTCAATACCGGCTTTGGCAAACTGGCCTCGATCAAGATCCGCCCCGAGGACACCGCCACGCTGCAACGCAATCTGATCCTGTCGCATTGCTGCGGCGTCGGTGAGCCGATCGAGCCCGAAACCGTGCGCCTGATCATGGCGCTGAAACTTCTGTCGCTGGGGCGCGGGGCATCGGGCGTGCGCCCCGAGGTCGTCGCGCTGTTGGAAGGCATGCTGGCCAAGGGCGTGATGCCGGTGATCCCCGCGCAGGGGTCGGTCGGGGCCTCGGGCGATCTTGCACCGCTTGCCCATATGGCCGCTGTGATGCTGGGGGAAAGCCGGGCGCTGTTTCAGGGTCAGGAAATGGCCGGAGCCGCCGCGCTGGCGGCAGCCGGGCTGGCGCCGATCAGCCTGTCTGCGAAAGAGGGTCTGGCGCTGATCAACGGCACGCAGGTGTCCACCGCCTTTGCGCTGACAGGATTGTTCGATGCCTTCCGTCTGGCGCGCAACGCGCTGGTGACCTCGGCTTTGGCCACCGACGCGATCATGGGTTCGACCGCGCCCTTCCTTGACGAGGTGCATCAATTGCGCGGCCATCGCGGCCAAATCGTCGCGGCGCGCGCGATCCGCAGGTTGATGGACGGCTCTGCGATCCGCGAAAGCCATCTTGAGGGCGACCTGCGGGTGCAGGACCCCTATTGCATCCGCTGCCAACCGCAGGTGACCGGGGCCTGTATCGACCTGTTGACGCAGGCGGCGCGCACGTTGGAGATCGAAGCCAACGCGGCAACCGACAACCCGCTGGTTCTGATCGACGCGAATGTGATCGTCTCGGGCGGGAATTTCCATGCCGAGCCCGTCGCCTTTGCCGCTGATCAGATCGCCTTGGCCATTGCCGAGATCGGCGCAATCGGGCAGCGACGTATCGCGCTGATGGTCGATCCCACCATGAACTATGATTTGCCGGCCTTCCTGACGCCGGCGCCGGGACTCAACAGCGGGTTGATGATTGCCGAGGTCACCTCGGCCGCGCTGATGAGCGAGAACAAGCATCTCGCCAACCCCTGTTCCACCGATTCCACGCCGACCTCGGCTAATCAGGAAGATCACGTCTCGATGGCGGCGCATGGGGCGCGGCGGCTCAAACGGATGAATGCGAACCTGACCCACATCCTCGGGATCGAGGCGCTTTGCGCCAGTGCCGGAGTCGAGTTTCGCGCACCGCTGAAAACCTCCGCGCCGCTGGCTGCGGTGATCGAACGGCTGCGCCAATCGGTGCCGCCGCTGGATCAGGACCGCTTCCTTGCCCCGGATCTGGAGCAGGCGGCAGAGCTGGTCCGCTCCGGTGCGCTACTTGATGCGCTGCCCGAGGCCCTGCTTGAAGAGGTGCGGCCATGACCCCGGTTACCGTCAGTCAGGGCGACAGCCCGGTTATCCTTGGCCTGCCCCATACCGGCACCTTTGTTCCCGACGAGATCTTTGCCCGGCTGACCCCGCGCGGGCAGACCCTTGCCGATACCGACTGGCATGTGGAGCGGCTGTATGAAGGGCTGCTTCCGGGGGCGACCACGGTCCGTGCGATGTTTCATCGTTATGTGATCGACGCCAACCGGGGGCCGGAGAACAAAAGCCTGTACCCCGGTCAGAACACCACCGGGCTTGTCCCGATGACCGATTTCGACGGCGAGCCGCTTTGGACCACGGCACCGGATGATGCAGAGATCGCGCAGCGTCTGGCCGATTGGCACACGCCCTATCACGCCGCGTTGGCCGCCGAGATTGCACGGGTCAAGGCGATCCACGGGGTTGCGATCCTGTATGATTGCCATTCGATCCGCAGCCATATTCCCTTTCTGTTCGAAGGGACGCTGCCCGACTTCAATATCGGCACCAATCTGGGCGTCACCTGTGATCCGCGCCTCGAGGCTGCCGCGCAGAAGGTTTGCGCAGGCACCGGGCGGACGATGGCGGTGAACGGGCGGTTCAAAGGCGGCTGGACCACGCGCCAGTATGGTCAGCCGGGCGACGGCGTGCATGCGATCCAGATGGAGCTTGCGCAATCGACCCACTTGGTGGCCGAGGCGCTGCCGTTTGCCTATGACCCTGCCAAGGCCGAGGATCTGCGCCCGCCGCTTGCCGCGATCTTGCACGCGCTGGTCGATATGGCGCCGGAGTTGAGGGCGGCGTCATGAGCAAACCGCTTGAAGGGATCCGGGTGCTGGATCTGACACGGGTACTTTCCGGCCCCTATTGTACAGCCCTGCTGGCCGATCTGGGCGCTGACGTCATCAAGCTGGAATCCCCGGCCGGGGACGAATACCGCCATATCGGTCCGTTCAAACAGGGCGAGAGCGCGCTGTTCACGCTGAACAACCGTGGCAAGCGGTCGATGACGCTGGATCTCAAGGCGCCTGCCGATCTGGCGTTGGCGCAGGCCATCGCGGGCCGGGTTGATGTGGTGGTGGAAAATTTCCGCCCCGGCGTGGCGGAACGGCTGGGACTGGGGGCTGCGGCCCTGCGTGCGAAAAATCCGCGGCTGATCTATTGCTCGATCTCGGGCTTTGGTCAGGAGGGGCCGTTCCGCGATCTACCCGCCTATGACGTCGTGGTTCAGGCGATGTCCGGGCTGATGTCTGCCACCGGGGAAGAGGGCGGCGCGCCGCTGCAGACCGGGGAAGCCTTGGGCGATCTGATTGCCGGGCTGTTCGCAAGCTGGTCGATCATGGCCGCGCTGGTGCAACGGGACCGGACCGGGCAGGGCGCGGCGCTGGATGTGGCGATGTATGACGCGCTGTTCTCGATGTTGACCACCAGCCACGCGCTGAATCTTTATGCCGGGGTCCTGCCGGAACGGGTCGGCAACCGGCATCCGCTGTCGACCCCGTTCGGCTGTTTTGCGACCCGCGACGGGCAGGTGGTGATCGCGGTGCTAAACAACAGGCAATTCGCCCGGCTCGCGGACCTGATTGGACATCCCGAGGCGGTCAAAGACCCACGCTTCGCCAGCGACGAGATCCGCACCGAACATGAACCCGCCGTGCGCGCCTTGGTCGAGGGCTGGTCGAGCCAGTTGAGCACGCAAGAGGCGGTCGCGGCGCTGAGCGCGGTGAACCTGCCGACCGCCCCGATCTGGGACATCGCGCAGGCCCGAACCAGTGAACACGCCATTGCGCGCGGTCTGGTCAGCGAATTGCCGCACCCGGTTCTGGGCCATGCGCCGGTAGTGGGCCAACCAGTGCGCTTTGATGGCGAAAAACCCCTCGCCGCGACCTCTGCCCCGCGTCTGGGCGGCGATCTGGAGGCGATCCTAGAAGACTTCGGACTGGAGAAGACAGAATGAGCGCGCTTGATAATCCTTGGCACATGCTTTCGGCAGAAGAATCCCTGTTCTGCGACGTGTTGGAACGGTTGTGCGCAGACAAGATCGCGCCGCTGGCCGCGCGCACCGATGCCGAGGGAACATTTGTCCATGAGCAACTCGCCACGCTGGCCGAGGCGGGGATGATGGGGGCCAACCTGCCCGAGGACTACGAGGGCAGCGGCGTCTCTGCGCCGGCGCTGTTGCGCGCGGTGTCGATCGTGGCGGGGGCCTGCGGCTCGACCGCCTCGGCGTTGACGGCGCATTATCTCGCCACCGACTCGATCCTGTTGGGTGGCACCGAGGCGCAGAAACGCGCGTGGCTGCCCAAGGCCGCAAGCGGCGCCGCCCTTGGCGCTTTTGCCCTGACCGAACCGACTGCGGGTTCTGACCCGGCCGATATGAAAACCCGCGCCCGGCGTACCGACACCGGCTGGCATATCAAGGGCACGAAATGCTTTATCTCGAACGGTGGGGTGGCCGATTTCGTCGTCCTTTATGCCGTCACCGACCCTGACAAGGGCCATCGCGGCATCTCGGCGTTTTTGCTGCCGAAAGGCACCGCCGGGTTCGAAGCTGGCCCTGCGGAGCGCACGATGGGATTGCGCGGCGGCCATGTCTTTACCCTTAATATCGACGTCGATCTGCCCGAAGACGCTCTGTTGGGCACCGAGGGGGCCGGTTTCAAAACGGCGATGCAGGTGCTCGACAATGGCCGTATCGAAGTCGCGGCTCAATGTCTTGGGCTGGCCAATGCGGCGATGAAGGCAGCGATTTCCTATGCCAAGGACCGTGTCATCGGCGGCGAGCCGCTGACCGAACGGCAGGGCATCCGCTGGATGATTGCTGACATGGGGGTGGCGTGGCGCTCGGCACTGTTGCTGTCGCTTGATGCCGCCCGCCAACGCGACATTGCCCATGCCACCGGCGGGCGGTTTTCGCTGGCGTCGGCGACGGCCAAGCTCGTTGCCTCGGAAGCTGCCGGCAAGATCGCCGATACCGCCCTGCAGCTGCACGGTGGCTATGGCTATACCGCCGACTTCCCGGTCGAGCGGATCACCCGCGATCTGCGCATCATGCGCATTTACGAGGGTTCCAGCGAAGTTCAACGCATCATCATTTCCGGCCAGATGCTGGCCCGAGCATAGGGAGAAACACATGACCAATCCCCGTCATAACACCCGCGACATTTTTCCGCCGACCGGTACCGAGCTGAACGCCAAGAGCTGGCTGACCGAGGCACCGCTGCGGATGCTGATGAACAACCTGCACCCGGACGTGGCCGAAAACCCGCATGAGCTGGTCGTCTATGGCGGCATCGGGCGCGCGGCGCGGACCTGGAAGGATTTCGACCTGATCGTCGAGACCCTGAAAAATCTTGAAGACACCGAAACCCTGCTGGTCCAATCGGGCAAACCGGTCGGGGTGTTCCGCACCCACAAGGACGCGCCGCGCGTGCTGATCGCGAACTCGAACCTTGTGCCGCACTGGGCCAACTGGGATCATTTCAACGAGCTCGATAAAAAGGGCCTGATGATGTACGGCCAGATGACCGCTGGTTCGTGGATCTATATCGGCGCGCAGGGCATCGTGCAGGGTACCTATGAAACCTTTGTAGAGGTCGCGCGCCAGCAGTACGGCGGCAGCCTCAAGGGCAAATGGATCCTGACCGGCGGTCTGGGTGGGATGGGCGGCGCGCAGCCGCTGGCCGCCGTGATGGCCGGGGCCTGCTGTCTGGCGGTTGAATGCGACGAGACCCGCGTCGATTTCCGCATCCGCACCCGTTATTGCGACGAGAAGACCCACGATCTCGACGAGGCGCTGGGGATGATCGAGCGTTGGACCGCCGCTGGCGAGGCGAAATCCGTGGCGCTGATCGCCAATGCGGCCGATGTGTTCCCCGAGCTGCTCAAACGCGGGGCAAAGCCCGATATCGTAACCGACCAGACCTCGGCGCATGATCCTGTGCATGGCTATCTGCCCCAAGGCTGGGGCGTGGCCGAATGGCGCGACCGGCAAGAGAGCGAACCCAAGGTCGTTGAAGCGGCGGCGCGCAAATCCATGCGCGCGCATGTCGAGGCGATGGTCGGGTTCCACGATGCCGGTATCCCGACGCTCGATTACGGCAACAACATTCGCCAGATGGCGCTTGAAGAGGGGCTGGAGCGGGCCTTTTCCTTCCCCGGCTTTGTGCCCGCCTGTATCCGGCCGCTGTTCTGCCGGGGGGTCGGGCCGTTCCGCTGGGTCGCGCTTTCGGGTGACCCCGAGGATATCTACAAGACCGACCAGAAGGTGAAAGAGCTGATCGATGATCCGCATCTGCACAACTGGCTCGACATGGCGCGCGAGCGGATCGCGTTTCAGGGCCTGCCGGCACGGATCTGCTGGGTCGGGCTGGGAGAGCGCGACAAGCTGGGCCTCGCCTTTAACGAGATGGTGCGCAATGGTGAGCTGAAAGCGCCGGTCGTGATCGGGCGCGACCACCTTGATTCCGGCTCTGTTGCCTCGCCCAACCGCGAAACGGAATCGATGCGCGACGGGTCTGACGCCGTATCTGACTGGCCGCTGCTGAACGCGCTGCTTAATACGGCATCGGGCGCGACCTGGGTGTCGCTTCATCACGGTGGTGGTGTCGGTATGGGCTTTTCGCAGCATTCGGGGATGGTAATTTGCTGCGACGGCACCGAAGAGGCTGATGCGCGCATCGCGCGGGTGCTGTGGAACGACCCCGCCACCGGTGTGATGCGCCATGCCGATGCGGGCTACGAAATCGCGATCGACTGTGCGAAGGAGCACAATCTGAACCTGCCCGCGATCCTGTAAGTGAAATCCGCGCGCTGCTCCGGGGACGGCGCGCGGTCTGCAACCCCGGACCCAACATGGAGAACCGCATGACTATCAAAAACACGTTGAAAGCCGCCCTGTTCGGCCTTACCGCCCTCGGGGTTTCGGCACCGGCCTTTGCCGACCAGCTTGCCGACATCAAGGCCGCGGGCAAGATCATGACCGCGACCGATATGCACTATTCCCCGTTCGACATGATCATCGACGGCACCTATCAGGGGATCACCAAGGACATCTTTGACGAGGTCTCGAAAGAGCTGGGCGTCGAGCCGGTGTATCAGGATATTCCGTGGACGGCAGAGCTGCCCGGTCTTGAAGTCAAGAAATTCGACATCATCATCGCGCCAGTGACGATCACGCCCGAGCGACTGGAACGCTATGCCTTCAGCCTGCCGATCGCCGATGCGACCGTCGGCCTGATCCGCAGCGCCAATGACACCGAGACCAAAGCGCCCGAAGACATCAAGGGCAAAGCCGTCGGTGTTCAGCAAGGCACCGCCCAGGCGGCCCAGCTGCAGATGTTCGGCGACAAGATCGGCGGCATCACGATGAAGGAATACGGCACCACCGACGAAGCCTATGCCGATCTGGCAACTGGGCGTCTTCAGGCAGTGGCCGGCTCGCTTCCCAACCTTGCCTATCTGGTCAAGGCGCGTGGCGAAACCTTTGCCCTGCTTGAGCCCACCACCTTTGGCGAGCCGAAGTACTTTGCCTGGGCGATGCGCAAGGATGCCGATAGTGCGTCTTTCGTTGAAGCCATCAACACGGCCTTGCTGAAAATGACCGATGACGGCCGCATGAAGGCGATCCAGGAAAAATGGCTGGGCGTCAATCCCGTCCTGCCGCGCGAAGTTCCGCAAGACTGATCCTGACTGCGGGCCGAGAGTGATCTTGGCCCGCACCACCAAAAACGGGGGCTGCCGTGTTTTCCTGGACCACCTTTTGGGAGAGTTTCATTCCGCTGCTCTGGGCCGCGCGCTTTACCGTGCTGGTCTCGGGCCTCGGGATCGTGTTGGGGCTGGTGATCGGTGCGCTGATCTGCGCCGGCGCCCTTTCGCCGTGGAAACCCATGCGCATCTTTGCCGCGCTTTGGGTCAGTTTTCTGCGCGGAGTGCCGCTGCTGGTGCAATTGCTGCTGGTCTATTTCCTGCTGCCGGTGATTGGCATCAACGTGCCCGCGCTGGTCGCTGCCGTGGGGACCGTCGCGATCTGCGCAAGCGCTTATATCTCGGAGATCTGGCGTGGCGCGATCAATGCGCTGCCGCGGGGCCAGACTGAGGCGGCCAAGGCCATCGGCATGGCGCCGCTGCCGCAATGGACGCGGATCATCCTGCCGCAGGCGATCACGATGTCGCTGCCGGCGCTGATCAATGAGCTGATCCTTCTGGTCAAGGCCTCGTCGCTGGTTTCGGTGGTCGGGATCTTGGAAATCACCCGCGCCTCGCAGGCGCAGGCGGCGACCACCTTCCGCCCGCTTGAGGTCTATCTGGCGGCAGCCTTCATCTATCTGGCGATCAACCTTTGCCTCGCCGGGGTGGGACGCTGGCTTGAACACAGGATGGCAGTCTGATGAACGAATTGCTTGCTCACTACGGCCCGTTCCTGCTGCGTGGCTTTGGCATGACGGTATTGTGCTGGCTGCTCGGCACAGTAGGGGGGATGGTGCTTGGCCTCGCGATCGCGTTGATCCAGCGCCATAGCATCGCCCCGGTCCGCTGGGGTCTGCGCATCTATATCGAGGCGATCCGGGGCACGCCTTTTCTCGCCCAGCTGTTCCTGCTGTATTACGGCGGGCCGATGTTCGGTCTGCGGCTTGATCCGATCCCGGCGGGGCTTTTGGGGCTGTCGGTCTACAGCAGCCCTTATTTCGCTGAGATCTTCCGCTCGGCCTTTGGCTCGGTTCCGATTGGCCAGATCGAGGCCGCGCGCGCCATCGGCATGAGTGAAATGAGCATCGTGCGCCGCATCCTGCTGCCGCTTGGGCTTGTTTCGGCATTGCCGGCTATGGTCAATTTCTCGATCGTGCTGACCAAGGAAACGGTGATCCTGTCGATCATCACCGTGCCGGAGCTGATGTATCAGGTTCAGCGCATGTCAGCGGAAACCTTCCGTTATGTCGAGGCCAATCTGGCCCTCGCCCTGTTCTTCTGGGGGCTCGTCGAGCTTATCTCGCGCCTCGGGCGCCGGTTCGAGACCCGCATCACCAAACATCTGATCGAAAGGACGTGACATGGTCCGGGCTTCTTCTGTCGAGATCCGCAAGGTCAACAAATTCTACGGGCCGTTCCACGCGCTCAAGGACATCGACATGTCCATCGCGCCGGGCAAGGTCACCTGCCTGATTGGTCCTTCGGGGTCGGGCAAATCCACCCTGTTGCGCTGTGTCAACTTCCTTGAGGAATACAACTCGGGCGAGGTTCTGATTGACGGCGAGCTGATCGGCTATGAAACCGCCGGCGGCAAAAAGATGTCGTCGCGCCGGTTGCGTGAGATGCGCCGCACCATCGGGATGGTGTTTCAGCAGTTCAATCTTTGGCCGCATATGACGGCGCTGCAGAACGTGGCCGAAGGGTTGATCCGGGTGCGTGGCATGGCTAAATCCGAGGCCGAGGCGCGCGCCGCAGACGCCTTGGAAAAAGTCGGGCTGGGCGACCGGATGGGCAATCACCCGTCGCGGCTGTCCGGGGGGCAGCAACAGCGGGTGGCGATTGCCCGCGCCATTGCGATGGAACCCCGGCTGATGCTGTTCGACGAGCCGACCTCGGCGCTTGATCCGGAACTGGTGGGCGAGGTGCTGAGCGTGATGAAGGCGCTGGCCGCCGAGGGCATGACAATGGTCGTTGTCACGCACGAGATGGGCTTTGCTGCCCATGTCGCCGATAAGGTCGCCTTTATGGAACAGGGCGAACTGGTGGCGATGGATGAACCGGCCAACATTCTTCACCACCCGGAAGACCCGCGCATCCAGTCCTTCCTGCGTACCTATCACGAGCGCAACAGCTTCTGAGCGAAGAGAGAGTTTCGATGTCCGACCACACCCCCCTTGCCCTGCGCGCGGAGCTGTCCGCGCTTGCCCCTTACAATTCCGGTCTGACGCTGGCAGAGGTGGCGGCGCGCCCCGGCGTGACGCGGATCGCCAAGCTGGGGTCGAATGAAAACCCCTATGGCGCGGCCCCCGGTGTGACCGCCGCCGTGGTCAAGGCCGCCAGCCAGTTGCATCTGTATCCCGATCCCTCGGGGCATGATCTCTGTGTGGCGGTTGCGGCGCTGGCAGGTGTGAGGCCGGATCAGGTGGTGCTGGGCGACGGGTCAGAAGATCTGCTCAACGTGTTGGCGCGGGCACTGCTGCGGCCGGGTGACCGGGTGATCACGCTGTACCCTTCGTTTCCGCTGCATGAGGATTACGCCCTGATGATGGGGGCCGAGGTTGAGCGGATCGACCTGACGCCCGAGGGCAAAATCGACCTGCCGGCGCTACTGGCGGCGGTGGCACGCCCGGCGCGGCTGATCCTGTTGTCGAACCCGATGAACCCGGCGGGGCTTTGGCTTGATCCGGCGGCGCTGGACCAGTTGATGGCGGCGCAGCATCCTGAAACGCTGCTGTGCATCGACGAGGCCTATGTCGAATACAGCGATCCCGCCCGCTATGTTTCGGCGCTGGAACGGATGGCTAGGCATGACAAGCCGTTGCTGGTGCTGCGCACCTTTTCCAAGGCTTGGGGGCTTGCGGCCCTGCGCATCGGCTATGGTGTGACCAACGATACCGAGCTGCGGCGTGGGCTTGATCTGGTGCGCACGCCGTTCAACGCCAACCATCTGGCACAGGTGGCCGCATTGGCCGCGCTGGAAGATCCCGAGACCATGGCGGCGGCGGCGGCGCGGATCATCGACGAACGTATCCGCGTGACCGGCGCGCTGCGCGAGGCGGGGCTGCGGGTGCTGCCCTCGATGGGGAATTTCCTGTTCTTTGACGCGGGCCAGCCTTCGGTCGATCTGGCCGAGGCCCTGCTTGATCACGGGGTGATCGTGAAGCCTTGGAAACAGCCCGGCTATGAAAGCTGGCTGCGCGTCTCGATCGGGTTGCCCGCCGAGAATGATCAGTTCCTGCAGGCGCTCGCCGTCGCGCGAGGTCAGGCGTAAAGCGCCTCGATCTCGCCGGCGTATTTCTCCGAGATGGCGGAGCGGCGCACCTTCATGGTGGCGGTGACCTCTCCGTCGTCATGGTCCAGTTCTTTGGTCAAAAGGTGGATTTTCCGGATTCGCGCGACATTGGCGAGGGTTGCATTGGCGCGGGCGACCTCGGCCTCGACCAGCTCGCGCACGGCGGCGTTTTCGGTCAGGTTGCGGAAATTGGTATAGGCGATGCCTTGTTCCTCGGCCCATTTGGCGGTGGTGTCGAATTCCACCTGAATCAGCGCCGAGACAAATTTGCGCCGCTCGCCGATGACGATGCATTCCTTGATATAGGGGCTGGATTTCATCGTGTTCTCGATCTCGGACGGCGACAGGTTCTTGCCGCCCGCCGTGATCATGATGTCTTTCAGTCGGTCAACGATGCGGTATTGTCCATCCGTGACCTCGGCCACGTCGCCGGTATGCAGCCAGCCGTCGCGGAGCGTGCTGCGGGTTGCATCGTCATTCTTGTAGTACCCTGCAAACACGCTGTCGCTGCGGATCAGCAATTCACCGGCCTCCCCAAGGCGCATTTCGGCGTTCACAATCGGCTCGCCCACCATGCCGGGATCAAGCCGCGACAACCGTTGACCCAGCACCACGCCGCTGGTTTCGGTCGCGCCATAGACCTCGAGCAGGGGCACGCCAAGGGTGCGGAAATATTGCACGATCGCAGGCGAAATCGGCGCTGCCCCGGTCATCGCCATGCGCGCATGGCGCAGCCCGATAAAGTTCTGCAAGGCGCGGAACACCAGCCAGTACCAGAATTGAAACCTCAGCTTCTGGGCAAGGCTGCGCTGGCTCGGCGGGGTGGTCGCAAACCCGTCGCAGGCGGCAAGGGCGTGTTCGTACAGCGCCTTGCGATAGCCCCCCGCTTCGAGCATGCCGATATGGATCGCGGCGTGCAGTTTTTCCCAGATCCGGGGCACCCCGAGGAAATAGGTCGGCGCAACCTCGCGCAGGTCTTCCTGCACGGTTCTGAGGCTTTCACCGAAATTGATCTGCGCGCCGTGATAGAGCGGGCCGAACACCGTCATCGTCTGTTCCGCCACATGGCACAGCGGCAGATAGCTGAGGTAGCGATCCGCCGAGGTCATGCTTAGCAGATCCCCCAGCCCGAGGGCCTGCGCGCGGATGTTGCGATAGCTGAGCATCGCGCCCTTGGGTTTGCCGGTGGAGCCCGAGGTATAGATCATCAGCCCGATGTCATCGGGTGCAAGCTGATCGAGTATGGCGTCGGTCATGCCGGGGTTGGCCTGACGGTCGGCGCGCCCCTCGGCCTCCAACTGGGCAAAGCTGATGACCTGGCCTTCGGGATAGGCGCGCATCCCCTTGGTTTCCATCACCACGATCCGGGCGAGTTTGGGCAGCGTGTCGCGGATTTCGAACACCTTGTCGACCTGTTCCTGATCTTCGCAGATCACGACCGTGCTGTCGGAATGCTCCAGCACATAGCCGACTTCGGGCGCCGGGCTGGTGGAATAGACGCCTACGGTGATCGCCCCGGCGCATCCCGCGCCCAACTGGGCCAGCACCCATTCGATCCGGTTCTCAGACAGGATCGCCACATGCCCGCCCGCCTCCAGACCCAATAGCCGTAGCCCATGGGCGACGTCGCGGGCGCGGTCGAAATACTGCGCCCAGGTAGTTGGTTGCCAGATGCCAAAATCCTTTTGGCGCACGGCAATCGCGGCTCCGCGGCTGCCGGCCTGTTCGCGCAACATGGCGGGCAGGATGAGATCGGGAAAGTCGGTCATCAATAGGCCCTCAGGACAGCCACCGTTTGCGGCGTTTGTAATGTTTGATATCGCGGAAGGACCGGTTTTCGGCACCGCCGGACTGGCCCAGATAAAACTCGCGCACATCATCGTCGGCCATCAGCCGTTCGGTTGGCCCGTCCAGCTGGATCCGGCCGTTTTCCATGATGTAGCCGAACTGCGAGATCGCCAGCGCCACAGCGGCGTTCTGTTCCACCAGCAGCATGGAAACCCCGGTTTCACGGTTGATATGGGCGATGATGGTAAAGATCTCCTCGACCAGCAACGGCGACAGGCCCAGCGATGGTTCGTCCAACAGGATCAGCGACGGGCGGGCGACCAGGGCGCGGCCAATCGCCAACATTTGCTGTTCGCCCCCTGACAGGTACCCGGCGCGGTTGTGGCGGCGCTCTTTCAGTCGGGGAAAATAATCATAGACCTGTTCAAAATCAGCGGGGTCGCCGCCACGGCCCGTCAGGGCATATGTGGCGGCGACGAGGTTTTCCTCGACCGTCAGATCCTCAAAGACGCGGCGCCCTTCCATGACGTGGAACAGCCCGCTGCGCACCAGCGCATGTGGGGACAGGCCCGCCGTGTCTTTGCCGTTGAACCGGATCCGACCTGCGGTCAGTTCGCCGTTTTCCAGCGACAACAGGTTGGAAACCGCCTTCAAGGTCGAGGATTTTCCGGCGCCGTTCGATCCCAAAAGGGCCACGACCTGCCCCTTTGGCACCTTGAGCGACAGACCGCGAAGCGCCTGAATCGACCCTTTGTAGGTCAGTTCGATATTCTCGATCTCCAGGATCGTTTCCGCGGTCATGTTCTGTTTACTCCACGTTGATCCAGTCCGACACGGGCAGCATTTTGCCCTCTGCCGCCGAGAACTGGTAAACACGTCCGACCGGAATGGAGTTTCCCGGCATCGAGATCGGCACACCCATGATGCCGCCGGTGTCGAAATCCTTGATCGTGTTCATCGCGGCTTTCAGATTGGCGCCGTTCATCTCCTTGCCTTCGGCCAGCACGCGTTTGGCGCTTTCGACCATGAGCATGGCCGACAGGAACCCCTGCATATAGCCGGTGGATTGATACTCGGGCCGCATTTCGCGGATCTTGTCGAGCATCGGCGCATTGTCGGCGTCATCATAGTAATAGCGGTAGGGCATGACGCCCATGTAGCCATCCGCCGTCTCGCCAACCGTTTTCCAGAGCGAGGAGTCCATCGACCAGAAGGTGCCCATGAACTTGGTTTCCAGCCCCAGCGCCTTGGCCTGGCTCATGAATTCCGGTTGCGGCGCCAGAATATAGCCATGCGAGATCGCATAGTCGGGCCGCGCGCGGCGCAGTTTCAGAACTTCGGTCGAGACATCGACCGAGCCGGGAGGTGTGATGATTTCGAGCACCACATCAAGGCCCAGCTCGGCGGCGCGGGCCTTGGCGGCTGCGATCGGATCGCGCCCGAATTCGGTGTCAGAGTTGATCAGCGCGATCGAGGCGCCCGGCTTTTCCTTGGCGATGTATTCCAGCAGGATGTTCACCATCTCGGTGTAATCCGGGCCGGGAATGAAGGCATAAGGGTAGGCTTCGGGATTGTTCAGCTCCGAGGCAAAGGACGCCCCGCCCATGATCATCGACCCTTTGCGCACAAGCTCTGGTGCGATGGTCTTGGCAAAGCCGGTGCTGTCGCCGTAATAGAGGTGAATCTCCTCTTGGCTGGTCAGCTTGTTGAAGACGGCGACCGATTGATCGACCTTGTAGCCGGTGTCTTCATAGGCGAGGCGCACCATTTTGCCGTCGATCCCGCCCGCGTCGTTCACCAGTTTGATATAGTCGGACATGCCGGCCTCGATCGAGATCCCGGCAAAGGCAAAGACCCCGGTCATTGGCAGTGATCCGCCAATGACGATGTCCTCCTGCGCCTGTGCGGCGCCCATGCTCAGGCCAAGACTGGCGGCCCCGGCAAGCAGGCCCATGGCCATACGTCGTGTTGTTTTCATGTCTCTTCTCCCTGTTAATCTTGTTTTGGGGCCGGTTACGTCCTGAACGGCCAGAGCCGGAAATACCGGCGTATCCTCTGGATGATCTCGGCCAGACCCTGTGGTTCAAAAATAAGAAACCCGACAATCAGCGCCCCGAACACCACCGTGCGGACCGGCGACAGCAGCGCCCCCGCATTGGGCACCAAGGGGCTGATCCATTCCATGCCAAAGCGCAGCAGTTCCGGCGCGAGCGTCATGAAGATCGCCCCGGCGATGCCACCGATGATTGCCCCCATGCCACCGACGATGATCGCCGCCAGCAAGAAGATCGAGGTCATCAGCGGGAAACTTTCCGGTGTCACAACCCGAAAGAAATAGGCCCAGAGCCCGCCCGCCATACCGGCGTAGAACGAGGCGATGGAAAAGCTCATCAGTTTGTAGCGCAACAGCGGGATGCCAAGCACTTCGGCGGAAATGTCCCGGTCGCGGATCGCGATAAAGGCGCGCCCGATCCGGGTTCGAAACAGGTTGGCAGCGCCAAGCACCATCACGGCGGTGATCGGCATGATGACCCAGTACAGCCGGAAATAGGTCGCCAGTTCGATCCCGAAGATGCTGAGCGGGGGCACATTGATGCCCGTCGCCCCGCCGGTGATCCCGTCAAAATGGATAAAGCAGAAATGCAGGATGAACGAGGCCGCGATGGTCGCAATCGCAAGGTACAGACCCTTGACCCGCAGGCTGGGCAACCCAACGAGTATGCCAAACGCGGCCGCCACCAGCCCGCCCGCGATCAGGTTGATAAAGAACGGCGTGCCAAGCCGCGTTTCCGCCCAAGCTACGGTATAGGCCCCGACCGCCATAAAGGCCGCATGCCCAAGCGAGACCAGCCCGGTGAACCCGGTCAGGATGTTCAGCCCGGTCGCGGCGGTCACGTTGATCGCAACCAGACAGGCGAGGTAAAGCCAGTAGTCGTCCAACACGAAGGGCAGGGCGACCAGAGTGGCGAGAAAAATCGCCATCCAGACGCGCTGCGGCTGCGTTGTCAGCAGGGCCTCGTCGGCGCGATAGGATTCTTTTGCGGTGCCAATGATCATTCAGAGTCTCTCGATCTCATGGGTGCCGAACAGGCCGTAGGGGCGGATCATCATGGCGACGATCAACAGGCCAAAGGTCACGACGCTGGTATATTCACCGCCAAGATAGGTGCTTGCCCAGGACTGGATCAGGCCAAGCGCGAGCCCGCCGATCAACGCCCCGAGGATGCTGTCGAGCCCGCCGACGATCACCACCACCAGCGCGGACAGGCCAAAGACCCCCATCGTGGTGGAAATGCCGCCGATCGCCCCCAACAATACCCCCGCACCCGCCGCCGTGGCGCAGCCCACGATCCAGGCCACGGAAAATACGCCGGGCACGTTGATGCCGCAGGAATAGGCCGCCGCCTGATCGGTCGCGGTGGCGCGCAGGGCAATGCCGCCGCGCCAGAACCGGAACAGGGCCAGAAATACGCTTATGGTCACCCCCGCCACGACAAAGGCCACAGCGATCTTGCGCGATACGTAAGCTTCGCCCAGAAACAGCGGCGTGGTTGAAATAAAGGCGGGCAGGGACTTGGGTTCGGCGCCCCAGATCAGTTCCGCCATCCCGACCAGGATCGAGCCCAACCCGACCGTCACCATGAAGACCGAGATCGGGTTTTCCCCCAGCATCGGACGGATCAACCCCCGTTCGACAATGCCGCCAAGAATACCGCCGCCAAGGATCGCCAGCGGCAGCGCCACCCAGGCTGACAGGCCCAAACCCGCAGCAAAGGCAAAGAACAGATAGCCGCCCAGCATCAGCACCTCGCTGACCGCCAGATTCACCACCCGCGTCGCCTTGTAGATCAGCACAAAGGCCAGCGCCGTCAGCGCCAGCAAGGCGCCCGATCCCAGACCGGCAAGCGAGATTTCGATAAAGAACAGAAGGTCACCGTTCATGTCGCGCCCTCTGCCGCCAAGCGTTTCATCAAGGCCGCCGGATCGCCGCTGCCCAGATAGGCCGCCGCCACCTGTGGATCGGCCTGCACCTCGGCCGGTTTGCCCGAGGCAATGACTTGGCCAAAGTTCAGCACGGTCACATGGTCGGAAATATCCATCACCAACCCCATGTCATGTTCGACCATCAAGATGGTCACGCCCCATTCCTCTTTCACATCAAGAATGAAGCGAGCCATGTCCTCGGTCTCTTCTCGGTTCATGCCGGCGACCGGTTCATCCAGCAGCAGAATCCGGGGCCGCATCGCCAGCGCGCGGGCCAGTTCCACGCGCTTTTGCAGCCCGTAGGACAGCACCGAGACCGGCATATTCCGGATATGGTCGATTTCGAGAAAGTCGATGATCCGCTCTTCGACTTCGCGGCGCAGCGCCTCTTCTTCGCGGGCGGCCGGTCCGGCATAGAAGAACGCCTGCAGCAGGTTGGTCTTCATGTGCCCGTGACGGCCCAGCTTGATATTGTCGAGCACGGTCATGCCGCGAAACAGCGCGATGTTCTGGAACGAACGCGCCATGCCAAGGGTGGCGCGGCGCGGCGGGCGCAATCTGGTGACGTCCTGCCCATCCAGAATGATCCGCCCCGAACTGGGGCGATAAAATCCGGAAATACAGTTGAAGACCGATGTCTTGCCGGCGCCATTGGGCCCGATCACCGCCGTGATCGACCCCGGCTGCGCCGAGAACGTCACACCGCTCAAGGCCTTGATACCGCCGAACCGAAGCGTGACATCTTCGACGCTCAGCCCCGCAGGCGCATCCCAAGTGTCCTGCGCCGACCCGGGGTGCGGCGAAGGCGTGGTGCTTTTTGGCACAGATCTCCTCCCTTCAACGAGGTCTATATCGCTCGTCTTGCAGCAACGTTACTGCACAGTAAGCAAAATACGCAACGGTAATTTTATTCTATCTTCTGCCGTGCTGTGCAGGCGCTGCCGGATTGGATCTGTGGGCGATTTTTACTGTGCCAAGGTCATCGCCCCGGCAAGTGTTTGACCTTAGGTTACTTGCGAGTATACAGTTCAGTCAAGTCAGTGCAGCCGAACGGAGCGAGATCATGAGGCAAGCCGGCAGCACATCCTCGCCTTGGGTTTCACGGCGCGACCGTGCAGCAGAGCGGCAAAGCAAGCGGGACGCGGTGCTGCGCACGGCTGTCCGGTTTTTCAATGCACAGGGGTTTCACGCCACATCGCTGGATGATGTCGCCAGAGCGTTGAGCGTCACCAAGCCGACGATCTATCACTATTTTTCCAACAAGGACGAAATCCTGTTCGAATGCGTCCGGCTTGGGCTGGAAACGATCCGGGATGCAACCGAGGCCGCGCATGCCGATGGTGGACCGGCGCGGGACCGGCTTGAAACCTTCATGCGGGAATATGCGCTGGTGATGACGCGGGATTTCGGGATCTGCGTGACCCGAACCTCGGACGATCAGCTGGGGGACGAAAGCCGCGCCAAGTTCCGGGCGCTGAAGCGTGAGATCAACGAGGGGCTGCAATCATTGGTCGAAGAGGGCATGCGCGACGGATCGCTCGCGCCCGGCAATGCGCAGGTGGTGGCCTTTACCGTGGCGGGTGCGCTGAACTGGATCGCCCGCTGGTATCGCCCGGAAGGCGGGCTGAGCGCGCAACAGGTGGCAGACAATACCGTGGCCACACTTATTCACGGGTTGATCCCGCGCGCCCCGGCATCGTGACCGTCGCGTCCGGGTGTTGCGGCACACGGCGCTTGGCTGCCGCCGGATGGCCGGCATCCCGCCGCCGGTTTGCCACCGTACGTCTGGACACCACAATTCCCCGCCCGGCCAGTCGCTGTGACATCTCGCTATCGGTTAGCGGTGCGGTCTTGTCCTCACCCTGAATCAGCGCCGCGATCATCGCGGAGAGCGCCGCGGCGGGCACCTGCGGCCCATTGCCCTGTTGGGTGCCGCCCCGCGCAAAGAACGCCCGCAACGGCACTGCGCCACTCGGGGTTTGCACCAACAGACCGTTGCGCACCCGGCCGACGGTGGTTTCATGCAGCCCGAGGTCTTTGGCGACACCGGCGCAGCTTAGCGGGTGCAGATGCGCGGCGCCGTGATCCAGGAATTCCCGCTGTGCCGACAGAACATGGGCGGCAACACGTAGAACCAGCGCATTGCGCCGCGACAGCGTCCGGTCGATCCAGCGCGCCTCGGCCCGGGCCGCGCGATAGTCCGCCCCTGACAGCGGGTCTACCGTGATCTTTGCGGTGGTCTCGGCGTTCAGCGTCACCTGCCACTTGCCCTGTGAATCACGCTCGGCGATCAGATCGGGGGGGCGGCGCAGATCGGGCGCTGCGTCGAACCGGATGCCCGGCTTGGGATCAAGCTGGCGCAGGCGGGTGACCAGCGCCGCAAGGCTTTCGGCGTCGACTTCACAATGCGCCATTAGCGCCGCTGTGTCGCCCTGCGCCAGCAACGGCAGCACCTGCAACAACCGTGCCATCGCCGGGCTGAGCGCGTCCTGATCCAGCAATTGCAGCCGCAGGCATTCGGCCAGAGAGCGGGCAAAAAGGCCGGCGGGCTCCATCTGGTGCAACCGTTCTAGGATCTCTTCCGCCTTCCGGGGGGAACAGGCGGCTTGTTGCGCAATCTCATCGACCGGGCTGCCGAGCCATCCGCTTGGCTCCAGCGCCTCGGCGAAAAACGTGGCGATGCGGGTGTCCTCGGTCGTGCGGAACAGCAGCCCTATCTGGCGCAGCACATGTGCATAAAGCCCGTCCGCCTGCGCCGCCAAGCGGCCAACTTCTTCGCCGCTGCCCAGAAGCGCCAAGCGCCACGGGCGCGGCGCGCTGCGGGGCGGTGGAGCAGGGGTTGGCAGCGTGACCTGCAGACAGGGGTTCTCCGCCGCCAGCGCGATCAGGTAGCCAGCCAGATCTGCGTGGTCCATTTGCAGCAGACCCATGGCCTGCTGCATCACCTGAGACATGCGCTGCGACGTGCTTTGTTGCAGGCGAAGTCCGATCATTCCTAGCCCCTCCCGCATGGCAGCGACGACAGCCCGCCCGGTTCAGGCATGGGTGCGCGCCTCGCCCAGAAAACGCGGCTGGATCACGAACGCTTCTGATGCCAACCCGGCGCTGGGGCTTAACGGCAACCGTTCTGCCAGCCAGCCACGGGTTGCAAGATCACGCCGCGCCGCCGCTTGGCGCAGCGCCGCACGATCTCCGGGTATATTGGCCAGTCGGGTTCGGATGTCTGCCTCGTCCCCGGCGGTAAGATCCTCGCCGATAAACACCAGCCGCCCGCGCCGGTCCGCCAGCGGCCCGATCTTGGGCCAACTGTCCAGCCGGACCGGGGCATAGGCGGTCTCTTCGACGCATTGCACCGCCATCGGCACCTCGAGACCGGGCAACGCCACCAGCCCTTTAACGCGCAGAAGTTTGCCAGCCCAGTCCGACAGGATCTCTCCCAGAGCGACGGAAAAGCCGCGCCATCCGGGGGGGACGTCAAAGGTGACGACGAAACTGCGGACCCGACCGCTGTGCGGGGTTGCATGGGTGCCAGACCCGCCTGCGACCCCTGCCGGAAGCGCTACGGCTCCGTGGGTGCTTTGCCCCGGCGTGACCCCGCCTTTCCACAATGTTCCACCCAGCCAACTGTTCAGATCACGCGGGTTGTCTTCAGTCGCATAAAGCCCGCTTGCGAACAGATCCTCGGGATCTACGGCCCCATGATCCAACACGATCCGCGACGCGGTCGGGTTCAGCACAGCAAGCGCCCGGTCCACCGCGTCGCGCTCGACCTGTCCGGCCAGATCGCATTTCGACAACAGCAACCGATCGGCCATGCTGATCTGCACGACAGCCTCGCGGTGGCGGTCGATCTGATCGCGCACGCGGGTTGTATCGACCACGGTCAGGATCCCGTCGCAGCGATAGCGCGCCGAGACCAGCCGATCCTCCATCAGCGCCCGCAGCACG
Source organism: Pseudodonghicola sp. (assembly GCA_033791545.1). Classification (GTDB taxonomy): domain Bacteria; phylum Pseudomonadota; class Alphaproteobacteria; order Rhodobacterales; family Rhodobacteraceae; genus Antarcticimicrobium. The sequence continues at coordinate 37,775 of JASJGL010000070.1, read as the reverse complement.
GGCCCCGGATCAGCCAGCCCGGTGGTCTCGATCAGCACCCGGCTCACCGGGGGGATTTCACGGCGGGCCATACGGTCGTGCAGGCGCATCAATGCCGCCATCAGATCCCCTTGCACGGTGCAGCACAGGCAGCCCGAATCAAGAATCACCAGCGCATCATCGATTCGCTCGACAAGGTGGTGATCAATGCCGATATCGCCCAGTTCGTTGATGAAAACGGCGACACCGGCCATATCTGGTCGGCTGACGAGGCCGTTTAAAAGCGTGGTTTTCCCGGCCCCCAGAAACCCCGTCAGGACCGTGACCGGCACCCGCCCACCGTCCTGCGGGCGGATCATTTCGCCCAGGGTAAAGTTGTTCCCGCCCATGTTTTTTCTCCTTCTCCTCCTCTAGGGGAAGCAGGTTTCTTACCGTTGCGCTGCGGCGTCCGCAGTTCAAGCGGTTTGTCACGGCTGCAACACGGACGTCCGCCGCGCGGCGACCGAGTATCGGACGGGGGCGTCCGGAAATCGAACGGGGTGGCGCGGGCCGCGTCTTTGCCTTGGCGCGCCCGAGAATGGGGTGCGGCACTTTGCGGGATCCACCCGATCTTGACCTTACGGCAAGTTCTGAGCAGCGCCCCTGCGCCCGGCCCGTCGCCACAGATTGTCGCGGCGCCGGGCCTTGGTGCCCAGTATGTTTTGTCCAATGCTGAATTGGTGTTAGGGTGACGCCGAGCAAGCGATACGCGCTTGGGAAACGGGGTGGGAGATGCATCGCGCAAGGTTCCGGAGGGGGGAACCTTGCGCAGCAGAACCAGCATTTGCCACGCTGACAAGGGAGGAAATACCGGATGCCCGGAACGGCTTTGCGCCAAAGACTTTCACGTCCTGAAAACGACCATCAGATCATGTCGTCCTGGGAGCGGTTCATGGACGGGCAGGATGCCGGTTCAGACGCGCTTCGTCGATTGATCGACGACTCCTGGCGCCGTTGCCATGGCGCGGTGGACCCGGGCCGGGACGGCGCCCCACCGCCGGCGGCGGGGGACGCGCTGCATGATTTGCTGACAGACAATGAGGAGCTGGTCCGGGCCAGCAGCGCGATTACCGCCTCGGCCCGTGATTTTCTGTTTGAAAGCGGCACGGTGATGGTTCTGACCGATGCGACCGGCTCGGTGCTGAACGTCGAGGGAGACGATTCCCTGCGCGACCCAACCGAGGCCATCCACCTGATGCCCGGCGCGAACTGGAGCGAGCAGACCACTGGCACCAATGCCATCGGCACCGCGCTGGAAATTGGCCAGCCGATCCAGATCCATTCGGCCGAGCACTATTGCTCGGGTATTCAACGCTGGTCCTGTGCCGCCAGTGTGATCCGCGAACCCTCCAGCGGCGCGATTATCGGCGCCCTCGACCTGTCTGGTCTGAACGAAAGCTACAGTCGTCACACCCTGTCGCTGGCGATCACCGCCGCCGGGCGGATCGAAAACCGTCTGGCGCAGCGCGATCTCAAACTCCGCTACCGTCTGCTCGACCTGTGTTTTGACCGGTTGCGGACGCCGGGGCGTGACGGTGTGATCGTGTTCGACCGCACCGGCACGCCGATCAAGACCAACGAGCGCGCCGCCGCCTTGATGACGGAACTGGCAAAAGACCACGACGGTCGGGATATGGCGATCCGGGATCTGACGATGCCGTGGCGCAAGGGGCGGATCGCGCCGGAGAATATGCCCGAATGGGTCGACCGCGACTGGATCGAGCCAATTACGATCGACGGGCAACGGCTGGGCGCTGTTCTGGTGTTGCCGGATCGCTCTGCCGTGGTGCGGCGCGCACCCTGCCGGGAGGTTTCGCAGGGCAGCCCAAAGGTTGATCCGTTTGCGCGGCTGAGCGGGCAGGCCCCGGCCTATTGCGAGGCGGTGCGCCGCGCGCGCCTGCTGGCCAAAAGCCCGGCGCCGGTGTTGCTGCTGGGCGAAACCGGGGTCGGCAAGGACGCTTTTGCCCAGGCCTTGTACGAAAGCGGGCCAAAGGCGGATGGCCCCTTCGTCGCGGTCAACTGTGGCGGCTTCTCACGCGAGCTTTTGACCAGCGAACTGTTTGGCTATGCCGAGGGGGCCTTTACCGGCGCCCGGCGTGGCGGCATGATTGGCAAGATCGAGGCGTCGGACGGGGGCGTGCTGTTTCTGGATGAAATCGGGGAAATGCCGCTTGACCTGCAACCGCATCTGCTGCGGGTTCTGGAAACCGGAGAAGTCTACCGCATTGGCGAGAATGAGCCGCGCAAGGTGAATTTGCGGCTGATCGCGGCCACCAACCGGGATCTCAAGACCGCGGCGTCGGAGGGTGCCTTTCGCCTTGATCTGTTTTACCGGATCGCGGTGACGACGCTGGATCTGCCGCCGTTGCGGGCGCGGGTCGGGGATCTGCCGGTGCTTGCCGCGCATCTTCTCGCGCAAATCGGAAAACGCTATGAAAGCCCTCTGCCAGAGATTGATCCGGCGCTTCTGACCTTGCTTGCCGCGCACGACTGGCCGGGCAATATCCGCGAGCTGCGCAACGTGCTTGAAAGCATGTTTTTGGAAAGCGGGGGCGACAGGCTGACACCCCGGCATTTGCCGCAGGATCTGCGACAGGCGAAGGCGCAGGCCGATGCGGTGCAGGGGATGACCCCGCTGCAAATGGCCGAACGCGAGGCGATCCTTGCGGCCATCGAACACAACCGGGGCAATCTGACCTCGGCCGCGCGCGATCTCGGGATCGCCAAAAGCACCCTATACGTCCGGCTCGACAAGCTGGGGCTGAAGGATGGGGTGGAACAGCTGCGCCGATAATACCGACAGCCGATAAAACGAGAAACGGCACCCCGAAACCGGGATGCCGTTCTGCCATAAGGGGTGGTCCTGACGGGGAGAGGGGTCAGGCCGGAATCCCCTGCAGCTGCGCCACCGCGTCCAGAACGGACTCGGGCGGGTGACCAACCGGAACTTGCGCATAAAGGAACTGCGCCGGTCCCGCCTTGGGCAGATCGCCGCCAGCGAAAAGTGCGGCGCTGACATCGCGGCCCTGCGGGGCATCGCCTTCGCCGATCACCGCATCAAAACGTGCGGCGTCTTCGGGGGCCACACCGCGCCCGACCACCGCCCAACGGTAATGCCGCGCGGCGTTCAGCAGCGGCGCATAGCGATCCGCCGGTCCCGGTGTTTCACCTTCTTCGATCAAGATACCGCCAACGGGTCGTTGCGCCACGCAGCGGATGAAATCGGCGACATACATCGCCGCGTCCTCGGTAGTGTCTGCATCGACTGATGGTGCGCGTCCGGCGACCTGCTGCGCCTCGGCCAGCCAGACTCCGGGGGCGGGCATCGACAGCACCAGCGGCACCTGACTCTGAAGATGGGCGCCGACGGCCTCGGCCACCTCGTCCAGCAGGGCGCGCGGGCCGTCCTCCTCCAGCATCCGCCGCAACGGATAGGTGGCGCGCCGTTTTGAGCCCATCTCGGCGGCCAGCTCCGGGTGGCGTGCCAGCCACGAGCGGAACAGGTCGCCGACATTCACAACCGCCACGTCCGAACGCAGCAGCCCGCAGGCCTGGGTGAAGAATGACAGATACTTTGCGGCGCCCTCGGCCCATGGATCGCCCTGCGCGCCCAGCAGAAGCCGCCGGGCATAGCCCGACGACTCCAGCCAGACCCGCAGCGCCTTCGTACCCGTGGCGTCGGGCAGATCATCTGCGAGATGTTGGCTCATTGCTTTTCGTCTCCCGCAACACCGGCGGCACTAAGGCGCGCTTCAAGCTCGGCAATGCGCACATCCTTGGGGTGCGTCATGTAGTTGGGCCGGGGTTCATCCGCGCGGCGGGTGATATCGGGCGCGCCCATATAGAGCGTGTCGATGTCATCCCCCCAGCAGCCGAAATAGGGCAGATGCGCCGGCGGCTTGGGCTGGTTCCAACCCTTGATGAACTCGGCATAGGGCGTCGAGCGTGCGATGCGGGCCTTGCGTTCCTCGTCGCGCGCCTGCTCTGTCGCCTCAAAGTCGATGGCAAGGGTTTGGGGATCAAAGACCACCTTGTAAAGCCGCGCCGCCACTTCGGCTGACATTAGCCCTTCTTCGATATCCTTCACCACGTTCACTGGGTCACGTTCCAGCAGATCGCCATAGCCCGCGCCAGCGCCCTGACTGATCATGAACAATTCACCGCGCTTCGAGATTTCGAACCCCATACCCATGTGATGGGTGCTGTATTTCGCCCCCTCGAAGGGCTGCTCGTTCATGATCTCTTCGATCGAGTGACGGAATTTCTCTGGCTTGTTCATCAGGATATCGTAGACGTCCACATCCTTGACCTTGCACAGCGGATAGGTGCCGCAGGCATAGCCGCCGAACAGACCCTGCAACGGCGGGATCTTGGCGCCCTCGGCGGTGGTCATGAAGCCCCACTGCTCGGAGTCCTTTGTCGAGACCATCATCGAATAGCCTTGGCCGCCGCGATACTTGCCCGGTGCGATGGCGTCGCGCGTCATCTTCTTGGACACCAGTTGCAGAAAGGGAACCTCTTCTTCGTTCAGTTCCTGTTCGCCGATGTCGGCCATGGTGGCAAAGATCGGGGCGAGCGCATGTTCGCCATCCCGGTCCGATGTGGCGCCCGCCCCCATGCCGTTGAGATCGGCGCAGAGGTTGCCCAAGGTCTCGCCATGCTGGCTGACACCGCCCCAGATGAAGGTGTTGATCATGTTGAAGGTCGGCGCATGCACCTTGGTGAACTTCTCCGGGCAGGAGTAGAGGAACTTTGCCACCGCATGTTGCCCGGCGGTGAAGCCGGTGAAAATTGACATCAAGGATTGTGAGTTCGGCGCATCATAGGAACAATCCACGATCGAATGCGGATCGGTGATCACCTCGATCGGCGCAAAGGCCGCCTGTCCGCGCGGCAGGTCGGGCCAGACGTAGCACAGGAACACCTGTGACAGCATGCCCTTGAGACCGGCCACGATGGTGTTGGTCGCCCGGTTGGTGAATTCCGGGCTGGAGCCGCGGAAATCAAAGATCAGCCGGTCGCCGGTTTTGGTAAGCTTGCAGTTGATCTTGACCACGCAGTTTTCGCGCAGCGTCGAATCCTGGATGATATAGCTGCGCACGGTCATGTCCGGCCATTCGGAAATGCGGCGTTTCACCTCGGCGCGCACGTCCTCCATGGTCAGGCGCAGGGTCGAAACCAGCGCGTCCGGGCCATCGGATTTCAGCGTTTCCTCGATGCGCTGCTTGATCCGCAGGCAGGCGAAAAGTTTAACCTTCATGTCTTCGTATTGCAGCTTTGGTTCGCGCACCGAGTTCTGCAGGAAGGTTAGCACATCGCGCTTGATCTGATAGTTTTCGACCACCTTGAACGGCGACATCTTCAGCCCTTCGTCGCTGGGGCTTTCGGCCATCGAGGGCATGCCGCCCGGCTCAATGGCGCCATTCTCGCCTTCATGCACGGTCGAGGCGACCCAGCACAGCAGCTTGCCGTCATGGAAGATCGGCAGGATCATCGACTGGTCGGTGTTGTGGACGTTGCCGTAACGGCTGTCGTTGTGGATAAAGCCGTCGCCGTCCTTTACCCCGACGGTGGGCTCGTTGATCCAGTTCTTGATGATGAACTTGATCGGGTGGTGGACCAGGGCCGAAAAGATCAGCACCCCGCCCGCCGAGGCGATGGCGAGATCGCCGCTGGCCGAATAGACGCCGGTGATCACGTCGCCCCATTTGGCACCGGGGGCCGCCCCCATCTGTTCGACCATTTCAAAGCCTTCGTCGCAGCCCGACTGCAGCCGGTCGCGGATCTTGGCGACGATATGAGTGTCGGACACCTTGGCGATCGCGGCGTCCTCATCTTGGGTGCGCGGCATCAGGTCGTGGTTTTGCATGATCTCGGGGTCGGGTCCGAGAAACAGCGTGGTGTCGTCGAGGAACTTCTTGATGAGGTTCATCTCTTCCAGCGTCGGGGCTGTGGTGTTCATATCTTTCATGTCTGTCTCCTCCTGTCGGATTGCGGGTGCGCTCCGGCGCCCCTCCTGGCGCCGGAGCTGACCGATTCAGTGGCGGATGGCCGGGGTTTCATTGCGCAGGAACCAGGTTGCGCCCTGTTTCGCGGCCACCAATGTCCAGCCCGGGTTGACCAGAAAGGTCGTGACCTCCGAGGTGACGATGGCCGGCCCTTCGATCTCGACACCCGGGTTCAGATCCGTACGGGTCCAGATCGGGGTGTCGATCGGCCCGTCTTGCCCGACGAAATGGCAGATACGGTGGCTGGCCGGGGCCGGTGCGGCGGTGCGCGCCGCCTTGGGCAGCGGTTTGATATCCTCGAACCGGACCGTTTCGTGCCGGGCATAGGTCGCCACGCGGATGGTGTTGATCCGGATGCCAGCCTCTGGTGCCTGTGACCCTTCGCCAAAGCGTTTGCCGTAGTCGGTCGAGAACTGCGAGATCATCGCCAGCACATCGGCCGGGCCGTGCAGTTCGTGAGTGGGAACCACCGCCGTGGTCTGCACCAACTGGTTGCCATAGCGCATGTCCAGCTCCAGATCGTGGCTGATATCCTCGGCTGCAACGCCTTGGCGCAGCAGATCTTGACGGCCCTTTTCCTTCAACTCGGCGACGATCGCGTTGAAGCGGGCATAGTCGTCAAAGATGTGGCGGGTGTTGCTGTCGTAAAGCACCAGATAGAGCGACTGCTCGTGGATATGGAGTTGGTGCATATTGCCCGCCCCCACAGCGGAGAAGACCGAGGACAACGGCGGCGCGAGGATCTTGTCGATGCTGAGGTTCTGTGCAATGCCGCAGCAATGTAGCGGGCCGTTGCCGCCATAGGCCAGCATGGTGAAGTCCTTGGGGTCGTATCCCCGTGCGCGCAGCTCGGTGAACAGCCCGTTGGCCATGTTGTCATCGACCTTTTCGCGGATCAGTTTGGCCGCGTCGATCACCTCGCAATCGAGGTCGTCACAGATCGTGTCTTCGATCACCGCCTTGGCCCGGCGCGGGTTCAGCGGGATCGAGCCACCGGCGTAGTTTTCCGGGTCGAGATAGCCCAGCAACAGATCGGCGTCGGTTACCGTGGGTTTCATGCCGGCCCGGTCATAGCAGGCCGGGCCGGGATCGGACCCAGCACTTTCGGGCCCGCATTGTACAGTCTTGTACATCCGGTCATAGGAGGCGACTGATCCGCCCCCGGCGCCCAGCGTCACCAGATGCACCATCGGCACCGACACCAGCCAGCGGTCGATTACCGGGTTGAAGTCATAGTGCTTCACCCCGCCTTCGACGACGATGCCGATATCATAGCTGGTGCCGCCCATGTCGGTGGCGATCACATTGCCCAGTTCTGCCTGCAACGACAGATGCTCGGACGCGCCGATGCCGGAGACCGGACCAGAGTGGATGGTCTGCAAGGCGTCGGTGGAGTTGAGCTGCGCCATGCCGCCGGAGTTGTGGATCACCAGCATCGGTTTGTCATAGGTATGCGCGCGCAGGTTCTGCTCCAGCTGCGACAGCGCGTGATACATGGTGGAGTGCAGATAGCCATCGACGATGGCCGAGGTGGAGCGCACGTATTCGCCCTTCCGACCGGCCACCTGATGCGACAGGATCACCGGGATCGCGCCCAGCAGGTGCGAGGGATATTCCTCCAGCAGGATTTCTTCGATGCGCTGCTCGTTCACCGGGTTCACCACGGAGTTGACCAGTGCGACAACGATGATCTGCGCGCCACGGTCGACCAGTTCGCGCAGCTGGCGCCGCACGTCTGCTTCGTCCAGCGGCATCACGGTGTTGCCCTGAAAATCCAGACGCTCACGCACGCCGCGGATCATATGCGCCTCGACCAGCGGGTTGGGCCGCTGCGCGTTCGGCATGTCCTGCTGTCCGAGGTTGTCCAGCCCTTCGCCATAACCGCGCGCGCGGCTCAGCGGGACGGTGGCCTCATAACCGGCGGTGACCAGCATGCCCAGCTTGGGGCCCTTGTGCTCGATCAGCGCGTTGGTGCCCAGCGTGGTGGCATAGCGCACGCTGTCCACCTCGGTCAGGACGTGTTCCAGATCAACGTCCAGCACGTCGCAGGCCTTGCCGAGGGCTTCGTTGAAGCCCATGGCCAGATTGTGGTGTGTGGTCAGTGCCTTGGTTTCGATATACTGCTCGCCCCAGACGACGAAACAGTCGGTGAAGGTGCCACCGATATCAACGGATACGCGTTTCATTCTCGCTCCCTGTGTCTACCCGGGGGGCCGTCCTCCTCGACGGTCTCACCCGGTAGGTGTCCGCCCGCCCGCGCCCAAAAGGGGCACCGGCGGACATGTCATGTGAATTGCTCAGTGGGTGTGGGCCCGGCTCGCCACCACGGAAGGACCGGCATCGGGCAGCATCGCGGGACCGCGCGCGGCCCATTGCGCTTTGAGCGCGGCCAAATCGACCTGCATGTCCCAAAGCGGCGGGTGGCCGGGGATGGCATATTCCGTCTCGACCTGCGTACCGCAAGATGGGCAGCAGAATTCCAGGATACGCACCCACTCCGGATCGGGGCTGAAGGTGAACTTGTACTTTTCCGGGTCAATCACCGGTGGGTGGATCTCGCGCGGGTCGCGGTTGTGGACCAGCAGCCCTTCCTTGTAGTTGCCTTCCGCCGGCGCGATCTCGTGATCGCAGACGCGGCATTCCCACTTTTCATTTTCAAGGTTGATGCGCAGATATTCGGTCATCGGTATTTTCATTGGTCTTACTCCTCCCGGTCCAGAATGACGTCGCCGGCGTCCGAGACGACGAGCGTCCAACCCGCAGGCACGCGGGCAGTGAAATAATCCTCCTCAAGGATGGCAGGCCCCTGCGCATAATCGCCCGGGGTCATCGCGTTCAGGTGATAGACCGGCAGGTCAATCCGGCCCTGTTCGGGGACCAGAACCTTGCGGGTGTCGGCAGGTTTTGCCTTGGTCCCGCGCTTGACCGAGACCGCATCGCCGGTTTCATGGTGCAGGCTTTTGACCGCGTTCAGTTCCAGTTCCACCGCGGTGGCCGAGGCCAGGGCCGATGGGAACTCTGCCGTCTCGTCGAGATCATGCACCACGTCGCCCTCGGGGGTTTCGGCGACAAGGCGGGCGGTGACGGAATAGCTGCCCTCGTCAAAACCTTCGGCGAACATGTCGCGCGCGGCTTTTTTCGTCAGCGTGTCGATTGCGGCGCGCAGGGTCTCGGTGTCATGCGCTTCCAGTCCCACGACATAGCGTTGCGACACGTCGCAGGTGCCGATGCCATAGGCCGAGAACACCGCCGCCATCGCCGGGATTGCCACCCGTTTGATCCCTGCCTTTTCGGCCACGCCGCAGGCGTTGAGCGGACCCGCGCCGCCAAAGGCCATCAGCACCGTATCGGGCGAGATCTTGGTAAAGCGGTGCAGCTCGCCCGCAATCTTGGTTTCAAAGGCATCCGACATCGCCTGTACGGCCGCGTTCAGATCAAGGCCCAGCGGCTCGGCCACATTGGCCATGACCGCCGCTTCGGCGCGGGTCGCATCCAACCCCATGCCGCCGCCGAAATAGGAGGCCGGATCCAGCAGACCCGCCAACAGGCTGGCATCGGTAATCGTTGCCTCTTTGCCGCCGCGACCGAAACAGGCCGGGCCGGGTAGGGCGCCAACGCTTTCTGGGCCGATGGCAATGGCACCGTCCGCTGCTTTGAACACCGAACTTCCACCCGCCCCGGCGCTGGAGATTTCACACAGGGGGAAGGACACGCTGATGCCCTCGACATTGCCGCGCCGGATATCCGCGACCTTACCGTCGGTACATTGGCCGATATCGGTGGTGGTGCCGCCCACGTCGATCGAGACCGCATCGCGGAAGCCATAGAGACCGGAGAACGCCTTGAGCCCCTCCATCCCGCCACGCGGGCCAGAGCTGTAGGTCTTGATCGCAACTGTTTTGGCAACGCGCGAGGCGTCGCCGTCATTGCGGAAAATCAACAGCGGGTTCTTGGTGCGATACTCCCGCAGCCGGTTTTCGGCTTGGAAAAGAAACGCCTCCATCGAGGTGTGCAGAAAAGAGTTGATCAGCGCCGACCATGCGCGGCGTTCGGCGTCGCGATCCACCGTCAGGTCAGAGGCATAAAGCACCGGCACCGCGCCCAGCAGGTGACGTGGATATTTGCGCAGCACGATCTTTTTCACGAGATCTTCGGCGGCATGGAAATCCGATCCGCCGAAACAGATCACAAGCCGGTTCGCCCCCTTGGCGGTCAGCTGGTTGATGGTCTTGACGATTTCGACCTCGGCCTCGGTCGTGTCGAGCACGGTGGTGTCGACAAAGGCCACACGATCGCCGACCAGTGCGTCATAAACATCCGGATCATGGCTGCGCAGCGCCTGCGGCAGATCGCCAGAGGAGGCGTCCAGCACCAGCCCCAGTTTCGGCCCCTTGCGTTCACAGATCGCATTGGTGCCCTGCGTCGTCGAATAGCGGATCAGCTCCACCTCTTCGAGCAGCCGCTTGACATCCTCGGCGCCGTAGAGGGTTTCGGATGCTTTTTGCAGCCCTTCGAAGAAACACTTCGACAGGTCGTAGGGCGTGGTCAGAACCTTGGTCTTTTTCACGCCGTCATCCGACATGATGCAGACGTCGGTCAGAGTGCCGCCGTTATCAATATTGATCTGAAATGCCATTGTGCATTTCTCCTCCCGTTCCTGTTGCGCAGGCCAACTGGCCCCGACGGCGCAGCCTGTGCGCCGGGTCCGGTCCTTGGGCGGATGGGTCTCCTGTCCCGTCCTGCCCGCTGACCGAGCCTGCCAAAGGAGAAGCAGGAAACGTTCCACCGTCGCGGAATGCGAGGGAGAAAAACGACAAGGCATTGAAATCTAATCATCTAAAAAAGTGCAGGTCTTTTCCTCCCGCGCGCGCGCTTGTCGCGGCGTCCGGATATCAGACGCATTCAGGACACCCCCGTCCGGGCCCGTCCGGATCTTCATACGGTGGAAATTCTGTTTCCTCTTGCCGGGCCGGGCTTTAGGGTGGCGCTTTGATTAGTGCGAATGAACCGAGGGCGACGCTTGAAAAAGGAAACTTCCCTGAACAGCCTGCGGCGTGGGTTTCTCATTCTCGAAACCTTCGGGATTGGAGAGGACAGCCTCAGCAATGCCGAAATCTCGGCGCGCACCGAGTTGCCGAAATCGACGGTGTCGCGGCTGACCTCGGTGTTGTGCGATATGGGCTATTTGCTGCCAGCGTCCGCTGCCGGGGGGTTTCGGATCGGCCCTCGGGCGCTGCGACTGGGCTATTCCGCGCTGGCCAGCCTGAACATCCGCCAGCGTGCCCGCCAGCCGATGCAGGCGTTGGCAAGCCGGGCCTCGGTCTCGGTCTCGCTGGGGATTCGGCAGGGGATTGATATGCTTTATGTCGAACAGACGCGCGGCGCGGCGTCGCTTTCCACCCGCTTGACGGTGGGGGACAGGCTGCCGATCGCGGTCTCGGCCATTGGACAGGCCTATCTGTCGATTTGTAACGACGGTGAGATTGCCGAAATCGCAGCGCAGCTGTCAGCAACCGAACCGCAACTGGCCGCCGATCTGGCCACAACGGCGGCAGAGGCGCGCAAACAGGTCGCCGCGCAGGGCTATTGCCTGTCGATGAACACCTGGGTGAGCGGGGTACATGCGGTGGCCGCCCCGGTGCTGGATCTCGACACCAAGACGCGGATGGCGATCAACTGCGGCGGGGTCGCGGCGCTGCTGCCTGAAACCCGGATGCGGGAAGAGATCGGTCCGGCACTGGAGACACTGGCAAGCCAGATCTCGGCGCTGCCCCCGCGCGAATTGATCGCTCAGTTTGGGCAATAGTTTGAGCAATAAGTAGGACCGTCTCGAGGCCGTGACCTGTCTCGGAACTGCCCCGGGACTGGTTGGTCAGGGCAGTTTGAGACAGGTTTGAACCGCTTTAGAACAGCCGTCCGCCGTCGATTGTGATCGTCTGGCCGGTCATCGCCGGGTTGCAGGCCAGAAACACGATCCCCTGCGCCACATCTTCGGGCTCGACCCAGCGTTTCAGCGCGGTAGAGGCCAGTGAGCGTTCGGTGCGGCTTGCCGGCCAGGTGCCGGTCCAAGGGGTGCGGGTCAACCCCGGCGCGACTGCGTTGACGCGGATATCGGGCCCCAGCCCACGGGCAAGGTTGATTGTCATGTTGATCAGCGCCGCCTTGCTGGCGGCATAGGCCATGGAACTGGCACCCCCGCCCAGACCGGCGATGCTGGCGGTATTGACGATGGCGCCGCCCTTGCGCAGACGCGGCGCGGCCGCACGCGAACACCAGAACGGCCCCATCAGGTTGGTGTCCAGAATGGTGGACCAAAAGTCATCATCCAGACGATCCAGATCCGACATCGCGATCGGTTCTTTGGTGGCGGAGGTTCCGGCATTGTTGACCAGAACGTCAAGCCCACCCAGATCCGTGATCGCCGCGGCGATCATCGTCTCGGCGGAGTCCCGCAGCGAGACATTGCCGGGGGCGGAGCGGGCGCGACCCTGACCATAGGTTTCATTCAACTGCGCGATCTGCGCCACTGCGGCGGGATCACCCGGCAGGTGGTTGACCGCGACGGTGGCGCCGGCGGCGAGAAACGCTTTGACGGTGGCCAGACCGATGCCAGAGGCACCGCCGGTGACCAGAACACGGGTCTCTGTGGTAATGTCCATCCGCTCAGCCCAGGTCCAGCATCGCACGCGCTTCGGCGGCGGTGGCGGTTTCTTTGCCCAGACCCTCGATGATGTGAACTGCGCGGCGCACCAGCGACGCATTGTCGGGGGCCAGTTGCCCGCGTGCAAGATAGAGGTTGTCTTCCAGCCCGACACGGACCTGTCCGCCACACAGCGCCGACAGCGCCACGATATCGAACTCCGACCGGCCGATACCAAAGGCCGCCCAGTTTGCGTCCTCGGGCAGTTGCGATTGCAGATGCAGGTGGTTCTGCGGCGTGGCGTCGGCTCCATATGGGATGCCAAGGCAGATCTGGAACAGCGGCCGACCGGTCAGAACGCCCTCGGCGATCAGCTTGCGGGCCAGAACGATGTGACCAATGTCAAAGACTTCAAGCTCGGGCTTGGTGCCGACCTCTTGCACCAGCTTTGCCATGAGGCGCAGATGCTCGGGCAGGTTCAGAAAGGCGTGTTCACCGAAGTTCATTGTGCCCACGTCCAGGGTGCATATCTCCGGTTTCAGCTCCAGCACATGGGCGACGCGCTCCTCGGGTGCGCACAGCGTGGTGCCGGGGCCGCCCATCTGCATGTTCTCGGGCGATGGGACATAGCGCGCCCCGGCGCCAGTGGTCAGGTTCAACACGATATCGACATCAGACTCGCGGATGCGCTCGACCACCTCGCGATACAGCGCGAGATCCATCGACGGTGCGGCGGTCTTGGGGTCGCGCACATGGATATGGGCAACCGCCGCGCCGGCGCGCGCCGCGTCGATGGCCTGATCGGCAATCTGCTTGGGGGTGACGGGGACAGCGGCGCTTTTGCTGGGGGTATCGAATGATCCCGTGAGCGCGCAGGTAAGGATTACTTTGTCAGCCATGCTTGTTGTTCTCCGGCGTTCCGCATTCTTGGGCGGTCCTGCATCCCGTGAAAATGGGCAGGGCCGCGCGACCGCCATAGCTCTGCCACAGGCGCACCAGTTCCGCAATACGGAACAATGTGCCATTTTGGACTTTTACATGCTGGAAATATGTGCGATCTGCGTCTCAGGGGCGCGAATCCACCCTGCGTCAGGGAATTTCGCCAGCTTTGAGGAGAGAGAAACTTGTACCGATTCACGCAGATCACCTTTGCCGCGGCCGCCGTTGCCGCCACCATTCTGGGCACCGCGCCTGTTGTCGCGCAGGAGCTTCCGAAAACCATCGCATGGACGGCCTATGGGGTCGGCGGGGCCAGCTACAATCAGGCCGTTGCCATCGGTAAGGCGATGAAAGAGGAACTGGGTGTCAACCTTCGTATCCTGCCGGGCAAGAACGATATCGCTCGCACCATTCCGGCGCGCGCGGGGCAGGTGCATGCCATCGCCGGTGGTGTCGCCAGCTATTTCGCGCAGGAAGGTGTGTTCGATTTCGCCGCATCCGACTGGGGGCCGCAGCCGATCCGCATCGTGATGACCTCGATCGGGGATACCAACCTGGGATTGGGCGTCGCCAATGACATTGGCGTCAAGACGCTGGCCGATCTCAAGGGCAAGCGCGTCGCCCATATCAAGGCCGCCGCCGCGCTGAACTATAACACCGAGGCGCTGCTGGCTTCTGCCGGGCTGACTTGGGACGATGTCGAAGTCGTGGAATTCTCCGGGTTCGGAGATTCCTGGGACGGTATCATTTCGGGCAAGGTGGATGCCGCTTTCGCTCTGATGGCGACCGGGCGGGCCTACCAGTTGGCCGCCTCACCGCGCGGGTTGATCTGGCCGGAACTCCCGCAGGATGATACCGAAGCTTGGGCCGCGCTCAAGGCCAAGGCCCCCTATTACGTCTATAGCACCGGCACCGAAGGCGCTGGCGTCAGCCCGGAAAAGCCGCATCACGGCGCGCTGTATCCGATGCCGCAGTTGATGGTTTATGAAAATCAGGACACCGATCTTGTCTATGCCATGACCAAGGCGATGGTGGATCTGTTCCCCTACTACAAAGACGGCGCGCCGGGGGCCTCGGGCTGGGCCTTGGATCGGCAGAATTTCACTTGGGCCGTGCCTTATCACGACGGCGCGATCCGCCTGTTCAAGGAAAAGGGCGTCTGGACCGACGAGATGCAGGCGCACAACGACAAGCTGATCGAACGTCAGCAGGTGTTGGCCAAGGCCTGGACCGATTTCAAAGCCACTCCGGCGGCTGATCAGGACCGCGACGCGTTTGGCGCGGCTTGGCTTGAGGCCCGTGCGGCGGCGCTGACCGCTGCCGGTCTGGAACCCGTCTTCGAATGACCATCGGGGGCGTCGATGCGCCCTCGACCGAGGACTTGGCAGATCCGGTAGCGGAGTCTCTCCGCTATCGGTCTCTGACCGGAACTTGGCGCATCCTTCTGGTTCTTGCCGCGATCGCCGCTATTGCTGTGGTGATCAATCAGTTGTTTAATCTGAAATTTTTCTTCGGCTTCACGCTGGTGGGACCGTCGTTCCTGTATCTTCTGGCCTTTTTCATCCTGCCGTTCATTTTCATTCTCGCTCCGGCGACACCGGGCGCAGCACGCGATCGGGTGCCGCTGTATGACGTGGCGCTGGCGCTGCTGACGGCGGGCGTTCTGCTGTTCTTCAACCTCAACAGTGAAACCATCGTGATGGCGGGCTGGGAATATGTTGCGCCGCTGCCAGCGCAGATCGTTGCCGGCCTGTTCTGGCTGCTGCTGATCGAGGCCAGCCGCCGCGCCGGTGGCACCGCGTTGGGCATAATCGTGGCGATCTTTTCGGTGTATCCGCTGGTGGCCGATATGGTGCCCGGCCCGATTCAAGGCTTTCCACAGTCCGCGACGACCACCGCCGGTTTCTATGCCTTTTCCAGCGACAGCGCCTTTGGCATTCCGATGCAGGCGTTCGGATCGCTGGTCGTGGGCTTCATCATCTTTGGGGCCGCCCTGCAGGCGACCGGCGCCGGCAAGGTGTTCATGGATCTTTCCTTTGCGATCCTCGGCACCGTGCGCGGCGGGGCCGCCAAGGTGTCGATCTTTTCCAGTGGTCTGCTGGGGTCGATGAGCGGCAGCGTGATCACCAATGTGCTGACCACCGGGGCGATGTCGATCCCGGCGATGCGGCGCACCGGGTTTGACCGCGAACATGCCGCCGGGGTTGAGGCCTGCGCCTCGACCGGGGCGGTGCTGATGCCGCCGGTGATGGGGGCAACCGCCTTCATCATGGCCTCCTTCCTGCAGATTCCCTATTCCGATGTGGTGGTCGCGGCGATCATCCCCTCGGTGCTGTATTATCTGGCGCTGTTTTTGCAGATCGACGCCTATTCGGCGCGCCGCGGCCTGAAGGGCATCCCACGCAAGGAATTGCCGACCGTCGGTCAGGCCCTGCGAGAGGGATGGCACCATATTTTCGCCTTTGCGCTGTTGATGTGGATGTTGCTGGGCCTCAAACAGGAGGCGGCGGCCCCCTTTTATGCCACCGCCGTCTTGCTGGTTGTGAACCAGATCTTTGGCGACCGGTTGAGCCTGAAGGGCGCGATCAATCTGATCTATGACATCGGCCGCACGTTGGTTGAACTGACCGCGATCCTGGCTGCGATCGGGCTGATCGTGGGGGCCTTGGTGCTGACGGGTCTGGCCGGCACTCTGGCCACGGATCTGATCGTTCTGGCCGGCGGCAACGCGATTTTGATGCTGCTTATGGGGGCCATTACCAGTTTCCTGCTGGGGATGGGGATGACTGTCACCGCCGCCTATGTGTTCTTGGCAATTATTTTGGCGCCGGGGCTGATTTCGGCCGGGCTTGACCCGCTGGCGGTGCATCTTTTCATTCTCTATTGGGGGATGCTGTCGTTTATCACCCCGCCGGTGGCGCTGGGGTCGTTCACCGCCGCCAGCCTTGCCGGAGCTAGCCCGATGCGCACCGGCCTTACCTCAATGCGGCTGGGCAGTATCATCTATTTTGTCCCGTTCTTCTTCGTGCTGAACCCGGCGCTGATCCTCAAGGGCACCCTGTCCGAGATCTTGTTCACGCTCAGCACGGCGGTGATCGGCGTGTTGTTCATCTCGGCCGGGACACAGCGTTACCTGATCGGGTTCGGCTCGCTGGCCGCGGGACTTGCAGGCGCGATTGCCCAACTTCTGATGCTGGCCTCGGGATTGCTGCTGCTTTACCCGGGCGGGATCGGCGGTTTGTCCAGCCAGATGGTGCTGTTGATTGCGGTTGTCGCGGCGGCGGCGGCTCTGGCGCTGTCTTGGAGGGATAGAAAAGCCCACATGGAAAGGACGGCGTGATGCGAAACGCGCAACAGATTGCAACGGTGGCTGTCGTCGGGTTGGGTACCATTGGCACCGGCTGGGTGGCGCAATTCGCGGGCGCGGGCCTGACGGTGCGGGCCTTTGATCCTGATGTGGAGCAACGCGGCGCGCTTGAGGCGACGGTGTGCGACATGCTGGCCCGCAACGGCCAGCCAGAGGCCGCCGAACATCTGTGCCTCAGCCTGCATGATACGTTGGAGGCGGCGGTCGAGGGCGCCGACTTTGTGCAGGAAAACGTGCCTGAGCGGCCGGCGATCAAGGCCGATGTGTTGGGTCGCCTTGACCGGGCGCTGCCCGACGACGTGATCATCGCCACCAGCACCTCGGGCCTGATGTTGAGCGATTTTCAGGACGCGCTGACCGCGCCTGCGCGTCTGGTGGTCGGCCACCCGTTTCATCCGGTGCAGCTTATGCCGTTGGTCGAGGTGGTGCCGGGGCGGCGCACGGCTGCTGAAACGATCACGATTGCCGAGGCGTTTTATACCCGCATCGGCAAGGTGGCCGTGCGACTGGAGAAAGAGGCCCCCGGTCATCTGGTCAACCGGTTGCAGGCGGCGCTTTGGCGCGAAGCGGTCGCCTGTGTCGAAGACGGTATCGCCTCGGTCGCACAGGTCGATGCCGCTGTAGTCAACTGCCTCGGGCCGCGCTGGTCGGTGGTGGGGCCGCATATGGCCTTTCATCTGGGCGGCGGTAAAGGTGGGTTGCGGCATTTCATCGACCAGCTTGGCCCCGGCATCCAGACCCGTTGGGAGGGCTTCCGCACTCCCGATCTGGCGGCGATGACCGAATCCCTTGTGCGCGGCGTCGAAGATGAGGCCGCTGGCCGCGACATCGACACGCTGCAACAAGAGCGCGATCGCAAGCTGGCGGCGCTACTGGCACATCGGGCGGGGTAATCCCCCGGCAGGGGTCTCTTATATTGACCATGGCCTTGCACCAGCCTCTTTACGCTGTGCATCGCTCGGCGAGACGCCAAAGGCCTGCCGGAACGCGCGGGAGAAATAGGCGTTGTTGGGGAAGCCCGTCGCCAGCCTCACCTCGATGACGGGCAGCGCGGTTTGGCGCAGCAATTCCACCGTCTTGGCCAGCCGCAATCGGCGATAGAGCTGCATCGCCGATTGCGCCAGTTGCGCCAGCGTCATCGGGTCGCCGATATGCATCTTTTTTCTGAAGGGGCCGCGCCAAATACCGAAACGGATCAGGGCTGGATCACCTCCGCCTGTTTCTCGCCGATGGCGCCGCCCGGATGATCGAGGTGGTGGGTAAAGCGGAAGAGGATTTCGCCGCCACCACCACGGCGCAGGGGCCGGGCGGTTTCGTCACCGAACAAACCGACGGCTGGGTCGCTTTTGAAATCTCTTCTGCCGCTGGCGAGGGGCCAATCCGGCGGTTGATGGAGAAAGTCGTCAATGTGGATGTGGCAGGGTTCGCTGCCGGTTGCGCGACCCGAACCGGGCTTGAGCACATGAGCGTGTTCCGGATCCGCCGGGCCGAAAATCGCCTTGCGGTTCTCGGAATGCGCACGCTGGCAGGGTCGCTCTGGCATGCGCTCGAAACCGCCGCGACGCGTTTGCAGGAGACCCGGCAGGATGGACAGGCTTACAACTGACAATGCCGGAAACGCCCCCCGCCCGACCTTTGCTCAGCCCCGCCCTGTGGCGAGGGACTGACCGTGTGACGGCCGGTTGCCCGCCCGCGCCGAACATCGGCAACATGCTTTTCCCGCCCCCTTCTAGGAGACCTGGATGACCAAATACTTTCTGACCGTGACCTGTCCTTCACAGCGCGGGATCGTCGCGGCCATTGCCAATTATCTGGCCGATCAGGGCTGCAACATCGCTGACAGTTCGCAATTCGACGATGTGCAGACCGGCAATTTCTTCATGCGGGTCAGCTTTGTGTCGGAAACCGGCGTCGCACGCGAGGCGCTGCAAACCGGTTTCGATGCCACCGCAAAGACCTTTGGCATGGAGTATGCCTTCCACGAGGAAGACGCCAAGATGAAGGTGGTCATCATGGTGTCGCGCTTTGGTCATTGCCTGAACGACCTGCTGTATCGTTGGCGTATCGGTGCGCTGCCGATCGACATCGTGGCGGTGATCTCGAACCATATGGACTACCAGAAGGTCGTCGTGAACCACGACATTCCGTTTCACTGCATCAAGGTCACCAAACAGAACAAACCCGAAGCCGAGCGCCGGATCATGGAGGTGGTCGAGGAGGCCGGGGCCGACCTGATCGTGCTGGCCCGCTACATGCAGATCCTTAGCGACGAGATGTGCCAGAAGATGTCGGGCCGCATCATCAATATCCACCATTCCTTCCTGCCAAGCTTCAAGGGTGCCAACCCCTATAAGCAGGCCTATGAACGGGGCGTGAAGCTGATCGGGGCGACCTCTCACTATGTCACGGGCGATCTGGACGAAGGCCCGATCATCGAACAGGACACCACCCGCGTGACCCATGCCCAAAGCGCAGAGGATTACGTCTCGCTCGGGCGCGACGTGGAAAGCCAGGTGCTGGCGCGGGCAATCCACGCTCATATCCATCGCCGGGTGTTCCTGAACGGCAACAAGACGGTGGTGTTCCCGGCCTCGCCCGGCTCCTACGCCTCTGAGCGGATGGGCTGAGGTCGTGAAACCGACGGTGCGCGCGCAAGCACCCCACAGCCGGGCCGATGCCGATGGCCCGCGTCCGGGGCGGATGAAAACCGCCCGCCCCGGCGATAGGCTCAGCGCGCGGCGATGACCTGGATTTCGACGGCGAAATCGGCGCTGGCCAGACGCGCCTCGACACAGGCGCGGCCGGGCGTGTGCCCCTCGGGCACCCAAGCATCCCAGACCGCATTCATCTCGGCAAAGCCGGCCATGTCGGTCAGATATATGGTTGCGGTCAGGATCCGGATCTTGTCGCTTCCCGCCGCGGCAAGCAACGCGTCAATCCGGTCAAGAATATCCTGCGTCTGCTCCGCAACCGAACCGCCCGGCGCGCCTTGGGCGACCTGACCGGCAGTATAGATGGTGTCGCCGTGGACAACCATCTGGCTCATCCGCGCTCCAACCTCGTGACGTTTGATTTCCGACATCTGAAACCTCCTTGTCGGGAATGGGACCGTGTGCTGTCACGGCGTGTCAATCAGAGCCCGATCCCTCTGATCCCGGTCTCGATAGCGACAGGTGGGGCGTAATTCCATGACGAAGATGACCCTCAGAGCATTTGCGATATGTCGCGGGCCGTCTGACAAACCCGCGCGATCAGATCGGGGGCCGGTTTCAGTTGCGGCTCATGGCCAGAGAGGTTGATCGCGGCGATCACATCCCCATGTCGCGACAGGATCGGGGCCTGAACGCGACATGACGGCACCATAGTTGCCGTCATATGCTTTCTCAACGATAGGGGGCCACGACGCTAGCCAACCGAAGGGTTTGGCCAGCGATCGTCGTGGCGCGGATCAGTCTACGTTGCTGCGGAAAATGCGGACCAACTCGGGCACATAGGCCTGGCCTTGGCCGGCATCCACCGCAGAGGAGAGCGCATCGGCCACACCATCGGCAATGATCTTCTGCGCGCCGGCGGCATCGGACATGGCGCGGTAATAGTTGATGTCTTTCTGCGCGTTGCTGACAAAGAACGGCAGCCCCTCGCGGTCGCCTTCGGTGATGAAGGGTGCCAGACGCTGAAGCGCGGCGCTGGCGCCGCCACCATTGGCCAGCACGTCCACAAAGACCTTGGGATCAATGCCCGCATCGGCGGATTGCGCGGCGGCCTCGGCCAGCAGGGTCATGAACCCGACCGACACATAGTTGTGCAGCAGCTTGAGTCGGTGACCATCACCGAGCGCGCCGACGTGATCCACGGTTTCGGTGAACGAGGCCAGCACCGGGCGGACCTTTTCCAGCACCTCGGGATCACCACCGACCAACAGGTTCAGCGTTCCCTCATGGGCGTGTTTGGCGGTGCGGGTCATCGGCGCGTCAAGATACTCGCCGCCGACCGCCTTAATGGCCGCGCCCATGCGCACGGTAGAATCAGGCAGCGCGGTCGAGCAGTCGACGATCACGGTGCCCGGTTTCAGCCCCGAGACGACACCGTTTTCGCCGGTGATGATCGCTTCGACCTGAGGCGAACCGGTAACGCAAAGGATCACCACATCCGAGGCCGCGGCCACATCGGCAGGGGTGGCGCAGGCTTGGGCGCCAAGGCCGACAATCTCGTCCACCGGCTGGTTCCCCGGATGGTCAAGAAAGCTGAGCGCGAAACCGCCCCGCGCCAAGACGTTCCGGGCAATCCCGTGGCCCATAAGGCCGACTCCGATAATTCCGACTTTCATAGTGCTCTCCTCATCGACCTTCCCGGCCCCTCGGCGTTGCGTCTCAACGCCTCTGGCGGGATTTACATCTCCCCCACGGGTTAACCGACAGCGGCGCGGTGGGAAAGAACCCGCAGGGGACGGAGGCTGTCATTTTCTGAATCCCCGTTCTGCTTTCTTGACCGTCTGGGGTGGGCCGACCCCGACTTTCGGGGTGAAATCGATCCATCTCCTGAGCGCAGGGCATTGATTTAACTGGTAAACATGTTTTCTGCACAGCCCGTCAGAAAATCAGATTTGCGGCTATAGCGGCACCTCGTCATGTTTGCCCGACACCCAGCTTGCTGCGTCAGCGGCGGTTGCGTGTTCCCGTAAGGAGACGGGATGGCCCGGTATCGGGCTTTTTGGAGGAATTTGCGTCTGTCATCAACGAGCGACCCCGGCTGCATCAGTCCGGGGGCTGTCTTTCTATGGCCGTCGCGAAGGGGAGGCTGCATGGTTTCGACAGAACAGAACGCGGAACAAAGCCGCAAGCGCGGTGCATTCAAGGTGACTCAGGAAGGGGTCGTAACCGCAATTGCGGTGGTCCTTTTCATTGTCTTTTCCGTGGTATTGGACAGGTTCCTAACCCAGGGCAACATTCTGGCATTGCTGAAAAACGTCGCAATTCTGGGGATGCTGGCCGTGGGCATGGGGTTTGTCGTGGTGGGCCGCGGCATCGACCTGACTATGGTGGCGGTGATGGTCGTGGGGGTCGCCTTTGCGATCTGGATGTCGACACAGGGCTTTGGTTTCGGCGAGGCGATTGCCATCGGCGCGGTTCTGGTTGCCCTTTTCGGTCTTGTAACGGGCGTCCTGATCGCCGTGGCCGAAGTGCCGCCGATCTTTGCCACGCTTGCCATGGCCTCGGTGGTCTATGGCGGCGGTCGCGTCGCGTTCACGTCTGATGTTCTTTATGCCCCGGCCGGGATCGAATGGCTGACCTATATCGGGTCGGGAAATCTGTTCGGCATTCCGGTTTCGGTTCTTATCTTTGCGCTGGTGGCGGCGCTGGTCGCGCTGTTTCTGAAGTTCACCCGCTTTGGGCGCTTTGTCTATGCGAGTGGCGACAATCCGGCGGCCGCACGCACATCGGGGCTGCCGTCGCGGCCTGTCGTGATTACCCAATACGTGATCTCGGCCTTGATCGCCTATGGCGCCGGCATTCTGCTGACCGGCCTCGTGTCGGGCATCAATACCCGGTTGTACAATTCGACACTGATTTATGACGTTTTGCTGGTCGTCGTTCTGGGCGGCATCAGCCTGTCGGGCGGGCAGGGCGGCGTGCGCAACGTGCTGGTCGGCACCGTCCTTGTCGGCATCCTGATCAACGGGATGACGATCATGAACTTCAGCTACACGAGCCAGAACCTGATCAAAAGCGTGATCCTTTTGGCCGCGCTCGCGTTCGATGCGGTGATCAATCCGCGTGACGAACAGACATCGCAAAGTGGCGATATCTGACGACCAAGACCAATCATCAAGGGAGGAAACCAAATCATGATGTTCAAGAAAGTGGCAGTCGCCGCGCTGATCGCGACAACGGTATTGACCGTTCCTGCGGCGGCAAAAGAGATCGAACAGGTCGGCCGTGCGACCTATCTCGAAGCACTCAAGGGCAAGCGGGTCATTTTTATCCCGCTGTCGCAGGGGATGGACCTGAATCAGGCATGGACCGCCGTCTGGCAACGCCACGCGGATCGCTACGGGTTCGACTTTCAGGTGCGGGACCCGAACATGGATACCGCGGCCGGAATCCGTGCCTTGCAAGGGGCCATTGGCGACAAGCCGGACGTGCTGATCGTGCAGAACCCCGATGTGCAGACCTATGCCCGCGCGCTGAAACAGGCGCAGCAGGCCGGCATCAAGATCCTGCAGATCAACATGCAGTCGATTACCCAGACCGACAGCTATGTCGGCAATGACTGGATCGAGATGGGCCGTCTGGAAGCGGGCGAACTGGCCAAAACCTGCCTTGCGGACGGGGCCCCGTCGAAAAAGATCGTCTGGCTTGCAGGCGTCCAGACCGGTGCCGCCAACATCTATATGCGCGAAGGGCTTGATCAGATCCTGGCCGAGAACCCGGAGCTGGAACTGGTGTCTGATCAGCCTGCCGATTACGACAGCGAAAAGGCGCGCCAGATCACCGAGACCGTCTTGCAACAACACCCCGACCTGTGCGGGATCATGGGCATCTGGGACAACGCCGAAGTGGGTGCCGGGGCCGCCGTCGTGGCTGCGGGCAAGCAGGATCAGGTGACCATCGTGACCAATGGGGCCGGTGCGATGACTGCCTGTGACAGCATCGAAAAGGGCATGTTGGACGTTGTTTACAACTTCAACGCCCCGATTCAGGCAGAGATCGCGGCACAGC
This sequence comes from Pseudodonghicola sp., assembly GCA_033791545.1. GTDB lineage: Bacteria > Pseudomonadota > Alphaproteobacteria > Rhodobacterales > Rhodobacteraceae > Antarcticimicrobium. The sequence goes on along the minus strand of JASJGL010000070.1, from coordinate 14,084 downwards.
AGATTTCTGAGTTCCTGCAACACCCCGAACGCCCGGCCGGATCAGAAAAGACCGTGTTCTTCGGGCCGATCACCCGCGTTGACGCAAGCAACGCGACGGGCCGGAACTGCTGGACCATTGATCAGCTGAAGTAAGGACACCTACAGATGAGCCTCTCTCAATCCATCGTCCGGTGGCGCTATCGGCTGTTGCCCGATCATGTCATGGGCGAAATCCTGAACAAGAAATGGGCCGATAGCGCGATCCCGTTCTTTGCGTTGGTGCTGATCGTCGCGATCTTCGGGTCCATCGTGCCCCGGTTTTTCGAGTTTAGCACCATGTCCATTCTGTCCGCTCAGGTGGCGGAGCTGGGGCTTGTCGTGTTGGGATTGTCCATTGTGATGATCTCGGGTGGGATCGACCTTTCGGTCGGTTCCACCTTTGCGCTGACCGTGACCACGGCGCTTTATGTGATGAACGTGCAAGGCGCGAGCCTTGGCACCGGCCTTGTTGCGACGCTGGGGGTCGGCGTGGCCTGCGGCGCGATCAACGGGTTTCTGGTCGGCATCCTGCGGATGCGGGCCTTTCTGACCACGCTGGTCACGCTGATTATCTATCGCTCGATCTTTGATATCGTGTTCCCAAAGATTTCCACTGACATCGTGATGAATTACCCGGAATCGCCGGTGTTCGAATTCCTCGGGATCGGGCTGATCTGGGGGTTGCCGGTTTCGTTCCTGCTGATGGCCCTTGTGTCCATCGCCCTGCACATCGTGCTGTCGCGCGGGCGTTATGGCTGGCGGCTCATGGCCGTGGGCGGGGCGCGACGATCGGCGCATAACGCGGGCATCAATGTGCGCTGGACCGTGTTTTCGGCCTATGTCGCCTGTTCCGCCTTTGTGGCCTTGGCAGCCTTTCTGTTCTCTGCCCGTATCGGGTCAGCCGCGTCGGACATTGGCGCCGGTCTGGAACTGCAGGCGCTGACGGCGACGGTGCTAGGCGGCATTTCGCTGGGCGGCGGGCGCGGATCGGTGGCCAAGGCGCTGATGGGCACGGTGTTCGTGCTTATGCTGTCGAATTCACTGCTGGCGCTTGGCATTCCCGGCCCGGTCAATTCGCTGCTGCTGGGGCTGATCCTGGTGGCTGCCGTGTTTCTGGATGTGCGCTGGGTCAAGAACCGGCACAAGCTGCTGCGCGCTGTCTATATCTCACCGACCTACAACAAGATGCCGCCGGCGATCTCGACCGATGACGGCCCAATGGAACCGAACGACCGGTTGCGCGAAGTGGGCGTCATCGGACTGGGGACCTTGGATGGCGCCGAAGACGTGATCTTTGATCGCGACGACAACCTGTATACCGGCAGTCGCCATGGAGACATCTTGCGCTGGTTCCCGCCCGACTATACCCGGTACGAGGTCTTTGCCCATATCGGCGGCGCGCCGATGGGGATGGTGTTCGATGCGGCGGGCAACATGTCGGTCTGTGTCGGCGGCATGGGGCTGTATCAGATCACACCGGAAGGAAAGGTCAGCCTGCAAACAGGGGAAACCAACCGAAGCTGGACCTCGGTTGCCGATGACTCGGTGATGAAACTGGCGGATGATTGCGATATTCTACCCGATGGGCGGATCATCTTTTCCGAGGCGACCGTGCGGTTCGAGATGCACGACTGGTATGCCGATGCGCTGGAAAGCCGGGGCAACGGGCGGTTGATCTGTTTCGATCCCAAGACCGGGACGACAAAGACGATTCAAAACAACCTGCTTTTCCCCAATGGGGTCTGTACCTCTTACGATGGGGAATCGGTGCTCTTTGCCGAAAGCTGGGCCTGCCGGATTAGTCGTTATTACTATGCCGGGCCAAAGACGGGCACGGTCGAGCGGGTCATCGAAGGTCTGCCGGGCTATCCCGACAACATCAACCGCGCGTCGGATGGAACCTATTGGCTGGCCTTGATGGGCTCGCGCACCCCCGCGCTTGACCTGTCACTGGAAATGCCCGCGTTCCGCCGCCGAATGGCGCGGCGGGTCTCGGAAGATGCCTGGCTGATGCCGAACCTGAACACCGGCTGTGTGCTCAAGTTCAACGAAAAGGGCGAGATCCTGGAAAGCCTGTGGGATCTGGGCGGGCAGAAGCACCCGATGATCACCTCGATGCGCGAACACAAGGGCACGCTGTATCTCTGCGGTATTTTCAACAATCGTATGGGCACGCTCAAACTGCCCGATGCGGATCAGACCTGGTGCGGGTTGGACAGCTATTGGAGGAAACCGGAATGACTGCGATCCGACGTTTCATCGACCGTCGTCTGGGGCGTGGCGAGGCGGCGATCACCGTGCCGATCCTCGATGGGCCGCTGATGCCGAATGCCGCCCTGGACGACGCCGAGGTCTTTGCCGAGATCAACGAGGTTGATAATCTGGTCGCGGCTGAAAAAGGGTTGTTCTGTTCTTCGGGAAATACCTTGCTCCGGCTGCGCTGGGGCGAAGCCACTGCCGAGGAGGAGGCGCGCTTTGACGCCCCGATTTCGGCCATGGCCGGGGGTAAGGGCATGCTGGCCCTTGGGATCGAAGGGCAGGGCGTCGTAATCCGGGGCGGGCCGCACGATGGCCTCTGCTTTGGCGGGGCGGGTGAAACCGGGCCGGTCTATCCAACATCGCTGGCCTTCTTGGATGCCAATACCGTGTTGGCGACTGAGGGCTCTGATCGCAACAGCGCCGCGAACTGGCGGCGCGACCTGATGGAAAAGGGCCGCCGTGGCAGCCTGTGGCGGCTTGACCTTGAAACAGGAGATGCCACGCGCATCCTTGGCGATCTGGGCTGGGCGTCGGGCATTGCCCTGACCGGATCACAGCGGATCTGGGTCGCGGAAAGCTGGCGTCACCGGGTGATCTCGGTCGATCTGGCCACCGGCACAAGCACGCCTGTTCTCGAACATCTTCCAGCCTATCCGGCTCGGATCGCCCCGGCCGTGAATGCGGGATTCTGGCTCAGCTTCTATTCGGTGCGCAATCAACTGGTCGAATTCATCCTGCGCGAGGACGACTATCGCCAACGGATGCTGACAGAGGTTCCCGAGCCGTACTGGATGGCCCCGGCGCTGGCATCGGGCCTGTCATTCCGGGAACCGATGCAGGGCAGCCAGTTGAAACAGATGGGTGTCATGAAACCCTATGCCGTGACCCGGTCTTATGGGTTGGTGGTGCAGTGCGATCCGCAGATGCGTCCGCTGCGCAGTTTCCATTCGCGGGCGGATGGCGTGATGCATGGCTGCGTTTCGGTCTGCGAACGGGGCGATGAACTGTATGTCGCGTCAAAGGGTGCAGGGCGACTCCTGCGGCTGGCCGACGTGGCGCGAGAGGGTTGAGAGATGCAAAACATCATTGAAATGCAGAATGCCACCAAGTCCTTTGGCGGGGTGGCGGCGTTCCATGACGTGAATTTCACCCTGCGCAAGGGCGAGATTCACGCTCTTTTGGGGGAAAACGGAGCGGGTAAATCGACGCTGACCAAGGTCATGGCCGGGGTTTATCGGTTGAATGACGGCAAGATGCTGTTTGACGGGGCGGAGGTGAATTTGGCCTCGCCCTCGGAAGCGCTGCAAAATGGCGTCGCCATGGTGTTTCAGGAAACCAACCTCGTTCCGGCGATGACGGTGGCGCAGAACATCTATCTGGGCGACGAAAAGATGTTCAACCGTTTGCGCGGATTGTACATTGATGCCCGCCAGTTCCTGGTCAGCATGGGCTTTCAGGTCGATCCGACCGCGCAGGTTTCGACCCTGGGCGCCGCACAAAAGCAGATGGTCGAGATCGCCCGCGCGGTGCATCACAACGCGCGCGTCATCATCTTTGATGAACCGACGGCAACGCTGACCCCCGAGGAAAAGCGACATTTCTTCAGCCTGCTCGATCGGCTGAAGGCGCAGGATGTGGCGATCATCTTTATCAGTCACGCGCTGGAAGAGGCGCTGGAGGTGTCCGACCGCATCACCGTCCTGCGCGATGGCACTTTGGTCGCCTCCGGCCCGGCCGGGGAATTCACTCGCGAATCCGTGGTTCAGGCAATGGTCGGGCGCAATCTGACCGAGACACTGCACGGCACGGCGACACGCGAACCACGACCCTATGGCGAAAAGGTGTTGAGCGTCGAAAACTTGTCCAGCGCCGGGATGGTCCGGAACTCGTCCTTTTCGGTCTTTGGCGGACAGGTCACCGGCATATTTGGTCTTGTGGGTGCCGGGCGCACCGAGATGGCCAAGATCGTCTCCGGTGTGATGAAACGCGATTTCATGCACGGGGGCGAGGTTCGTCTCAATGGCAAACCGGTGCGCTACCGTGTGCCGCGTCCGGCGATGCGCGATGGCATCGTCTATGTCACCGAGGATCGCAAGCATGACGGGTTCTTCGAGACCATGACGGTCGGAGAGAACCTTTTGCTGAGTGAACTGTCCAAGGGCAGCAATCCGATCACCCCCGTCACCATGCGGCGGGTGCCGGAACTGGCAAAGGAATGGGGCGAGAAACTGCATCTCAAGTCGATTTCGGACAAGGCGCGGATGATCGAGCTTTCGGGCGGCAACCAGCAGAAAGTGGTGATTGCCAAGTCGCTGATCCAAGCGCCCAAATTGATCATTTTCGATGAGCCGACGCGCGGGGTGGATGTGGGGGCGATTGTCGAAATTCACCAACTCATTCAGGATTTGGCGGATCAGGGACTCGCGGTGGTCGTCATATCGTCCTACCTGCCCGAGATCATGGCGGTTTCTGATCGAATCCTTGTTGCTAAACGCGGCCGGATTGTCGAAGAGATGATCGTGTCTCAGGCCTCGGAAGAAAAGATCATGTTCGCTGCCGTTCACTGACATCGGGTCAGGCGCATAGCGCGCGCCAGCACAAAACCGCGCGGCGTCAGCAGGAGGCCCAAGTCCGTCATGAGCGTGAACAACGTCAATCTCAAGCTGTTGCAGACCTTTTTGCTGGCGGCAGAGCATGGCAGCTTTCGCCGCGCGGCAGAGGAAAGCAATCGCTCGCCCTCTGCCGTGTCGATGCAGATCCGGGATCTGGAGGAACAGGTGGGGATGAGCCTGTTCGTCCGCACGCCGCAGTCGGCCAACCTGACTCCGGCGGGCACGATGCTTTTCGAGCAGGTGAGCAAAGCGATGGCGGATGTGCAAGCGGGGCTGGACCGCCTGTCCGAGGTCGCCGAACATCGGCGCAGCCATGTCAGCATCGGCTGCGCCCCAACATTGGCGGCAACGCGTCTGGGCAACATCCTCGCGACATTCAAGCTGCGATATCCACGCTCTGTGGTGGATGTGAAGGAAACGCCGCCGACAAGCGCGTTGGTCATGTTGCAGGACCAGCAGATCGAGCTGTATATCGGGCCGGAAGTGCCCAATATGTCGGAATTTCATTTTGAACCAATCCTGCAGGATCGTTTTGCGGTCTGTCTCCCGCCGGACTATGACGAGGGGGGCGAGCAGGTCTCGCTGTCCGATATTGCCGGATTTCCCTTGATCCTGCTCGATGCGCAAACCGCCGCGCGTGGCCTGATCAACAAGATCGTTGCAGAAACCGGCGTATCGATGAATGTCCAATACGAGGTGCAGTATGCCTATACGGCCATCGCGCTGGCGGCGGCCGGGCTTGGTGTGGCGGTGGTGCCCTTCATTGCCATACCGATGCTGCCGACGGCGGAATTACGGGTCGTTCCGCTGATCGATCCCGGCGCAGAGCGTTCGGTCGGGATCATCACGGCGCGCGGATACGTGCATCACAACTACTCGGAACAGCTGATTGAGTTGATCCGGACCGAGCTGCGGCAGGGGTGTTGACTGCCGCAGCCGGTCCCGATCTTAGTCGGCGTTGATCCAGATCGCCTTGGTGTCGAGGTATTCTTCCATGTGCTCGGTGCCGCCCTCGCGGCCATAGCCCGACATCTTGACGCCGCCAAAGGGCACCGCCGGGTCGATGGCATGGTACATGTTGACCCAGACAGAACCCGCCTTGATCCGATGCGCCAGCTTGTGCGCCGTTCCGAGGTGGGTCGAAAACACCCCTGCCGCCAGACCATAGGGGGTGGCATTGGCGCGTTCGACCACTTCGTCGATGCTGTCAAACGGCAGCGCCGAGATCACCGGGCCAAAGATTTCTTCACGCGCGACGGTCATGTCGTCGGTCACGCCGCCAAAAACGGTCGGGTGGATAAAGTGACCGCCTTGAAAGGCCTCTCCTTCAACCCGTCCGCCGCCGGTCAGCACCTCAGCGCCTTCGCTTGGACCCACGGAGAGGTAACTCGAGATCCTCTCGGCCTGCCGGGCCGAGATGATCGGACCTATGTCGGTGTCACCTGCGATGCCATGGCCGATCTTGAGCTTGCTGGCAAAGTCGGCAACGCGGCGCACGAATTCATCGTGGATTTCACGCGCAACAAACAGACGCGATCCGGCGATGCAGATCTGGCCGGAGTTGGCGAAAACTGCCATGGCGGCGACCGGAACGGCCTTTTCGATATCGGCGTCGCGGCAGACGATCACGGGTGATTTCCCACCCAGTTCCAGCGAAACACGCTTGAGGTTGCCGGTCGCGGCGCGGGCGATGGCCTGACCGGTCGCGGTCGAGCCGGTGAACACGATCTTGTCGACGTCAGGGTGTGCGGCCAATGCGGCCCCGGCATCGGCACCATAGCCGGTCACGATGTTGAGAACACCATCAGGCAGCCCGGCTTCGCGCATGAGACGTGCGATCAGCAGAACGGTGAGCGAGGCCTCTTCCGAGGGTTTCAGAACCACCGTGCAGCCGGTCGCGATGGCCGGGGCGATCTTCCAGATCGATCCGGCGATCGGCGCGTTCCACGGGATGATGGCGCCGACGACGCCAATCGGTTCGCGCACGGTCGAGGAATAGATTTCGCCGGGGAACGAATTGGGAATGGTTTCCCCGTGGATCGTGACCGCCTGACCGGCGTAGAACCGCAGCATCCCCAGCACCCGGCGGCTGTTGGCGAGCGTGCGCTGGATCGGCATGCCCATGTCGAGCGTGTCGGACAGGCACAGCGTTTCCCATTCGGCCTCGAACTGGTCGGCGATCCGCAAAAGCAGCGCCTGCCGTTCAAACGGGGTGAATTTCGACCACGGACCCTCAAACGCCTTGCGTGCAGCTGCAACTGCCGCGTCGATGTCGGCGGCATCGCCCTTTGGAACCGTCGCCAGGAGCGACCCGTCAGCCGGGTTACGGGCTTCGATTACCTCACCGGAGCGGGCTTCGCACCAGTTCCCGTCAATGAACATCGGGCGGAAACCGCCATCATAAAGCGCCGCTGCGCGAGCCTGCCAATCAATCATCTGCACTCCTTCGCCTTGAGGGATTTCCCCATGCCTGACCTGTCATGCATCGGGGAGCGGCGAGCCTCAAGACGGTGATTCTTATCGCCCGTTCAGAATATTCGTTTACCAAGGGCAGCATTGCCCCGGTTTGGGTGGGTTAGCCGTGATTGGCCATGCTGGCAATCGTCAGGGCAGCTTCTTGTACGGCCTCGCTGAGGGTTGGGTGGGCGTGGATTGTCCCGGCCAGATCTTCGGCGCGCAACCCGGATTCGATCGCCAGCGCAAAGCCGGACACCAGTTCGGACACGCCGGGGCCGGTGGCCTGAATGCCAAGGATTACATGGTCGCTTTCACGCGCAACGATGCGCACAAAGCCCTCGGTGTCGTCCAATGTCATGGCCCGGCCATTGGCCCGGAACGCGAATTCGCTGACCTTCGTGGCGATGCCTTCGGGCACCTCGGAGGGCAGCAACCCGGCGGTCACGATTTCGGGATCGGTGAAACAGACGGCGGGCACACAGGCCTTGTCCCATGCATTGGGATGCCCGGCGACCACATCGGCGACGATTTCACCCTGCGCCATGGCGCGATGGGCCAGCATCGGGCCCGGTGTCACGTCGCCAATCGCGTAAACGCCGCGCATCGACGTGCCGCAGCGATCATCCACCTCGATGAAGGCCCCGTTGTGGCGCAAGCTCAACTCTGCAAGGCCAAGGCCATCGGTGCAGGGCACCCGGCCCACAGTCACCAGAACGGCGTCGGCCTCCAGCGTTTCGGCCCCGTCCGCGCCCTCAAGCGTGAGCGTGCTGGTCGCGTTGTCCCAACCCGTCACCCGGGTGGCGAGCTTCAGCTTGATCCCAAGGCTATCAAGGCGGCGTTTCACGCCCCGGGTCAGCTTGTCGTCGTATTGCAGCAAGATCCGGTCCGCCGCTTCGATCAAGGTCACCTCGCTGCCGAGCTTGGCAAATGCGGTGCCGAGTTCCAGACCGATATAGCCCGCGCCGATCACCGCCAGCCGTTTCGGCGGTTCAGCCAAGGCAAGGGCCGCAGTCGAGTCGAGAATCTTGCCGCCAAAGGGCAATCCGGGGAGTTCGGCAGGCCGCGATCCGGTTGCGACCACGATATTCTCGGCCCGAACCAGAACCGGGCCGGTCTCACTGTCGATTTCGACGGTCTTGCCATCCCGGAACCGGGCCCAGCCGTTCACGGTCTTGACGCCGCTGCGTTCCAGCAATCCGCTGACGCCGGTACAAAGCCGGTTGACCACGCTTTGCGACCACTCCTGCGTCTTGGCAAAATCCAGCGATGGTGCCGCGACGGTGATGCCCTGCATCCCGTCACCCGCTTGCAGGACGGCGTTGTGATACAGGTGCGCGGCATGGATCAGCGCCTTGGACGGGATGCACCCGACGTTCAGGCAGGTTCCGCCGACGCGCTTGCCTTCGACGAGGATCGTATCAACCCCAAGCCGGGCTGCGCGCGAGGCGCAGACATAGCCGCCGGGGCCGCCGCCGATTACCAGCAGAGAGCATCTGAGTTCAGTCATCGCGCCACTCCATGAACAGCATTGCGGGGGTTTCGAGCAGCGATTTGAGCTTGGCGACGAATTCCGCCGCCACCCAGCCATCGACCACCCGGTGATCGAAACTGCACGACAGGTTCATCATCCGGCGCGGAACAAAGGTCTTTCCGTCCCACATCGGGCGCACGGCCATCTTGTTCACGCCGATGATCGCAACCTCGGGCTGGTTGATGATCGGCGTCGTCGCCAGCGCCCCGAGCGGGCCCAGCGACGTCACGGTCAGGGTCGACCCCGACAGGCTTTCCGGCCCAATCCGGCGGTTGCGCGCCGCATCCGAGAGCCGCTTGATCTCGCGCGCGGTATCCCACAGCGTGCGGGCCTCGGCATGGGGCAGGACCGGAACCATCAGCCCGCCGTCGGTTTGCGTGGCGATGCCGCAGTGCAGCGCCTCAAACCGGGTAATCACACCGGCCTTGTCGTCGTAATGGGCGTTGATCTCGGGGTGATCGACCACCGCCTCGGCCAAGGCCCGCAGCAGGAAGGGCAGTAGCGTAAGCCGCCCACGCGCCTCGCCGAACTTCGTGTTCAACTTGGCGCGCAATTCTTCCAGCGCTTCGACGTCGACCTCTTCGATGATCGAAAAATGCGGCACCTGCTGTTTCGCTTGGGCCATGCGTTCGGCAATCTTGCGACGTACACCGGTGACGCGCTTTTCCTCGGTTCCCATGCGGCGGCTCTGGCCGCCGCCCTGACGCAGATCCGGCCCATGGGCGAGAAAATCATCCAGATCTTCGTGGACGATACGCCCCGCCGGGCCGGTGCCGCGCAACTGGCGCAAATCAATACCCAGTTCACGCGCCCGGCCCCGCACCGAAGGTGCAGCGAGCGGACGGCCAGAGGCATTGCGGGCCATCGGCAGCGCAGCCGAGGGAGCAGGTCGGCGTGGGGTCGATGGTTTCGACGCAGGCTCTGCCTGGGCCTTTGGGGCCGGTTCGGGGGCGGCGGCCGCTTTGGGCTGGGCCGGGGCGCTGCCTGATGCCGGTTTGTCGGCATCCTGAAGCGCGACCGCCTCGTCGCTGTCGATACGTATCAGGTCACAGCCGATGGCCAGCACTTCGCCCGCCTCGCCGCCAAGCCAGATGACCTTGCCACTGAGGGCGGCCGGAATCTCGACCGTTGCCTTGTCGGTGGTCACTTCGCAGATCACGTCATCCTCGCGGATCACGTCGCCAACCTTGACCATCCATTCACTGAGTTCGGCTTCGGCGATGCCTTCACCGATGTCCGGCAGTTTGAACGTGTGTTCTGTCATGTCTCAGCCCTCCATGACCTTGGCGATTGCGCGTTTCACACGATCAGGGCTTGGGAAATAATCCCACTCCTGCGCATGGGGGTAGGGGGTGTCCCAACCCGCAACGCGCAGCACCGGCGCCTCGAGATTGTAAAAACAGTCTTGCTGTACCAGCGCGGCAATCTCGGCCCCAAAGCCAGAGGTCAGCGTCGCTTCGTGCAGGATGATGCAGCGCCCGGTCTTGGTGACCGAGGCGATGATCGCGTCCAGATCAAGCGGCAGCAGCGTGCGCAGGTCGATCACCTCGACATCGACGCCGCTTTCCTCGACCGCCGCGAGGGCAACATGCACCATCGCGCCATAGGTCAGCAGCGTCGCCGCCGCCCCTTCGCGCAGGGTGACCGCCTTGCCAAGCGGGATTTCATAGTATCCGGGATCGACCTCGCCCAGCTCATGCTTGCTCCAGCTTTCCGTCGGGCGGTCGAAATGGCCGTCAAATGGCCCGTTATAGAGCCGCTTTGGCTCCAGAAAGATCACCGGGTCCGGGTCCGCGATGGCGGCCAGCAACAGACCCTTGGCGTCGCGCGGATTGGACGGCACCACGGTTTTCAGCCCCGCAACATGGGTGAACAGGGCCTCCGGGCTTTGGCTGTGGGTCTGAGCGCCAAAGATGCCGCCACCGGTGGGCATACGCACCACCATGGGGCAGGTGAATTCCCCGGCTGAACGATAGCGCAGTCGCGCCGCCTCGCTGACGATCTGGTCATAGGCCGGGTACATGTAGTCGGCGAACTGGATTTCGACCACGGGTTTGAGCCCGTAGGCGGCCATCCCGACCGCGGTGCCAACAATCCCCAACTCGGAAATCGGCGTGTCGAAACACCGCTGAACGCCAAACCGGCTTTGCAAGCCGGCGGTACAGCGGAACACCCCGCCGAAAAAGCCGACATCCTCGCCCATCACCACGACATCGGGATCGGCTTCCATCGCGACGGCATGGGCATCGCGGATGGCTTCGATCATTGTCATACGTGCCATGTCAGTACCCTACCTCGTGCCGTTGTCGCACCAGATGCGGCGGCATCTCGGCATAGACGTCTTCGAAAATTTCGCGCGGGCTGGGCCGGTTGCCGGAATGCAGCGTGCCGATCGCTTCGGCCTCTTTCTGCGCGGCGATGACAAAGTCCATCACCTCGGCCTCGGCCTGACTGTGGCGCTCCTCGCTCCAAAGCCCCTTCTGGATCAGGTGCGCCTTGAGCCGCAGGATCGGATCGCCCAGCGGCCAGGACTTGCCTTCTTCCTTGGGGCGATAGGCGGCGGGGTCGTCCGACGTGGAATGCCCCCCGGCGCGGTAGGTGACATACTCGATCAGGGTCGGCCCCAGATCGAGCCGTGCCCGTTCTACCGCCCAGGCGGCGGCGGCATGAACGGCAAGGTAATCGTTACCGTCCACCCTCAGCGCAGGCAGGCCAAAGCCATGGCCGCGGGCCGCGAAAGTGCCGGCTCCCCCGCGAGCGATGCCCTGAAAAGTCGAGATCGCCCACTGGTTGTTGACGATATTCAGGATCACCGGCGGTTTATAGGTCGAGGCAAAAACAAGCGCGCCGTGAAAGTCGCTTTCCGCCGTCGAGCCATCCCCGATCCAGGCTGCGGAGAGCTTGTTTTCGCCCTTGATCGCAGCGGCCATGGCCCAGCCCACCGCCTGCACATATTGTGTGGCGAGGTTGCCCGAAATCGAAAAGAACCCGTGTTCCTTGGAGCTGTAAAAGACCGGCAGTTGGCGCCCGCGTACCGGGTCGGCCTCGTTCGAGTAGACCTGGCACATCATCTTGACCAGTGGATAGCCGGCGGCGATCAACAGGCCCGCTTGGCGATAGGTGGGAAAGTTCATATCGCCCTTGCGCAGCGCCTTTTGAAAGGCGCAGGAAATTGCCTCTTCGCCCAGATGCTGCATATAGAACGAGGTCTTGCCCTGCCGTTGCGCCGTCAGCATCCGCGCGTCATAGGCCCGCAACGTCATCATATGGCGCAGGCCGTCTTTCAGCGCCTCGTCCGACAGCGACCCGGCCCAGGGGCCGACGGCCTCTCCGTTCCGGTTCAGAACGCGGATGATCGAAAAGGCGAGATCGCGCATGTCTTCGGGTTTCGCGTCCGGGTCCGGGCGGCGCACCTCGCCCGCGCGCGGGATGGTGACATGGGAAAAGTCCGGTGTGTCGCCGGCGCGAATGGCCGGTTCAGGGACGTGTAGCCGGGGGGGGATTTCTTCATGCATCCTGCATCTCCCTGATCAGATCGCCGCACAGATGCAGCCTTGCAATGAACGCGTCGCAGAGTCTCTGCTCGGCGGTTTCGAGAACCAGACTAACAGAAAACAGATCGTTTTCCTCGCGCCGCATCGTCAACTGATCGAATCCCATCCCCATCCGCCGCGCGATATCCATCGCCCGGCAGACCGTGTTCAAAGGATTGTAGCAGTGGAAATGAACATCCATTCCGATCCTCCCGTCGTTGACAACACGATAATCGGCATCGAGCAGAATTACTTTTCATTATGTCCTTTCATTGTGCAATTTTGAGAAATATTCTGCTTTTATCGACAACATGGCAGAAAGGTTCATTTGGTGCCGGACAGCGCGACTTTGGATCAGATCGACCGCAAGATTCTCAGGGCCTTGGCCGAGGATGGGCGGATCACCAACGCGCAGCTCGCGCAGGCGGTCGGGCTGTCGCCAAGCCCGTGCTGGCAGCGGGTGCGACGGTTGGAAAAGCAGGGGGTGATTTCCGGCTATCGCGCGATTCTCGATCAGGAAAAGCTGGGGGCCTCCGAGATCGTGCTGATCGAAATCGTGCTGGACCGGCACGACGACGAGACGCTGGAAATCTTTGGCCGTACCATGCAGCAGATGCCCGAGGTGCTGGAAGTGAACCTAACCACCGGGGAATACGATTACCTGATCAAGGTCGCGGTCAAGGGGACGCGCGGCTATGAAGAGTTTCTGCGCAAGAAACTGTACAAGGTGCCGGGCATCCGCCATTCGCGGTCAAGTTTCGTGCTGCGCAGTCTGAAGAATGTTCAGGCCTATCTGCCGCAAGCCGGCTGAGGCGGGGAGGGGCTGTAGCGACTGCGCTCAGGTCTTGGGCAAGTGTGACATCACATGGTGGAATTTCTCACCCTGCACCGCGACGTGATCGCGCAAAAGATCAGCAGCCTGCGTGGCGTCCCCGGCGCTGATCGCTCCGACGATGGCGGCGTGTTCGTCCATGGATTGCTGTAGTCGCCCGCGCAGGAACAGTTGCATCCGGCGATAGGGTTTTAACCGCCGATGCAGGCGCGACGCCTCTTGTTCCAGATAGCCGTTGCCGGACTGGGCATAGAGCAGGTGATGGAAAACCCCGTTCTTGAGATAGTACAGATCGATGTCGCCAGCGTCGCAGGCCGCACGGCATTCGATCTCGACCCGTCGTAGTTCGGCGATGTCGGCATCGGTGGCCCGGCGGGCGGCGAGGCGGCCACAAGCGGCCTCCAACTCGGCCATGACTTCGAACATTTCAAGGATCTCAACCGGTGAACTGACGCGAACGAACACCCCCCGGCGTGGCTGCTGAACCACCAGACCTGATTGGGCAAGGCGATGAAAGGCCTCTCGGATGGGTGTGCGCGAAACGTTGTGCTCTTCGGCCAGGCTGGCTTCGTCCAGCCGCGCGCCCGGAGCGAAACGACCGGTGAGGATCTGGTCCTCCAGCATCTGCGCGATCTGGTCCGAGCGGCTGCGCGGTTCGAGGGGGGAGATATCCGATTTCATGGTTTTTGTATACAAGACGGTTGACAAGGTACGCAATCCCTTGCCTTCTTAGCGCCATAGAGCGCCAGGAGGAGAACGGCGCTTTGGGAGGAGATACCATGACCAGACGTGTTTTCGCGGCGAGCGCTCTCGCCGTTCTTGTCGCTACGGGTGCCGCCA
>JASJGL010000069.1:0-57118 GCA_033791545.1 Pseudodonghicola sp. | reverse complement strand
AAAGCGGCAGCGAAAAATATCAATGCTCCAAAGCTGGGTCGGGTGGAACGGATCACGGGTACTGCTTTCTGCCTCAAACGCGCCCTTTGCGGACGTCTTTCACCACTATGTCACAGGTGATTCGCGGTGTGAATCCCCTTTTTGAACTTCGCGCCTGTAAGGGTGTCTTATTCTGACCCGGCGTTTCGATTGCGTCGTCGGGGAGGCAACCGCAAACTGGCGCCATCGCAATCGGGAGGATATGCGCCATGACCGTTTCACCGCCGCGCGCCGATCTGGGCACGCATGAGGTTTCAAACCAGCCAGCGCCGCGCGGCGCACGCGATCTCTGGGCACAGGATCTGCCGTTGCGCAGCGCGGTGGCGACATTCGGCGGACGCAGCGCCGATCTGGCCCGCGCCGGGGCCGCCTATGGCAGCGAAGAGGTGTTGCATGCCGCCGAGGAGGCGCGCCGCGATCCGCCCCGGCTGATGCTGTTTTCCCGCTCCGGCCATCGCTTGGATGAGGTGCGCTTCAACGCCGGCTATCACCGGGTGATGCAAGAGGCCAGCGCGCAGGGCTATGCCGGTGCCGCATGGGACGGGCAGCCGGGCGGGCACGTCACCCATGCCGCCCATGTCTATATGATGAACCAAGTGGAACCGGGCGTGTGCTGCCCGCAGACCATGAGCTATGCCGCCGTACCGGCACTCGCCGCCGACCCAAAACTGGCCGCGCTTTGGCGGCCCCGGCTGACCTCGGGCGTCTATGATCCTGCCACCCGGCCGATTGCCGAGAAATCCGGCGCCACGCTGGGCATGGCGATGACCGAGAAACAGGGCGGATCGGACGTACGGGCCAATACCACCCGGGCCCAGCGCGACGGCGATACCTATCGGCTGACCGGGCATAAATGGTTTTGTTCCGCGCCGATGTCGGACGGGTTCCTGACGCTGGCGCAGGCCGAGGGTGGGCTGACCTGTTTCCTCGTGCCGCGCTGGCTGGAGGGCGCCCGCAACGGCATCCGCCTGCAACGGCTCAAGGACAAACTGGGCAATACCGCCAATGCCAGTTCCGAGATCGAATATGTCGACGCGCTGGCCTATCGGCTGGGCGAAGAGGGGGCCGGGGTGCGCACCATCATCGAGATGGTCCATCACACCCGCCTCGACACCGCGATGGCGCCCGCCGGCCTGATGCGCGCGGCGCTGGCCGAGGCGCATTGGTGGGTCTCGGGGCGCAGTGCCTTTCAGCGGCGGTTGATCGACCAGCCCTTGATGCGCGCGGTGCTGGCCGATCTGGCGCTGGACTGGGAAGGGGCGACCGCGCTGGGGTTCTTCATGGCCTCGGCCTTTGATCGCGACGATGCCAACAGCCGTGCCCTTGCCCGGATCGGCGTCGCGCTGGCCAAATACTTGGGGAACAAGCGCTGTATCCCGGTGATCGGCGAGGCGATGGAGGTGCTCGGCGGCATGGGCTATATCGAGGAAACCCCGATGCCCATGCTTTATCGCGAGGCGCCGCTGAACGGCATCTGGGAAGGGTCGGGCAATGTCATCTGCCTCGATATCCTGCGCACACTGGCGCGCGACCCGCTGGCGGGCGAGGTGCTCTCCGCCACGCTGGACACCGCGCGCGGGCGCGACAGCCGCTTTGACGCCGCGCTGGAGGCCCATCGCACCCGCTGGCCCAGCCTGCCGCCCGAGGCTGAGGCGCGCTGGTTTGCCGAGAGCCTGGCGACCCTGCTGACCGCCGCAGCGCTGTTTGAAACCGCCCCTGACGCGGTGGCGGGCGGCTATGTCACCTCGCGCCTGACGGGGGCGCGCGGCAGCTTGCCGGGGGCGGTCGCCGGGCTGGATACGGAGGCGATCTTGAAACGGCTGTCAGAAGACCCAAGTGTTTGAAGGACGCCCGAGCGTATGAGCAAACTCTGCGATCCGGCCTGCCTGATGAAGATAAAGGACTTTTTTGATGACGAACACGAACGCGAGCCTTGAAAACCTGCAAACCGCCCTGTCGATGGAGCTGTCTGCCGCCACGCAATATCTGCTGCACGCGCATGTGCTGGACGATTGGGGGCTGGACAAGCTGGCCGACAAGATGCGTGAGGAAATGCAGGAGGAACTGGGCCACGCCGGTCTGTTCACCGACCGCATTCTGTTCCTGAAAGGCGACCCTGTGATGACCCCGGCCAAGACCCCGGTGCGCGCAAAAAGCCTCAAGGAGATGTTCGAGACCGACAAGGTCGATGAAAAGGAGGCGATCACCTTCTACACCCGCGCCGCCCGCATGGCCTATGAGGGGGACGATATCGGCAGCCGGGCGCTGTTCGAAGAGATCGCGCTCGATGAAGAAGGCCACTGGGGCTGGCTGGACCTGCAACTTGACCTGCTGGAGCGGATGGGTGAGCCTGCCTTCATCTCGAAATACATGAGCGTTGATGCGGGCGAGGACTGATCCCGCCTCGCGCCAGTCCGGGTAAAGATAGGCACAATGTAAAAAGGCCCGGCACAATGCCGGGCCTTTCGCATGTCAGGGCAGGGCGTTCAGCCCGCCTCAGCCCGCCAGCGAGGCCTGAAAGATGCTGTCGACGCTTTCGGCCAGCACGGTGTCAAACTCACCGTCGGTCTGCTGCGCCGAAAGCCCTTCGGTCAGGGCGCGCGAGAAACTGGCGATCATGCCCTTGTTCTGGGCAAGGCGCGCGTTGGCCTCTTCGCGCGAATAGCCGCCCGAAAGCGCCACGACGCACAGCACGCGGGGATGATCCACCAGCGCTTGATAAAGATTGACCTTTTCCGGCAGGGTCAGCTTCAGCATCACCTGTTTGTCCTCGGGCAGGGCATCAAGATGTTTGGCGATCTCGGCCCGCAAGATATCCTCGGCCTCGGCCTTGTCGGCGATCGAGATGGTCACCTCGGGCTCGATGATCGGCATCAGCCCGTGGGACAGGATCTGTTGGCCGATCTCGAACTGCTGATCGACCACGGCGGCGATGCCCGAGGGCGAGGCGGCGTTAATGACCGAACGCATCTTGGTGCCAAAGATCCCCTTGGAGGCAGCCTTTTCCAGCAACGCATCCAGATCGGGCATCGGCTTCATCAGCTGCACGCCGTCGGCTTCATCGGCCAGCCCCTTGTCGACCTTGAGGAACGGCACGACACCGCGTTCCTGCCACAGATAGGTGGCGGTGGGGATCCCGTCGATATCGCGATCCATGGTCATCTCGAACAGGATCGCGCCAGCGATCCGCTCACCGGTAAAGGCGGTCGATTTAATGATGCGCGAGCGCATCTGGTGGATCAGATCGAACATGTCCTGTTCGCAGCCATAGGCATCCTCTTCCACGCCATAAAGGCGTAGCGCCTTGGGGGTCGATCCGCCACTCTGGTCGAGGGCGGCGATGAACCCTTTCGCGGCGCGGATCTGTTCGGTCTGTTTCTGTTTCGTCATATCTTTTGTCCGCCTAAATTGATTATCTACGACGTGCTTTCGGGGCACGACCCATCTGGAAAAGGGAATAGGCAAGCGGGTCGCTCGTTGCAATCGCGTTAGCGCGAACAGCGGGCGCCCAATCAAACCCCTTGTTCGCAAAAGAGCATCTGGAGGGCTGGAATGGAACCGGACAGGGCGTCGCGCATGGAGATTTCCAGCCCCGACGCCCCGGTTTTTGCCCCCGGTATGATCGCCCCGCCACTTTGGCTGGCATCGGTGCGGACCGCGCGCGGATCTTGCCATCGCGCTGCCCACAAGGCGTCAGCGCAGCCGCGCCGGCACGTCCCGGCCCATCCAGTCACGCAGCACGCCGTTGTCCAGGCTTTTCGCTTCGGCGGCCCAGGGCAGGGCGTCGCCGCGCATCCGCAGGGTTTCGGTGATCTCGTCGCGCAGCGCCGCGCCCGAGGGATCACCCGCCGCCGCCGCCATCGATGCCCAATAATAGGCCGCGCGCCACGACCGCGGCCGCCCCGCGCCGGTGAGGAAATCCCGCGCCGCCGCCCGCATTCCGGCCAAGCTGCCAAAAAGCGCCTCCTCCGGGCCGGACATGAGCACATTTTGCGCCTCGATCACCTGCCCATAGGGCAGGTTGCGTTCGATTCGGTCCAACACGGCCAGCGCCCCGGGCTGTCCGGCCGCCGCCGCCCGCAGCGCATGGGCATAGGCGTTGGCGGGCTGGCTCTCGGCCACGCCCTGCGCAATCAGCAGCGAGGCCTCGGTATTTCCGGCCTGCGCCAGTGGAAGCAGCAGCCGCAGCCCCTGCGCCTGGTTGCGCGGTGCGCCGATCCCGGTCATCAGCGCCCGCCCAAAGGCAAATGCCTGCGCCGGCGGTTCCTCGGTGTTCAGCGCCGCCTGCAACTCGGCCACCGGCAGTGTCCTGCGCAGCGCCACGGGGCGCGTGCCCACCTGCGGATTCAGCGCGTCAAACAGCGGACGAAACGCCTGCACACTGCGCTCGTCAAGGCGAAACGGCCCCTTGGCAATGGCGCTCGACAGCACCACTTGCCCACCGGGGCCGAACCCGGCGGCGACCTGTCCCGCCTGCGCGGCAAAGGCGCGCTGCGCCTCGCTGGGCTGTTCCTCAAGCCGATTGGCCCCGGCGATGCCCTGGGTTATTACGCCCTCGATCACCGGGCCGAGCGCGCCGGGCTGCTTTAACGCGGGCGGCAGGAAATTCTGTACCAGTGTCCAGGCCCCGAGGTCGCGCAGCGTCAGTTCAGCGCGGGTCAGGTCGGCGGCAAACACCGGCTTTTCGGTCTCGAAATTCATCCGGTAGCTGACATAATCCAGCTCGACGTTCAGGTTCACCGAGACGAGCCGGTCAAAATCGGCACTGAGCCGTGCGGTCGCCCCGCCCGAGGCACGGTCATAGACCAGATCGAGTTCGGCCCAGGGCGCATGCAAGGTGGCAAAACCAAGGCCGCGCAGCATATTGGCACCCTCGGGCGGCAGGCAGCCCGCCGCGATGTCCATGCCGTCCAGCACCAGACGCAGCCGGCCGGCATCGATCCGGTCCAGCGGGTGGCCATTGATCGTCATCCGCGCGGCGGTGATTCGGCAGCTGTCGGTTGGCAGGTCCGGGATCAGGGGCGCGATCTCGACCCCGGTCAGGGTGGCGCGGGCCGCCACCGGATCGACGCTCAACTGGTCATAGCGGATATCGGCCAGCAGCCGTGCCCAGGTCATCAGGCTGTGCATCGCCCCGGTCGCGACGCGCTCGACGGTGATCATCTGCCAGAACGACGGGCGAGTCGGGTTCAGGAGGGCGGGCGGTGCGGAGGCATCCTGCGCCGCTGCGGGCAAGGCGGCCAAGGCGATCGCCCCGGCGGCCAGATGGGGAATAATCAAGTGGGGGGTAAAACGGGACATCGTAAATCTCCTCAACAGAACAATGAGAAGAGTTTACGACAGTTTTGCCTCAGGCCGAAACACTCTGTTGTTCCAGTACGTCCACGCCGGGCAGGACCTTGCCCTCCATCCATTCCAGGAAGGCGCCGCCGGCGGTGGAGATATAGGTGAAACTGTCCGCCGCGCCGGCCTGATTCAGGGCCGACACCGTGTCGCCGCCGCCAGCCACGCTGATCAGCTGCCCGTCGCGGGTCAGATCCGCTGCCTTGCGTGCGGCGGCATTGGTGGCCGCATCGAAGGGGGTGATCTCGAACGCGCCCATCGGACCGTTCCAGATCAGCGTTTTCGCGTGCTCCAGAACGTCGGCGATCCGCGCCACCGTCTCGGGGCCGGCATCCAGGATCATCGAATCAACCGGGCAGGCGTTTGCGGCAACGGTTTCATGCGCGGCCCCGGCCTTGAACTCGCGCGCCACCACCACGTCAGAGGGCAGCAGCACCGCGCAGCCGGTCTTGTCGGCCTTGGTCAGGATCTGGGCGGCGATATCCGTCATGTCGTGTTCACACAGCGATTTTCCGACGTTGATGCCCTGCGCGGCAAGAAAGGTGTTGGCCATGCCGCCACCGATGATCAGGTGATCGACCTTTTCCACCAGATTGCCCAACAGCTCCAGCTTGCTCGAAACCTTGGCGCCGCCGACCACGGCGACCAACGGGCGTTGCGGCTTGCCAAGCGCGGCCTCCAGCGCCTCAAGCTCAGCCTGCATCAGGCGGCCGGCGCAAGAGGGCAGCAAGCGCGCCAGCCCCTCGGTCGAGACATGTGCCCGATGCGCCACTGAAAAGGCGTCGTTGCAATAAATATCGGCCAGCGCCGCGATCTCGGCGGCCAGATCGGCACAGTTCTTTTCCTCGCCGGGATGGAACCGGGTGTTTTCCAGCATCAGGATGCTGTCCTTCTCCAGCGCGCCCAAGGCGGCCTCGGCGGCGGGGCCACGACAATCGGCGCAAAACACCACCGGCACGTCAAAGGCGGCTTCCAGCGTGGGGATCAGCGGCAGCAGCGACAGCTCCGGTTCCCGCTTGCCCTTGGGGCGACCGAAATGCGACAGCAGGATCACCGTGCCGCCGGCGTTGCGAATATCGTTCAGGGTCGGGGCCAAGCGCCGGATGCGGGTGTCGTCGGTGACCATTCCGTTTTCGATCGGGACGTTGACATCCACGCGCACCAGCACGCGCTTGCCGCGTAAATCCATGTCGTCCAGCGTATTCCAGCCCATATCTTCACCTTGAAATCGTACGGTCGCAATCCACCGTTGTGTTTCCCCGGAATTCCACCTCAGGTCAATGCGTCACTTGGCATTCGCGCCGCCGCGTCTTAGGTAACTGGGCAAATTCAGCTAGAGGAGACGCCAAATGGCCGATATCAAAGACCCCGAGAACACCATCCTGATTGAACTGAAGGGTGGCACCGTAGCCATCGAACTGCTGGCCGATGTGGCCCCCAAGCACGCCGAGCGGATGAAAGAGCTGGCGCGTGCCGGTGCCTATGACAATGTCTGCTTTCACCGGGTGATCGACGGCTTCATGGCCCAGACCGGCGACGTGCAGAACGGTGACATGGAAGACGGCTTTGACCTGCGCAAGGCTGGCACCGGTGGCTCCGACCTGCCGGATCTTCCGGCCGAGTTTTCGAGCCTGCCGCATGACCGCGGCACCCTGGGCGCGGCGCGCAGCCAGAGCCCGAACTCGGCCAATTCGCAGTTCTTCATCAATTTCGGCGACAACCATTTCCTCAACGGTCAATACACGGTCTATGGCCGGGTCATCGACGGGATGGAACATGTGGATGCGATCACCCGAGGCGAGCCGCCGGTGGACCCCGATCGCATGATCAGCGTCAAGGTCGCCGCCGATGCGTAAGCTGGCGGGTGTAACGGCATTGGCCGCGCTGCTGGCGGCCCCGGCTTTTGCCACCGAATTGACCATCGAGGTCGAGGGCGAGGGTGCCAATGGCACCATCGTGATCGACATGGCCGATGATGTGGCCCCGGGGCATGTGGCCCAGATCGCCGCACTGGCGAAAGAGGGCGCCTATGACGGCGTCGTCTTTCACCGGGTGATCGACGGCTTCATGGCCCAGACCGGCGACGTGCAGTTCGGCAAGCTGGGCGGCGACATGCGCCGCGCCGGCATGGGCGGGTCAGAGCGGCCCGACCTCAAGGCCGAGTTTTCGGATCTGCCGTTCGAGCGTGGCGTGGTCGGCATGGCCCGGTCGCAAAGCCCCGACAGCGCCAATTCGCAGTTCTTCATCATGTTCGCCCCGGGTCCGTTCCTGAACGGTCAATACACCGTGGTCGGTCATGTGACCGAAGGCATGGATGTGGTTGACGCGATCAAGCGCGGCAAGGGCCAGAACGGCGCGGTGGTCGGCCAGCCCGACGTGATGAAAAAGGTCACCGTCAGCGAGTGATCTCGCTGATGGCTATTTCGGTGGCCATGGGGGGGGATAACACCGTTCTTCCCATGGCCGTCGGCCTCTCTGACAGGGCGGTTCGATCCTGTCAATTTCCATGCGAGTGCATCAGCGCGCAGAGGCAAGCCCTGTGCAACGCCGTCCCGGCGTGCGACAGGCGGGCGCATGGCGTGCGACACGCCCTTCCCCAAAGCTGGCTCCCAAAAGAAAAGCGCCGCAGAGATCCGCGGCGCTGTAACAGGGCGGGGGGCGAAGTGCCCCCGCGCAGAAAAGATCAGGCCTCGGGTGTCGCGGCGGGTTTGCCGGCGGCGGGTTGACCTGCGGCCGGAGCACTGCCCTTGGGGGCGGCGCGGCCGGGGTTCAGCGGGTCGTCCTGACGCTGTACCGAGCCTTCGAAATGCGCACCGCTTTCGATGGCGATGGTTTTGTGGATGATGTCGCCTTCGACTCGTGCGGTCGATGTCAGGCGCACCTTCAGCCCGCGCACGCGGCCCACAATGCGACCGTTGACCACCACGTCATCGGCGGAGACTTCGCCCTTGATGGTGGCGGTTTCGCCCACGGTCAGCAGATGGGCGCGGATATCGCCCTCGACGGTGCCCTCGACCTGAATGTCGCCGGTGGTCTTGAGATTGCCGGTCACATGGAGATCCGAAGACAGCACCGACGCTGGCGGCTTGGCCTTGGGCGGGGTCGATTTGTAATCGCCCGGGGTCGGAGTGACCGGGGTGGCCGTGCTGGCAGTGTCGGAGGCTTTGGGACCGGGTTCGTTGATTTTGCTCTTAGAAAACATTTCTCGCAGCCTTGATGTATGTATTGGGGTTC
Source organism: Pseudodonghicola sp. (assembly GCA_033791545.1). Classification (GTDB taxonomy): domain Bacteria; phylum Pseudomonadota; class Alphaproteobacteria; order Rhodobacterales; family Rhodobacteraceae; genus Antarcticimicrobium. Next base: position 48,502 of record JASJGL010000069.1, on the reverse strand, counting down.
ACGGGTTTTCCGTTCACCCGGATTTCGTAGTGCAGGTGGGTGCCGGTGGAGCGTCCGGTGTTACCCATATCAGCAATGTAATCCCCGCGCGAGACCCTTTGGCCCTTCTTCACGTGGATGCGCGAGGTATGGGCATAGCGGGTCTCGATCCCAAAGGCATGTTTGATGATGACCACCTTGCCATAGCCCGACATCCAGCCGGCATGGGTGACGATTCCGTCTGCGGTGGAAAAGATATGGGTGCCGTATGGCCCGGCGAAATCCGAGCCGTTATGCATGCGCCGCCCGCCGGTCTTGGGGTCGCGGCGATAGCCGAAATTACTGCTATTGCGGACCGAGCTGTGCACCGGGTTTGCAAACGGTGCCTTTTGCGCCGCGATGCGGTACAGGTTCAGGGTGTCCATCTGGTGCAGCAACGTGTTGGCGCGCAACTCGTCCGGGGTGGGTTCCTCGCCCCGGGTCGAGAACGAGATCGGCGTCAACGGCCCGCCTTGGCCGCTATAGCCGCGGCGCACCTGTTCAATGATCTGCTCGGCGGGCATCCCGGCTTGGCGGAACATTTTGTTCAGCGGCTCGACCGAGATTGCCATGGCCTCTTCCAACTGGCGGAAAATCTGGTCATTGCGTTCGCGCATCAGCTTGATTTCATGCTCCAACGCGTCGCGCTGTTCCAACGCGGCATCGGCATCGGCCATGATGCGGTCGCGGTCGCGGGCGGTATCGGCCAGCGCGGTGGTCATGAAATCCATCTGCACCGGGATCACCGGATTTGTGGCCAACCCGCCTCCGCTGCCATCGGACTGTTCCAGCGCGGCCAGCGCCTTGCGAGCGGTTTCGCGGTCGCGCATGGTGTCGCGCAGGGTGGTCTGGATCACCTCGGTGCCGGTCTCCAACTCACGCCGTCGGGTTTCTGAGGCCAAGAGTTCCGATTGCATCGCCGAGATCTGGTCAAGCGCGGCGTTGAACCGGGACTGTGCCGCCAGTGCCTCTTCGGCGCGGGAGTCCCGTTCGACCGAGATCAGGTTCAGCCGGTTTTGATAGATGCGCTGATCGCGTTTTGCCTGTTCGCGGAAATTGCCCGATCCAATGCTGTCCATCAGCAGGATCGCGGTGGCGATGATCGCCCAGGCCACGATCAGCCCCGCACCGGTCGCAGCAATCAACTGGGTGCCGGGCCGCAGACGGATAAAGCGGGTATCGGCATCCGATTTCAGAAAAACGCGGCGCTCGGGAAAGAACTTTCCCAGCACAGCATGAACCTTGATTGCGAGGCGTGTACGCAAACCGTTGTCCTTGTCCAATCCCTGGTCCGGATTGACTGCTCGCCCCGACCCTTGAGGCGAGTGCATACCCGGCGCTTGGCTTTTGGGCAAGATCGTTGACCCATCAGCCGGCATTTCTGCGCCGATTAGAGGTGTTTAGGCAATAAATCGCCGAGTTGGGCAGGTCAGGCGCGCGGCGGGATCTCGTCCGCCAGCGGCCAGTAGAAATCCGGTGGGAGCCCGGCCTCGGCGCGCTTTTCCTCGTTGAAGGGGGGCTTCAGTGCCCCGTGGAAGTATTTGCGCACGAGGGCGTGGAACACCTCTTTCGGGTCGGAATCTTCGCGCCCGCAGAGAAAGTGGAACCATTTGGAACCATAGGCGACATGGCCCACCTCTTCGGCATAGATGGTTTCCAGCGCGGCGACGGCATGGTCGATCTTTGCGTTGCGAAAGATCGTGATCATGCCCGGCGTCACGTCCAGCCCGCGCGCTTCCAGTACCATCGGCACCACCGCAAGACGTCCCATCAGATCGCCGGCGGTATCCTCGGCGGCGCGCCACATGCCGGCATGGGCGGGCAGGGCACCATAGTGACTGCCCAATGCCTCAAGGCAATCGCACATCAGGTTGAAATGCTTGCTTTCCTCATCCGCCGCCTTGACCCAGTCATCATAGAATCCCAGTGGCATCGGCACATGGCTGAACCGCGCGATAAGATCCCAGTGCAGGTCCACCGCGTTCAACTCGATATGCGCCACCGCATGCAACAGCGCGATGCGCCCGGTTGGGGAACCGGGCTTGCGTTTGGGCACGTCGCGCGGCGACAGCAATTCGGGCCTGTCGGGCCGCGCCGGGTGAAGCGGCGGCGTGGCGGTGCCGATGGCGATCGGCTCCGCCCCTTCGGCGCGCGCGGCAAACCAGGCGGCGGCATGGCGGTGCGACAGCGCGGTCTTCTCGCGCCCGTCGGCGGTGCGCAGCACCTGATCGGCGCGTTGGGCGAGCGTGCGTGTCCCGGTCATCGGGCAACTGTACGGTTTGGCCGGGAAAGTCTACGGTTCACCCGGCGAGGTCCCGGGCCGCCTCCAGCACCTCTTCCACATGACCGGCGACTTTCACCTTGCGCCAGATCCGGGCGATCTTGCCCTCGGCGTCAATCAGAAAGGTCGAGCGTTCGATGCCCATGGATTTCTTGCCATACATATTCTTTTCGACCCAGACGTCATAGGCCGCGCAGACCGTGCCGTCCTCGTCAGACAGAAGCGGCGTGGTCAGCCCGTGTTTGGCGACGAATTTGTCATGTTTGGCCACCGTGTCGCGCGAGATTCCGAACACTTGCCCCCCGGCATCGGCAAAGGCTTGCAGATGCTCGGAAAAGCCGATGGATTCCTTGGTGCAGCCCGGAGTATCATCGCGCGGGTAGAAAAACAGAACAACAACGCTGCCGCGCAGATCCGACAGACTGACCTCGCCGCCGCCATCGCGGAGCAGGGTGAATTCGGGGGCGGTATCGGAAATATCGGGCATTGGGTGGCTCCACTGACATGGTTGAACAACTGGGTTCCATACTAGGCTGCCACTGGCAAGCCGAAAGCTGCGCCCGGTGGCGGTTGCACAGCTATGGCGCAGGTTTGTTCGCAGGCTTGGGCCGTGACGCAGGCTGATGCGCAGAGGCGCAAGGGGCGCAGCGGGCGGGCGTTGCGCCGCGCCGGGCTGTGGGCCATGCGCATAATCACTGTGGTGGTGCTGCTGGCCTCGCTGCTGGTGATCCTGGTGGTGAACAAACGGTTGAGCCCGCCGGACTGGCTGCGCGCCCGCGCCGAGGCCCGCATCGAGCAGGGTCTCGACGGGCTGCAGATCAAATTCGGGGATATCGAACTGGTGATCCGCGACGGGCTGCGGCCGCGGATGCATCTGCGCGACGTGGTGCTGTCGGACCCCGACGGCCGCATTCTGGCCCGGCTTTCGGATGCGCAGGCCAGTCTGGCGATGCGCCCACTGCTGCGGGGGGAGGTACAGCCGAAGCGGATCACGCTGAGCGGATTGTTCGCCACGCTGCGGCGCGATTCCGAGGGGGCGGTCTCGCTGACGCTGGGCGATCCGACGGCTCCGGTCGGACAGGCCGCCGGGGTGCCACAGCTGCTGGCGCGCGCTGAACAACTTTTGCTGCGGCCGCAGTTTGCGGCATTGGTGGCGCTGGACGTGAACGCGATCACGCTGCGCTATGAGGATGGCCGCGTCGATCAGGGGTGGACGCTGGACGGCGGTCAGGTGCGGCTGAAGCGTAGCGGCAACGATTTGCAGGTCAGCGCCGGCTTTGCCCTGCTCAGCGGGCGGGATTATGCCAGTTCGGTCGAGATGAATTACACCAGCCAGATCGGAGAACCGCAGGCCGATTTCGGCATCTCGGTTCAGGATATCGCCGCCGCTGACATCGCCGCGCAAAGCGTTGCGTTGAACTGGCTGACGGTTCTGCGCGCGCCGATTTCTGGCGCGTTGCGCGGTGGCATTGACGCGACCGGAGCGCTGGCACCGCTGTCGGCCACGCTGCAGATCGGCGCCGGTGCGCTGCAACCGACCGAGGCAACGCTCCCGATTCCGTTCAGCGGTGCGCGCAGCTATTTCACCTATGATCCGGTGGCTCAGACCCTGACCTTTGACGAGATGTCGGTGGACACTGCCTGGGGCGCGGGGCGCAGCGAGGGGCGCGCCTATCTCAGGGGGATCGAGAACGGGACGCTCACCGATCTGGTTGGTCAGTTCACCTTTGCCGCGACCCAGCTCAATCCTGCCGGGCTATATGCCGAGCCGCTGCAGTTGGAGGGGGGCTCTGCCGATTTTCGTCTGGAACTGGATCCGTTCCGCCTGACGCTGGGTCAGATGCACGTCAATGAACGCGATAGCGCCTTTGATTTCTCCGGGCAACTGACGGCGGCAAAGACCGGGTGGAAGCTGGCGCTGGATGCCAAACTCGACCAGTTGACGCCCGAGCGGTTGATGGAGCTGTGGCCCGCCGCCGTGGCGGAAAAGTCGCGTCAGTGGGTGGACGAGAATATCCTGACCGGACAAATGCACAATCTCGATCTGGCGCTGCGGCTGAACGAGGGCGACAAGCCCGAAATCTATGCCGATCTTGAATTCGATCAGGTCACTCTGCGCTATAACCGGTATCTGCCGCTGTTGACCGACGCGGCTGGCGTTCTGACGCTGGACCGGGGGCGGCTGGTGGCCAGCGCCGACCGTGGGATCGTGACCGCCGCAGAGGGCGGCGATCTGGATATCTCCGGATCCTCCTTTATCATCCCCGATATCTCGGTCAAACCGGCGACGCCGGCGGTGATCCGCCTGCGCGGGGCGGGACAGGTGACGGCGGCGATGTCGCTGCTGGCCGGGCCGCCGGTGCGGGCGTTGCGCGACACTGATTTTCCGGTCGATCTGGCGCAGGGGCAGGTGCAGCTGGATGGGACGCTGTCGCTGCCCCTGGAAAAGGGCGTGCCGTTTGAAGATATCGCCTTTCATGTCGTGGGAGAGCTGAGCGATGTGCAAAGCACGATTCTGGTGCCGGGGCAGACGATTTCGGCCACCGCGCTGCGGCTCAAGGCGGATCAAACCCAGGTTCAGATCGACGGCACCGCCCATATCGGCGCGCTGCCGGTGGTGCTGGGCTGGCGCCAGCCGATCGGACCGGGTGCCGCAAAAGGCAGCCAGGTCAAGGGGCAGGTAGAGCTGTCGCAGACCCTGATCGACACGTTCAAACTCGGCCTGCCGGAGGGCAGTGTCAGCGGTCAGGGCACCGGCAGCTTTACCCTTGATCTGGGCAGCGGAACGCCACCGGCGCTGCAACTGAGCTCGGATCTGCGCGGGGTCGGGCTTGCGATTCCAACGCTGGGCTGGCGCAAACCGGCGGCGGGGACGGGCCGCTTCGAGCTGTCTGGCGTGTTGGGCGAGACGGCGCGGATCGAACATCTGGCGATTGATGCCGCCGGGCTCAAGGCCACCGGCAGCGTGATCAGCCGCAAGGGCGGCGGGCTTGACCGGGCGCTGTTCAGCTCGGTGCGGCTGGGCGGCTGGCTGGAGGCCGGGGTCGAGTTGACCGGGCGCGGCAAGGCAGCCCCGGATGTGCGCATCCTGACCGGGGTTCTGGATCTGCGCCGCGCCCCGCTGGACGGCGGCGGCGAAGGCGGCGGCGCGCTCACGGCGCGGCTGGACCGGCTGCAAATCACCGAGGGGTTGGCGTTGCATGATTTCGCTGGTGATTTCACCACCAGCGACGGGCTGCGCGGCCCCTTCACCGGCACGCTGAACGGGCAGACCCCGGTGCGTGGCCGGATCGAACCACGGGCCGGGGGCAGCGCGATCTTCGTACAGTCGGACGATGGCGGCGGGGTGTTCCGCTCGGCCGGGATTCTCACTCAGGGTCAGGGCGGCGCGTTCGAAATGACGTTGTTGCCGGCCAAGGCCCCGGCTCTGTTCAACGGAACGTTGCGGGTCAAGAATACCCGCGTCAAGGACGCCCCGGCGATTGCGGCGCTGTTGAACGCGGTCAGCGTGGTCGGGCTGCTGGACGAGATGACGGGTCAGGGGATCCAGTTTTCTAAGGTCGAGGCGCGGTTTCGGTTGGAACCGGACCGGCTGGTCTTGCTCGAAAGCAGTGCCACCGGCCCTTCGATCGGGTTGTCGATGGATGGGCTCTATGATTTGGAGCGCGGGGTGTTGAACATGCGTGGCGTGGTCTCGCCGGTGTATCTGATCAATGCGGTGGGCAGTATCCTGACCCGCAAGGGCGAGGGGATGATCGGGTTCAGCTATACGCTGAAAGGGCCGTCGTCCAAGCCAGTCGTTCAGGTCAACCCGTTGTCGGGGCTGGCGCCGGGGATTTTTCGCGAGATTTTTCGCGGCACAACGCCAACCATGCCGGGCGATAAACCGGAGGAGACCGACCGGACGCCGCGCCATACCAATGACCTGAGCGTTGGCGCCGAGGGCGGGCGATGAGCGCAGGGCATGGTCAAACCTGCTGCACCGTCCTATAGCGCAGGCCATGAAACTGAGCGATTTTGATTTCGACTTGCCTAAGGGGCTGATTGCGACCCGCCCGGCGGTGCCGCGCAGCTCTGCAAGGCTGCTGGTCTCTGACGGCGGCACGATCACCGACGCCCATGTGGGCGATCTGCCCGACTGGCTGCGCCCCGGCGACAGGCTGGTGCTGAATGACACCCGCGTGATCCCGGCGCGCCTCAGCGGAGAGCGTCCGCGCAGCGGTGCGCAGGGCGACACCCGCGCACGGATCGAGGTGACGCTGCTGGAGCCGCGCGCCGACGGCACATGGGCGGCCCTGCTGAAGCCGCTGAAAAAGATCCGCGTCGGAGAAACCATCCTGTTTTCCGCCGGGTTGAGCGCCACGCTGGACGCCGTGGACGAGGGGCAGGGGCTGCTGCGGTTCAACCTCGCCGGCGAGGATTTCGATGCCGCGCTGGCCGAGGCCGGCGCGATGCCGCTGCCGCCCTATATCGCCGCCAAACGCCCGGCGGATGAGCAGGACAAGACCGATTACCAGACTGTCTGGGCGAAACACTCTGGCGCGGTGGCGGCACCGACGGCCTCGCTGCATTTCGATGCCGAGCTGTTGGACAGGCTGCGCCACATGGGGGTCACGTTCACCTATGTCACCCTGCATGTGGGGGCAGGCACCTTTCTGCCGGTGAAGGTGGACGATGTCACCACCCACCGCATGCATGCGGAATGGGGCCAGGTGAGCGAAGAAGCCGCGGCGCAGATCGCTGCGACCAAGGCGGCGGGCGGCCGGGTGATCCCGGTGGGCACCACCGCGCTGCGCCTGATCGAGACCGCCGCGCGCGGCGGGCAGATCGCGCCGTGGGAGGGGGAGACCGACATCTTCATCTATCCCGGTTTCACGTTTCGCGTGACCGATGCGCTGGTGACCAATTTCCACCTGCCCAAATCAACCCTTCTGATGCTGGTCTCGGCCCTGATCGGCTCTGAGCGTATTCGCCACATCTATGATCACGCCGTGGCCGAGGGTTATCGCTTTTTCTCTTATGGCGATGCCTCGCTGTTGATTCCCTATCCGCGCTGAGCCTGCGGGCAAGGCTTGCATGAGGGCGCAAAGGCGGGGTAGGCGTTGGCGAACCTGCGCATTCGGGGCCGCGTCGCCTGAATGCGACATTGCCCGTGTCGCGGATAGGGCTGACGCCGCTGACTCGCCCCCGTAGCTGGGGCGGACGGTTCGGCGCGAAACAGAAAGGTCCCCCTGTGAAACAAGTTCTGTCGAGTGCCTGGGCGCTGCTTTTGGGAATGGGGCTGTTGATGATCGGCAACGGCCTGCAGGGCACCCTTTTGGGGGTCCGAGGCGGGATCGAAGGGTTCACCACCTTTCAGATGTCCATCGTCATGTCGGCTTATTTCCTTGGCTTTCTGGGCGGATCGAAGCTGGCGCCAGAGATGATCCGACGGGTCGGACATGTGCGGGTCTTTGCTGCGCTGGCCTCGTTTATTTCTGCCGTGATGATCCTGTACCCGACTTTTGCCGATCCGTTTGCCTGGGCGCTTGGCCGGGTGGTGATCGGGTTCTGTTTCTCGGGCGTTTATGTGACGGCGGAGAGTTGGCTCAACAATGCCTCGGACAATGAAAACCGCGGCAAGGCGCTGTCGCTGTACATGATCGTGCAGATGGCGGGCGTCGTCACGGCACAGGCGATGATGCTGTTGGGCGACCCGGCGGGCTATGACACCTTTGTGCTGGCCTCGGTGTTGATTTCGGTCTCTTTCGCACCAATTTTGCTGTCGATCAGCCCGACCCCGGCCTTTGACACCACCAAGCCGATGAACCTCAAGCAGCTGATGCAGACCTCGCCGCTGGGCTGCGTCGGCATGTTCCTGATGGGCAGCGTCTTTTCCGCGCAATTCGGGATGAGCGCGGTCTATGGTGCCAAGGTCGGTTTGAGCGTGCCGGCGATTTCCGGCTTTGTCGCCACCTTCTATGTCGGGGCGCTGCTGTTGCAATATCCGCTGGGCTGGCTGTCGGACCGGATGGATCGCCGGCTGCTGATCCTGATGGTCGCGGCCGCTGGCGGTGTCGGCGCGGTGCTTGGCATGTTCCTGGGAGGAGTCTATATCATGCTGCTGGTGTCGGCGTTTCTTGTGGGAGGGATGACCAATCCACTGTATTCGCTGCTGATCGCCCATACCAACGATTATCTGGAACATGACGACATGGCGGCGGCCTCTGGCGGGTTGATCTTTATCAACGGGCTGGGCGCGATCGCCGGGCCGCTGATCACCGGTTGGTTGATGGGCGACGATGTATTTGGCGCGCCGGGCTTCTTCATGCTGATGGCGTTGCTACTGTTCGCGCTGGCGGGTTATGCGCTGTATCGGACGACCCAGCGCCCGGCGGTGCCGGTCGAGGATACCGGCAGCTATGCGCCGATGTCGCCGAGTTCCACCCCGGTGGCTGTCGAGGTGGCACAGGAATTTGCAATCGAAACCGAGCAGGACGCTCAGGAGGCGCAGGATGCTCAGGATGCGAGCGACGCGGCCTGATCTTGCACGGATTGTTGCCGCTGTTGCAAATTGTTACTGTATTTCCCGTACAAACCCTTCTTACTGTGGGAGTTAAGCTGAAACGGCAGAAGGGAGTGAGGGGATGGTTGGTCCTGAGGAGATTCTGAGTTTCTGGCTGGACGAGGTCGGGCCAAAGGGATGGTACGCGCAGGACGATGCGTTGGATGCCGCGATCCGGGACCGCTTCGGCGCGACCTGGGAGGAGGCCTGTGCCGGGAAATTTTCGTTCTGGCTGACCTATCCCAGCGGTGCCTTGGCCTATCTCATTCTAACAGATCAGTTCCCGCGCAACATGTTCCGGGGCGAGGGTAAGGCGTTTTCCACCGACCGTGCGGCGCTTGCGGCGGCGAAATCGGCGATCGACAAATGCTGGGACATGAAGATCGACGAACCGGCGCGACAGTTCTTTTACCTGCCGCTGATGCATTCGGAAAACCTGTGCGATCAGGATCGCTGTGTCCGGCTGCTGTGCGAGCGGATGCCGAAAACCGGCGCGTCGAACCTGTTGCATGCCCGCGCCCATCGCGAGGTGATCCGCCGCTTTGGCCGCTTCCCCTATCGCAACGTGGCTTTGTCGCGCGCGATGACCGGGCCAGAGGCGGCCTATGTCTCGGACGGTGGTTATGGCGAAACCATGCGAGAGCTTCAGGCCGCGTCCTGAGCCGGGGCGGTGATTCATCTCTGTGAGACCGGCGACTCCAGCGCAGATCCTCTCTGCGGCGGGATTGCCCATTTGCGCCCATTGATGTGCGTTATGGAATAGTTTAATGGTGAACTAGTTTTTCAACGGTGGTGCCGAGGGGATGTCATGGCTGCTAAATCGTTTGATCTGATCATCATTGGGGCTGGGCCGGGTGGCTATGTGGCCGCGATCCGCGCGGCACAACTTGGCCTGTCAGTGGCCGTTGTCGAGCGCGAGAACTTGGGCGGCATCTGCCTGAACTGGGGCTGCATTCCCACCAAGGCGCTGCTGCGCTCGGCCGAGGTGTTTCATCTGATGGAACGGGCCAAGGAGTTCGGGCTTTCGGCTGACAAGATCGGCTATGATCTTGACGCGGTGGTCAAACGCTCGCGCGGGGTGGCGAAACAGCTGTCCGGCGGGGTCGGGCACCTGCTGAAAAAGAACAAGGTCACCGTGGTGATGGGCGCGGCGACGCTGCCCGCCAAGGGCAAGGTCAGCGTCAAGACCGACAAGGGCACCGAGGACCTGACGGCGAAGAACATCGTTCTGGCCACCGGCGCGCGGGCGCGTGAACTTCCGGGGCTGGAGGCCGACGGCGATCTGGTCTGGACCTATCGGCATGCGCTTAATCCGCCGCGGATGCCGAAAAAGCTGCTGGTCATCGGATCGGGCGCGATCGGCATCGAATTCGCCAGTTTCTTCAATACGCTGGGCGCCGATACCACCGTGGTCGAGGTGATGGACCGGGTGCTGCCGGTCGAGGACGTCGAGATCGCCGCCTTTGCCAAAAAGCAATTCGTCAAGCAAGGCATGACCATCCTGGAGAAGTCCATGGTCAAGCAGCTTGACCGGGCCCCGAACAAGACGGGCGGCGGCAAGGTTACCGCCCATATCGAGAGTGGCGGTAAGGTCCAGAAGATGGAGTTCGACACCGTGATCTCGGCCGTCGGCATCGTCGGCAATGTCGAGGGGCTGGGGCTGGAGGCGCTTGGCGTCAAGCTTGACCGCACCCATGTGGTGACCGATGAATTCTGTCGCACCGGGATCGACGGGCTGTATGCCATCGGCGATATCGCCGGCGCACCTTGGCTGGCGCATAAGGCATCACATGAAGGCGTGATGGTGGCAGAGCTGATCGCGGGCAAACATGCGCATCCGGTCAAACCCGAAAGCATCGCCGGCTGTACTTATTGCCAACCGCAGGTGGCCTCGGTCGGCTATAGCGAGGCCAAGGCGAAAGAGCTGGGCTATGACGTCAAGGTCGGCCGCTTTCCCTTTATCGGCAATGGTAAGGCCATCGCGCTGGGAGAGCCGGAGGGCATGGTCAAGACCGTGTTCGACGCGAAAACCGGCGAGCTTCTGGGCGCCCATATGGTCGGCGCCGAGGTCACCGAGCTGATCCAAGGCTATGTGATCGGTCGGCAGTTGGAGACCACGGAAGAGGATCTGATGCAGACCGTTTTCCCGCATCCCACGCTCAGCGAGATGATGCACGAAAGCGTGCTCGACGCCTATGGGCGCGCGATTCATTTCTGAGGGTGGCGGTAGCGTCGCTGGGGGGACGCGCCTTTGGCGCGGGCCTCCGGCGGGGATATTTGCGGTGAAAGGAAAAGCCGGGAGTCGCGGGCGCTGTGGAGTCTTCCCCGCGGGACCGGGCGTGGCTGCCTGCAGGTCGGGGAACGGGAACACAGGGGGCGTTCGTGGCAAGTCTGAACCGCATTGCAATGGGGCGCGCCAGCCGGGGCATGATCCGGGCCTTGGGGCCCGATCTCGAGGTGGCCGAGATCTCGGGAAAATGGGGGCGGATGTTTGAGTTCGCCTCGTATCAGCAGTTCAACTATCCTGACTTCGATATTTGCGCCGACCCGTTCACCGATGCGGCGGGAGAGGTGCTGCAGGTCGATCTGATCCTTGCCAATCAGGTGTGGGAACATCTGGATCGCCCCTATCGCGCGACCAAAAACGTGCGCGAAATGCTGCGCCCCGGTGGGCATTTCTGGCTTGCGGTGCCGTTCTTCATCCCGTTCCACGCCGCGCCGGCAGATTGTTCGCGCTGGTCGGCCCGGGGGCTGAAGAACCTGTTGATCGAATGCGGTTTCGACGAAGATCAGATTCACGCCGAACAATGGGGCAACCGCAACGCCGCCCTGCGCAATATGGAAGTGAGTTGGCCACCGAAATTCGACCCCGAGCAGGACACGCTGAAGAACGATCCCGAGATGCCGATCTGTGCTTGGGCAATGGCGCGCAAGGGGTGAGCGCGCGAAGGGGTGGGGGCGGATTAGCCGCGTTCGATCTCGCCGCCCGCCCGCACCCAGTGGCCCAGCCCGCCGATGTTGTGCACATCACTGTAGCCAAGTTGCGCCATGATCGACGCTGCCGCGTTCGAGCGTGCACCGCTGGCGCAATAGAGCGCGATCTTGGTCTCTGGCGTCAGTTCCGGGCGGTAATCGGGATGCTTCGGGTCGGCCATGTCGCGCAGCCGTGTCAACGGGAGATGCAGCGCGCCCTTGGCCTTGCCCGACATCGCCAACTCCCCGTGATCGCGCACGTCGATCACGATCACACTGCCGTCCTTTGCCCCTGCTACAGCCTCTTGCGGGCTAAGGCCGCGACTGCTGGCCCGTCTGAACAAGAACATTGCGATCCCTTCCGTCTGATACGGCCGATTCAGGGGCCGTGAGCCGCCCATATAACATTCGATAAATAGAATACAAAGAATGAATGCCCTGAAATGGCGCGCGTTCATACTTTGTTCGCTTTTTCCGGTTGGAGACTCGCCGCGACTCCCCTATTTCATAAGCAGTGGTGCGGGGGCGATATGGCTGAGCTTAAAAAGATCGAAGTGCGCGGCGCGCGCGAGCATAATCTCAAGAACATTGACGTGGATATCCCGCGCGATGAGCTGGTGGTGATCACCGGGCTGTCGGGGTCGGGCAAGTCCTCGCTGGCCTTTGATACCATCTATGCGGAAGGGCAGCGGCGCTATGTTGAGAGCCTGTCCGCCTATGCGCGCCAGTTTCTCGACATGATGGAAAAGCCGGATGTAGACCATATCAGCGGTCTGTCGCCGGCGATTTCGATCGAACAGAAGACCACCTCCAAGAACCCGCGTTCGACCGTGGGCACCGTGACCGAGATCTATGATTACCTGCGGCTGTTGTTCGCCCGCGCCGGCACCCCCTATAGCCCGGCGACGGGCCTGCCGATCGAGGCGCAGCAGGTGCAGGACATGGTCGACCGGGTGATGACGCTGGAGGAGGGCACCCGCGGCTATCTGCTGGCGCCGATCGTGCGCGACCGCAAGGGCGAATACCGCAAGGAGTTTCTGGAGCTGCGCAAGCAGGGTTTCCAGCGGGTCAAGGTGAACGGGGATTTCTACGAGCTTGATGAGCCGCCCACGCTCGACAAGAAATTCCGCCACGATATCGACGTTGTGGTCGACCGGATCGTGGTGCGCGCGGGGATGGAGACGCGACTGGCGGACAGTTTCCGCACCGCGCTGGATCTGGCCGACGGCATCGCCATTCTGGAAACCGCCCCGCGCGAAGGCGAGGGCGAGCCGGAGCGGATCACCTTTTCGGAAAACTTCGCCTGTCCGGTGTCGGGCTTTACCATCCCCGAGATCGAGCCGCGGCTGTTTTCCTTCAACGCGCCTTTCGGCGCCTGCCCGGATTGCGACGGGCTGGGGGTGGAGCTGTTCTTTGATGAACGCCTTGTGGTGCCCGATGCCACGCTCAAGATCTACGACGGCGCGCTGGCACCCTGGCGCAAGGGCAAGTCGCCCTACTTTCTGCAAACCATCGAGGCCATCGCCAAGCATTTCGACTTCGACAAGAACGCGCGTTGGAAGGATCTGCCGGAGAAAGTGCAGCAGGTGTTTCTGTACGGCTCGGGCGACGAGGAAATCCAGTTCCGTTATGACGAGGGCGGGCGGGTCTATCAGGTTAGCCGTGTGTTCGAGGGGGTGATCCCGAACATGGAGCGGCGCTATCGTGAGACGGATAGCAACTGGATCCGGGAAGAGTTCGAGCGTTATCAGAACAACCGTCCCTGCCAAAGCTGCGGCGGCTACCGGCTGAAGCCCGAGGCGCTGGCGGTCAAGATCGACGGGATGCATGTGGGGCAGGTGGTGCAGATGTCGATCAAACAGGCGCATGCCTGGATCGGCGCCGCCCCCGAAAGCCTGAGCGCGCAGAAGAAAGAGATCGCCCGCGCCATCCTCAAGGAAATCCGCGAACGGCTGGGGTTTTTGAACAACGTCGGTCTTGATTACCTGACGCTCAGCCGCAATGCGGGTACCCTTTCGGGCGGCGAAAGCCAGCGCATCCGGCTCGCCTCCCAGATCGGATCGGGCCTGACCGGGGTGCTGTACGTGCTGGATGAGCCCTCGATCGGGCTGCACCAGCGCGACAACGACCGGCTGATCGAGACGCTGAAGAACCTGCGCGATCAGGGCAATACCGTGATCGTGGTGGAGCATGACGAGGATATGATCCGCCAGTCCGATTACGTGTTCGACATCGGCCCCGGCGCCGGTGTGCACGGCGGTCACGTGGTGGCCCATGGCACCCCGCAAGAGATCGCCGCCGACCCGGCCTCGATCACCGGGCAATACCTGTCCGGGGCGCGCGAGATCGCGGTCCCGACCGAGCGGCGCAAGGGCAAGGGCAAGGCGATCACCGTGGTCAAGGCCACCGGCAACAATCTGAAAAACGTGACCGTTGATTTCCCGCTGGGCGAGTTTGTCTGCGTCACCGGCGTGTCGGGCGGCGGCAAGTCGACCCTGACGCTTGAGACGCTGTTCAAGACCGCCTCGATGCGTCTCAACGGGGCGCGCCAGACCCCGGCGCCCTGCGAGACGATCAAGGGGTTGGAGCATCTGGACAAGGTGATCGACATTGATCAGCGCCCGATCGGGCGAACGCCGCGGTCAAACCCCGCGACCTATACCGGCGCCTTTACCCCGATCCGCGACTGGTTCGCCAGCCTGCCGGAGTCCAAGGCGCGTGGCTACAAGCCGGGGCGGTTCTCGTTCAACGTCAAGGGTGGCCGCTGCGAGGCATGTCACGGCGATGGCGTGATCAAGATCGAGATGCATTTTCTGCCCGATGTCTATGTCACCTGCGAGACCTGTAAGGGCGCGCGCTATAATCGCGAGACGCTGGAAATTCAGTTCAAAGGCAAAAGCATAGCAGACGTTCTTGATATGACGGTTGAAGAGGCGCAGGTGTTTTTCAAGGCGGTTCCGAGCATCCGCGAGAAGATGGATGCGCTGCAGCGTGTCGGGCTTGATTACATCAAGGTCGGCCAGCAGGCGACCACGCTTTCGGGCGGCGAGGCACAGCGGGTGAAACTGTCGAAGGAACTGAGCCGCCGCTCGACCGGGCGCACACTGTACATCCTCGACGAGCCCACGACTGGGCTTCATTTCGAGGATGTGAAAAAGCTTCTGGAGGTGCTGCACGAGTTGGTGGATCAGGGCAATTCGGTGGTGGTGATCGAACACAATCTTGATGTCATCAAGACCGCCGACTGGATCATCGACATCGGCCCCGAAGGCGGCGATGGCGGCGGTGAGATCATCGCTGAGGGGCGCCCCGAAGATGTGGCCGCGAATCCGCGCAGCTATACCGGGCAGTATCTGAAACCGCTGCTTGATCCCTCCCGCGTTGCGGCAGAGTGATGACCGGCGGGCTGGCGCTGGCGCTTGGCTCTGGTGGGGCGCGCGGCTGGGTTCATATTGGTGTGCTGCGCGAGTTGGAGGCGCAGGGGGTGGAGCCCGCGATGGTTGCGGGCTGTTCCATGGGGGCGCTGGTCGGCGCGGCATGGGCCGCCGGCAAGTTGGATGCGTTGGAAGACTGGGCTCGGGATCTGAGCAGCACCAGCTTCATGGGGATGATCGACCTGCGGCTTGACCGCAGCGGCCTCATGCGCGGCGCGGCGATCATGGACTTGCTGCGGGATCTTGGCCTGCCCGAAACCATCGAAGAGCTGAAATACCCCTTCATCGCTGTGGCCACCGACATGGCCACCGGGCGCGAGGTCTGGCTGCGCGAAGGGTCGCTGGCGGATGCGGTGCGCGCCTCGGTCTCGCTGCCGGCGATCCTGCGGCCACACCGGATTAACGGGCGCTGGCTGTTGGATGGCGGGTTGATCAACCCGGTGCCGGTCTCTGCGGCGCGCGCACTGGGGGCACGGCGGATTCTTTCGGTCAACCCCAATGACAAGGCGGGCGGGCCGCTTTGGGTGCCGAGCGAAGGCAAGCTTTGGACCGCGCTGCAGGCACCGGAGTTTCTGGAGAAATTGCCCGACCCGCTGCGCCGCCTGTTGCCGGACCGTGACGAGGGGCCAGCCGAGCCGACTTATTTTGACGTGGTCTCGGCCTCGATTGATGTGTTGACGGAGTTTCTGCGCAAAAGCCGAGAGGCCGCCGACCCCGCCGATCTGGCGCTGGCGGCCGACCTTACCGATATGTCCACTTTGGAATTTTACCGCGCCAACCATGCGATCGAGGAAGGCACGCGGATCACCCGCGCCGCCCGGGATCGCATCGCGGCGCTTGGCACCGACTAGGGATGCCTCAATCCGCCTCGTTCGTGCTCATGTTCAGGCGGGAATAGATCGGGCAGGTGCCCAGAAGCCCCGAGGCCATCGCCACCAGCCCGAACAGCAGAAGCCAGCTGAACGGCGCAGGGGCGATCACCGTATAGAGGATTAACATCGCCGCCCCCAGCAGGATGCGCCCGATCCGGTCGATATTGCCCAGATTGCTGTTAAACATCGCAGTCCCTTTCATCAGCCATACGTACTGATGTGATCTGACCGCAGGGCGCTTAATGGGGCGTAAAGATTGGCCCTTGGGGGGCGAGAAAATATAGACAATTCATATCAAACAGGATGCGGCAGGGACGTACGCCCCCGCCGCAACTTGGTTATTCGGAGTGGCCGCGTTTTTCAAACCGGGGCAGCATGGCGCTGAAATCCATGCCCTTGCCATCCTCATTCTCGACAAATTGCGCATAAAGCGCCTGTGCCAATGCGCCCATCGGCGTATCTGCATCGGCGCTTTCGGCGGCTTGCTGGCTCAGGCGCAGATCCTTGAGCATCAGATCGGCAGCAAACCCGGGTTTGTAATCGTTGTCCGCCGGAGATTGCGGGCCAACGCCGGGCGCCGGGCAATAGGCGTTCATCGTCCAGCTATAGCCCGACGAGGTCGACACGACGTCGAACATCTTTTGCCGGTCCAGACCCAGCTTGTCGGCCAGCGCAAAGGCTTCGCAGGTGGCGATCATGGTGACGCCAAGGATCATGTTGTTGCAGATCTTGGCAGACTGTCCGGCCCCGGCCGCGCCGCAATGCACGGCCTTTTGGCCCATGATGTCAAACAGTGGTTTGGCCTTGGCAAAGGCCGCGTCCGAACCACCGGCCATGAAGGTCAGCGTGCCGCCACTGGCGCCACCTGTGCCCCCGGACACTGGCGCGTCCACCGCCAGCAGCCCGGCTTCTTCGGCCTGTTGTGCCACGGCACGGGCGCTGTCCACATCGACGGTCGAGCAATCGACAAAGGTCGCGCCCTTGTCCATCGCCGGGATGATATCGCCGGCCACCGCCCGCAGGATCTGCCCGTTGGGCAGCATGGTGATCACCACGTCGGCACCCTTGGCGGCCTCGGCGGCAGAGCCTGCCATCTTCACGCCCGCGATTGTGACATCGGCCATGTCGAACCCGGTCACATCATGCCCGGCCTTGGCCAGATTGGCCGCCATTGGCCCACCCATATTGCCCAAGCCAATAAACCCGATTTTCATCTGTCTGTTCTCCCCTTCGAATGTCAACGCATCGGCCCCCAGCGGGGCCAGCATGTGGTTCAGCACGGCATTGGGGACGGTATCCCCGGCGTACTTCCACTTTGGATTGCGGTCCTTGTCGATGATCTGGGCGCGGATGCCCTCCAGAAAATCGCCATCCTCCATTGACCGCCAGGTAAAGCGGTATTCCAGATCCAGCGCCTGCCGGATCGTGGCATCCTCGGCCCGGAGCCGTCGCAGCATCTCGACCGTGCAGGCCATCGACAGCGGCGCATTGCGTGCCAGAACAGCCCGGGTTTTCTGTGCAAAGTCACTGTCGTCCGCGCTGAGAGAGGCCAGGATGGCCTGCAACGATCCACCCCCGAAATGGCGGTCAATGTCGGCGCGCATCTCGCCCAGTGACGAGGGCGGGGCGGGCAGGGCATGTGCCGCCACATGGGCAATGTCGCCGCTGGCCTCCAGCATTTCAATCAGGTCGCCCCACTTCTCGCGCGGGATGAAATGATCGGCAAACCCGGCCAGAATCGCGTCGCCCGCCGCCATGCGCCCGGCGGTCAGGCCCAGATACTCGCCCAGATATCCCGGCGCGCGCGACAGCAGATGGCAGCCGCCCACATCCGGTATCAGCCCGATGCCACATTCGGGCATCGCGATGCGGGTGCTGTCATCCACCACCCGGTGCCCACCGTGGCAGCCGATGCCGACCCCGCCGCCCATGGTAAACCCCTGCATGAGGCTGACCACCGGCTTGGGGAATTCGGCGATAAAGGCGTTGAGCCGATACTCGTCGCGCCAGAACCGGCGGCCATAGGCGAAATCGCCCTTGGTGCCGGTGTCATACAGCGCGGCGATGTCGCCACCGGCACAGAACGCCTTGTCGCCCTCGGCGTCGATCACAACCAGCGCCACCTCATCATCGTCGCGCCACTGCCGCATCGCCGCATCAACGGCCATGCACATGTCATAGCTCATCGCATTGAGCGCTTGCGGCCGGGTAAAGGTGATACGCCCGGCGCGGCCGGTGATCCGGATGTCGATATCGCTCATCCCGGCCTCCTCACCGGTTGGCCAGCATGTGGCGGGCCACGATCATCCGCATGATCTCGTTGGTGCCCTCAAGGATCTGGTGCACCCGAAGGTCGCGCACCAGCTTTTCGATGCCATAGTCGGCCAGATAGCCATAGCCGCCATGCAGTTGCAGGCATTGATCGACGATTTTTGACCCGGCCTCGGTCACGAATTTCTTGGCCATGGCACAGAACTTGGAGGCATCCGGCGCGCCTTGGTCCAGTTTCCACGCCGCCTGCCGCAGGAAGGTGCGCGCCGCTTGAAGCTCGATCTCCATATCGGCCAGACGGAATTGCAGCGCCTGAAACTGGTCGATGCTTTTGCCGAACGCCTTGCGATCGCCCATATAGGCCAGCGTCAGGTTCAACGCGGTTTGCGCCGCACCCAGCGAACAGGCCGAGATGTTCAGCCGTCCGCCATCAAGCCCCATCATGGCGTATTTGAAGCCATCGCCCTCGGTGCCGATCAGGTTGCCGGCAGGGATCTTGCAATCGTCGAACTGCACCTGCGCGGTGGGTTGGCTGCGCCAGCCCATCTTTTCCTCAAGCGCGCCGAAACTCAGCCCCGCTGTGCCATCCTCGACATAGACGCTGGAGATGCCCTTGGGCCCGTCTTCGCCGGTGCGCACCATGCAGACATAGGCATCGGAATAGCCACCGCCCGAGATGAACGCCTTGGTGCCGTTCAGGGTATAGCCCTCGTTGGATTTTTCCGCCCGTGTCTTCAACGCGGCGGCGTCCGATCCCGACCCCGGTTCGGTCAGGCAATAGCTCAGCACCGTGTTCAGGCTCAGCACGCCGGGCATGACCCGCGCTTTCAACTCGTCGCTGCCGAAACTGTCCAGCATCTTGGCGCACATGTTGTGAATCGACAGAAAGGCCGCCACCGAGGGGCAGGCCATGCTCAGCGCCTCGAACACCAATGTTGCGTCCAACCGGCCCAGACCGGCGCCACCACCCTCTTCCGAGACATAAAGCCCGCCAAAGCCCAGTTCGCCGACCTGCGGCCAAAGCTCTTTGGGGATGGTGCCTTGTGCTTCCCAGGTGCGGGCATGCGGGGCGATCTGGTCCTGGCCAAACGCATGGGCCATGTCAAAAATCGCGGTCTGTTCTTCTGTCAGTGCAAAATCCACGCTGCGCCTCCCGTCGGTCGTGTTTAATTGAACATTCGTTTTATTCTTAGCCTTTGCAGAACCGGACGTACAAGTACCATTGCTGCAAACCCGATTTGCACGAATGCCGTTGTCTTGTCCGATCTTGTTTCAGGGGAATCTTGCAAGAGGATTGCAGATCCCCGGGCCGCGGTCAAAGATCGGTGTGGGCGTTTTTGGTCCGGTGGCGGATCATCGCGCGATCTTCTCAGGCCGTCACATCTGCTATCTTCGCATTGCCAAGCGAAAACGCCCGAGTTTGGCGATCCACGGTTGCGCCGTCGGGGCGTGGGGCGCTATGCAGACTGCCGCAGCCAGACGGAGCCAAGCCCATGCCCAAACCCCATTTGCCGGACCCTGAAGAGCTGATCTCCGGGCTGGATGGGGCGCGTCGGCGGCGGCTTGCGCGCACTCTGGTTGAGCAGGCGGTGGAACAGGACCGGCTTGCCGCCTTTGAGGCGGCTGGCGGATTGGAGCGGCCCGCCTATGCGCTATCCCCGGGCATGGAGGCCTTTGATATCGCGCCGCTGGTGGCCGACTATCAAAGCCATGCGCCGGCGCTGGCGGCGCTGATGGCGCCTGAAGGCACCGCGTCCGGCTATCGCGCCGGAAACGGCTATTTCGACACCCCGGATGCCGAGGCGCTGTATCTGATGATCCGCCGGTTTTCGCCCAAACGCGTGATCGAGGTGGGCTGCGGCAACTCCACTCGCATCACCCGTCAGGCGATCATCGACGGTGGATTGAACACGCAGCTCACGGCGGTTGATCCGTGGCCGCGCGCCGATATCGCGGACGTGGTAGACCGGTTCGAACAGGCGACATTGGAAAGCGTCGATCCGGCGTTGTTCGCAGGGCTGCAAGCGGGCGATGTATTGTTCATCGATTCCAGCCATCAGGTGCGGATGAGCAACGATGTCGCGCATCTGTTCTGCCGGATCATCCCGGCGCTGGCGCCCGGTGTGGTGATCCACGTCCACGACGTGTTCCTGCCCTATGAATACCCCAAGCGGTTCTTCTACGACTGCCCATCTTGGGGCGAGCAATACATGCTGCATGCGCTGTTGCAGGGCGGCGGGTTTGAGATCCTCTGGCCCGGGTACCTGTTGCAGCGCGGCCGCGCCGATGCTGTCGCGGCGCTGCCGTTTCTGGCCAAGGGGCGGGCGCAGAGTTTCTGGATGTGCAAACGCTAGGGGCGACCCGCCCGGCCTTTGTCGGGATGACGATGGGGCGCGGGGGATGCAGAACGGGCGGCCCCACTGGACCGCCCGTTCTGTACAATTTGAGGGCTAAAGTCCCCTGATCAGAGCAGTCGCACCTGGGTGCCAACCTGCACCATCGGATACAGTTCTTCGACGTGCTGGTTATACAGCCCGATACACCCGGACGAGCTTTGCCGCCCGATCTTGCGGGTGTCATGGGTGCCGTGCACGAGGTAGGCTGGCCAAGCCAGATACATCGCGCGGGTGCCCAAAGGGTTGCCCGGGCCGCCCGGCAGGAACGGGGGCAAGGTGGGATCCCGTTCGCGCATCGAAGAGGTCGGCGTCCAGCGCGGGTTCTCGGCCTTGCGCACAACCTCGGTATAGCCGCGCTTGGTCAACTCTTCGTTCAACGGCACCGAGGAGGGGAACAGGCGATAGGTTTCGCCATCGGGGCCCCAGTAATGCACCGCGCGGCTGGTGATATCGGCCAGCAGGCAGCCTTTGCCCAAAGCGTCGAAATGGTCCTGCCAATGCTGCTCTCGGAACGACGAGATGTTGTGCCGCACCGGGAACTGATCGCTGATCGGTTGTTCCTCTTGCGGAAAGGCGTCGGTGGATTGGGCGCGCAGCAGGGCAGGCGTTGCCAGGGTCGCCGCGACACCAAGCAGGGCGCTGCGGCGGGTGATGCGAAAATCGGACATGATGCTCGGACCTCGGAATGCTTTTTATGAGGAGAATATACGCAAATTTTCGCGATCATACCAGAGGGTGTGCCGCAGCAGAGCTTTGCCTCACGGCATTGTTAACCCTGCGCGACGACAGGTGATGAAATGCTGCCCGGATCAGGCCTCCGGCGCCAAGGCCCAAAGGGCGTCAAGGCTGCGTTCCGGTTGGCCAAGAAGTTCCAGCGCCTGGGCATCATCCTCCTGCACCAGAGCGACGATGTAATCGAACGGTTCCCATGACCGCAGGGCAAGCCGCGCAAGATCCTGTGTGAGCTTGTTCGGCGCGTAATAGACCATCAGCGTTTCGGCCCCTTCGGCGACAAACACATCGGCCTTGTTTGCCTGCACCTGCATCATCTTGGTGAAATCCGGTTCATAGCCGGTGATTTTGGACAGGTCGACCAGCTGTTTCTGTCCCGGTTTGCAATCGGGATCACGGGCATAGTCGGCAAAGGCAGCCAGCGTGTCCTCCATCCGTACAAAACCTGTGTAGCGGACAAAAGCCAGCCCGCGGTCTGGGAATATGCGGAACGAAACAGACATGTGATACGCCCTCGAAAACAGGAACAAGCAGTGGTTTCTGGTCAGTTTGATCCAGAAAACATGAATTTCCCGGTGGGTCAATCCGGTGCCCGAACCCTGCCGCGCCCGGCTTGCGATGCGATCTGCTCCCGGGGCGGGGCAAGACCGATGCAAGACAGCGCTCGGAACCGGAAGCGGCGGCGGATGGGACAAAGAGGCGGTCAGCACCAATCCTTCCAGTGTGGGAAGGTTGTTGACATGGGTCAATCAGCGCGGCGCCCGTATGCTGTATCTGGAATGTGTCAATTTCAGATATGAGGAGAAAAAGATGAAACTCAGGATTTTCCAATTCGTTGCGATGGGGTTTCTTGCGCTACTCGTTTCCGGGACCCCCGATCTTGTTCGCGCCGACGACGGGGCCAAGCGCGGGTTGTTCGTGAGCCTGACCACCGATGACACATGGTCGGCGGCAAAGGCGATCCTGTTCGCGCATCAGAAATCGCTGAAGAACGGCCATGACACGGCGATCTGGCTGAACGTGCGCGCCGTGTATCTGGCCGACAAGAAGCGCGCCAGCCATGTGCATGGGCTGATGGCCGAACAGGGAACCTCGATTCAGGACATGCTCAAGGCGTTTATGGCCGATGGCGGCACCGTCATCATGTGCGGAGCTTGCTCCACGGCCGCCGGGCTGACCGAGGAGGACTATATCGAGGGGGTCGAAATGGGGACTTGGCCGCTGGTCGAAAGCTGGCTGTTCCGCGACGGTATGCAGACCCTGACCTGGTAGTCATTTCTGTGTCGCAGAGCGAAAAAAGCCCCGGTCATGTGACCGGGGCTTTTGTATCGTTTCAGAGGGGTTGGATCAGTCCATCGCTTTGAAGTGGAACTCTCCGCCGTCCTTCAGACCCGAGGGCCAGCGTGCCGTCACGGTCTTGGTCCGGGTGTAGAATTTAAACGCATCCGGGCCGTGCTGGTTCAGGTCACCAAAGGCCGATTTCTTCCAGCCGCCAAAGGTGTGATAGGCCAACGGCACCGGGATCGGAACGTTGATGCCGATCATGCCGACATTGATCTTGCTGGCAAAATCACGGGCGGTGTCGCC
This sequence comes from Pseudodonghicola sp., assembly GCA_033791545.1. Lineage (GTDB taxonomy): Bacteria > Pseudomonadota > Alphaproteobacteria > Rhodobacterales > Rhodobacteraceae > Antarcticimicrobium. The sequence goes on along the minus strand of JASJGL010000069.1, from coordinate 25,394 downwards.
ATCGCGGGTAAAGATCGCGATGCCGTTGCCCATTTCGTGGTCCATCGCCAGTTTCAGAGCTTCTTCATAGCTTTGGGCGCGCACGGTCGACAGCACCGGGCCAAAGATCTCTTGCTTGTAGATATCCATGTCCGGGGTCACCTTGTCGAACAGGTGCGGGCCGACAAAGAAGCCATCTTCATAGCCCTGCAGCGAGAAGCCGCGACCATCGACGACCAGTTCGGCGCCTTGGTCCACGCCCGACTGCACCAGCCCGAGGATCTTTTCCTTGGCGGCAGCGGTCACGACAGGGCCGTAATCCACGTCGTCGCCAGAGGTATAGGGCCCGACTTTCAGCTTTTCGATGCGCGGCACCAGCTTTTCGATCAGGCGATCAGCGGTCTCGTCGCCAACCGGAACCGCGACCGAAATCGCCATGCAGCGTTCGCCCGCAGCGCCGTAACCCGCGCCGATCAGCGCATCGGCGGCTTGATCCATGTCGGCATCGGGCATGATGATCATGTGGTTCTTGGCACCACCGAAACATTGCACCCGCTTGCCGTTGGAACAGCCACGGCCATAGATGTATTCGGCGATCGGGGTGGACCCGACAAAGCCGATCGACTGGATGGTGGGGTGGTCCAGAATGGCGTCGACGGCTTCTTTGTCGCCGTTCACAACCTGCAGGATCCCCTTGGGCAGACCGGCTTCTTCGAACAGTTCGGCCAGCATCAGCGGCACCGAGGGGTCACGCTCGGAGGGTTTCAGGATGAAGGCGTTGCCGCAGGCGATGGCCGGGGCGAACATCCACATCGGGATCATGGCGGGGAAGTTGAACGGGGTGATCCCGGCGCTCACACCCAGCGGTTGACGCATGGAATAGATGTCGATGCCGGGGCCGGCGCCGTCGGTGAATTCACCTTTCAGCATTTGCGGGGCGCCGATGCAGTATTCCACCACTTCCAGCCCGCGCTGGACGTCGCCCTTGGCGTCGGGGAAGGTTTTGCCATGCTCGCGGCTCAGCGCCTCGGCCAGCTTGTCCATGTCGCGGTTCAGCAGGGTGACGAATTTCATCAGAACCCGGGCGCGACGCTGCGGGTTGACCGAGGCCCAGCCCGGCTGTGCAGCCTCGGCGATGCTCACGGCAAAGGCCATCTCTTCGACGTTCGCCAGCGGTGTCTTGGCCTGAACCTCGCCGGTTGCGGGGTTGTACACATCGGCAAAGCGGCCGGATTGGCCCTTTACATGCGCACCGTTGATATAGTGGGTCAGTTCTTTCACGGGATCACTCCTCCTACTGAGATTTTTTTGCAGGATAGGCTTGCGGAAATCCCTTGAACAGGGGCAAGATTTCAAAAAGGCTTTGCAATTTCGCAAGGGGCGAGATGGAACCGAACTGGGACGACATGAAAGTGTTTCTCGCGGTCGCGCGAGAGCAAAGCCTGTCCGGTGCCGGGCGGGTGCTCAAGCTTGACCCGGCAACGGTGGGGCGGCGCATTGCCCGTCTGGAACAGGCGATGGGGGCGGTGCTGTTCGTGAAATCGCCGCAGGGCTACGCGCTCAGTTCGGCGGGGGAGCGGTTGCTCGCCCATGGCGAAGCGGCAGAGGCGGCCATGCGCGCGGCGGGCGAGGCGCTGACCGGCTCCAGTGACAGCCTGGCCGGGCAAATCCGAATCGGCGCGCCGGATGGCTGCGCCAATTACGTGCTGCCGCAGGTCTGTGCCCGGATCGGCGAAGAGAACCCCGATCTCGATCTTCAGATCGTCGCCTTGCCACGGGTGGTCAACCTGTCGCGGCGCGAAGCCGATATGGCGATCACCGTCAGTCCGCCCACGGCCGGGCAGTTGTTGGTGCAGAAAATCTGCGATTATCACCTGCATCTGGTCGCCACACGCGATTTCCTGCGCCAAAATCTGCCGATCGACACCTTGGAGGCGCTGCGACAGGTGCGGATGGTCGGCTATGTTCCCGAGATGATCTTTGACGAGGAACTCGATTATCTCGGGGCCTTGGGGGTTCAGCGGGTGCCACTGGCCTCGAACTCGGTTTCCGTCCAGTTGCGTCTGGTGGTGCAGGGCACCGGGGTCGGAATCGCGCATGATTTCAGCCTGCCGTCGCATAGCAACCTGCGCAAGGTTCTGCCCGATCAGGTCAGCCTGACCCGCAGTTTCTATCTGGTGCGATATCAGGGCGCGCAGCGCAGCCTGCGCTTGACCCGCTTTGCCGAACTGCTTTGTGATCGGGTCCGGGCCGAGGTGGCAAGGCTTGAAAGCCTGACTTGACTTGATCGCATATTGCGGCAACGCTTTGTTGTATGAAAGAAAATTGCGGGAGGTTTTAGGGATGCTTGTTCAATCCATTCTCAAATCCAAGGCCGCTGCCGGCGTCGTGACCATCCGGTCCGATGCCAAAGTGTCCGAGGCGGCGAGTCTGCTGGCAGAGAAAAAGATCGGGTCGCTGGTGGTGTCCGATGGTGGCGACACGGCTGACGGGATTTTTTCCGAACGCGATATCGTGCGCGAACTGGGCCGGGTCGGCGGTGGATGTCTCGACAAGACCGTGGACCAATATATGACCAAAGATCTTGTCACCTGCACCGGACAGTGCAGCGTGGAAGAGGTTCTGACCCGCATGACCGAGGGGCGCTTTCGCCATATGCCGGTGGTCGAGGACGGCAAACTGGTCGGCATCGTGACCATCGGTGACGTGGTCAAGGCGCAACTGACGGAAATGGCGATGGAGAAGGATGCGCTGCAAGGCATGATCATGGGGCATTAAGCCGCGTAATTTTGTTGCGGCAAGGCCCGCGCGCCCTTGCAAATCGTTCTCCTGTCGTGTTGCTTGCATTGGCAGAGCAAACAGGCAGGAGGACGCCATGCGCGTAGCGCTCTATCCGGGAACATTCGACCCGATCACTTTGGGCCATATCGACATCATCAGCCGGGCGTCGATCATGGTCGACAAGCTGGTGATCGGTGTCGCGATCAACCGTGACAAGGGGCCGCTGTTCTCCCTTGAAGAGCGGGTCGCGATGATCGAGGCGGAATGCACCAAATTGAGCGAGCAGACCGGCACAGTGATCGTCGTGCATCCGTTCGAGAATCTCCTGATCGATTGCGCCCATGATGTCGGTGCCCAGATCATCGTGCGCGGTCTGCGCGCGGTTGCGGATTTCGAGTATGAATTCCAGATGGTCGGCATGAACCGCGCGCTCGACGCCAGTGTCGAGACCGTGTTCCTGATGGCCGACGCACGGCGTCAGGCCATCGCCAGCAAGCTGGTCAAGGAAATCGCGCGCCTTGGTGGCGATGTGTCAAAGTTCGTCACGCCGCTGGTGAACGAGGCGCTCAAGGATCGGCTGGGGACGCATTAGCGTTCCCTGACGCGCACCCGACGAACGGCAGGCGGGGGCGCCAGGGGTGCCCGCCTTAGCGCCAGAACGCGATCCATTCGATGAAATCGAACATTTTCTGTCCCAGAAAGATCAGATGCCCGCTCCCGTTCAGGACAAGGTCCAGCAGGAGGGCGGAAAGGATCACCAAGCCCAGAACAAGGGCGATTCTGTCGGTCATGGGCCATCCTGAAAATACAAGAGCACCCGATCAGGTATGCCCGACCGGGTGCTTTGAAACAAGTGTGGGATAGAGGTTCGGGGTTAGCCCAGTTTGCCCATCGCCACGGCGACATCGGCCATACGCACCGAGAAGCCCCATTCGTTGTCGTACCAGCTCAGCACGCGCACCAGACGGCCTTCGACGACGCGGGTCTGATCCGGGGCAAAGATCGAGCTTTCCGGGCTGTGGTTGAAATCGGTCGAGACCAGCGGTGCCGGCTCATAGGCCAGAATGCCCCGCATCGCCCCGTTGGCGGCCGCTTCCATCAGCGCGTTGATCTCTTCTGCCGTGACCTCGCGGCTGGCGCGAAAGGTCAGGTCCACAGCCGAGACATTGGGCGTGGGCACGCGGATGGCCGAGCCGTCCAAGCGGCCCTTGAGGTTCGGCAGAACCTCGCCCAAGGCCTTGGCGGCACCGGTCGAGGTCGGGATCATCGACATCGCGGCGGCGCGGGCGCGGTACAGATCCTTGTGCCGACGGTCCAGCGTCGGCTGATCGCCGGTGTAGGAGTGGATCGTGGTCATGATCCCGCTTTCGATCCCCACGCCCTCATCCAGAACCTTGGCCAGCGGGGCAAGGCAGTTGGTGGTGCAGGACCCGTTCGAAATCATCTTGTCATCAGCGGTCAGCGTAGTGTCGTTGACGCCAAAGACGATGGTCTTGTCCACGTTCTTGCCGGGGGCCGAGAGCAGCACTTTTTTCGCGCCGCGTTCCAGATGGGCCTTGGCCTTTTCGCCGTCGTTGAACTTGCCGGTGCATTCCAGCACGACGTCGCAGCCGTCCCAGTCCAATTCGTTTAGGTCATACGTCGAAAACATTTGCATCGGGCCACGGCCCAGATCCATCGTGCCGTCGCCAAGCGTCACCGGGCCGGGAAAGCGGCCATGCACGCTGTCGTATTTGATCAGATGCGCCGCTGTTTCCAGCGGGCCGGTGGCGTTCACCTTGATCACTTCGATATCGTCGCGGCCCGAGGCCGCGATATGCGACAGGGTGCAACGGCCTATACGGCCAAACCCGTTGATCCCGACTTTGATGGTCATGACAATCTCCGCAGTATGGTTTGCCGGTGATATAGCTGCCGCAGGACCGGCCCAAAAGGGAAAAAGCGTCGAATCCAGAACCTGTTAGCGCAAAACCGTCCAGCTTTCGCCCCGGTGGCGCTAACGCTTGCGGTCCGGGTGGGATAAGTTAGGCTCTTATGATGCGTGGCAGACTTGGAATGGGAACGGCGGGATGAGCGGGCTTCTGGCATTGCTGGATGATGTGGCGGGGCTGGCCAAGGTGGCGGCGGCCTCGGTTGATGATGTGGCGGCCTATGCCGGCAAGGCCGGGGCCAAGGCGGCGGGCGCGGTCATTGATGATGCGGCGGTGACACCGAAATATATCCATGGTTTCGAGGCCAGCCGCGAGTTGCCGATCATCTGGCGTATTACCAAGGGATCACTGCGCAACAAGCTGTTGTATCTGTTGCCCGCTGCGCTGTTGCTGTCGGCCTTTGCGCCTTGGCTGATCGCGCCGCTTTTGATGCTGGGCGGGGCCTACCTGAGTTTTGAGGGGGCCGAGAAGATCGCCCATGCGATCCGCCCCCATGCCGCCCATCCGCAGGACGCACCGGAGGTGCCGCAAGATCCCGCGCATCTGGAGGAAAAAAGGGCCTCTGGCGCGATCAAGACCGATTTCATTCTCTCAGCGGAGATCATGACCATCGCGCTTTCGGAAATCCCGAAAAGCGGGGTGGTGACCGAAGCCGCGGCGCTGGCGATCGTGGCAGTTGGCATTACGGTGGTGGTCTATGGCGCGGTGGCGCTGATCGTTAAGGCCGACGATGTCGGGCTGCATATGGCCGGGACCGGGCGGTTGGGCGCGACCCGCGCCGTCGGTCGTGGATTGGTGCGGGGGATGCCCGGATTCCTGACGCTGCTGACCACGGTGGGTACGGCGGCGATGCTTTGGGTGGGCGGGTCCATCATCATTCACGGGTTGGGCGTGTTGGGCTGGCATGCGCCGGAAGAGGCAATCCACCATGTCGCGGTGGCTGTCGCACAACCGCTGCCGGCTCAGATTACGGGGACGGTGGAATGGATCGTGACGGCGGCGCTTGATGGTGTTCTCGCGGTTTTGCTCGGGCTGATCCTGCTGGTTCTGGGAACGCGGATCGTTACGCCGCTTTGGCGCGCGGTGCGCGGCAAGGGCAAGGCGGCGCATTAACGCACATCACCTGCGCGCGGGAGCAGCGGAACGGATCGCGGCGCCGGTTCCGCTCTTTCCCGAAACCGCATACGAAAACGCCCCGCGATATTTCGCGGGGCGTTTTGCATTCACTCTGTAGGATCTGGTCCGCGATCAGCGGTTTTCGATATCCATGTAATCGCGGCGCGCACTGCCAAGGTACAATTGGCGCGGGCGACCGATCTTGTGCTGCGGATCGGCCAGTTGTTCTTTCCACTGGCTGACCCAGCCGACGGTGCGCGACAGCGCAAAGATCGGCGTGAACATCGAGGTCGGGAAGCCCATCGCTTCGAGGATGATGCCGGAATAGAAGTCCACGTTCGGGAACAGCTTCTTGTCCGCGAAATAGGGATCTTCCAACGCTTGCTTCTCGAGTTCCTTGGCAACTTGCAGGGTCGGGTTGTCTTCGATCCCCAGCAGGTCCAGAACCTCGTCGGCGGATTGCTTCATCACGGTCGCGCGCGGGTCAAAGTTCTTGTAGACCCGGTGGCCAAAGCCCATCAGGCGGAACGGATCGTTCTTGTCCTTGGCGCGGGCGATGTATTCCGGGATGCGGTCCGGGGTGCCGATTTCCTTCAGCATTTCAAGGCAGGCCTGGTTGGCGCCACCATGGGCCGGGCCCCAGAGACAGGCGATGCCCGCCGCGATACAGGCAAACGGGTTCGCCCCGGAAGAGGACGCCAGACGCACAGTCGAGGTCGAGGCGTTCTGCTCGTGGTCCGCGTGCAGGGTAAAGATGCGGTCCATCGCGCGGCTCAGGATCGGGTTCACCTCATATTCCTCGGCGGGCACTGCAAAGCACATGCGCAGGAAGTTCGAGGCATAGTCCAGATCGTTGCGTGGATACACAAACGGCTGTCCGGTGTGATATTTGAACGCCCAGGCCGCGATGGTCGGCATCTTGGCAATCAAGCGGATCGAGGCGACTTCACGCTGCCAGGGATCCTGAATGTCGGTCGAGTCGTGATAAAAGGCCGACATCGCCCCCACGACACCGACCATGATCGCCATCGGGTGCGCATCGCGACGGAAGCCACGGAAGAAATACTGCATCTGTTCGTGCAGCATGGTGTGGCGGATGATGCGGGTTTCGAAATCTTCCAGTTCGACGGCGGTCGGCAGTTCGCCATAGAGCAGGAGATAGCAGACTTCGAGATAATGCGATTTCTCGGCCAGTTGGTCGATCGGATAGCCGCGATGCAGCAGTTCGCCCTTGTCGCCATCGATAAAGGTGATGGTGCTGTCGCAGCTCGCGGTCGAGGTATAGCCCGGATCATAGGTGAACACGCCGGCCTGCGCATAGAGCTTGCGCACATCCAGAACGTCGGGACCCACTGTCGGCGACAGGATCGGCAACTCGACGCTCTTGCCGTCCAGTAGTAGCGTGGCTGTCTTGTTTTTCTCGGTCATTGTAGTCCCTTCTTCTCATCTGGCACGGGACGCAAAAGCGTCCTACTCCGCGCGGGCAGACCGGGCATAGGGCACCGGTCCTGAATCTTTCGCCGCGGCCATGTCCGGTCAGTTTGACCCGACGCGCCCGGCAGCATCCTTGAGGCGGGCCAAGGTTTCCTCCTGGCCAAGCACAAGCATCATGTCGAACACCGAAGGGGTCACTGCGCGCCCGGCAAGAGCGGCTCTGAGCGGGCCGGCCAATTTGCCGAACTTGGTGCCCCGGTCTTCGGCGAAAGCGCCCAGAGTCGCCTCCAGATCGTTTCGCGTCCAGCTAGCATTTTGCAGATGCGGCGTCAATTCAGACAGCATACCGTCGGATACCGTCGCCAGCGCCTTGGCGGCCTTTTCATCCGGCTCAATAGGGCGGCTTGCCAGTGCAAAATACGCCTTTTCAATCAGTTCCGGGAAGGTTTTCGCCCGATCCTTGAGGCAGTACATGGCCCGCTCCACCCCGTCGCCCTGCGTTTGCGTCAAGGCTGGCTTGCCCGCCGCAGCAAGATAGGCCTCCAGCTCCTGCCGCAATGCGGCGTCATCGCTAACGGCAATATGCTGGCCGCACAGGTTTTCCAGCTTTTTCAGGTCAAACCGGGCCGGGCTTTTGCCGATGCTGCCCAGATCGAACCAGTCTTTTGCCTGAGCGTCGGTAAAGAATTCGTTATCACCGTGGCTCCAGCCCAGCCGGGCCAAGTAATTGCGCATCCCGGCGGCGGGATAGCCCATCGCCTGATACTCCTGCGCCCCCAATGCGCCGTGGCGTTTCGACAGTTTCTTGCCGTCCGGCCCGTGGATCAGCGGGATATGCGCCCAGACCGGCACATTCCAGCCCATGGCGTCATAGATCATCATCTGCCGTGCGGCGTTGTTGAGGTGATCGTCGCCCCGGATCACATGGGTGACCCCCATGTCATGGTCATCGACCACCACAGCCAGCATATAGACCGGCGTGCCGTCGCCGCGCAGCAGCACCATGTCGTCAAGCTGGTCGTTGCGAATCGTCACATCGCCCTGCACCTGATCGTGGATCACCGTGGTGCCTTGCTGTGGCGCCTTGATGCGGATGACGCTGGGCAAATCCGGGTGCGTTGCGGGATCTGCGTCGCGCCAAGGGCTGCGGAACAGCGTGCTTTTGCCCTCGGCACGGGCGGCTTCGCGGAACGCGGCAATCTCGTCCTGTGTCGAAAAGCACCTATAGGCCTTGCCCTCGGCCAGAAGCTGCTGCGCCACCTCGGCGTGGCGGTCGGCGCGGGCAAACTGGCTGATCGGCTCGCCGTCCCAGTCGAGACCAAGCCAGGTCAACCCCTGCAAAATGGCCTGCGTCGCCTCGGGGGTCGAGCGTTCGCGGTCGGTATCCTCGATCCGCAGCAGGAACTTGCCGCCGTGCCCGCGCGCGTAAAGCCAGTTGAACAGCGCGGTGCGCGCGCCGCCGATATGCAGAAAACCGGTGGGCGAGGGGGCGAAACGGGTGACCACCTGATCGGACATGAGGGCGCTTTACCTTTTGGTAACCATGAGGGGAATAACGTTTTGAGGTCTGAATAGCGGGCCGGGCGGCGGGGGGCAAGCATGGGCGTTGCGGGCAGAGGTGCAGCCGCGCTCGATGCGGTGCTGGATCGCCAGCGCGGGCATTTGTTTCCTTGGGCCCCGGTGTTTCTCGGGCTGGGGATCGGGGTTTATTTCATTTTGCCGAAAGAACCGGACGGTTGGCTGTATCTGATCCTGGGGTTGATTGGGGCGGCTGGGACGGTCTGGGCGCTGCTGCGCCCGGGCGGGGTGGCGGCGCTGGGAGTCGCGGCGGCACTGCTCGCAACCGGCCTGGCGCTGGCTTCGGTGCGGGCGCATCTGGTCGCGGCCCCGGTCCTGAGCGCGCGTTACTATGGGCCGGTCGAAGGCCGTGTCGTGGCGCTGGATCGCTCGGCCTCGGATGCGCTTCGGCTGACGCTGGATCGGGTCCGACTGGAGGGGGTGCCGCCGGGGCGCGTGCCGGAACGGATGCGGATCGCGCTGCATGGGGCAGCGTCGAGGCAGGGGGTCTGGCCCGGCGCGCGGATCATGACCACCGCCCATCTTGCCCCGCCACAGGGGCCGGCAGAGCCCGGCGGATTTGATTTTCGCCGCCACGCCTGGTTTCAGCGCTTGGGGGCAGTGGGCTATACCCGTGCGCCCGTGCTCGTCGCGGCCCCGCCGGGGCGCGATCTGGGCCTGTTTCGCCTGCGCATGGCGGTCGCGGCGCGGATGCGGGCGGTGTTGCCCGGTGACATCGGTGGCTTTGCCGCAGCGGTGACGACCGGTGATCGCAGCGGCGTCGGGCAAGAGACACTGGAGGCGTTGCGGGCCAGCAATCTGGCGCATCTGCTGGCGATCTCGGGGTTGCATATGGGGCTGTTGGCCGGGTTCGTCTTTGCCACGATCCGATTGGGGCTGGCCGCGATCCCGGTGCTGGCGCTGCGGTTGCCCGTGCGCAAGATCGCCGCCGCGGTCGCGATCCTGGCGGCGGCGGGCTATCTGGCGCTGTCGGGGGGCAACGTGGCGACCGAACGCGCCTTTGTCATGACCGCCGTCATGCTGGGCGCGGTGATGGTGGATCGGCGCGCCTTTTCGCTGCGGGCGGTGGCGTTGGCGGCGTTGATTGTCTTGCTGATGCGGCCGGAATCGCTGTTGGGGCCGGGGTTCCAGATGTCCTTTGCGGCCACCACCGCGCTGATCGCGGTGTTTGGCGCCTTGCGCGATTGGCAGCTGGCGCTGGGGCCGCGATGGCTATCGCCGGTGGTCGGGGTGGGGCTGTCGTCGCTGGTGGCGGGGCTGGCTACCGCGCCGGTGGCGGCGGCGCATTTCAACACGCTCGCGCATTACGGGCTGGTGGCCAACCTGCCGACGGTGCCGGTGATGGGGCTGGTGGTGATCCCGGCGGCGGTGCTGGCCGCGGCGCTTGCCCCGTTCGGGTTGGAAGCGCTTCCGCTGGAGGCGATGGGGCTCGGGTTGCGCTGGATTCTCATGGTGGCCAATTGGGCCGCGCAGCTGCCGGGAGCGCGCGGCCATGTGACCAGCCCCGGCCCGCTGGTGCTGCCGCTTTTCGTGCTGGGGATGCTGTTCGTGATCCTCTGGCAGGGATGGGCGCGGATCGCCGGGCTGATCCCAGCGGCGGCGGCAGTGCTGATCTGGACCGGGGCCGAGCGTCCGGTGGTGCTGATTGCCGACAGTGGCACGCTGGTTGGCGTGATGACACCGCAGGGCCGGGCCTTGAGCAAGCCGCGCGGCGCTGGCTTTGTCGCCGGGATTTGGCTGGAAAACGATGGCGACGGCGCCGATCAACCCCAAGCGGCGGCACGTTGGCCCGGCGGGGCGGGGCAGTTGCGCGTGATCAAGGCCGGGGCGCGCCGTATCATCCATGTGATCGGAAAACGCGCGCTGCCGGAGCTGACCCATTGCACCGCGCAGGATGTGATCGTCGCCCCGCTGCCGGTGCCGTTGAACGGACCCTGTCTGGTGCTTGATCTGTCATATCTGGGCAAGACCGGCGCGGTCGCCCTCGACAGCGATGGCCGATTGCGGGTGACGCGACACCCCGACCGTTGGCGGCTCTGGTCAGGGCCAGTTCAATAGGTTGGGATCAATAGGTTCGGATCAACCCGACCAGACGGCCCTGTATCGCGACCTTGTCTTCGGGAAGGATGCGGGTTTCATAGGCCGGGTTGGCGGCCTCCAAGGCGATGGATTTGCCCTTGCGGAAAAACCGTTTCAAGGTCGCCTCGTGATCCTCGATCAGGGCCACCACGATATCACCGCTGTCAGCGGTCTGGGTTTCGCGGATGATGACGATATCGCCGTCGTTGATCCCCGCCTCGATCATCGAGTCGCCGCGAACCTCAAGCGCGTAATGCTCGCCCTGACCCGACAGCATGGAGGCCGGAACCGCGACATTGTGCGAGACATGGCTGATCGCCTCGATCGGGACACCGGCGGCGATCCGGCCCATCATCGGCAGTTCGATCGAATAGTGTTCGACACCATCGGCATTGGCCGGGCGCGGGGTGCTGGGGCGGTCGCCTTCGATCACGCGGGGAGAGAACCCGCTGCTCGACTCTCCGCCCAGGCTTTCAGGAAGTTTGACGATTTCGATGGCGCGGGCACGATGGGCGAGCCGACGGATGAAGCCTCGTTCTTCAAGCGCGGTGATCAGGCGATGAATGCCGGATTTGGAGCGCAGGTCCAACGCCACCTTCATTTCGTCGAAACTGGGCGGAACCCCGTCATGTTGCATGCGGTCGTGGATAAACGTTAGCAAATCCAATTGTTTCCGGGTCAGCATCGTTTCCACCTCGCAGCCATGCGTTTTGTTTTGTTCTACGCATGTTCACGTTTTGTGTCAAGGGCGGCAGAGCGGGCGGTCAGATCGAAAGATAATCCACCACCTCGCCCGCGGCGCGGGCCGGGTCGTCGGCGGGGCGTCGGACCAGCGCCGTCGCGGCGGACAGAACCGAGAGCAGCGAACTGTCCTGATTGCCCTCTACCGTTATCCGACCGTCTGCGCCGATCCGCGCACGCATGTAGTGTTCGCGCGGGCCGTTGGCGCCGATATCCGTGGCCAGCACGGCTTGGCTGAGCCTTGGGGCGGACGCCCCCAGCCCGAGCATCGCGCGCAGCATCGGCACCACGAAGACACGGCCGCAGACCATGGCCGAGACCGGATTGCCGGGAAGCCCCAGCATGGCGGCCCCGTTCAGCCGCCCCGCCATCAGCGGTTTGCCGGGGCGCATCCGCACCTTGTAGAACGCCCGCTCCATCCCCAGCGTTTCCGCCACGCCCGCCACCAGATCATGATCGCCGACCGAGGCACCACCAATGGTGATCACCAGATCAGCGCCCTTGGCGAGGTCAAAGGCGGTGGTGAGCGAGGCTGCGCTGTCGCGCGCGATGGGCAGGATCCGGGCTTCGGCGCCCGCCTCTTCCAGCATCGCCTTGAGCCCAAAGGTGTTTGACGCGATGATCTGGTCCGGGCCGGGCTGTTCGCCGGGCATCACCAATTCATCCCCGGTGGAGATCAGCGCGACCACGGGTTTGCGCACGACAGGCACCCGGTCGATATTCATCGACGCCAGCAGGGCAATATCGGCGGGGCGCAACCGGCGTGGGGCCTGTACCGTGTCGCCAGCGCGGAAATCCACGCCGAGCGGGCGCACGTTATCTTTTTCCCCCGGCGCATTGGCGATGGTGATCAGATCGCCGCTGCGACTGACATCCTCTTGAATGACAACGAAATCTGCCCCTTCGGGCAGGGGCGCGCCGGTAAAGATGCGCACCGCTTGCCCCGGGCCGACCCGGCCCTCGAAGCGATGCCCGGCGGCGGCCTCTCCGATCAGCTTAAACATCGCGTGCTGCTCGACCTCGGCAGAGTTCACCGCATAGCCATCCATGGAGGAGGCGGCAAAGGGCGGCTGGTCGCGGCGCGCGCTCACGTCACGGGCCAGAATGCGACCGGCGGCCGCGATCAGCGCAACCTCTTCTTCCGGCAAGGGCGTGGCGAGCTTGAACAGAAGCGCGCGGGCCTCGTCCACCGTGATCATCGCACCGCTCATGTCGCTTCGTACCGCCCTGATTTTCCGCCATCTTTCAGTGTCACGCGGATGCCGCCGATCTGCATTGCCTTGTCCACGGCCTTGGCCATGTCATAGACGGTCAGCGCGGCGATGCTGACGGCGCTCAGCGCCTCCATCTCCACCCCGGTGCGCCCGGTGGTCTTGACCGTGGCGGTAATCCGCAGACCGGGCAGCGCACTGTCTGGTGTCAGTTCGACCGCGACCTTGCTGACCGGCAGCGGGTGGCACAGGGGGATCAGATCCGGGGTTTTCTTGGCCCCCATGATCCCGGCAAGCTGGGCAACCCCCATCACATCGCCCTTTTTGGCGCGGCCTTCGGAAATCATGTCAAAGGTTGCGCGGGCCATTTTGACATAGCCTTCGGCGGTGGCGACACGGGCGGTCTCGGGCTTGTCCGAGACATCGACCATATGCGCGTTGCCAGCGGCGTCGAAATGGGTCAGTTCGGCCATCTCACATCCCTCCGGGGGCGGTCAGCGGGTTGGCCAGCAGGTGCCGGGTTGCGTCGGCCACATCGTCCTGACGCATCAGGCTTTCGCCGATCAGGAAACAGCGCGCGCCATAGCGCGCCATCTCGGCGAGATCCTCGGCACCGTTCAGACCGCTTTCGCAGACGATGGTGCGGTCCACCGGCACCAGTTTCGAAAGCCTGCGGGTGGTGTCCAGCGAGGTCTCAAAGGTCTTGAGGTTCCGGTTGTTGATCCCGATCAGCGGGCTTTTCAGCTGGGCCGCGCGGTCCAGTTCATCTTCGTCATGCACCTCGATCAGGACGCTCATGCCCCAGTCAACGGCGGTCTGTTCCAACTCGGCGGCCTGGCTGTCTTCGACCGAGGCCATGACGATCAGGATGCAGTCAGCCCCCAGCGCGCGGGCCTCGGTCACCTGATAGGGATCATACATGAAATCCTTGCGCAGGACCGGCAGGTCGCAGGCGGCGCGTGCCGCGATCAGATACTCTTTCGCGCCTTGGAAACTAGGGGTGTCGGTCAGCACCGACAGGCAGGTCGCGCCACCCTCGGCATAGGCTTGGGCCAGCGCGGGCGGGTCAAAGTCGGGGCGGATCAACCCCTTGGAGGGGCTGGCCTTCTTGATTTCGGCGATCAGCCCATATCCGCCGCGGCTGGCCATTTGCAGCGCTTCGGTAAAGGGGCGCACCGGACCGGCGGCATGCGCCTCTGCTTCGATCTCGGCCAGCGGTTTCGCGGCCTTGTCCGCCGCGACTTCCTCAAGCTTGTACGCCTTGATGCGGTCCAGAACGGTTTCGGTCATGCGCGCTCCTGTGTGATTTTCGCCAGCGCCGTGACGCAGGCCTTGGCCTTGCCGCTGTCGATGCTTTCCGCCGCCATCGCCACGCCTTCGCGCAGGTCGGAGGCAGCATCGGCAATCGTCAGCGCCGCAGCGGCGTTCAACAGCACGGCGTCACGATAGGCCGAGGGCGCACCGTCTAGTAGCGCGCGCAGGGCGGCGCCGTTCTCCGCCGGTGTGCCGCCTAGAATATCCTCGAAGGGATGCACCGGGAGACCGGCATCCTCCGGGTGCAGTTCAGCTTCCTTGACGGTGCCGTCTTCCAGCGCCGCGACCCAGCTGACCCCGGTGATGCTCATCTCGTCGGTGCCGTCGGAGCCATGCACCAGCCAAGCGCGCTCTGATCCCAGCCGTCCCAGCGTTTCAGCCATGGGGCGGATCAGATCGCGGGAAAAGGTGCCGGTCAACTGCCGTTTTACCCCCGCCGGGTTGGTCAGCGGCCCGAGGATGTTGAAGATGGTGCGCGTGCCCAGTTCCGTGCGCGCCGGTCCCACATGGGCCATCGCCGGGTGGTGCATCGGTGCCATCATGAAGCCGATCCCGACCTCGCGCAGGGCGCGTTCCACCACCTCGGGGCCGACCATCGTGTTGATCCCCATCTGCCCCAGCGCATCGGCAGAGCCCGATTTCGACGACAGGTTGCGGTTGCCGTGCTTGGCCACCGGCACGCCGGCACCGGCCACCACGAAAGCGGCGGCGGTTGAAATGTTCAGCGTACCCTTGCCGTCACCACCGGTGCCGACGATGTCCATCGCCCCCTCGGGGGCAATCACGGCATGGCATTTGGCCCGCATCACGGCGGCGGCGGCGGCGTATTCGTCCACCGTTTCACCACGGGTGCGCAAGGCCATCAGCAGCCCGCCGATCTGGGCCGGTGTCGCCTCGCCATCGAACAGGATGGTAAAGGCGGTCTCGGCCTCTTGCGGGGTGAGGGGGCGTTCGGCGCTGGCGCCGATCAGCGGTTTCAGCGCGTCGCTCATGCGGGAACCCTCATGTCATCCAGAAAATTCTTCAGCAGGGCATGGCCATGCTCCGAGGCGATCGACTCGGGGTGGAACTGCACCCCGTGGATCGGCAGATCGCGGTGTTGCAGCCCCATGATGGTGCCGTCCTCCAGCCAGCCGGTCACCTTGAGGCTGTCGGGCAGGCTGTCGCGATCGACCACCAGCGAATGATAGCGTGTCGCCTTGAACGGCGACGGCAGACCGGCAAACACGCCCTCGCCATCATGATGGATCTCGCCCATCTTGCCGTGCACGATTTCCTTCGCGCGCACCACCTTGCCGCCAAAGGCCTGCCCGATGGTCTGGTGCCCAAGACAGACGCCCAGCAGCGGAATGCGCTGCTCTGCCGCCGCCGCTGTCAGCGCAAGGCAGATGCCCGCCCGATCCGGATCGCAGGGTCCGGGCGAGAGCAGGATGCCAGAGGGCCGCATCGCGATCGCCTCCTGCACGCTCAGCGCATCATTGCGCCGGGTCACCACATTGGTGCCCAGCGCGCCCAGATAGTGCACAAGGTTATAGGTGAAGGAGTCGTAATTATCGATTAAAAGCAGCATGGCGCCCGGGATACATTGGGGGCTGGTGGCGCGAGGCCCGCCAGCATTATAGTGATTGGACCCTACATGTTCAGGGATGGTCGGCAGCGTCAAGGGCCAGAGGGCGGGATAGAGTGTTGCTGCGGGCCGTCCTTTGGGCGCGCGGGCGAATAAACGAGAGAGGCGAGGCGGGAATGCGCGGATTTCTTTGGGGGCTGATACTGGGCGCGGTGCTGGTCGTGTCCGTGACGGCGGGGCTATCGCTGTTGGTACCGATGTCGCGGCCTGATGTGGCGAGCGAGCCACCGGTAGCGGTGGATGGTGGCGCGGATCACGCGGACAAGGCCGGGCACGAGACGGGCATGACCCAGCCGGGCGCAGACGCTGATCTGGTCGAGGCCGCGCCGCTGGCCCCCGGAGCGGCAGGGGCCGGATCTGACACGCTGGCCTCGATGGACCCGGCGGATACAGACCCGGCGGAGAAGCCAAAAGTCGGTGCTGCGACCGGTGCGATGGAGGGGCCGGGCGAGACAGCTGGCGCGCCGACGCTGTCCACCTCGCAGGAGGCCTCCGCGATGCCGCAGGCACCGGGCAGTGCCCCCGATACGCCCAGCGAAGAGCGCGGTGTGCCCGCGGCCTCCGATCCGTCGCAGCCCTCTGTGCCCGCGTTGCCCGCGGCCGGGTCCGGCTTTGGCACGGCCCCGCTTGCGGATGAGGTCGCGCCAGAGGTGGCGTCGCACACAGATCCGGACCTGCAGGCCGTGCCCCCGTCAGGGCCCGGCGCAGAACCCATGAGCGAGGCGGCCCCCAAGAGCGAGGCCGCGCCCGAGGCCATAGCTGAGGCCGATTCCTCCCCCGAACCCACCTCTCCATCCGCCTCGGCCCCGCGTATCGCGGCTTTGCCGCAGGCCGGCACTGAGGGGGAGGCCGCGTCGCAAAGCCCGGCCATCGGCACGCTGGTGGCGCCACTGACCGAGCGCGACGATGCCCCCGATGCAACCCCGGATGCGGCCCGCACCGAACCGCCGGCGATCGAACGGTTTGCCGTGCCCTTCGAGAATCCCGAGGGGCAGCCTTTGATGTCCATCCTGTTGATTGACGGGAAGGATTCGATCGGAGCCGAGGCCTTGGCGGATTTCCCCTATCCGTTGACCTTTGCAATCGATCCTGCCGCCCCCGACGCGGCGGAGAAGATGGCGCGCCATCGCGCTGCCGGGTTCGAGGTGGTCTTGCTGGCCGATCTTCCGGCGGCGGCACTGGCGCAGGATGCGGAGGTCGCGCTGTCGGTCTGGCGCGCTGCAGTCCCCGAGGCGGTGGCGATTCTGGAAGGCACAGGCAGCGGCATACAGGGCAGTCGGGCGCTGTCGGATCAGGTGACCTTGATTGCGCAGGATGCCGGCCTTGGCCTGATCATGCAGGCGAATGGATTGAATACGGCGCAGAAACTGGCGGTCCGCGCCGGCGTTCCCTCGACGGTGGTGTTCCGCGACTTTGACGGGGCCGGGCAGTCGACGACGGTGATGCGCCGGTTCCTGGATCAGGCGGCGTTCCGGGCCGGGCTGGATGGGGCAGTGATCATGCTGGGGCGGGTGCAGCCCGATACGATCAGCGCGCTGCTGCTCTGGGGCTTGCAGGATAGGGCGCAGCGGGTGGCCTTGGCGCCGGTCTCTGCCGTCCTGATGCACGAACCGGGGGCAGAGTGACCCCCGCTGCCTGACCGCGATGGCGCAGGTGTCGGGGCAACGACCTTAGACGAACATCGCGTTCAGGGCGACAAAGACCAGCGCGGACAGCAGCGCGGCGGCGGGCACGGTGATGACCCAGGCCGCCGCGATGGTCAGGAAATGCGACCGGCGCACCAGTTTGCGGCGGCGACGTTCCTCGGTCGCGATCTTGCCGCCCTTGGAGGGCGCGGTTCTGGGGCGGTGCTTTTCATTGTACCATTCGCGAAAGAAACCGACGCCGAACACCGCCCCCACGGCGATATGGGTCGAGGACACCGGCAGTCCCAGCCAGCTTGCCACGATCACAGTGATCGCCGCCGAGAGCGCAACGCAAAAGGCGCGCATCGGGTTCAGCTTGGTGATCTGGCTGCCGACCATGCGGATCAGCTTGGGCCCGAACAGCACCAGCCCGAACGAAATGCCCAAAGCCCCGACAACCATCACCCAGGTGGGAATCGACACCTTGCCGGCGAATTCGCCAAACTCGACCGAGTGTACGATGGCGGCGAGCGGTCCCACCGCATTGGCCACGTCATTGGCCCCATGGGCAAAGGACAGCAGCGCCGCCGAGATCACAAGCGGCAGCGAGAACAGCACCTTGAGCGACTTGTTGCGGTTTTCCATCCCGCGCGACTGGCGGCGCACCACCGGCACGGCGATGGCATAAAACAGCACGCCGACCAGCGCCCCGATCATCAGCGCGGTGCCAAGGTCGATGGTGATCACCCGTTTCAGCCCTTTGACCGAAAGATAGGCGGAAAAGGCGCCGGCCATGATCCCGACCAGCACCGGCACCCAGCGGCGCGCGGCGGCGATCTTGTCGTCCTGATAGATGATCCGGGCCTTGATGAAGGCAAGGAACCCGGCCGCGATCACCCCGCCCAGAACCGGCGAAATCACCCAGCTTGCCGCGATTGCGCCCATGCTGGACCAGTTGATTGCGCCGAACCCGGCTGCGGCGATGCCCGCGCCCATGACCCCGCCCACGACCGAGTGGGTGGTCGAGACCGGCGCGCCGATCCAGGTGGCTAGGTTGACCCAAAGCGCCGAGGAGGTCAGCGCCGCCATCATCGCCCAGATAAAGATCCGGGTATCGCTCATGCTGGTGGGGTCGATGATGCCCTTGGAAATGGTCGAGACCACATCGCCGCCCGCCAGCAGCGCACCGGCGCTTTCAAAAAGCGCGGCGATCACGATGGCGCCCGCCAGCGTCAGGGCGTTGGCGCCCACGGCGGGGCCCATGTTGTTGGCGACGTCATTGGCGCCGATATTGATCGCCATATAGGCGCCCAGTACCGCCGCCGCGACGATGATCGCCGAAGAGCTGCTTCCACTACCGGTGAAAAGAGCCGCGATCAGCCCGACGATGACGATAAAGGCCAGCGCCACGCCCAGCCCCACCATCGGGCGCGAGACATAGAGCGTGGCCAGTTCAAGCTGTCCGATCCGGCCGAGATCTTTGTCGAGGGTTTTCCACTGTCGGGGGGGAGTGTTCTGCGACATTCACGCCTTTCGGTGCGGCGCGGTCCGGGCTGGCACACGCCTGTCATCTATTCGTTGCAATCCGTTTGGCGATAGGCCGGATTGCCCGTCAGATCAAGCGCGGGCCGTCATCTTGTCCGCGAACAGGCGCAAAACCTCGGGCACGCCGGGGTCGTCGGTCCGCGCGCAGGCCTCGGGGATCGACAGCCAGACCCGCTCGCGGCGATCGGCCTCGGGGTAATCTGTACGCATGTCACTGACATCGACGGGATAGACCCAGACGGTGCAATCGCGCTCCAACCCGCTGTCGTATTTCTTGACCGTATGGTAACTGGTCAGCGGGGTGCGCCAAGGCTCTCCCTTGCGCACGCCAGCCTCTTCCCATGCCTCTTGCAGCGCGGTTTCCCAGCTGTCCAACCCGGTGATCGGCCAGCCCTTGGGCAGGATCCAGCGGCCCCGCGACGAGGTGATCAGCAGCACTTCCAATGCGCCGTCTTCGCCATGACGGTAACACAACGCGCCAAGTTGGACCGCCTTGGGGCGGCTCAGCATGAGTTTTACGCTTTCCAGCCACGGGATCTTGCGGGGGTCCATCGGGATTTGCCTTGCTGCTCTAACGTGCTGCTTTAAATGGTACACTTTTTCACCACTTTACGGTAAATCGTCAAGATCGGCAAATAATATCCCTGAATTACAGGTTTAACCGGGCCAGCCCGCCCAAGTCTCGGGCGGGCCGACAAAGGCATTGATGTCCACCGGCCCGTTGACGCCGGGCACCACGCCGGTTCCGGTGTATTGCCAAAAGGTCCAGCGCGCGCCGGGATAGGTGTCGCGCGGGTGGCCGGCGACCGAGCGCAGCCAGAACTGGGTGCCGGTCAGTCGGCCAATGCCGGTGTCGCGATAGAAGTCGGGCGTGGTGTAGATGATCGGGCGCTGGCCGTAATGGCGTTCGAGAATATCAAGAAAGCGGCGCGCTTCGGCCCGGACCTTGGCCCCATCAGGGCGTTTGGTGCAGGTGCGAGAGCGGTGGTTCCATTCCATGTCCAGCACATGGGGCAGGGCAGAGGAATCGCGCGGCACGTGGCGGATGAACCAGCGCGCCTGCTCTGCCGCCGGGCGGCAGAAATAGAAATAGTGATAGGCCCCACGGCGGACCCCGGCGCGCTGCGCGTCGTGCCAGTGTTCAGCGAACATCGGGTCGGAATGATCGCCGCCCTCGGTCGCCTTGATATAGGCAAAGGCCACGCCGCCGCGTCGGACCTTGTGCCAGTCGATCGCGCCCTGATAGCGCGAGACGTCGATCCCGTGCACCGGGTAGCGATGCGGCGTGACGCCTTGCCAGTCATGCGGGTCGAGATCGTCGAACCGCGGAGCGGCGAGGAACGACATATGCGGCACCTCCGCCGTCGCGGTCGCCGATGTGGTCGCGGTCGAGGGGGCAACCGGGGCGGACCGTTGGCCGCAGGCTGTCAGAAGCAGCAATACCGAAAAACCCAGGATCGCCCGAACCATGTCACACCCTTTTACCATCACCATCAGCGGCCATTAACGCGGGAAGGACGGCGCATGGCAATGGGGGCAGGGCGCCACCGGCGGAAAGGCGCGGAGGCGGTCAAAGGGGGCGGTCAGAGATCAAGGTCGACCCAGACCGGCACATGGTCGGACGGCTTGTCATAGCCCCGGATTTCCTTGTCGATGCCCAGATCGCGCATCAGATCGGCGGCCTGCGGGGTCAGCAGGATATGATCGATGCGGATGCCGTTGTTACGTCGCCACGACCCGGCCTGATAATCCCAAAAGGTATAGTGGCCCGGTCCCGGCAACCGGGTGCTGACCGCCTCGGTAAAGCCAAGGTTGACGATACGCTGAAAGGCGGCGCGGGTGTCGGGGCGAAACAGCGCGTCTTCGGTCCAGTCCGCGGGGCTGGCGGCGTCTTGCGGTTGCGGGATGACGTTGTAATCGCCCGCCATCATCGCCGGTTCCTCGGCGGCAAGCAGGTCCACGGCGCGGGCCTGCAACCGCTCCATCCAGGCGAGCTTGTAGTCGAATTTAGGCCCCGGCGCCGGGTTGCCGTTGGGCAGGTACAGCCCGCACAGGCGGATCTCGGTCTTGCCCACGACGGTGGCTTCGATCCAGCGGGCCTGTTCGTCTTCGTCATCGCCGGGCAGGCCGCGCGTTACGTCTTCCAGCGGCAGTTTCGACAGGATCGCCACGCCGTTAAAGCCTTTTTGCCCGTGGGTCGCGACGTTGTAGCCACGCTCTTCGAACAGTTCGCGCGGGAAGTTCTCATCGACCGATTTGATCTCTTGCAGCATCGCCACGTCGGGCTGGGCCGTGTCGAGCCAGTCGGTCAACGCCCCGACGCGCGCCTTGATCCCGTTGATGTTGAAGGTGGCGATCTTCATGGCTGACCTCTCGAAGCGATGCGTTGCGATCTATCTCTTATCGCGTTCGTTTGGATAAGTCATGGGGCAGGGCGCGGCAAAGACCCGACTTCAGGTCGCGCTTCAGGTATGCCGCATTACTCGCTGATTTGAGACGGTTAATTCTGGTGCAGTGAGCTTTCGTCGGCTCGGATCACATGGAAAACGAGGTGCCACAGCCGCAGGATGAGGTGGCGTTGGGGTTCTCGATCACGAAACGGGCGCCGATCAGCTCTTCGGTAAAGTCGATGGTGGCATTGGCCAGAAATGGCAACGACACGGAATCGACCACGACCTTTTGCCCCTTGCTTTCCAGCACCAGATCATC
The DNA here is from genome assembly GCA_033791545.1 of Pseudodonghicola sp. GTDB lineage: Bacteria > Pseudomonadota > Alphaproteobacteria > Rhodobacterales > Rhodobacteraceae > Antarcticimicrobium. The sequence goes on along the minus strand of JASJGL010000069.1, from coordinate 3,724 downwards.
CTCGGCGGCCTCGTCGAGCACGATCTCGTATTGGAAGCCAGAGCAGCCGCCACCCTCGACGGCGACGCGCAACGCCTTGCCCTGGTCGGCGGCACCGATCTCTGCCAGGCGGGCAAAGGCGCGCTCGGTCACTTTGGGGGGCAGGTTCATGGATCACTCCGGCGTTTGAATTCTTCTGTTATTCCAATATAGAGGCCGCGAGCACAGGCACAAGAACAAGGACAGCAGATGCGCGCGCCCTATGCCTCGGATCCGGAGCGCAGCCGTGGGCGGCTGGTGCCGGAAGAGGAAAGCAGTTTTCGCTCCTGTTTCCAACGGGATCGGGACCGGATCATCCATGCCAGCGCGTTTCGGCGCCTCAAGCACAAGACGCAGGTCTTTGTTGAACATGAGGGCGACAATTATCGCACCCGGCTGACCCATTCGATCGAAGTGGCGCAGGTGGCGCGCACCGTCGCCGGTGCGCTGGATCTGAATCAGGAACTGACCGAGGCGGTGGCGCTGGCCCATGATCTGGGTCACACGCCGTTCGGTCATACCGGCGAGGATGCGCTGCATGCGCTGATGGCCCCCTATGGCGGGTTCGATCACAATGCGCAGGCGATCCGCATCGTCACCGTGCTGGAGCGCCACTATGCCGAGTTCGATGGCTTGAACCTGACGTGGGAAACGCTGGAGGCGATTGCAAAACACAATGGCCCGGTGCTGGGAGAGCTGCCTTGGGCGCTGGCCGAGTGCAATCGAGCGATTGATCTGGAACTGCACACCCACGCCAGCGCCGAGGCGCAGGTGGCGGCGCTGGCCGATGACATTGCCTATAACAACCACGACCTGCATGACGGGCTGCGCGCCGGGCTGTTCACGGATGAGGATATCGTCGCGCTGCCCATTGTCGGCGCGGCCTATGCGGAGGTCGACGCAAAATACCCCGGGCTTGATCGCAACCGGCGGCGCCACGAGGCGTTGCGCCGGGTGTTCGGGGTGATGGTCTCGGACGTGATCGACACCGCCCGCACCAATCTGGACGCAAGCGGCGCGCGCTCGGTCGAGGATATCCGCTTGTTGGGGCGCCCGGTGATCTGTTTCTCGCCCCCGCTTTGGACGGATCTGAAAGCGATCCGCTCCTTTTTATTCCGACGCATGTATCGCGCCCCCAGCGTGATGAAGATTCGTGCCGAGATGGCGCTGGTGGTCGAAGAGCTGTTCGCGCTGTTCCTGTCCGATCCCGGCCTGTTGCCGGCGCGCTGGCATCCCGATCTGGCCCGCGCGGCCAAGGCGGCGGATGGTGAAACGGCAGTGGCTCGGATCGTATCCGACTATATCGCCGGGATGACCGACCGCTTCGCGCTGCTGGAACATACGCGGCTGTTGGGCGGGCAGCACAGCTGATCCCGCTGCACGGCGGTTGACCGCCCCGCCGGGAGTGGTAAACCGCGCCAAAGCCCAAAAGGATGCCCCGATGAACCTGTTTGCAGATATCCGCGCGCTTGTCGTGACCCGCCTGACCGAGATGACAGAGGCCGGCGTGCTGCCCGCCGGGCTGGTGCTGGACAATGTCACGGTCGAACCGCCGCGCGATCCGGCCCATGGCGACATGGCGACAAACGCGGCGATGGTGCTGGCCAAACCGGCAAAGATGAAGCCACGCGACATCGCGGAGGCGCTGGCGGCGCGCCTGATCGAGGATCCGCGCATCGCCACGGCCGAGGTGGCAGGCCCCGGTTTTCTTAACCTGCGACTGGCGGGCGACGTCTGGCGCGGGGTGATTGGCGCCGTTCTGCAACAGGGCGATGGCTATGGCCGCTCCGACTTGGGACATGGGCGCAAGATCAACGTCGAATATGTCTCGGCCAACCCCACCGGACCGCTGCACGTGGGCCATACCCGGGGCGCGGTGTTCGGCGATGCGCTGTCCAGCCTGCTGGCCTATTCCGGCCATGAGGTGACACGCGAATACTATATCAACGACGGTGGCGCTCAGGTCGATGTTCTCGCCCGCTCGGTCTATCTGCGCTATCTCGAAGCGCTGGGAGAGGCGGTAGAGTTTCCCGATGGCACCTATCCCGGCGAATATCTGATCGAGGTCGGCGAGACGCTGGCGAAAGAGATCGGCGATCGCTATGTTGGCCAACCTGAATCGGTCTGGCTGAAAGAGCTGCGCGAATATTCGACTGACAAGATGATGGTGCTGATCCGCGACGATCTGGCCTCGCTTGGTGTCAAGATGGATGTGTTCTTCTCGGAAAAATCGCTGTACGGCACCGGCCGGATTGAGGACGCGATCCAGCATCTGCGCGACAAGGGCCTGATCTACCGCGGTGTGTTGGAGCCGCCCAAGGGCAAGCTGCCCGAGGATTGGGAACCGCGCGAACAGACGCTGTTCAAATCGACCGATCACGGCGACGATGTCGACCGCCCGATCATGAAATCGGACGGCAGCTGGACCTATTTCGCGCCGGATATCGCCTATCACTATGACAAGGTGCTGCGCGGGTTTGACGAGCTGATCGACGTCTTCGGGGCCGATCACGGCGGCTATGTCAAACGCATGAAGGCGGCGGTTTCGGCCCTGTCCGAGGGGCGGGTGCCGCTGGACATCAAGCTGACGCAGCTGGTCAAACTGTGGAAGAATGGCGAACCCTTCAAGATGTCGAAACGGGCCGGGAATTTTGTCACCCTGCGTGACGTGGTCGAACAGGTGGGGCCGGATGTGACCCGCTTCGTGATGCTGACGCGCAAGAACGATGCGCCGCTGGATTTCGATTTCGACAAGGTGCTGGAGCAAAGCCGGGAAAATCCGGTCTTTTACGTACAATATGCCCATGCCCGTGTGATGAGCGTACTGCGTAAAGCCGCGGCCGCGGGCATTGCCGCCGATGACGCCACCCTCGGGGCCGCAGACCTGTCGTCTGTTGGCCACGAGGCCGAGCTAACGGTCGCCCGGAAGCTGGCCGAATGGCCGCGTCTGGTGGAAATCGCTGCCCGTTCGCACGAGCCGCATCGCATCGCCTTTTACCTCTATGAATTGGCGGGCGAGTTCCACGCCTTGTGGAACCGGGGCAACGAGCTGCACGAGCTTCGCTTCCTGCAAGAGGGCGACACGGCCACAAGTCAGGCAAAAATGGCCATGGCGCGGGCTGTATCCGTTGTTATTTCTGCCGGTCTCGGTATTCTTGGGGTAACGCCGGTGCAGGAGATGCGGTGATAAAACCGTACGAACCGCCGGCCCGAGGCAGATAGCAAGAGACCCCGGCGCGTGGGAATTGACCCGCGCCAAAGGGGCAGTGAGGCGGACATGGCGGAAATCGAATACACCTATGGCGTGTATGGAAGTGAGCTTTATGCGGATGAGGCGGCACCACAGCCGGACGCGCCTGCTGCGAGCGTGCAGGCTCAGGACCGCGATGCGGGATCACTGGGCCGGACAGTAAACATCGCCGGCGCGCTGGCGTCGCTGGCGCTGGTGATCGGCGTCGGCGTCTGGGGATACAAGCTGATGATGCGCGATGTCAGCGGCGTGCCGGTGGTGCGGGCGCTGGCGGGACCGATGCGGGCGCTGCCCGAGGAGCCCGGCGGCCAGCCGGCGGATCATCAGGGCTTGGCGGTCAACGCGGTTGCGGCCGGGGGGGCGGCGACGCCGCCGGCGGATCGGCTAGCGCTGGCCCCGCGCCCGGTGCGCTTGGCAGACGAGGATGTCCCGATGGGCGATCTGGGCGCGGTGGCG
>JASJGL010000068.1:0-4504 GCA_033791545.1 Pseudodonghicola sp. | reverse complement strand
GCCATCCGGTTCAGCGAACCATTCCGGGCACCGCCTGCGGTTCAGGTCTCGATCGCCTTGCTGGATGCGGATACCGATGCGGCGATCCGCGCCGAACTGACGGTGGAAACCATCACCCCCGAAGGCTGCGAGATCGTTTTTCGGACCTGGATGAACACGCGTATCGCGCGTATTCGCGTCGCCTGGATGGCGATCGGGGCCCTCAACCACGATGACGACTGGGCGATCAACTGATCGCCCGTCGCCGCGTGGTTCAGTCCATCGTGTACAGCGACTCATAGATCGGCGACAGGGTCTTGTCCTCGAACAGGGACGAGACCGAGGTGCCGTACCAGATGTTCAGGATCGCCTGCGCAAAGATCGGCGCGGTCGGCACGATGCGGATATTGGGCGCCGCTTGCACTGCCGCCGTGGGCTCGATCGTGTCGGTCAGGACCAAGGTTTTCATCACCGAATTGGTAACCCGTTCCACCGCCGGGCCGCTCATCACCCCGTGGGTGATATAGGCGTGCACCTCTTTCGCGCCCTTTTCCAGCAATACTTCGGCGGCCTTGCACAGGGTGCCGGCGGTATCGCACATGTCATCCACGATGACGCAAACCTTGTCGGTAACATCGCCGATCACCGTCATCTCGGCGATTTCACCGGGTTTTTCGCGGCGCTTGTCCACGATCGCCAGCGGTGAATTGATCCGCTTGGCCAGTTCCCGCGCGCGAGCCACACCGCCCACATCCGGCGAGACAATCATCAGATCGCTCATCTGGTCCTTGAAATTTGCCTTGATGTCGAGCGCGAAGATCGGCGAGGCATAGAGGTTATCTACCGGGATATCGAAGAAGCCCTGAATTTGCGCCGCATGCAGATCCATGGTCAGCACCCGTTCGATCCCGGCCTCTGTCAGCAGGTTGGCAACCAGCTTGGCACTGATCGGCGTGCGCGCCTTGGTGCGGCGATCCTGACGGGCATAGCCGAAATAGGGGATCACGGCGGTGATGCGCGAGGCCGAGGACCGGCGCAGCGCGTCGGACATGATCAGCAGTTCCATCAGGTTGTCGTTGGCCGGGTTTGAGGTCGGCTGGATCAGGAACATGTCCTCGCCGCGCACGTTCTCGTAGACTTCGACAAAGATCTCGCCGTCGTTGAAGCGCTCGACGCGGGCGTCGACCAGCCCGAGGTTGACACCCCGGTGCATGCTCATGCGGCGCGCAATCGCTTCTGCCAGAGGAAGGTTTGCGTTCCCAGCGATAAGCTTGGGTTCGTTCATAGTGGCCATGGGCTGATTTCCTCGGGGAGCAAGGTCTGTGTGACAGAATCGTGATGTTGACACGGCTTAGCATGGCCTTACGGTCGCGCAAAGATTTCGGCAGGAGAAATGCAAAGATGCCACACCATATTGACTACTTCTTTTCGACCCTTTCGCCGTATGTTTATCTTGCAGGGACGCGTCTGGAAGCGATCGCCGCCGAAAACGGCGCGACCATCACCTATAAACCCATGGACCTGCTGGCGCTGTTCCCGCGCACCGGCGGGGCCAGTCCAGCGGACCGGCACCCGGCACGTCTGGACTATCGCGCGCAGGAATTGCCGCGTCAGGCCAAGAAGCTGGGGCTGCCCTTCCATCTCAAGCCGGCGCATTGGCCGACCAACCCGGCGCCCTCGTCCTATGCGATCATCGCGGCGCAAAATGCCGGGGGCGGAGATCTTGGGGCACTGGTGCAGAACATCATGTGCGCCTCTTGGGCCGAGGAAAAGGACATCGCCGAGGATGCGGTGATTCGCGCCGCGCTGGAGCAGGCGGGGTTCGATCCGGCGCTGAATGACTCCGGGCTGCTGGCCGGGGCCGAGACCTATGCCGCCAATCTGGAAGAGGCCGCCGCGCGCGGTGTGTTCGGCTCGCCATTCTATATTACCGAAACGGGCCAGAAGTTCTGGGGCCAAGACCGGTTGGAGGATCTGGGCGCCTCGCTCGCAGGGCGGCTGTGATGGACGGGCAGGGGGGGATTCAGCCGGTCTTTTCCCGCCACTTCGGCCACGGCCCGCGCCAGGTGCTGGCGATCCATTGCACTCTTGCGCAGTCCGGGGCTTGGCGCGGGCTGGCGACGCAGCTGGAGGAGGAGGCGACCTTTACCGCCTTCGACATGCTGGGCCATGGCCGCAGCCCTGACTGGGACGGGCAGGGCGATCCGCAGGACCGCATCACCGAGATCGCGGAGAGTTTTCTCACTGATCGGATGGATGTGATCGGCCATTCCTTCGGAGCCACGGTGGCGCTGCGGCTGGCGGTCGCCCATCCGGAGCGGGTGCGCTCCCTCACCTTGGTCGAGCCGGTCTATTTCTGCTTCGCCATGGCGGATGCCCCCGAGAGCATTGCCGCGCATGAGGCGGATGCCGCCGCGTTCACGGAACAGTTGGAGCGCGGCGCCTACGGCGAAGGGGCGCGGCTGTTCAACGAGATGTGGGGCGGAGCAGGGCCGGGCTGGGACGAGATGCCCGAAGCCGCCCGCGCCGGAATGATCCGCAGCATTCGCTTTGTGCAGGTCTGTCGCCCGCCGCTCTATGACGATTTGGCGGGCATATTGGAGCCGGGTCAGCTGGACCGGGTGGCGATGCCGACCCTGCTGCTACGGGGAACCGAAAGCCATACGGTGACGAAGGCGATCAATGACGCCATCGCCCGTCGCCTGCCCGATGCGCAAAACATCGTGGTCGAGGGCGCAGGGCATATGCTGCCGATCACCCACCCGGCGGAGGTGGCCGCGCATATGCGGGCGCTGTTCACCCGCGCGGGGGACTAACCCTCGGTCAGTCCTTCAACACCGCGACAAAGCGGTCGATCAGATCGGCGCCGATCGACCAGTCGCACACCAGACGGCACCCCAGCAGTTCGGCGCCGTCGCCGGTCTCAAGCGGACCATCGTTGAGGTAATACTGTGCCCCCTCGGCCTTGAGCCGTTGGTGCGTGCTGCGGGGCAGGGCGACATAGATCATGTTTGCCTGCGGTCTATGCTGGAACGTCGCACCGGCCGCGCTCAGCCCCGCAACCAGCCGCGCGCAGTTGGCATTGGCCTGCCGCGCCATCTCCAGCCACAGATCGTCGCGCAGATAGCTGTCCATCTGTGCCGAAAGATAGCGGTGCTTGGAAAACAGATGCGCGCCCCGCTTGCGGCGCAACTCGAACTCCCAAGCCTTGGCCGGATCAAAGAACACCACCGCTTCGGCCCCCATCAACCCGTTCTTGGTGCCGCCGAAGGACACCGCGTCAACGCCCGCCTTCCATGTCATCTCTGCCGGGCTGCATCCCAGCGCCACCAGCGCATTGGCAAAGCGCGCGCCGTCCAGATGCACCGGCAGGTCATACGCCTTCGCGACGGCGGTAAGGCCGCGCAATTCGTCCAAGCTATAGACCGAGCCGCGTTCGGTCACCTGCGTGATCGACACCGGCCCGCGCTGCGGCCCGTGTACGCCACGGGTTTCTTCGCCCTCGATCGTGGCGCGCAAGGTTTCGACCGTCATCTTGTCGCTGTCGCCCACCAGCGTCAGCTTGGCGCCGCCGGAATAGAATTCCGGCGCGTTGCATTCATCCTCGTGGATATGGGCGACGGGCGAGCAAAAGATCGTGTCCCACGGGTTGGCCAGTGTCGCCAGCGCCAGCGAATTGGCCGCCGTGCCGGTCGCCACCAGATAGACCGCGGCCTCGGGGGCCTCAAACAGCGTGCGGATACGCTCGCGGACCTGATCCATCAGCGCATCGGCGCCATAGCCCAAGGCATAGCCGGTATTGGCTTGCGCCAGGGCTGCCATCACCTTGGGGTGGACCGGGCCGGTATTGTCAGAGGCAAAGAACATCAGGTCGGCTCCTCAATGATATAGTCGTCCCAGTCTTCTTCCGGGATCTCGAATTCCGGCACGGTTCGGTTCCGTACAGAAACGCCGGCGGAATGTACGCTTTCCGCCGTGCCCGAGATCAGCGGGTGCCAGTCGAAAAGCGGCTTGCCCTCCCAAAGCAGGCGATAGGCGCAGGTCTGCGGCATCCAATAGGCGTGCTCGTCGATGTTTTCAGGGCGCAGCACGATGCATTCGGGCACGAACTGGTGCCGGATCTCGTATTGCGCGCAGCGGCAGGTGGTGTCGTCAAGCAGTCGACAGGCAACGCGGGTCAGCTCGACCTCGCCGGTGTCCTCGTCTTCCAGCTTGTTCAGGCAGCATTTGCCGCAGCCATCGCACAGCGCCTCCCACTCGGGGGCGGTCATCTTGCGCAGTGGCTTGTGTTCCCAAAAGCGCGGGGAGAGGCCGGATCGGTTGATTGGGTCGCTCATCGTTTGTCCAGAATGTCGCGGGACCGGGCGCAATCGCCATCCATCTGCGCGATCAGCGCATCAAGGCTTTCGAACTGCATTTCGGGGCGCAGATACTCCACCAGCCCGACCGAAAGGGTGGCGCCATAGAGGTCGCCGGAAAAGTCAAAGATATAGGTTTCGATATTGGGAACCTCGCCGCCGAACAT
>JASJGL010000067.1:0-44575 GCA_033791545.1 Pseudodonghicola sp. | reverse complement strand
TTGCGCGCCTTCAGCCGACGGCAGGCCAGATCGGCGGTCTCTTCGGTCATGCCCATGAAATTGGCATCGAACCCGCGCGTGCTGCGCACCACCTTGCGCAGGGTGCCGTCCAGCGTCTCCATTTCCGACAGCGCGGTGCGCAGCAGGATTTTTTCCGCCTGATAGCGGTTGGCGTATTGCCCCACGTTGATGCCCCAGTGCCGCTCGCCCGAGGTCGAGAGCCGGGTAACGATCTCTTGATCTTCCGGCTCGGGCAGGGGCTCAAGCTCGGGCTCTGCCGCTGGCTCTGTCACCGGCTCTGTTACGGGCAGCGAGACCTCGACGAGATCCACCACCAGATCCTGTGGCCGCAGGGCCGGGCGGGGCACCTCGACCGGTGCGACGCTTGATGCCGTGCTCTCGGCCACCACCGGAACGGCGGTGGTCATGGCCTCGGCAACGGCAGCGGCGATCACCTCGGCCTTGGCGTCGTCTACAACTGGCACAACGGGCACCTCGGCCTCGGCGATCTGAACCGCCTCGTTGTTGCTCACGGGGCGGTGCATCGGGCGCGGGCTGCTCTTGACGACCCCGGTCAGGCGCACGACTCGGCCCGCTGTCCCGCTTTCAGCAGCCCCCGGCGTGGCGTTGCCGGCATAAAGCGGCCGTGTGGGTTTGCGCAAAGGCGCCTTTGATGGCGCCCGCTGGAACCCCAGATCCAAAAGCTCGGCCACCCGTGCGTCGCGCCCGGACGAGGATTTACCCCCGAACACCGTGGCGATCACCCGTTCGTTGCCGCGTTGCGCCGAGGCCACAAGGTTGAACCCGGCGGCGCGGGTATAGCCGGTCTTGATCCCGTCCGCGCCCCTGTACTTGCTCAGAATGTGGTTGTGCGTGGTCACCGTCTTGATCCCGGCGCTGGTGCTCTTGCGCGAGAACAGGTTGTAATATTCCGGGTAATCATACAGCAGATGCCGCCCCAGAATGGTCATGTCGCGCGCGGTCGACAGATGCCCGGAGGCCGTCAACCCATGGGCGTTCTTGAAGGTGGTATGCGTCATCCCCAACGCCTTGGCGGTGCGCGTCATGCGCTGGGCAAAAGCGGTTTCCGATCCGCTGATCGCCTCGCCGATGGCGGTGGCCGCGTCATTGGCCGATTTCACCGCTGCCGCCCGCACCAGATAGCGCAGGGCGATCTTCTGACCCGCCCGCAGCCCCAGTTTCGAGGGCGGCTCGGCGGCTGCGTTCTGCGAGATGCGCACCACCGTATCCATCGAGATCTCGCCGTTCCGCACCGCCTCAAAGGCGATGTAAAGCGTCATCATCTTGGTCAGGGAGGCCGGGTGCAGCCGGGTATCGGCGTTGCGTGAATGCAGCACCTCGCCGGTGCGCGCATCCATCACGATCGCCGCATAGGGGGCCGCATGGGCCGGGGGGGCGACCAGCACCCCCATCAAGGCGACCAGAATGAATGCCCAAAGCTTGGGCATGGGGTTCATGGAAAAATGACTCGACCCAAATCGGGCCGGACGAATACGCCGGACCTGCACGATGTTGCCTCTGTCTGCCTCGGTGCCCCGGTTGACCGGTGGCATTTTTTTGGTTTGTGAACAGACGCTAGCACAGGGAATAATCAAAATAAACCCGAAGGTTGCCGGGGGTTGTTCATTTCCCGCGCGTGTTTTCCTACATCTTGCGGTCATCTTTCGCCGCGCCGCAACACCGGCGATTGCGGCAAAAACATGGCGCTCACTTTCGCGCCTTCAGTGGGCGAGACAGGCGGTATCCCGCCCTTGCGCCGGGCGGCTCAGCCGGCTTCGAGTCCGGCGATCAGCGCCGGTAGCGCCGCCAGATCGGCAATGCTGCGATATCGGGGCGCATGCTCCGGCGCCTCGGCATGTTCGATGTCCCAGATCAGGTCATGGGGCACATGCACGCCCCAGCCCCCGGCCTCGATCGCGGGCACCACGTCCGAGCGCATGGAATTGCCCACCATCATCGCCCGTGCCGCCCCCTCACCGTGGCGGACAAAGATCGCCTCATAGACGGCCGGGGTCTTTTCCGACACGATCTCGACCGCGTCGAACAGATCGCCCAGCCCCGATTGCGCCAGCTTGCGCTCTTGGTCCAGCAGGTCGCCCTTGGTGATCAGGACAACGCGATGGGTCCGCGCCACCGCTTCCACCGCGGCCTGCGCATGTGGCAACAGCTCGATCGGATGCGCCAGCATCTCCTGACCGGCACTGATCAACTCGCGGATGATGCCCGCGGGCACCCGATCCTCGGTCACCTCGATGGCGGTCTCGATCATCGACAGGGTGAAGCCCTTGATGCCATAGCCATAGCGCCCGATATTGCGCCGTTCGGCGGCCAGAAGCCGCTCGTTCAGATGCTCCGGCGCGGCATAATCCGCCAGCAACTCGGCAAAGCGGTCCTGGGTCAGGCGAAAGAACCGCTCGTTCTGCCACAGCGTGTCATCCGCATCAAAGCCGATGGTGGTCAACAATCCGTGCGTCATGGCGTCCCTGTCCGCTATCCCTTTTCTAATCCGGCCAAAGCGGTATATAACATGGCGGACAAGTCTCCGCACAGACCACAACCGGACGAGAAGCTTCGCGATGCTGCTACAGCCATTGATGATGACCGACAAGCCGGACGGCGAGGGCGACTCCTCGACCCTGCTCAAGACGCGACCAAAGACCAAGCGGCCGCCGCTCTACAAGGTATTGCTGCTGAACGACGATTTCACGCCGATGGAATTCGTCGTCCATATATTGGAGCGGTTCTTTAGCATGACCCATGCCGAGGCGTTCGAGGTGATGCTGACGGTGCACAAGAAAGGCGTCGCCGTGGTTGGCGTGTTCACCCATGAGATCGCCGAAACCAAAGTGGGGCAGGTGATGGATTTCGCCCGCCGGCATCAGCATCCGCTGCAATGCACCATGGAAAAAGAGGAATAGGAAGCCTCGTGTCCGCACGTCTTTCCCTCGCCATGGATCAGGGCGGTCTGCTCTTGCCGACCAGCGGCCCGATCATCGTGTTCAACCCGCGCGCCGGGGATGATCTCAGCGCGCTGCCGCGCGAGCAGGCACTGCTGGTGCAACCGTTCCGCCCTGATCACGATGCCCTTGCCGCCAGCGGCTTCACAGTCGACTGGATGGCGCCCCAAACACACCGTTTCGCCGCCGCGCTGGTCTGCCTGCCACGGGCCAAGAAACAGGCGCAGGATATGATCGCCCGCGCCGCCACCCAGACCGACGGCGTGGTAATCATCGACGGGGCCAAGACCGACGGCGCCGACAGCCTGATGCGCGAGGTGCGCAAACGCACCACGCTTGACGGGTCGCTGTCGAAATCGCATGGCCGGATCTTCTGGTTCCGCACCGATCAGCCCGGGTTCGACAGCGCCGCCTTTGCCGACTGGATTGCCCCCACCGAACAGCGCGTCGATGGCTTTCTCACCGCACCGGGGGTGTTTTCCGCCGACGGGATCGACCCGGCCTCGCGCATGCTGGCCGAGGCACTGCCAGAGCATCTTGGCGCCCATGTCGCCGATCTGGGCGCTGGCTGGGGCTATCTCTCGGCGCGGCTGCTGGCCGATGCGCGGCTTGAAACGCTGGATCTGGTCGAGGCCGATCGCATCGCACTGGGCTGCGCGATGGAAAATGCCGCCGATCCACGCGCCCGGTTTCATTGGAGCGACGCGACCCTCTTTCGCGCCCATCCCCCGCTTGACGCGGTGGTGATGAACCCGCCCTTTCACACCGGCCGCGCCGCCGAGCCGTCGCTGGGGCAAAGCTTTATCGAGGCGGCCGCACGGCTGCTGACGCCGCGCGGCCAGCTTTGGCTGGTGGCGAACCGCCACTTGCCCTATGAGGCCGCGCTCGACGCCGCTTTCGCCGAAACGAAAGAAATTGCCGGCGATACCCGATTCAAGGTGCTCTACGCCGCGCGGCCCCGCCGCACGCGCCGCTGATCGCACCCGCATCCCCCCAAGGCCCCATCCCGCAAGGAGAGCCCTCATGTCCTTTTCCATCGCCGGCAAGACCGCCATCGTGACCGGTGCCGCCAACGGCATCGGTCTGGCCATTGGCCGCCAGTTCGCCGAAAAAGGCGCCAATGTCATGTTCGCCGACATGGACGAGGCGCGGCTGATCGACGAGCTGGGCGAACAGGCCGAAGACAGCAATGTCCGCTACTTTGCCGGCGATCTGCGGGAACGCTTGACCATCACCAACCTGATTTCGGCGACATTGGACGCCTTCGATCAGATCGACATTCTGGTCAACGGCGCGCGCCAGATGATCCCCTCGGATCCGCTCGACCCCGATGACGACTCGGTCAGCGTGCTGCTCAGCCAGAACCTGATGCCAGCGCTGCGGCTTAGCCAGATGGTCGCCAAGCGCATGATCAAACAGGCCAGCACCCGCGAGGACGACAACGGTGCCGGGGCCGGGGCCATCATCAATCTCAGCTCGATCGCCGCGCGCCGCACCCATCCTGATCTGCTAGCCTATTCCGTCAGCTCTGCCGCGCTTGACCAGATGACCCGCTCGCTGGCGGTGGCGCTGGCACCGCACCGGATTCGGGTCAATGCCGTTGCCATCGGATCGGTGATGAGCGCCTCGCTCAAATCCACGCTGAAGGAAAATCGCGGGTTTCGTCAGGACATCGAGGATCACACCCCGCTTGCGCGCATCGCCTCCCCGTCCGAGCTGACCGATACCATGCAATTCCTTGCCTCCGAGGCCGCCGGTTTCATGACCGGCCAGATCCTCACCCTTGACGGCGGTCGCACCCTGCTTGACCCGGTGGCGGCCCCCGCGCACTGACCTGCGGGGATGCGTCATGCACTGACGCGGCGGCGACGCCTCCTGCGGCGATGCGTCAAATCGTGACCTGCGCCTGAAACCACTGGTCGCCGCCGCCGCTGCGGTTAGATTGGCGCCCCAGACCAGACAGCCGGGGGAAAGACCCAGATGAGCACCGATTTCGACACTGAAAAAGCCACCGCCTCCGGCTGGTTCCGGCAGTTGCGCGACCAGATCGTCGCCGCCTTCGAGGCGCTGGAGGACAGCCACGACAGCGGCCCGCTGTCCGATGCCGCCCCCGGTCGTTTCGAGGTAAGCGAGACCAAGCGCGCCTCTGACGACGGCTCCGATGCTGGCGGCGGCCTGATGAGCGTGATGCGCGGCGGGCGCGTGTTCGAAAAGGTCGGCGTCAATGTCTCCGCCGTCTATGGCACGCTGGGCGAGCGTGCCCAAGCCGCCATGATGGCGCGCAAGGGCCTGCCGGGAATGTCGGGCGATCCCCGGTTCTGGGCCTCGGGCATCTCGCTGGTGGCGCATATGCAAAACCCCCATGTTCCGGCGGTGCACATGAACACCCGGATGTTCTGGACCCCGCATGCATGGTGGTTCGGCGGCGGCAGCGACCTGAACCCTTGCATAGAATACGACGCCGACACCGCCCATTTTCACGCCACGCAAAAGGCCCATCTCGATCCCCACGGCGTGGCGCATTACCCAAGGTTCAAGGACTGGGCGGACGAATATTTTTATATCCCCCACCGCCACCGCGCGCGCGGGGTGGGGGGCATCTTCATGGATGATTATTGCACCAATGACTGGGCGGCAGATTTTGCCCTGACCCAGGACATCGGTCGCGCCTTCCTGCCCGCCTTTGTGCCGCTGGTCGAAAAACGCCGCAGCCAAAGCTTTTCCGAGGCCGACCGCGACACCCAGCTTATCCACCGTGGCCTCTATGCCGAATACAACCTTGTCTATGACCGGGGCACCAAGTTCGGCCTTGAAACCGGCCATGACGCCGATGCCGTGCTGATGAGCCTGCCACCATTGGCGAAATGGGTCTGACCGTCTGACCGTCTGACCGTCTGAGCGGCGTTGTTTGGACGCTGTGCGGGCCGGGCCGGATCGGTTCGGCCCGCGCGGTTCATCCCTATTTCCCTGCCGCCTCCAACCCCTCCTTCACGATCCGCCAGCGCAGCATCTCCTGCGCCACCTGATAGGCTTTGTAATCCATGCTGCGGGTGCTCGCCGCGTCCAGCAGTTCCAGTTCATGCGCGGGCACCAGACCGGCCAACTCGCGCCCGTTGCGGGTGATCAGCACCCGGTCGTGATCGCGGGCGACCAATTGCACATAGCGGCCCAACTGGTCGCGCAGACGGGTGATCGGGCAAAGGTGGAGCATGGCGGGGCCTCCCATTCTCGGCGCTTCGCGAGGCCGGCATCATCGGGCGAACAAGGTGGCCCGGACGGGTTGAGACCGGGTAAACGCACCGTACGCAGGTCGTGCGCAGGGGCGGCGGTAACTGGGGCGCAAGGAAGCCCGTACAAAATCGACAATATACTCCCCAAAACGGGAAACCTGGCGGATTTCTCAGGGGGTGAGAGTGTACAAAACGGCCTTCAAACTCCCCGGTCTCTCGGGTGGTCGGGGATCAGTCGAAGGTGCCCGCGACCCGGCCCAACAGCATGAAGGCCCGCGCCGTGCGGGTCTCTGCTAGCGCCGTGATCTCCTCGTCGCTGGCCTCCTGCGCGAACTCGGCAAAGGTCTGGTCGAACCGACGCAGGAAGTGGTGGGCCGCATCGCGAAAGATCGGGTCCTGCTTCATCCGCGCCGCGCTCAGCGCCAGCGAAGAGCGGTCGCGCACGCCCCCCAGCGCCGCCACGACGCGGCCACGGGTGCCTTGGGCGAACTGTCGCCAGACCTCGGGCCGGGCCCGGTCGGGGGACAGGTCATCCATATATATGCCGTCCTGGCTCAGCAGCGTCAGCACATCTTGTGCCGCTTGGATAAGCTGGGCCGCCTTGCGATCCTTCAGCGCGCGGCGCAGGGCGGCAAATCCGGCCTCGTCCTCGGCGGTTTCGGGAAAGTGCAGGGCGCGGATGAAATCCGCATGCGGCAGCGGCGGCGACAGCGCCTCGGCCGGTGTGCCCAGCTCCAGCGCGCCCTGATCCTCGGGCGCGTCTGTCCGGCTAGGGGCAACCATCGCAACCACCGGTCGCGCTGCCCCCGCAACCGCCCGGCTCGAATGGAACATCGCCAGTGCAGCTTCGGTCTTCTTGGTGATCGCCGCGATCTCATCCAGCTTCTTCGCCACCGAACCATCGGTTTGACTCGTGCCGCGCTGCTGCTGTGCGATCAGGGTCTGACGGATGGCGTCGATGGCGGTCTGCAAACGACGGCTTTCCTCGCGCATCACACGGCTGGCACGGGCGGCGGTGGCGGCGACCCAGATCATAGCCACGGGCAGGAACACCGCCAGCAGGGTGATGATAAAGCGTAGCCCGTCGATCCCGTCGCTGCCCTCGGGCCCGGCGAAAAGGAACACGACAGCGCCAGCCAGCCAGAGCAGGCTGAGCGCGATGGCCGAAATCTCGATTCCGGTAACCTGCTGCCGACTGGGCCGGTCATACATGCCCAGAGGTGTGCTTTGGGCCTTGTTTGGGTCAGGCGTTGGACCGGCCATGGACGTGCTCCGTCAGGCGTAGATGATTTCAGGCGTAGATGATTTTCAGCACCTCATAGGACCGCACGCCACCCGGTGTGCGGACCTCGACACTGTCTCCCTCCTCCTTGCCGATCAGGGCGCGGGCGATGGGGGATTTGATGTTGAGCAAGCCGCTCTCGATATTGGCTTCATGCTCACCGACAATTTTCCAAGTCTTTTCGGCGTCGGTGTCTTCGTCAACCAGTGTCACGGTGGCCCCGAACTTGATCGCCCCCGACAGCCTGGCCGGGTTGATCACCTCGGCCAGCGACAGAACGCTCTCGATCTCTTTGACGCGGCCTTCGATAAAGGAGTGCTTCTCGCGGGCCGAATGGTATTCGGCGTTTTCCGACAGGTCGCCATGCTCGCGCGCCTCGGCAATCGCCCGGATGATCTCAGGGCGCGCGACGGACTTCAGATGTTTCAGTTCGACTTCGAGTGCGGCGTGGCCCGCCGGTGTCATCAGAATTTTTTCCATAGCATTCTTCCACGCAAAATTCAGCGCCCCGCCGCGCGATGCGCCGGGGCGACGGATTGGGTTGACGAATACCTGACCCAATGCGGGGGGCGATTGCAAGGGGAACAGGCGGGCTGTCCATAAGCATTTCCATGCAACAGGTGGGATTTCGCGGGCTCTGGCCCTAGTTGCGCGGAAAATGGCCCGCCCGAGGGACTTTACCTAGACGCCGCGGCCGATTGTTGGAGGTGCGAATCAGACCCCAAGAGAGGAGGGCACGACACGTAAGATGGCGGTGTCAGCTTTTGCGCGCCCGTCGCGGTTCGACGCTGCATCTGCATATCTTGGCAACAAGTCCGGCGACAAGCGCCGCAGGTCGCGCTATCTTTTGCGCGAGACTGCCGGAATCTGACTGCAGCGCCTTTTCTGCACTGCAGCGGATTTACGTGGTGTTGCGATTGACCTCGCCCTGCGACAAAGGGTATTCAGCCGCGAAAGAAAATTGCCCCGCGCGCGGGTATGACGACTGATTTAGCCAGGGAGCCCCTTGATGGCCGACATAGAACGCGAAGCGATGGAATATGACGTTGTGATCGTTGGGGCGGGCCCTGCGGGCCTGTCGGCGGCGATCCGGCTGAAACAGCTCGATGCCGAGTTGAATGTCGTCGTGCTGGAAAAGGGCTCCGAGGTGGGTGCGCATATCCTATCCGGCGCGGTGCTGGACCCTTGCGGGCTGAATGCGCTGATCCCCGACTGGAAAGAAAAGGGCGCGCCGCTGAACGTGCCGGTGAAGGAAGACAATTTCTTTATGCTGGGCGAGGCGGGCAAGATTCGTGTGCCCAACTGGCCGATGCCGCCGCTGATGAGCAACCACGGCAATTACATTGTCTCGATGGGCAATGTCTGCCGCTGGATGGCGGAGCAGGCCGAAGAGATGGGCGTGGAAGTTTTCCCCGGCATGTCATGCTCGGAACTGGTCTATGGTGACGCGGGCGAGGTCAAAGGCGTGGTCGCGGGCGAGTTCGGCAAAAACCCCGATGGCACCCCCGGACCGTCTTACGAGCCCGGGATGGAGCTGCACGGCAAATATGTGTTCCTGTCCGAGGGGGTGCGCGGGTCGCTCGCCAAGGAGGTGATCGCCAAGTACGATCTGTCCAAGGGCCATTGTCCGCAGAAATTTGGCCTTGGCATGAAAGAGATCTGGGAGGTCGACCCCGCCAAGCACCGCGAGGGGACGGTCACCCATACGATGGGCTGGCCACTGGGATCGAACGCCGGCGGCGGATCTTTCATCTATCACCTTGAAAATAATCAGGTTTATGTCGGGTTCGTGGTGCACCTGAACTACGAAAACCCCTATCTGTTCCCCTATATGGAATTCCAGCGGTTCAAGCACCATCCGATCGTGGCCGACCTGTTGGAAGGCGGCAAGCGGGTGGCTTACGGGGCGCGTGCGATCAGCGAGGGGGGCTGGCAGTCGATGCCCAAGATGGTGGCGCCGGGTGTGGCGCTGCTGGGCTGCTCCGTCGGCATGGTCAACGTGCCGCGGATCAAGGGCAACCATAACGCCATGCTCTCGGGAAAGGCCGCAGCCGAGGCCGCCTTCGAGGCGATCCAATCCGGCCGCAGCGCTGATGAGTTGACCGCCTATGAGACCGAAGTGCGCAGCGGCGCCATCGGCAGCGATCTGAAAAAGGTTCGCAACGTCAAGCCGATGTGGTCGAAATGGGGGCTGTTGCCCTCGTTGGCGCTGGGCGGGCTCGACATGTGGACCAACACGCTGGGCTTTTCGCTGTTTGGAACCCTGCGCCACGGCAAGAGCGACGCGGCGGCCACGGGCGAGGCGGCAAATTTCAAGCCGATCGACTATCCCAAACCGGATGGTAAGATCAGCTTTGACCGGCTGACCAACGTCTCGTTCAGCTTTACCAATCACGCCGAAGATCAGCCCTGTCACCTGCAACTCAAGGATGCATCGATCCCGATCAAGGTGAACCTGCCGAAATACGCAGAACCGGCGCAGCGCTATTGCCCGGCGGGGGTTTATGAGGTGGTCGAGGAGGCGGGCAAGGAGCCGCGCTTTGTCATCAACTTCCAGAACTGCGTGCATTGCAAGACCTGCGACATCAAGGATCCCAGCCAGAACATCAACTGGACCACTCCGCAGGGTGGCGACGGGCCGAATTACCCCAATATGTAGCGGATTGCCGCTATCGCGCGGTTGATGGGGCGCTCGCCATTGCTCTCACCCTGACTTGCGCCTAGCGTGACGATGGTCAAAATAATGAGGCAGGTCTTGGTGAAATCCCTAGTTCGTCGCGCGGCTGCCGCGCTTGTGGTTGCCGCAATGGCGCTTCCCGCGCCGCTTTTGGCGCAATCGGGTGCCGGGTCATATCTGGCCGGGCGCCACGCGCTGTTCGATAGCGATTTCGAGCAGGCCGCCAGCTATTTCACCCAGGCCTTGAGCCGCGATCCCGGCAATGTCGGGCTGATGGAAAATGTCATCATCTCGCAATTGGCGCTGGGCCGGATCGACCGGGCCTTGCCCATCGCGCAGAAGATGGAGGCCGATGGGCTACGCAATCAGGCGGCGCGGATGGTGATCGCCGCCGACCGGGTTGTGCGGGGCGAATTCGACCCGTTCCTGAAGGCCGACAACGAGGATGGCGGCATCGGACCGCTGGTCGACGGGTTGCTGGCGGGCTGGGCCTATATCGGGACCGGCTCTGTCGCCAAGGCGCTGGAGCGGTTCGATCAGGTCGCCGAAGAGAATGGCCTGCGCAGTTTCGCCTTGTATCACAAGGCGCTGGCGCTGGCGATGGTCGGCGATTTCGAGGGCGCCGAGGCGATTTATGCCGATCGGAAAACGGGCTTGAGCGGGATGTCGCGGCGCGCGGTGATCGCACGGGCGCAGATTCTGTCACAGCTTGGGCGCAACTCCGAGGCGTTGGAGATGATGACCGATGCCTTTGGCGCGGCGTTCGATCCCGGGCTGACGGCAATGGCCGATAGTCTGGCTGCGGGCGAGCAACTGCCGTTCGATCTGGTCGGCACGCCTCGCGATGGCATGGCCGAGGTGTTCTTCTCCGTCGGGGCCGCGCTGAACGGAGAGGCAGCGGATGATTACGCGCTGATCTATGTGCGCATCGCCAGCTATCTGCGCCCCGATCACATTGACGCGCTGTTGCTCAGCGCCGATTTACTGGATGGGCTGGGACAGTATGATCTGGCCGTCGAGACCTACAAGAAGGTGCCCGCCACCAGCCCGGATCGCCATGCGGCCGAACTGGGGCGCGCCGATGCGCTGCGCCGCGCGGACAAGCCGAATGCCGCCATCGAGGTGCTGGAACAGTTGGCGCGGGAGTATCCCACGCTGCCGGTCGTGTACAATGCGCTGGGCGATCTGTTGCGCCAGCAAGAGGATTACAAAGGCGCGGTCGCGGCCTATGACAAGGCGCTGGACTATACCGAAGAGGGCGCGCCGTCGCAGTGGTTCATGCTCTATGCCCGGGGCATCAGCCTTGAGCGGTTGGAGAAATGGCCGCAGGCCGAGGCCGATCTTCGCCATGCGCTGAAACTGAACCCGGATCAGCCGCAGGTGCTGAACTATCTCGGGTATTCTCTGGTCGAGAAGCAGGAAAATCTCGACGAGGCGCTGGACATGATCGAACGCGCGGTGGCCGCGCAACCCAACAGTGGCTTTATTGTCGATTCGCTGGGCTGGGTGCTGTTCCGGATGGGCCGCTATGACGAGGCGGTGGCGCATATGGAGCATGCGGTTGAACTGATGCCGGTGGACCCGGTGGTGACGGACCATCTGGGCGATGTTTACTGGGCGGTTGGCCGCGCGCGCGAAGCGGAATTTCAGTGGCGCCGGGCGCTGTCGTTTGTCGATCCCACTGATGCCGATGGCGAGGCCGATCCCGACCGCATCCGGCGCAAGCTTGAGGTGGGGCTGGACCGGGTGCTGGCCGAAGAGGGGGCCGCACCGTTGAAAGTGGCCAATGGCGACTGAGGCTGTCGCGCCGGCCAAGATCAACCTGACCCTGCATGTCACCGGCCAGCGCGCCGATGGCTATCATCTGCTCGATTCGCTGGTGATCTTTGCCGAGCTGGCGGATCACCTGTGGCTTACACCCTCTGCCGCGACAAGCCTGCAGGTGAGCGGCCCCTTTGCCGAGGGGGTGCCCGAGGATGGGCGCAACCTAGTCTGGCGCGCGGCGGAACTGGCGGGAATGCCTTTGAACATCCGGTTGGACAAACGGCTGCCACATGGGGCGGGAATCGGCGGCGGTTCGGCGGATGCGGCGGCGGTGCTGCGAGCTTTCGGCGGTCAGGCCAGCGCGGCAGAGCTGGGGGCGGATGTGCCGGTCTGCCTGTCTGAGCGGCCGCAACGGATGCGCGGGATCGGGGATGTGCTGGAGCAGGTTTCCGGAGTGCCAGCATTCTCGCTGGTTCTGGTCAATCCCGGGGTGCAGGTGCCGACGCCCGACATATTCCGGGCCTTGGCGCGAAAGCAGAATCCGGCGATGGCAGCGCGGCTGCATTGGCCGTCACGGGCGGCGTTCCTGTCCTGGCTGGCGGATCAGCGCAACGATCTGGAGGCCCCGGCCATCGCCACCGCACCGGTGATTCGCGACGTGCTGGCGGCGCTGCGCCGCGCAAACGGCTGCCGGTTGGCGCGCATGTCCGGCTCGGGCGCCACCTGTTTTGGGATTTTCGAGAGCGACGCTCAGGCCCGGGAGGCGGCGGCACAGATCGCGGCGGCGCAGCCCGACTGGTGGGCACAGGCGACCCGCAGTATAGGCAGTGCTGAGGCGTGAAAGCGGGCGCCCCTTTGGGGCGCGGCCTTCGGCGAGAGTATTTTTGGCCAAGAAAAGACGGGACCCAGAAAAGACGGGGGTTCGCCTGAGCGGCGGGCGCGCTCAGGACAGGCGCGACACCACGTAGGCGGCCAGATCGTGCAACATGGTACGCAACTCGTGGTCGGGCAGGGGGGCGAGCGCCGTCTGTGCCTTGGCCGCCCAGCTTTCAGCATCCGTTCGGGTGGCGGTGAGCGTGTCGTATTTCGCCATCAGGCTCAGCGCATGCTCCAGATCGCCGTCTTCCTGACGGCCCTTTTCGATCGTGCGCTGCCAAAAGGCATGTTCTTCCGGGGTGGCCTGCGCCACAGCCTTGATCACCGGCAGGGTCAGCTTGCGTTCGCGGAAATCATCGCCGACGTTCTTGCCGGTGGTGCCGCTGTCGCCCTGATAATCCAGCAGGTCGTCGGCAATCTGGAACGCGATCCCCAGCGCATCACCATAGGCGAAAAGCGCCTGAACGTGGTCTTCTGGGGCGCCTGAAATCACGCCGCCCACCTCGGTCGCGGCCGAGAACAGCGCCGCCGTCTTGCCGCGCACGATCTTGAGATAGACATCTTCGCCGGTTTTGAGGTCGGTCGCTGCCGTCATCTGCAACACCTCGCCCTCGGCGATGGTGGCCGAGGCATTGGCAAGGATGTCGAGCACCCGCAGGCTACCGGTTTCGACCATCAACTGGAACGAGCGCGAGAACAGGTAATCGCCTACCAACACGCTGGACTTATTGTCCCAAAGCAGATTCGCGGTGGGCCGCCCCCGGCGCTTTTCGCTTTCGTCCACCACATCGTCATGCAGCAGCGTGGCAGTGTGGATGAACTCGACCGTCGCGGCCAGTTTGAGATGATGCGCGCCCTCATAGCCGCACAGGCGGGCCGCCGCCAGCGTCAGCATCGGGCGCAGACGCTTGCCGCCGGCCTCGACCAGATGGGCGGTGACCTCGGGGATGCGCGGGGCGTTGTCGGAATGCATGCGGGCGCGGATCAACCCGTCGACCGCCTCCAGATCGGTGCTCAGCGCGGCGGCGAGACGGTCATGTGGTTTAGTGGCCATAGGTATGTTCATCTTGCTTTCTTCCAAAGGCTCGACATCCTGCATGGCTTGCCCTTACATCCGGTGTCATGAAGGAACTTCTGCGCAGCACCGACCCGACCGTCATGGCCTTTGCCTCAGCCCTTCTTGGAGGTGAGGATATAGACTGCTTTGAAATGGACGTAAATATGAGCGTTCTGGAAGGTGGGATCGGAATTTTTCCACGCCGGATGATGGTGCGCGATGTCGATTACGACGCCGCGCTGCGGGTGATGCGCGACAATGACGTGCCGCTGGGCCGGTGAGCGGTTTTCGCGACGACGAGCTGAGCCGCGACGTGTTTCTGGGCGGACGGATTGCCTTGTACCAGCCGCGCCTTGGGTATCGCGCCGGGGTCGATCCGCTGCTGCTGGCCGCCGCCGTTCCGGCGCGGCCGGGCCAGGCGGTGCTGGAGCTGGGCTGTGGCGGGGGTGCGGCGATTCTGGCGCTGGGCGCACGGGTGCCGGATCTGGCGCTGGCGGGGGTCGAGCTGCAACCGGGCTATGCGGATCTGGCGCGGCGCAATGCGGCGCAAAATGGTCTCGACCTCATGGTGGTCTGCGGGGATCTGACTGAATTGCCGCCTGATTTGCGACAACGGCAGTTCGATCATGTGATCGCCAACCCGCCCTATTTCCGCGCCGGTGCCCATGTGGCGGCGGCAGATCCGGGGCGACGCACCGCCCTGGGAGAGGCGACGCCGCTGGCCGACTGGGTCGCGGCGGCGGCGCGGCGTCTGGCGCCACGTGGTTATCTGCATGTGATTCAGCGCAGCGACCGCTTGCCCGATCTAATCGCGAGCTGTGCCGGGCGTCTGGGCTCGATTGAGGTATTGCCGTTGGCGGCGCGCGAGGGGCGCGCGCCCGATCTGCTGATTCTGCGCGCGCGCAAGGGCGGGCGGGCGGCGTTCCGCCTGCATGCGCCGCTGATCCTGCATGAGGGCGCGCGCCATATGCGCGATGCGGAAAGCTATCGCGCAGAGGTCGCGCAGGTCTTGCGCGACGGTGCTGCGCTGCGCTGGCCAGCATAGGTCCGCCGGGGGAAGTTTGGAAAATCGGCAAGATGTCGCTTTTGTGACAAAACCGCTGTGCCTGCTGCGTGACAGGTGGAGCGGGATATGCTCAACTCGTCTGGCAATACATTTACAG
Organism: Pseudodonghicola sp.; assembly: GCA_033791545.1. Taxonomy (GTDB): domain Bacteria; phylum Pseudomonadota; class Alphaproteobacteria; order Rhodobacterales; family Rhodobacteraceae; genus Antarcticimicrobium. Next base: position 29,548 of record JASJGL010000067.1, on the reverse strand, counting down.
GAGGATTGCCATGAACCTGAGTTCGCATCTGACGGAACTTAAGCGTAAGCACGAAATCCTGAGTCACGAGGTTGAACAAGTCGAGCGCGGCCCCAGCGCTGATGCGTTGCACGTTGCATCCCTGAAAAAACGCAAACTCAAATTGAAAGAAGAGATCACGCGTCTGTCGAGCTGACCGCCGCGGCGGAATTTTGGGTGTGCCGACCCGGCTGGTTGGCATTCTTCGGTTTCGCCAGAGAGGCGGTCGAGCGACGCGGATATCAACAAGCGCGTCTGCTCGCCGGATATATTGGAAGTGAATTGGGCCGACCTTAAGGGGTCGGCCCTTTCCTTTGTCTGTGCGCGTCTGTCTGTGCGCGGTGGCACGGGCAGACTCGTGGGTCAGACGACGAACTGCCCGCCATTGGCGGTAAGGGTCGAGCCGTTGATGAAGCCGGCGTCGTCAGAGGCGAGGAACACCACGCAGCGGGCAATCTCTTCGGGTTCGCCCAGTCGGCCCACCGGGATTTGGGCGATGATCGAGTCGCGGATCTTTTCCGGAACCGCCATCACCATGTCGGTAGCGGTATAGCCGGGGCAGATGGCATTGGCGGTGATGCCCTTGGCTGCGCCCTCTTGGGCCAGCGATTTGATGATGCCCAGATCGCCGGCCTTGGTGGCGGCATAGTTGACCTGGCCGAACTGGCCTTTTTGTCCGTTGATCGAGCTGATCACGATGACCCGGCCAAAGCCGCGTTCGCGCATGCCCGGCCAGACCGGGTGGACGGTGTTGAACACGCCGCTGAGGTTGGTGTCGATCACCTGCTGCCACTGTTCCTGGGTCATCCGGTGGAACGGGGCATCACGGGTGATGCCCGCATTGGCGACGACCACGTCGATCGGGCCCAGATCGGCCTCGACCTTGGCAATACCTGCCTTGCTCTCCTCGTAATTTCCGACATTCCACTTGTAGGTCTTGATGCCGGTTTCCTCGGTGAACTTGGTGGCGGCCTCATCATTGCCGGCATAGGTCGCGGCGACGGAATAGCCGGCTGCGGCCAGGGCCTTGGACGTTGCCGCGCCGATGCCGCGCGTTCCGCCGGTGACGAGTGCTGTTCGTGTCATGGGGGGCTCCTCTGGGTAAAAACTGTATGGTAACTCTGTTACGCATAAAGTTATGAATTCGCAATAATGTTTCGTGGTGAAATTTTTGCAACGGTAGGGAAACTTGTCGCAGGTACCACGATGTTCGGCGTTGTCTTCGGTATAGTCAAAGAAAAGGGCGCCAACCGGCGCCCTTTGGTATCCTCGGTGCGGGCGCCGGTTATGGGCGCTCCAGGCACATGGCCACGCCCATGCCGCCACCGATGCAGAGCGTTGCGAGGCCTTTTTTGGCATCGCGGCGCTTCATTTCAAACAGCAGGGTATTCAGGATACGACCGCCCGAGGCCCCGATCGGGTGGCCGATGGCGATGGCGCCGCCGTTCACGTTGACGATCTCGGGGTCCCAACCCATTTCCTTGTTCACGGCGCAGGCTTGCGCGGCAAAGGCTTCGTTGGCCTCGACCAGATCAAGATCATCGACCGACCAGCCCGCCTTTTCCAGCGCCTTGCGCGAAGAGGGGATCGGGCCGGTGCCCATGATCGAGGGGTCGACGCCAGCGGTGGCGTAGGAGGCGATGCGCGCCAGCGGTTCGATGCCGCGCTTCTCGGCCTCATCGGCGGTCATCAGCAGCACGGCGGCGGCGCCATCGTTGAGGCCGGAGGCGTTGCCCGCAGTGACCGAGCCATCCTTGGCGAAAGCCGGGCGCAGTTTGGCCATGGCGGCCATGGTGGCGCCAAAGCGGACATATTCGTCCTTGTCCATCACCGTCTCGCCCTTGCGGGTCTTGATGATGAAGGGCACGATCTCATCGGCGAACCGACCGGCCAATTGCGCGGCTTCGGCCTTGTTCTGGCTGGCGACGGCAAATTCATCCTGCATCTCGCGGGAAATCTGCCATTGCTGCGCCACGTTCTCGGCGGTCTGGCCCATGTGATAGCCGTTGAAGGCATCCCACAACCCGTCGCGGATCATCGTGTCGATATAGGTCATGTCGCCCATCTTGTGTCCGGCGCGCAGGGCGGCGGCATGGGGCGAAAGGGTCATGTTTTCCTGACCGCCTGCGGCGATGATATTGGCATCCCCCAGTTGGACGTGCATTGCCCCCAGGGCGACGGCGCGCAGGCCCGAGCCACAAACCTGGTTCAGACCCCAAGCGGCGCTTTCGATCGGCAGGCCAGCATTGATATGGGCCTGACGGGCCGGGTTCTGGCCCTGAGCGGCGGTCAGAACCTGACCGAGGATGGTTTCCGAAACCTCCTCCTTGGCGATCCCGGCGCGCGCCACGACCGCCTCCAGAACGGCGGCGCCCAGGTCGTGGGCGGGGGTGTTGGCGAATGATCCGCCAAAGCTCCCGACGCCTGTTCGCGCTGCCGATGCAATTACTACATTTGTCATGTGATCCGGTCCTTTGCCATCCAGTGGGCGGCCTCCTCCCCCGTTTGGCGCTGCGCTTTTGCGCCTGCGGGGGCCGCCACCACGATGCGGTTGTGATACCGGATTGCTGCAGCCGCAGCAACAGAGAGCGTGCAGTTGCGGCAATCATGCCCTTGCAACCCGGGGTGTGGCGCGGTTTGTGATGCGGTTTGTGATGCGGCGGGCTCAGCTTGCAGTTGCACGGGCGCTGGCCTTGTCCATCCAGGCCGGGTGCACGGTGGGGGCCCCGAAAAGATAGCCCTGCATGCAGTCAATTCCCAGCCCGATCAGGCAGTCGGACTCCTCCCGGGTTTCGACGGCGACGGCGATGGTCAGCATTTCGAATTCGCGGGCCATGGCAATCAGCGCCCGCACGGTGGCCTGGCTTTCCGGATCTGTCTGGACCTTGCGGATGAACTCTCCGTCGATTTTGACCGCGTCGAAGAAGAAATCGCGGAAATACCGTATGGCGATGGCGCCAGAGCCGAAATCGTCCAGCGCAAAGGCGATGCCGTGACCCTGGAGCCGGTCCATGAAATCGATCACCAGTTCCGGCACGGTCATGGCCGAATGTTCACTGATTTCCAGGATCAGCCGCTCGCCCAACCGGGAATCGGCCCGCAGGGCACGTTCCAACGTCCGCATCCATTGCCCATAGCCGATCGAGCGGGCGGACATGTTGATCGACAACCGCAGCGCCGGATTTTCCGCCAGCGCCCGCAATCCCATGTCGAGCGCGATGCAGTCGATCTGGCGCCCCAACTCGTTGGCCTCGATCGCCGGCATGAAGTCGCGCGCGGGGATCACCCGCCCGGTGGCATCAAGGACACGAATCAACCCCTCATAGAAGGCGGTCTTGCGCGGGGATGTCGCCTGCACCACCGGCTGGAAGGCCAGCAGGCATTGCCGGTGCCAGACCGCCGCGCGGACCATGTCGAGCGTGGTGGAATCGCGGTCTGCCACGGCCGCGTTCAGGGGGCTGTCGGCCCCGTGGGGGATATCGGCCCAAGGCCGATGGGGGATGTCCGGTCCGGTCATAACGTTTTGATTCCCGTTGCAGTTCACGGTTAGAGTCGGGGAAATTCCTTTCGTGGCGATTAACGCCGCCTGAGGCGGTTTGAAAAAGGGGCAGGCATGGAACGCTGCGGCTGGGCGGGATCCGAACAGATCTATATCGACTATCATGATAGCGAATGGGGCGTGCCGGAGTGGGACAGCCGCGCACTTTGGGAAAAGCTGGTTCTCGATGGGTTTCAAGCCGGGCTAAGCTGGATCACCATCCTGAAAAAGCGCGATAATTTCCGCGCCGCCTTTGCCGGGTTCGACCCGCATGTCATAAGCGGCTGGGGTCCGGATGAGGTCACCCGCCTGCTGTCTGATCCCGGCATCATCCGCCATCGCGGCAAGATTGAGGCGACCATCGCCAATGCGCGCGCTTGGCAGAAGATCGAGGCGGAGCAGGGCTTTGATCGCTATCTGTGGGAGTTCGTCGGGGGCAGGCCGATTCAGAACGACTGGGCGCAGCTGGATCAGGTGCCGCCCTTCACCCCGCTGTCCACGGCAATTTCAAAGGATCTGAAGCGGCGCGGGTTCAAGTTCTGCGGTCCCACCATCGTCTATGCCTTCATGGAGGCGGTGGGGATGGTGAACGATCATCTTACCACCTGTCCCTGCCATGCGCCGGTGCGGGCGATGGGCGCGGCGGGGCCTCAGTTCCCCTCACCGAAATAGCGCAGATCCTCGGTCCGGGCGCGGGTCTGCCGCTCCAGACAGGAATATTGCAGCATCGGTTGCATGGAGCCGCGATAGGCCAGCAGGCTTTCGGTTTCGCAGGCCAGATCGCGATAGCTGATCCAGGCGCGCTGGGCATTGCGCAGATGCGCTTCGGCCCCGGGGGCATCAGCGCCATAGGCCGCGTCGATCTGCTGGGCCATGGCGCGTGCCATCCCATAGGCGAGATTCAGATCGTCATCGGCGCTCTGATACATCAGCGCGGCGCATTGGGTCATGTCGTTCTGGGTCTGTGGCGCAGCGCAATCCAGCGCATGGGCCGTCGGCGCAGTCAGGATAAGCGTCGCGACGGCAAGCGGAATGAGCGGTATCTGGGCGGTCGGTGACATGGTTGGACACCCCTTTTGAACTCGGGCACATGATCTTGCCCCCAAGTATGCGGCAGAGCGCGGCGGCGGGGCAAGGATTTCGATGCCGCCGGATGTCTCGCCGCTCACGCCTGCATCTGGCCAAGCCAGTGGCGGCGCTCGAATGGGTCAAGTTTGATGGTCGCGGCGGGGGCGGTGAAGTCGTGGAACACGACGCGCAGGTGGTCGCCTTGATCGAGCAGGTCGTAATCCACCAGTCGGCGGGCCAAGGTCCCGGCCCCGTGGGACCAGAGCAGCCCGGTGCCCAGATCAGAAAGGATCAGTGCGGCATGGCCATCATGGGCGAGGGTGACGTCGCGCGGGGGATCACTGGGAAACTGCTGCAGCCAAGCGGCCGCGACCGTCTCCGGCGTCAATACACAGCGCCGCGACCGGCCGGCCAGTCGCAGCAGTAGCGCAAATCCCGCGACGGCGATGGCACCCAAGGCAATGATCAGTGTCAGCGGCATGTCCTCTCCTTTGATCTGGAGTTAACCGCGCGACAGTGGGCGCTGTCAAAAGGGAACCTCGGGTCAGACGCCCCGCCGCACGCCGGATCTGTGCTGCGGCGGAGAGTCATGCGGTCACCCCGCCGGTGCGATCAGCGCCCGGATGATGGCCTTTGCACTGTCTGAATTCCAGTCCGCATCCCCCATCAGGCGCCCGATCTCGTTCCCGTCCGGGTCGATGAGCACGCTCACCGGCAGGCCCAGAACGGCCATGTCGCGGGCCAGCGCCTGTTTCGGATCTTGATGGCGGGGCAGGTTGGTGACCCCGATTTCGTCGAAAAAACTGCTGATCCGTGCCGGGATGTTGCGCCCGGTGGCCAGTGTCACCACCTCAAACGACTCGCCGCCGAACTCTTCCTGCAGGTTCGCGAGCATCGGCATCTCCTTGCGGCAGGGTGCGCACCATGTGGCCCAGAAATTCAGCAGGATATACTTGCCGCGATACTCGGCCAGCGTGCCGGTTCCGGCGCCATCGGCAAGGGTAAACGCCTTGTCCGAGACCGGCTTGGGTGCGCTGTGCAGTACCAGTTTCTTCATGTCGCCCGCGCGCAGCCCCTCCAAGGTGGCAAGATCGGCGGCCATAGCGGCGTTTGCACCCAAGAGCAGGGCCATATAAAGGGTCAGGAAACGGAACAGACGCATATTACCTCCACGGGTGTAGACATGGCAGATCAATCCTCGAACCAGATGTGGGGCGGCCGCTTTGCCGCCGGACCAGACGCGATCATGGAGGCGATCAATGCCTCGATCGGGTTTGACAAGCGGATGGCGGCGCAGGACATCGCAGGCTCCAGAGCCCATGCGGCGATGTTGGCCGCCACAGGCGTGATCACCGATAGCGATGCAAAGGCCATTCGGGAAGGGCTGCTCACGGTCTTGTCAGAAATCGAGGGAGGAACATTTGAGTTCTCGACCGCGCTGGAAGACATCCACATGAACGTCGAGGCGCGGCTCAAGGCCCTTATTGGTGAGCCTGCGGGACGTTTGCACACGGGCCGGTCGCGCAATGATCAGGTGGCGACCGATTTCAAACTTTGGGTGCGCGACCAGTTCGACGCCGCCGAAAGCGGGCTTCTGGCCCTGATCCGCGCGCTTTTGTCTCAGGCCGAAGCGGGTGCGGATTGGGTGATGCCGGGCTTTACCCATCTGCAAACCGCGCAGCCGGTGACTTGGGGCCATCACATGATGGCCTATGTCGAGATGTTCGGGCGCGATCTGTCGCGGGTGCGCGATGCGCGCAAACGGATGAACGAATGCCCGCTGGGTGCCGCCGCGCTGGCGGGCACCTCGTTCCCGATCGACCGCGAGATGACGGCGCAGGCGCTGGGCTTTGACCGCCCCTCGGCCAACAGCCTCGATGCGGTGTCGGATCGTGACTTCGCGCTTGAGTTTCTCTCGACCGCCTCGATCAGTGCCATGCACCTGAGCCGCTTTGCCGAGGAATTGGTGATCTGGTCCTCGGCCCAGTTCCGATTCGTCGCGCTCAGCGACCGGTTCTCGACCGGCTCGTCAATCATGCCGCAGAAGAAAAACCCGGATGCGGCGGAACTGATCCGCGCCAAGGTGGGGCGTATCTTTGGCGCCAATACCGCGCTGATGATGGTGATGAAGGGGCTACCGCTGGCCTATTCCAAGGACATGCAGGAAGACAAGGAACAGGTCTTTGACGCCGCCGACAACTGGATGCTGGCGCTGGCGGCGATGGAGGGCATGGTGCGCGACATGACCGCCAACCGCGACTATCTGGCGGCGGCGGCAGGGGCGGGGTTCTCCACCGCCACCGATCTGGCCGACTGGATGGTGCGGGTGCTCAAGGTGCCGTTCCGCGATGCCCACCATGTCACCGGGACGCTGGTTGCCATGGCCGAGAAAAAGGGTTGCGATCTGCCCGATCTGACGCTGGAGGAGATGCAGGGCGTTCATACCGGCATCACCAAGGACATCTTTTCCGTGCTTGGCGTCGACAACTCGGTCAATTCGCGCCTGTCCTATGGCGGCACCGCCCCCAAACGCGTGCGGGAACAGGTTGCTCGCTGGACCGAGGCGCTGGCATGATCCGCGCCGTTGTTCTGACGCTGGCGGCCTGTGGGCTGCTGGCGGGCTGCGGCGTGGATGGCGCACCGATCCCGCCGACCCGCGCCTTGCATGCCGGGCCCGTCGTCGGGGGCTGAACGCTGCGCCTTCGGGCCTCTGGACCCCTGCGCGGCAGAAAGGCTATCGTGCGCGCAAACGGGAGAAGGAGGCCGCCGATGTCGCCCCTGCGCATGATCTATCTGGCTCTGGCGATCTGGGGCGCGGTGCACCCGATGGTTCATTTCGCGACTTGGTTCGGTGAAAACGGTTTTGACCTGCCCGGCATGGTCACGGCCTGGACCGCGAACGCCGCCAGCCGCGGGCTGATGTGGGATCTGATCCTCGCCGCCATCGCGCTTACCGTCTTTGTGATTGCCGAGGTCGCGGTGCGGCGCAACTGGATCGCGCTTGTCGCCATCCCCGCGACCCTCTGCATCGGGGTAAGCTGCGGATTGCCGCTGTACCTGTTCCTGCGCAGCCGCCCGGTCGAGTAAGTCTTGCCGCCCGCCGAAGAGCGGTTTGCGCGCAATAGCAATTGAACTGCGCCGCGCTTTCTCTTAAGCGCGCGGCATGGATCATTTTCTTTACAGGGACGGCGCCCTGCACGCCGAAGATGTCCCACTGGCCGAGATTGCGGCCAGCGTGGGCACGCCGTTCTATGTCTATTCCTCGGCGACGCTGTTGCGCCACTATCGGCTGTTCGACGAGGCGTTGGAGGGGATCGATCACCTGATCTGCTACGCGATGAAGGCGGCCTCGAATCAGGCGATCCTGACCACGCTGGCGCAGGCCGGGGCCGGGATGGACGTGGTTTCGGTCGGAGAATACCTGCGCGCCAAGGCCGCCGGCGTGCCGGGTGAAAAGATCGTGTTCTCCGGCGTTGGCAAGACGGCGGAAGAAATCCGCATCGCGCTTTCGGGCGGGCTTCGCCAGTTCAACGTGGAATCCGAACCCGAGATGGAGGTGATCAGCGCGGTTGCCCAAAACTTGGGCGTGGTTGCGCCGATCACCATTCGCGTCAATCCGGACGTCGACGCCAAAACCCACGCCAAGATCGCCACCGGCAAATCCGAGAACAAATTCGGCATCCCGATTTCCCGCGCCCGCGCCGTCTATGCCCATGCCGCCAGCCTGCCGGGGATCAAGGTGGTCGGCATCGACGTGCACATCGGCAGCCAGTTGACCGAGTTGGAGCCGTTCGAGATTGCGTACAAAAAGGTCGCCGACCTGACCGAAACGCTACGCGCCGATGGCCATGATATCCGCCGGCTCGACCTTGGTGGCGGCTTGGGCATCCCCTATGCCCGTTCGAACGAGGCGCCCCCTTTGCCGACCGATTATGGCGCGCTGATCAAACGCACGCTGGGCCATCTGGGCTGTGAGATCGAGATCGAGCCGGGGCGCCTGATCGCCGGGAACGCCGGGCTGCTGGTGTCGCAAGTGATCTATGTGAAAGAGGGCGAGGGCCGCGATTTCCTGATCGTCGACGCCGCCATGAACGACCTGATCCGCCCGGCCATGTACGACGCGCACCACGAAATCGTGCCGCTGATCGAGCCCGCGCCGGGGGGCGAGGAGCATCCCTATGACATCGTCGGCCCGGTCTGTGAAAGCGGCGACACCTTTGCCCGCCAGCGCGCCTTGGCACCGCTTTCCTCCGGGGATCTGATCGCCTTTCGCAGCGCCGGGGCTTACGGCGCGGTGATGGCCAGCGAATACAACACCCGCCCGCTGATTCCCGAGGTGATGGTGCATGGGGATCAATTCGCGGTTATCCGCCGACGCCCGACCTTTGACGAGATGATAAATCGCGATACCATCCCCGAATGGCTTTGACGCGATCCCGCGCGGGCCGAAAGGAGTGATCCCTTTATGGATTCTGCGCCGGAGCGCGATCCAAGACTGAGCCGCCTGCGCCTGCCGCTTCTGTTGACGCGGGCGGGGATGTTGGCTGAACGGCTGCTGCGCTGTTTCTGGCCGTTGCTGTCCATTGTCATGGGCGTGTTGGCGGCGCTGATGCTGGGCCTGCACGACATGGCCCCGATCGAGCTGGTCTGGGGCTTGGGCGTGCTGGCGGTATTGGCCGCACTTGGGTTCGGCGTGCGCGGCGCGCTGCGCTTTCACTGGCCGGGTCGGGATGCGGCCTTGGCGCGGCTGGATGCGACCCTGCCCGGGCGACCGATCCGGGCGCTGCTGGACGAACAAGTCGTGGGCGCAGGCGATGCGGCCTCGGCCGCTGTCTGGCACGCGCACCAGTCGCGCATGGCGGCCCGCGCGGCAACGGCGCGGCCGGTCCGGCCCAACCTCAGACTTGCAGCGCGCGATCCCTATGCGCTGCGCTATCTGGCGCTGCTGGCGCTGGCGGTCGGGCTGGTCTTTGGGTCGGTCTGGCGCGTTGGTTCCGTTGCGCAGATGACGCCGGGCGGTGCCGCGCTTGCTGGCGGCCCGACATGGGAGGGCTGGGTCGAGCCGCCCCGCTATACCGGCCTGCCGACGCTGTATCTGGGCGATATCACCTCGCCTGAGATGCGCGTGCCCGAAGGCAGCCGCATCACCCTGCGGTTTTATGGCGAGGTCGGGGCGCTGACGCTGGCCGAAACCGTGTCCGGTCGCATTGGAGAGCTGCCCTCTGCCGCCGACCCGCAGCAGGAGTTCACCGTCGCCAAGGCGGGAGAGCTGCGCGTCGATGGGCCCGGCGGGCGCACTTGGGAGGTGGCCGTGATCGCCGATGCCCCGCCCGAGGTCGATGTCGCGGGGGCGGTGGAAACCGGGGCCGAGGGCGAGATGACGCTGCCGTTCACGGCGCGCGATGATTATGGCGTGACCGGGGGCGCGGTTCGGATCGAACTGGACATGGCCGCGCTGGATCGTCGCTATGGTCTGGCTGTCGCACCTGAGCCGCGCGAGGCGATCACCGTGCCGCTGCCGCTGCCGATTTCCGGCAACCGGGCCGATTTTACCGAAAAGCTGATCGAGGATTTCTCGAAACATCCTTGGGCCAACCTGCCGGTGATTTTCACGCTGACCGCCACCGATGCTGCCGGACAGGTCGGGCAGGCCGCCCCTTACGCGGCGCCGCTTTCGGCGCGGCGGTTCTTTGATCCACTGGCCGCCGCCATTGCCGAACAGCGGCGCGACCTGCTCTGGAGCCGCGAGAACGCGGTTCGCGTGGCGCAAATCCTGCGCGCGGTCTCCTATCGCCCCGACGAGGTGTTTCGCTCTGAAACCGCCTATCTGCGGCTGCGGGTGATTCTGCGGCGGCTGGAAAACTTTACCGCGCACGGGCTGAACAATGCGCAACGCGACGAGATTGCCGAGGCGCTTTGGGGGCTGGCGATCCTGTTGGAGGAGGGTGACCTTGGCGATGCGCTGGAACGCTTGCGCCGGGCACAGGACCGGTTGTCAGAGGCGATGAAGAACGGCGCCGGAGATCAGGAGATCGCCGAGCTGATGCAAGAACTGCGCGAGGCCAGCGACGAATATCTGCGCCAGCTGTCGCGGCAGGCCCAGAAGGATGGGCAGCAAGGCGACCAAGGTCCGCCGCAGGACGGCGAGAGCCTGCAGATGACGCAGAACGACCTGCAACGCATGATGGACCGCATTCAGGAGCTGATGGAACAGGGCCGCATGGCCGAGGCGCAGCAGGCGCTGCAGGAATTGCAGCAGCTGATGGAAAACATGCGCGTCACCCAGGGCCAACAGGGGCAGGGGGGACCATCGGACGGTGAACGCGCGATGGAGGATCTGGCCGATACTCTGCGCGGCCAGCAAGGGCTGAGCGATCAGGCGTTCCGGGACTTGCAGGAGCAGTTCAACCCCGGCGCCGGGGCGGGCCAGAGCCAGCAGAACGAAGGCCGCAGCGGCGGTCAAGGCCGTGGTCAGAGCCATGACGGGCAGGGTCAGGGACAACAACAAGGGGACGGGCAGGGCGGTGATGGCGCCCAGCAGGGGCAGGGCGGCCAGCAACCGGGGGGGCAAGACCCGGACGCGGGATCGCTGGCGGATCGCCAACAGGCACTGCGCGAGGAATTGCGCCGCCAGCAGGGCAACATGCCCGGTGCGGGGACCCCGGAAGGCGACACGACGCGCGAGGCCTTGGGCCGCGCCGGTCGCGCTATGGAGGGCGCGCAAGAGGCCTTGCGCGGAGAGGATCTGGCCGAGGCGATCGACCGCCAGGCCGAGGCGATCGAGGCGCTGCGCGAAGGCATGCGTGCACTGGGCGAGGCCATGGCGCAGCAGCAACAGCAAGGCAGCCAACAGCAGGGTCAGGGCGTGGCCCAGGGCGATATGCGCGCCAATCAGCGCGACCCGCTGGGTCGACAGGCGGGCGTCAATGGCGGGCTTGGCACCGAGGACGGCATGTTGCAGGGCGAGGATGTCTATCGCCGGGCGCGTGAATTGCTGGACGAAATCCGCCGGCGATCCGGCGACGGGGCTCGCCCGGAGGTCGAGCTGGACTATCTCCGGCGCTTGCTGGACCGATTCTGAGACGCGTAGGCGGTATTGGGGGCGCTGCCGGGAAGGTTACTCTGGCAGCACGTTCGTCACGAAATCGCCAAGCCGCGCATCCAGCCAGTAGCGTGCCTGATCGATCATCGCCACATAGGCGCTCAGCGCCGGATCGGCTTGCGGCAGCGATTGGGCGATGCGCGGCGCGTTGGCGTAAATCAGCAACAGAATCGCCCCGATCACAAGCGCCACGGAAAAGCCGCGCAGAAAGCCGCTGTTGCGGGGCGCGTCCGCCTCTTCGGTCGGCAGCGTGCTGTCCTCGGCACTGGCCGACATGCCCGCGCCTGAGCGCAGGGTCGAATTGATCTCTTCGATATCAGGGAACAGCTCGCTGCGGGCGGCAGGCTGAGCGTCATTCTTGGCACTCTCAACGTCGTCGGCCTCTTCGCCGCGCAGGCGGGCCATATGCTCGCGGGTGTCGCGCACGTGGCGGGTGGGAACGACAGGCGGGCTTGCCAGACCCAATTCCGGTTGGCTCTCCAGCCCGCCGCCCCCCTCGGTGGTGCGCAGCTGCGCCTCACGCTCGGCCTCTTGGCGCAGGATTTCGGAGATCGCGGTGTCCAACTCCTGCCGCTGCGGCTCTGACGGGTATTCCGGGGTCCCTTCTGCGGGCAGGGAAAGGTCCGGCTCTGCGTCCGGGAGCGAGTCGGGCCCGTTTTCGGCATCGCTTTCCGCCTCGGGTTCAGGCAGGCCGTCGTCGAACGCATTCATCCCCGCGTTCAGCCGCCTGCGATCTTCCTCGGCGAGTGTTTCGGGATGGGCTTGAAACCAAGTGTCGCCGCAATTGGAACATTGCACATCGCGGCCCTCGAACGGGATTACCTCGTCCGGTACCTCATATTGCGCACTGCAATTCGGACATGTCAGACGCATAGTGTCTCTCCTGGCCGGCGAACCCATTGGTTTTCCGTGATCATAGGGCGCTGCTGCGATCTGTGAAAGGGTGGAAACCGCATCCTTTCACCGCAATCGACCTTGCCGCGGCCCGACCCCATTGAAACTGCGTCGTAGCTGAGGCACAAGTCCTTGTGACCACCGCAGGGGGCAGGGCGTGATCGAGCTGGACGATGTCGGCTATAGCTATGGCGGTGGCGAACTGCTGAGCCATGTCTCTATCAGGCTCGCACCGGGGTCTTTTCACTTTCTGACCGGGCCATCCGGGGCGGGCAAGACCACGCTGCTCAAGCTTTGCTATGGTGCGCTGACACCAACCTCCGGGGTGGTGCGGGCCTTTGAGGATGATTTGCGTGGGTTGGATCGGGGCCAGACGGCGTTGCTGCGTCGTCGGATGGGCGTTGTGCATCAGGATTGCCGCTTTCTTGATCACCTGCCGTTGGCCGACAATATCGCGCTGCCGCTGATCGTGTCGGGCCGCGATATGGCGCAGGAATCGGACAACCTGAAAGAGCTGATGGGCTGGGTCGGGCTGACCGCACGGGCCGATGCGCGCCCGCCCGAGCTATCGGGCGGTGAACGTCAGCGCGCCGCGCTGGCCCGCGCGGTGATCCTGTCGCCTGATGTGGTGCTGGCGGATGAACCCACCGGCAACGTGGATTGGGAGATGTCGATGCGCCTTCTTACCCTGCTGGTCGAACTGAACAAGATGGGCAAGACCGTGCTGATTGCCAGTCATGACCTTAGCCTGATTCGCGCCGCGAAAAGCCAGGTTCAGGCGCGGGTGCTGCGGATCTCGAACCGGCAGCTGCAACTGGCGGGGGCGGATCTGTGAGCACCGGGATGCTGCGCACGGTGCTGATCGGCGATACCCAAGCCGACCGGGTGGTTCCGCCCAGCGGTTTCACCGCACAGCTCACGTTGTTCGCCTCCGGGGCGATGGCCTTTCTCGCCGTTTTCGCGCTGGCACTGTCGCTGGCCTCGGGCCGCCTGGCCGACCGCTGGGCCAGCGAATTGGCGCGCAGCGCCACGCTGCGCATCACCGCCCCCGAGGATCAGGTCGCGGCCCAGACCGAGGTGGCACTGCGCATCCTGCGCCAGACCCCCGGCGTGGCGCGGGCCCGCGCGCTGAGCAAGCAGGAGCAGGCGGCATTACTTGCCCCCTGGTTCGGGCCGGGGCTGGATCTGGACGCGCTGCCGGTGCCGCAACTGATCGAGGTGACAGAAGACGAACAGGGATACGACGCCGCTGGGCTGCGCCTGCGGCTGGCCGCCGAGGTGCCGGGCGCGGTGCTCGATGATCACACCCGCTGGCGCAAACCGCTGGTGGACGCTGCCAACAGCCTGCGGCGGTTGGGCTGGATCTCGATCCTTTTGATCGGCGGGGCGATGGCCGCGATGATTACCCTGGCCGCCAATGCGGCGCTGGCCGCCAATGCGCAGGTGATCGAGGTGCTGCGACTGGTGGGCGCGCACGATAGCTATATCGCCGGGGCCTTTGTGCGCCGCTTCACCCTGCGCGCCTTCATCGGTGCAGGTATCGGTGTGGCGCTGGGGCTGGCCGGCGTTTTGCTGCTGCCCGAGGCCTCGGACGAGGGCGGCTTCCTCACCGGGTTGGGCTTTCGCGGGCTAAGCTGGCTTTGGCCGCTGCTGATCCCGCTGCTGGGCGGGGCGGTGGCCTTTGCCGCCACGTGGCTGGCCGCACGCCGCCGGCTCAAGGAACTGAGTTGATGCAATATCTACGCTCGCTGATCTATGTGATCCAAGTCTATATCGCCATGGCGGTGCTGGGCATTTCCTTTACCCCTTGGGCGCTTTTGTCCAAGCGCGGCGCGCTGGTGGCCTGCAAGCTTTACGCGCGCTACGCGATGTGGTCGGCGCGCTGGATGATTGGTCTGAAGGTCGAGGTGCGCGGCAGCGTGCCCACCGACGAGGTCTTGGTCGCCGCCAAACACCAGTCGTTCTTTGACGTTCTGATCATCTTTGCTGCCCTGCCACATGCCAAATTCATCATGAAGAAAGAACTTCTCTGGACCCCGTTCATCGGCCTCTATGCCAAGCGGCTGGGCTGTATCCCGGTCGATCGCGGCCGCAAGGGGGCGTCGATCGCCAGAATGGTGCGGGATGTGGCGGCGGAGTTCGAGGATCCGGGGCAGTTGACCATCTATCCGCAAGGCACACGCGTCGCGCCGGGCGACTACAAACCTTATAAGGGCGGCACGGCGATCCTGTATCGCGGCACCGGCTATACCTGTGTGCCGGTGGCGACCAATGTGGGCCTGTTCTGGCCAAAGACCGGCATCCTGCGCAAGCCCGGCACCGCCGTGGTCGAATTCCTTGACCCGATCCTGCCGGGCGTGCCGCGTGAGGCGTTCATGGAACAGCTGGAAACGGCGATCGAGACCCGTTCGGATGCCTTGATGCGCGAGGCGCAGGAAGGCTGAGGCGTTCGGGGCTCTGGGCAAGGCCATCTCAGTCGCTGGCGACGGGCTGCGTCACGGCTGTGGGCGTGGTCGGAGCAGACATTGGAGCAGGTTTCGAGAAGCGCGCCCAAAGCACCAGCGCGGTCAGGCCAAGGGCCAGTGCCAGTGCGAGCAGCAGCGGTATCCGGCTGAGCCAGCGTAACCCCGGACCGATGGGACGATCCCCGCGTGCGGTGCCCCAGAGGATCAGCGCCGCGCCCGCCGCCGCCCCTTGCCAGCCGAGAAAGGCCATCAGGCGATTCATTCCGCGCAGGAAGCTGTCGCCGGTCGGGGGCAGCGTAGCCGCCTGCCAGAACGACAGCGCATAGAGCACAGCCCAAAGCGCTAACAGCGCCCAGATCAGTTTCTTTTGAGTCATGACGGCCCTTCGTCCCGGCTCCAGTCTACGCCAAAGGGTCTGATTTCCAAAGCCCGTCGCGCCGATGCGCATGCGGGGGAGGGGACGGTGTGGGGCTGGCGATGCGGTGGGGGAGGACAGTCAGATGGATCCCCCGGGCGGTGCAGGACGCGCCGCCCGGAGACAGGGTCAGCTATGGATCGCGCCGTCACCGCAGGCGAGTGCCGCTTCGCGCACCGCCTCGGAATAGGTCGGATGGGCGTGGCAGGTCAGGGCCAGATCCTCGGCCGAGGCTCCGAATTCCATCGCGACGCAAAGCTCGTGGATCAGCTCGCCCGCTGCGGGGCCGATGATATGGGCGCCAAGGATGCGGTCGGTGTCCTTGTCGGCAAGGATTTTGACGAAGCCGTCGCCTGCGAAATTGGCCTTGGCGCGGCCGTTGCCCATGAAGCTGAACTTGCCAACCTTATAGGTACGGCCTTGTTCTTTCAGGGCTTCTTCGGTTTCGCCGACATTGGCAACCTCGGGGGCGGTATAGATCACGCCGGGGATCACGCCGTAATTCACATGCCCGTGCTTGCCCGCGACCTGTTCGGCCACGGCCATGCCTTCGTCTTCGGCCTTGTGCGCCAGCATCGGGCCTTCGATCACGTCGCCGATGGCATAGATGCCCTTGACGTTGGTCTGCCAATCCTTGCCGACCTGCACCTGACCGCGCGGGGTCATCTCAACGCCAAGCGCGTCAAGCCCGAGCCCATCGGTATAGGGTTTGCGCCCGGTAGCGACGAGGACGGTGTCGGCGTCGATCACCTGTTCGCTGTCGTCCTTGCGCAGTTTGTAGGTGACTTTCGCCTTGGTCTTGGTTGCCTCGGTCTTTTGAACCGCAGCCCCCATGATAAAGTTAATCCCCTGTTTTTTCAGGGTTCTTTGGAAGACCTTTTGAACTTCGCCGTCCATGCCGGGGGTGATGACGTCGAGGAATTCGATCACCGTCACCTCTGAGCCGAGGCGGGAATAGACGCTGCCCAGTTCCAGCCCGATCACGCCAGCCCCGATCACCACCAGTTTCTTCGGGATCTTGCCCAAGGTCAGCGCGCCGGTGGAGGTGACGACAACCTTTTCGTCGACTTCGACACCCGGCAGCGAGGCGGATTCTGAGCCGGTCGCGATGATGATGTTCTTGGCCTCATGGACCTCATCACCGACCTTGACCTTGCCCGCTTCGGGAATGGTGGCCCAGCCTTGAATCCAGTCTACCTTGTTCTTTTTGAACAGGAATTCGATGCCCTTGGTATTGGTCTCGACGACCTCGTCCTTATAGGCGAGCATCTGTTTCCAGTCGACCGAAGGGGATTTCCCCTTGAGCCCCATCTTGGCAAAGTTGTGCTCGGCCTCGTGCAGCTGGTGGCTGGCGTGCAGCAGCGCCTTGGAGGGCATGCAGCCGACGTTCAGGCAGGTGCCGCCAAGGGCGCCGCGTCCTTCGACGCAGGCGGTCTTCAGGCCCAACTGGGCGCAGCGGATCGCGCAGACATAGCCGCCGGGGCCGCCGCCGATGATGATCACGTCATAATTTGCCATAACAGGTCTCCTGTCTTCTTTTGTACGAAATAGGGCGTGTTTCGTACGTTTTCAGGGGGCGATTTTCGGCGCAAAAGGCCGGATTGGGGAGTTTTCGCCCGGTTTTGTACAAGTCGCTTTTCCCGTTCATAGCAGCGCCGCCAAAAGCATCAAGGCGGTGGCCAGAAATCCCACGGACCAGATCATCGAGCGACCGGGGGACCAGCCGAAAGCATAGGCCGGAACATAGAGGATGCGGGCGGCGAGATAGGTCCAGCCGCAGGTGGCGGTGAACGGGGTGGATTGGTGCGAGAGGGTGATCACGGCGACCGCGATGGAAAACAGGATCAGCCCCTCGAAATGGTTGGTAAGCGCCCGCTGCAACCGCCCCGCCGTGCCGGTGAGTTGCCTCGGCTCGTCGCGGGGGGAGAGGGCGTATCGGGGGCCCACCTGCCTCTGCGCCGCCCCTGAGTAGAGCAGGAACTGGACCACCTGAAGCAGGGTGGCGAGGGTGAGGGCGGTGAGTTCGGGGGTCATGAGTTTCCCCTGCCATTATCAGATATCAACTCTTCGAAGTATGACAATTCAGCGTCAGCAGAAGAGAGTAGAATAAAACCGAGATTTCTCATCGCTCCCCCAACCACAAGGGAGATCGCAATCTGAAGAATAGATCCGCTCCATCGCCCCTCAAGGATGTCAAGCAATCCGAACCAAAACGCGATCACGACAAGCAAAAAGCATAACGAAAAAATTAACTCAGCCGCATTTGTTTTGGACTTTACCGATGAAGCCAACAAAGAGTTTTGAAAGAAAGCGACCCGCGCGGCTCTTTTAGTTGCTTCCTCCTTGGCCTTGAAACCTGCGACAACGGCTCCTGCTATCATTGCGATTTCGCCCACCACGTATGAAGCAAGAGCAAAGAAAAACACGGCGAATGTTGGGGAAGAGTACTCCGGTCCAACTAGGCTAATGAGCAATGTTTGAGTCGCATCTGACTCGTTTGCGCGATCGCTCCAAAGAAAGGTCAGAAAAATACACGACGCGCCCAAACCGAGGACCGTGAAGGTCCTCGGCCAAGTTGATGGAAGGGCGGTCGGTATCATTGACGATCAATCACAGATCCATCAACAACCGACGGGGATCTTCCAGCGCTTCCTTGACCCGCACGAGGAAGGTCACGGCGCCTTTGCCGTCGACGATGCGGTGATCGTAGGAGAGGGCGAGATACATCATCGGGCGGATCTTGATTTCGCCGTTGATGACCATCGCGCGGTCCTGGATCTTGTGCATGCCGAGGATGCCCGACTGCGGCGGGTTCAGGATCGGGCTGGACATCAGCGAGCCGTAGACGCCGCCGTTGGAGATGGTGAAGGTGCCGCCCTGCATTTCGGCCATCGACAGTTTGCCGTCACGGGCGCGTTTGCCTTTTTCGGCAATCGCCTTTTCGATCTCGGCAAAGGACATCGCGTCGGCGTCGCGGATCACCGGAACAACCAGACCCTGCGGCGTGCCAGCGGCGACGCCCATGTGGACGAAGTTCTTGTACAGGATGTCGGTGCCATCGATCTCGGCGTTGACCTCGGGCACCTCTTTCAGGGCGTGGCAGCAGGCCTTGGTGAAGAAGGACATGAAGCCAAGGCGCACGCCGTGCTTCTTCTCGAACTGGTCCTTGTAGGTGTTGCGCAGGGCCATCACCTCGGTCATGTCCACCTCGTTATAGGTGGTCAGGATCGCGGCGGCGTTCTGGGCATCCTTGAGGCGGCGCGCGATGGTCTGGCGCAGGCGGGTCATCTTGACCCGTTCCTCGCGCGCGGCGTCATCCGCCGGGACCGGGGCACGCGGGGCTGCGGCGGCCGGGGCCGGGGCCGCTACGGCGGGTTTCGCGGCGGCCGAGGCCAGCGCGGTTTGCACGTCTTCCTTCATGATGCGCCCGTCGCGACCGGTGCCGGTGACCTGAGCGGCGCTCAGACCGGCTTCGGCCATCGCCTTTTCGGCGGAAGGGGCATTGGCCACGTCCTTGCCGGTGGTCGCGGCGGCGGGGGCGGCAGCAGCGGCAGCAACCGGGGCGGCAGCGGCGGCACCGGCCGCGCCCGAGATCACGCCCAGTTTGGCGCTGGCGTCGACCGTGGCGCCTTCGGGGGCGAGGATTTCGCTGAGCACACCGGCGGCAGGCGCGGGCACCTCGACCGAGACCTTGTCGGTTTCCAGCTCGCACAGCATTTCATCCTGCGCGACGGTGTCGCCAACCTGTTTGAACCATGTCGAGACGGTGGCCTCGGTCACGGATTCCCCAAGGGTGGGGACCATGACGTCGACGCTTTTGGCGCTGTCGGCTGCCGGGGCTGCGGCTGCCGGGGCAGGGGCGGCCTTGGCTTCGGTTGCCTTGGCGGGGGCTGCGGCGCCGGCGCCTTCGGCGATGGTGGCCAGCAGCGCGTTCACGCCAACGGTTTCGCCTTCGGCGGCAACGATTTCGCCCATGGTGCCAGCGGAGGGGCTGGGCACCTCGACGGTCACCTTGTCGGTTTCCAGTTCACACAGCATTTCGTCCACTGCGACGGCTTCGCCGGGTTTCTTGAACCAGGTGGCGACGGTTGCTTCGGTGACGGATTCGCCAAGTGTGGGGACGCGAACTTCGGTGGTCATGTTCCGTTATCCTTCGATCGTCAGCGCTTCGTTAACGAGCGCGCTTTGTTGGGCTTTGTGTTGGCTGGCCAGACCCGTCGCGGGCGAGGCCGATGTGGCGCGACCGACATAGAGCGGTCGTTGATGTTTGGCCCCGATGCGGGTCAGCGCCCATTCGATATTGGGCTCGATAAAGGTCCAGGCGCCCTGGTTCTTGGGTTCTTCCTGACACCAGACCATTTCGGCGCCTTTGAAGCGTTCCAATTCCTTGATCAGGGCGTGGGCCGGGAACGGATAGAACTGTTCGACCCGCAGCAGATAGACATCATCGATGCCGCGCGCGTCGCGTTCTTCCAGCAGGTCGAAGTAGACCTTGCCCGAACACATCACCACGCGCTTGATCTTGTCGTCGCTTGCCAGCTTGGTGTTGGAATTGCCGCGTTCGGCGTCATCCCACAGAACCCGGTGGAACGACGATCCGGTGACAAAATCCTCGGTCCGGCTGACCGCCAGCTTGTGGCGCAGAAGCGATTTCGGCGTCATCAGGATCAGCGGTTTGCGGAACGAACGGTGCAGCTGCCGGCGCAGGATGTGGAAGTAGTTGGCCGGTGTGGTGCAGTTGGCAACGATCCAGTTGTCCTGACCGCACATTTGCAGGAAGCGTTCAAGCCGGGCCGAGCTGTGTTCCGGGCCTTGGCCCTCGAAGCCATGCGGCAAAAGGCAGACCAGTCCGCTCATCCGCAGCCATTTGGATTCGCCCGAGGAGATGAACTGGTCGAACATGATCTGCGCGCCGTTGGCGAAATCGCCGAACTGCGCCTCCCACAGGGTCAGCGCGTTGGGTTCGGCCAGCGAGTAGCCGTATTCAAACCCGAGCACCGCATATTCCGACAGCATCGAGTCGATGACATCGAATTGCGCCTGACCCGCGCGGATGTTGTTGAGCGGGTAGTAGCGTTCTTCGGTGTTCTGGCTGATCAGGGCGGAATGGCGCTGCGAGAAGGTGCCGCGCGTGCTGTCCTGACCTGACAGGCGGACCGGGTAGCCTTCGGTCAGCAGCGAGCCAAAGGCCAGGGCCTCGCCGGTGGCCCAGTCAAAGCCTTCGCCCTTTGCGAACATCTCTTTCTTGGCTTCGAGCAGGCGCCCGACGGTGCGGTGCAGCGCAAAGCCCTCGGGGGCGGCTGTCAGCGCGCGCCCGATCTGTTCCATCGTTTCCGGCGGAATCGCGGTTTCGCCGCGCACATATTCCCCGCCTTCGCGGTTCAGGTGCGACCAGCGCCCATCCAGCCAGTCGGCCTTGTTGGGTTTATAGTCCTTTCCGGCCTCGAACTCTTCGTTCAGCGCGGCCTGAAAGGAGGCCTTCATGTCCTCGATTTCGCCTTCGGGGATCAGACCATCCTTGACCAGCGTCTCGGTATAGAGGCTGAGCGTGGTTTTGTGGGTCTTGATCCGCTTGTACATCACCGGGTTGGTGAACATCGGCTCGTCGCCTTCGTTGTGACCAAAGCGGCGATAGCAGAACATGTCGATGACGACGTCCTTATGGAACTTCTGGCGGAACTCGGTCGCTACCTTGGCGGCGTGGACCACGGCCTCGGGGTCGTCACCGTTGACGTGGAAGATCGGGGCCTCGACCATCAGGGCGATGTCGGTGGGGTAGGGCGAGCTGCGCGAGAAATGCGGCGCGGTGGTAAAGCCGATCTGGTTGTTGACCACGATATGCATGGTACCGCCGGTGCGGTGGCCGCGCAGACCGGACAGGCCAAAGCCCTCGGCCACGACGCCCTGTCCGGCAAAGGCAGCATCGCCGTGCAGCAGCACCGGCAGCACCGCGACGCGGTTTTCCTGATCGTTCAGCTGGTCCTGCTTGGCGCGGACCTTGCCCAGAACCACCGGGTTCACCGCCTCGAGGTGCGAGGGGTTGGCGGTCAGGCTAAGGTGGACCTTGTTGCCGTCGAATTCACGATCCGAGGAGGCCCCGAGGTGATATTTCACGTCACCAGAGCCGTCGACATCTTCGGGTTTGGAACTGCCGCCCTGAAATTCGTTGAAGATGGCGCGATAGGGTTTGGCCAGCACGTTGGCCAACACGTTCAACCGGCCCCGGTGGGGCATGCCGATGACGACTTCCTTGATCCCAAGCGCGCCGCCGCGCTTGATGATCTGTTCCATCGCGGGGATCAGCGCCTCGGCACCATCAAGGCCGAACCGCTTGGTGCCCATGTATTTGACGTGCAGGAACTTTTCGAAGCCTTCGGCCTCGACCATCTTGTTGAGGATCGCCTTGCGCCCCTCGCGGGTGAATTTGATCTCTTTGCCGAAGCCTTCGATCCGTTCCTTGAGCCAGCCGGCCTCTTCGGGATTGGAGATGTGCATGTATTGCAGCGCGAAAGTGCCGCAATAGGTGCGCTGGACGATGTCCATGATTTCGCGCATCGAGGCGACTTGCAGCCCCAGCACGTTGTCGATGAAGATCGGCCGGTCCATGTCGGCCTCGGTGAAGCCATAGGATTTCGGGTCGAGTTCCGGATGCGGGGTGGCATCGCGCATGCCCAGCGGATCGAGATCGGCGACCAGATGGCCCCGGATGCGATAGGTGCGGATGATCATCAGCGCCCGGATCGAATCCAGCACGGCGCGCTTGATGGCGTCGTCGCTGACCTGAACACCGGCCGCTTTCGCCTTTTTGCTGATCTTCTCGCCGGCGGCCTTGGCCTCGGCTGCGGGCCATTCGCCGGTCAGCGCGGCGGTGAGATCGTCATTGGGCACAAGAGGCCAGTCGCTGCGCGACCATGAGGGGCCCTGGGCCTCGGCTTTGACGTCGAGGTCGGCATCGCCAAGCTGGCGAAAGAAGTCGGCCCATGCGGCATCCACGGCCGCCGGGTCATTGGCGTAACGGGCGTAGAGTTGTTCGAGATATTCCGCGTTCGCGCCCTGCATGAAGGACGAGGCGTGAAGCTGGTCGTTGGAGGTGTGTTCAGTCATTGAGCTACCTTTGGCGGGTTGGCGCGCTGAAAGCTGGGGGGATTATTGGGGAGGAAAAATGGGCCGCTGGTGCCGTAGGAGCGAAAGCCGGACCGGGGGGAGACAGACCACAGACCTCCCCGACAGGGATCGGGGCCAGCGATCGGTCGGGTACGCCGCAGGGCGGCAGCCGGGAAAGGGTCTCGCGCGGTTTCGTCTGGCATGCGCCAGGTCTCCCAGGGATCGCGCCTCCGACGGGGGGCGCCACGCTTTCGTGGTGTGGGCGGCTTGAGTTGCGGGCCGCCCGCACCGGTTTTTCTGGACGTTGGTGTCAGCCGATGGCTTTGAGCACGGCTTCGCCGAGGCCCGCAGGGCTGTCAGCGACAACGATACCGGCCGATTTCATGGCTTCGATCTTGTCCTCGGCACCGCCTTTGCCACCGGCGACGATGGCACCGGCGTGGCCCATGCGGCGGCCCGGAGGGGCGGTACGACCGGCGATGAAACCCGCGACGGGTTTCCAGCGGCCTTTTTTCTTCTGCTCGGCGAGGAATTCGGCGGCTTCTTCTTCGGCGGAGCCCCCGATTTCACCGATCATGATGATCGAATGGGTTTCATCGTCGTCCAGGAACATGTTCAGCACGTCGATATGTTCGGTGCCCTTGATCGGGTCGCCGCCGATGCCGACTGCGGTGGATTGGCCCAGACCGATATCCGAGGTCTGCTTGACCGCCTCATAGGTCAGGGTGCCGGAGCGCGACACGACGCCGACCGACCCACGCTGGTGGATGTGGCCGGGCATGATGCCGATTTTGCAGGCGCCGGGCGTGATGACACCGGGGCAGTTCGGCCCGATCAGGATCGAGTTGCTGTCCATCAGCGCGCGCTTGACCTTCATCATGTCAAGCACCGGGATGCCTTCGGTGATGCAGACGATCAGTTCCATTTCGGCGTCGATCGCCTCGAGAATGGAATCGGCGGCGAAGGGCGGCGGCACATAGATGACAGAGGCATTGGCTTCGGTCACATGCTTGGCCTCATGGACCGAGTTGAAGACCGGCAGGCCAAGGTGGGTGATGCCACCTTTGCCTGGGGTGACGCCGCCGACCATCTTGGTGCCATAGGCGATGGCCTGTTCGGTGTGAAAGGTGCCCTGCGAGCCGGTCAGGCCCTGACAGATGACTTTGGTGTTTTCGTCGACCAGTACGGACATTCTATTGTTCCTCGAAGTGCGACCTGACAAAATCCGCGACTTCGGACTCTATCGAGGTGATCTTGTTGAGTGCGTGTGTGTAAAGGGGCTTTCCGGCTGCGGCCTCGGGCGTCGCTTCGCTGTCACGATGCGTGGCGATTTGATCGAGTGTCAGCGGGCGCAAAGGCGCCGCGCTGACGATCTGGACCTCAAGCACAAGTTCCTTGTGCGCGCCGGGGCCTGTCTTGTTGGGGAGGCTTTCGATCCGGGCATTCACAACAGTGCCGCGCGCGGCAAGTTGGTGCCCGCCGGACATGTCGGATGTCCAGACGAAGATTTCCTCTCCGGTCGGGGCCGCCGCCTGTTTGTACGGGCGCGCATGAATCTGCGCGACACCGTTTTCGGCGACGGTCAGGGGAGGGTCTATTTTCGCGATCAGCGACATCCCTTAGCCTTTCACGGCCTTTACGATCTTTTCGGCACCGTCCGACAGGTTGTCGGCAGCGATGACGTTCAGGCCGGAATTCGCGATGATTTCCTTACCCTTTTCGACATTGGTGCCTTCGAGCCGAACCACCAGAGGCACCTGCAGGCCGACTTCCTTGACCGCGGCGATCACGCCCTCGGCGATCACGTCACAGCGCATGATGCCGCCGAAGATGTTGACCAGAATGCCTTTGACGTTGGGGTCAGAGGTGATGATCTTGAACGCTTCGGTCACCTTCTCCTTGGTGGCGCCGCCGCCGACGTCGAGGAAGTTGGCGGGTTCTGCGCCATACAGCTTGATGATGTCCATGGTGGCCATCGCCAGCCCGGCCCCGTTGACCATGCAGCCGATCTCGCCGTCCAGCGTGATGTAGTTCAGGTCGTATTTGCTGGCTTCGAGTTCCTTGGGGTCTTCTTCGGTGGTGTCGCGCAGTTCGGCAATGTCGGGGTGGCGATAGATCGCGTTGCCATCAAAGCTCAGCTTGGCGTCGAGAACCTTGAGGTTGCCGTCGGTCATGACGATCAGCGGGTTGATCTCCAGCATCTCCATGTCCTTCTCGACGAAGGCTTTGTAGAGGTTGCCCATCAGCGCGACGCATTGCTTGACCTGCGGCCCTTCCAGACCGAGCGAGAAGGCAATGCGGCGACCGTGGAACGGCTGGTAGCCGGTGGCCGGATCGACGGAGAAAGACAGGATCTTTTCCGGGGTCGAGGCGGCGACCTCTTCGATGTCCATGCCGCCCTCGGTCGAGCAGACGAAGGAAATCCGCGAGGAGACGCGGTCAACCAGCAGCGCAAGGTAGAGTTCGCTGGTGATGTCCGAACCGTCCTCGATATAGATGCGGTTCACCTGTTTGCCGGCCGGGCCGGTCTGGTGGGTGACAAGCGTCTTGCCGAGCATCTGCTTGGCCATCTCGGCGGCTTCCTCGACCGATTTGGCAAGGCGAACGCCGCCCTTTTCACCGGCTTCGGGCTCTTTGAATTTGCCCTTGCCACGGCCACCGGCGTGGATCTGCGCCTTGACGACCCAGAGTGGCCCGTCGAGTTCACCGGCCGCTGTCTTGGCTTCGTCGGCCTTCAGAACGGCGCGGCCGTCGGACACCGGCGCGCCGTAGCTGCGTAGAAGCGCCTTGGCTTGGTATTCGTGGATGTTCATGGATAAACTGTCCCGTCTGGCTGCGATTTGGCCGTGTATTGGCACGTCTGCACGTCGCAGTTAAGGGGCTATGGGCTGTGGAAAAGATTTTGGCGCAAATTAGCGCACTTTGTGATCACACGTGAAAAACCTGTGATCACAAATCGGCTTTCGAGGCCGAAACCGGGCGGTGCGAAAAGGAATCAAACCCGGACGGGGGCGGTTCGCGGCGCATTCGCCGCGGCAAGCGGTTGGCGATGCAAAACCGAGGGGCCATTAAACGCCGACGGGCAATAGAAAGGGGCCGACCATGGCTGGCCGGCCCCGTTCATCAGGAAGCGGTGAGGCGCGGGCTTATGCCAGCGAACCGTCGATGCCTTTGCAAGCCTCGACAAGGCCTTTCACAGCCTTGACCGAACTGTCGAACATTACCTGTTCTTCTTTGTTCAGTTTGATGTCGATGACTTTTTCGATGCCACCGGCACCGATCACCGTGGGGACGCCCACATACATGTCCTTCACGCCCAGTTCGCCATCGCAATAGGCGGCGCAGGGCAGGACGCGTTTTTGGTCCTTGAGATAGGCTTCGGCCATTTCGATCGCCGCGGTGGCTGGCGCGTAGAAGGCCGAACCGGTCTTGAGCAGGCCGACGATCTCGGCGCCGCCGTCACGGGTGCGTTGCAGGATGCTGTCGAGTTTGTCCTGCGTGGTCCAGCCCATTTCGATCAGGTCGGGCAGCGGGATGCCACCAACGGTCGAATAGCGGACCGACGGCACCATGGTGTCGCCGTGGCCGCCCAGAACGAAGGCGGTGACGTCTTTCATCGAGACGCCGAATTCAACGCTGAGGAAGTGGCGGAAACGGGCGGAGTCGAGAACCCCGGCCATGCCGCAGACCTTGTTCGCGGGCAGGCCCGAGAATTTCTGCAGCGCCCAGACCATCGCGTCGAGCGGGTTGGTGATGCAGATCACGAAGGCGTTGGGCGCATGTTTGCCGATGCCCTCGCCGACGGATTTCATGACTTTCAGGTTGATGCCCAGAAGGTCGTCGCGGCTCATCCCGGGTTTGCGGGGAACGCCGGCGGTCACGATGCAGACGTCGGCGCCTGCGATGTCCTCATAGGACTGGGTGCCGCTCAGCGCGGCATCGAACCCCTCGGAGGGGCCGGATTCGGCGATATCGAGCGCCTTGCCTTCGGGTGTACCTTGGGCAATGTCGAAAAGGACAACGTCGCCAAGTTCTTTCAGCGCGGCAAGGTGTGCGAGCGTGCCGCCGATTTGACCTGCGCCGATAAGGGCAATCTTGGGTCTGGCCATGGAAATATCTCCGGTCCGGTTGGAAGTGCGCGTTGACTAGTGCTTTACGGGTGCGCACGCAAGGCTTACGCGCAGGTCGATGCCGCAGCGCGGCGCGGGGCCGGGGCCGAGCACGACCGGAAAGCCGTTGAAAACGCGGCCTGTTAGGAGAATTTTCGATGTTGGAGTTGAGCGCAGGCTTTTTCGCAGTTGCGGTTCCGGCGGTGCTGTTCGCGGGGGTTTCCAAGGGCGGTTTCGGCTCTGGCGCGGCGTTTGCTTCCTCCGCGATTCTGGCGCTGTTCCTTGAACCGGGGCAGGCGCTGGGGGTGATGCTGCCGCTTTTGATGCTGATCGATGTGGCCTCGTTGAAACCCTATTGGCGGCGCTGGCACTGGCCGGACGCGCGTCTTTTGATCCTTGGCGGGGTGCCCGGAGTCGTTTTGGGGGTGTCGCTGTACCGGGTGGCGGATGCCGACGCGATGCGGCTTTTGATCGGCGGCATCTCGGTGCTTTTCGTCGTCTGGCAGATTGGTCAGCGGCGCCGCTGGATTCGCCCGTTTCGCGAGCGGTTGCCGGGGTGGGTCGGGCTGCTGGCCGGGGTGGTGACCGGGTTCACCAGCTTTGTCAGCCATGCCGGTGGCCCCCCGGCAGCGGTCTATCTGCTGTCGCAACGGTTGAGCAAGACGCAGTATCAGGCCAGTTCCGTGCTGATCTTCTGGGTGCTCAATAGCGTGAAATTCGTGCCCTATGCCTGGCTGGGCATGTTCACGCTGCAAACCGCCAAGGCAAACCTGATGCTGGCCCCCGTTGCGCTACTTGGCACATGGCTGGGCGTGCGTGCGCATGATCTGGTGCCGGAACGGGTGTTTTTCGGGCTGACCTATGTCTTGTTGCTGGTGACGGGCGGCAAGCTGATCTGGGACGGGGTGATGTGAGGTTGCGCCGGTTTTGAGGCTGCGCTGGTTTGATGTGCGGGCCGGGTGGTGTGGGCAGGATTGGCGGGCGGTGCGGGGCGGCTGTTGCTGCGATGCGGCGATTTTCACTTGAACTTTCCGCAAAAGAATGCCCCTTTCGCGCGCAACATTATGACCCGAGGAGAGTTTCATGGACCCCCGTTCCCGCCCGTATCGTTCCGTCCTTTATATCCCCGGTTCCAAGCCGCGCGCGCTGGACAAGGCCCGTGGGCTGCCGGTGGACGCGATCATCTTCGATCTTGAGGACGCGGTGTCGGCCGATGAAAAGGACAACGCCCGCGATACGCTGAAAGAGGCGCTGGCACAGGGCGGCTATGACCCGCGCGTCAAGATCGTGCGGATCAACGGGCTGGATACCGGCTGGGGCGCTGCGGATGCGCGCGCGGTGCGCGAGATGGACGCCGATGTGGTGCTGTTGCCCAAGGTGGGAAGCGCCGCCGATATTGATGCCTTGGCCAAGATCACCGGAGATCTGCCGGTCTGGGCGATGATGGAGACCCCGAAAGCGATGTTGAACGCCGCCGAGATCGCGGCGCATCCGCTGCTGACGGGCATGGTGATGGGGACCAACGATCTGGCCAAGGAGTTGCAAACGCGGTTCCGGCCCGACCGGCTGCCGATGATGGCGGGGCTGGGGCTGTGCCTGTTGGCGGCCAAGGCCGAGGGGCTGGTGATCGTCGACGGGGTGTATAACGCCTTCAAGGATGACGACGGGCTTGCGTTTGAATGTGCCCAAGGCCGCGACATGGGCTTTGACGGCAAGACGCTGATCCACCCGGCGCAGGTGGCGGTGGCCAATACCGCCTTTGCCCCTTCGGCGGAAGAGATCGACCTTGCGCGGCGCCAGATCGCTGCTTTTGAAGCGGTCGAGGCCAGCGGGCAGGGGGTTGCCGTGGTTGATGGCAAGATCGTCGAAAACCTGCATGTTGTCACCGCACGTGAAATACTGGCAAAAGCCGAGGTAATCGAGGCATTGCAAGCGGGGTAGTAGACGATGGGTTTTGGTCTTTTAATTTTGGGTGTGGCGCTTTGGTGGGCCGGCCATCTGTTCAAACGGGCGGCACCGGCGCGCCGTGGCGCCTTGGGCGACAAGGGCAAGGGCGTCGTGGCGCTGGTTCTGTTCGTCGCCATCGTGCTGATGGTCATCGGTTTCCGCGCGTCTGACGGCGCGTTCTTCTGGGGCCGTCACCCGGCCACGGTGGGGATCAACAACCTGTTGATGCTGGTGGCGCTGTATCTGACCACGCCGGGCCCAAAGAAAGGCGCGTTGTTGTACCGGATGCGGCATCCGATGCTGACCGGGTTTCTGCTTTGGACGGTGGCGCACCTTCTGGTGAATGGCGATGTGCCCTCGTTCATTCTGTTCGGCGGATTGGGGATTTGGGCGATTGTCGAGATGGTGGTGATCAACCGGGCGGTGCCTGACTGGACCCCACCGGCCAAGGGCAGCCTTGGCAAGGATGCGATGTTCCTGGCGATCAGTGCGGTGCTGTTGGTGGTGATCGGCTATATCCACCTGTGGCTTGGCTATCCGGCGTTCGGGTGAGGCGAGAGATGAGTACGTTGTATCGTTTGCTGACCGAGGACGACACCTCGGCGTTTTGTCACAAGGTCAGCGCGGCGCTGGCCAAGGGGTGGGTGCTGCATGGGGCGCCCACCTATGCCTTTGACGCGGCGCGCGGTGTGATGCGCTGCGGGCAGGCGGTCACCAAGGAAGTGGAGGCTGCCTATTCCCCCGACATGAAACTAGGAGAGCAGTGAATGGCCCAAAGCCAGCAAAAGACCAATCCGGGCCGGTTTTTCGAGGATTACGCCGTCGGCGACGTATTGAAACATGCGGTGCCGCGCACCGTGTCGGGGGGCGAGCGGGCGCTGTATCATG
>JASJGL010000066.1:0-10230 GCA_033791545.1 Pseudodonghicola sp. | reverse complement strand
GGCCGCGATGCCTTCGGCGAGAGTACTGTCGGCCAGATAAAGCGGGCACGCGATCGGGGATCAGCCCGCGTCTTGGCCCCAATCCTTGTCCTGCATTTCGCGCAATCGGCTGGCGGTGCGTTCAAACTCAAAGACACCCTCGCCCTCGACATAAAGCATCTCGGGTTCGGCGGCGGCTGAACAGACCAGCCGCACCTGCGCCTCGTAAAGCGAGTCGATCAGGGTGACGAAGCGTTTTGCCTCGTTGAAATTGCTGCGCGACAGGCGCGGGATGTCCTCGAGGATCAGCAGTTTTACCGCTTGGGCAATGGCCAGATAATCGGCGGGGCCAAGGAAATGGCCGCACAGGTCATAGAACTGCGCCCGCGCCACCCCGTTGCGGTATTGTGGCAGCACCACGCGGCGGCCTTTGACCTCGAGCACCAGTTCGGTGCCAGGGCCGCCGGACAGCTCGTGCCAGATCGCGTCGATGGCGCGATGCGCCTCGGGGCCGTTGGGGGTGAAATAGACCTGTGCCCCCTCTAGCCGGTTTTGTCGGTAATCCTTGGGGCTGACCAGTTCATGCACCACCATCTGTTGTTTGATCTGGGCGATGAAGGGCAGGAAAAGTTGCCGGTTCAACCCGTGTTCATACAGATCGTCCGGCACCCGGTTCGAGGTGGTGACGATGACCACACCGGCATTGAACAGCGCCTCGAACAGGCGTCCGACGATCATCGCGTCGGTGATGTCGGTGATCTGCATCTCGTCAAAGGCCAGAACCCGGACGCTGTCGATCACCGCCTGCGCGGCGGGGGCAAGCGCATCCTCGATGCCCTGTTTGCGCGCGGCGTGCATGGCCGTGTGGATTTCCTGCATGAAGGCATGGAAATGCACACGGCGGACCGGGATGTCGCCCAGCGAGTCGACAAAGAGATCCATCAACATGGATTTCCCGCGCCCGACCCCACCCCAAAGATACAGCCCCTTGGGCGGCGGCGGCGGCTTGCGGAACAGCCCCCGTTTGGCAGGTTTGGCGAGTTCTGCGCGGATGCGCTCGAATTCGGGCAAGACGGCCTCTTGCGCGCTGTCGTGGTGCAGCGCGCCGGTGGCGATCCGGTCAGTATATAGGGCAAGGATATCGGACATGGGCGCAGCCATAGCGCGCGGCGATGGGGTTGAAAAGTGCCCGCGCGTCGGTGGCCCCCGGCGCTGGCAGATATATCAGCATTTCTGACCCGGAATCGCCCGTTTCCCCGGTTGCGCTTTCACCACTCGCCCTTAATCTGCCCGGATCGCGCAGAGGGAGAGATGCCGATGACCCGTCGTTCCGACAGTCTGACCCCGGTTCTGGTGGTGAGCTGTATCATCATCACCGTCAGTTTCGCCGTGCGCGCCTCGTTCGGGGTGTTCCAGATTCCGGTGGCCGCAGAATTCGGCTGGGCGCGATCCGAGTTTTCGCTGGCGATTGCGCTGCAGAACCTGGCCTGGGGCATCGGGCAGCCGATCTTTGGCGCCATCGCCGAGAAGATCGGCGATCGCAAGGCGATCTTTCTCGGGGCGCTGGTCTATGCGGCGGGGATGGTGCTGACCGCAAGCTCCACCACGCCGCTGGAGCATCAGCTCTATGCCTGGCTGGTGGGGTTCGGCATTGCCGGCACCGGCTTTGGCGTGATCCTGGCGGTGGTGGGGCGCGCGGCCTCGGATGAAAACCGCTCCATGGCGATGGCGATTGCCACCGCCGCCGGCAGCGTCGGGCAGATGATCGGGGCGCCGGTAGCCGAAGGGTTGATGAGCATTATGAGCTGGCAGAGCACCTTTGTGGTCTTTGCCGTCGCGATTCTCGCTCTGGTGCTGACCTTGCCGATGCTGCGCGTGCCGCAGCCCGCTGGCCAGCAGATGCCAGAGGAGACGATGCGCGCGATTCTGGGCAAGGCCCTGCGCGATCCTTCTTTCACCCTGATCTTTCTGGGTTTTTTCAGTTGCGGCTATCAGCTTGGCTTTATCACCGCGCATTTCCCCGCCTTCGTGACCGAGTTGTGCGGGCCGATCCAGCCCGGCGGTCTGTTGCATGGGATTGGCATCACCTCGACCTCGGCGCTGGGGGCGGTGGCGATTTCGCTGATCGGGGCGGCGAATGTCGGGGGCACGCTGATGGCGGGCTGGGCGGGCAAGTATTTCTCAAAGAAATATTTGCTGGCGGGGATCTATGCCGGGCGCACGGTGATCGCGGCGGCCTTTATCATGGCGCCGATCACACCGGCCTCGGTGTTGATCTTTTCGGTCCTGATGGGGGCGCTGTGGCTGGCGACCGTGCCGTTGACCAGCGGGTTGGTCGCGCAGATCTATGGGCTGCGCTACATGGGCACGCTGTATGGCATCGTGTTCTTCAGCCACCAGTTGGGCAGTTTTCTGGGCGTCTGGCTGGGCGGGCGGATGTATGACGCCTTTGGCAACTATACCTTCGTGTGGTGGATCGGGGTCGGCGTCGGGGCCTTCAGCGCGCTTGTCCACCTGCCGGTGCGCGAACGCCCGTTGGGCCTGCGCGTGGCTGCGTGAGGCCCGCCCCATAGGGCGGGCCGTCCGGCTATTGCGCCGCCGCCCAGCGATCAAGGATATAGCGGCTGGTCATCAGGTCCAGATGCGCGCCGCCACCATTCTTGAACAGCGTGATTTCGTCCGCGCTGCCGGGGGTAAAGGCGTCGAGGTCATAGAAATCCGCCAGGATGTCGGTCTCGTTGATCACGCCACGCTCCAGCGGGATCTGGATCTCGCCGATATGGCCGATGGTGGTGTCGCGGCTGTCGACATAGATTTTCGACCGGGTCAGCGCGGTATCGTCGGCCTCCCGCATATCCGGGCGATAGGCCCCGATCAGGTTCAGGTGCTGCCCCGGATGCAGCCAGTCGCCCCGGATCACCGGGTCCGAGGACATGGTCGCAGAGACCACGATATCGGCGCCGCGCACCGCTGTTTCCAGATCGGCGGCGACATTGACCGTGCCGATCTCGCGCGCCAGCGCCTCGGCCTTGGCGGTGGTGCGGTTCCACAGCGCGATACGGGCCTTGGGAAAGGCCTCGGCAAAGGCTTCACACAGCGACCGACCGACGGTGCCGGCCCCGGCGATGACGATCTGTTCGCTGTCGGGGCGGGCCAGACGGCGGGCGGCCAGAAGGCTGTCGCCGGCGGTCTTCCATTTGGTGACAAGGTGGAAATCCACCAGCGCCTCGAGCGCGCCATCAAGATCGGAAAACAGGGTCACTGCCCCGTTGACCATCGGCGCCCCGTGTTCGGGGTTGCGCGGATAGATTGTGGCGGTTTTCACCGCGCTGCCCAGCCCGTCGATCCAGGCCGCGCGGTTCAGTAGCGTATCGGGATCGCGATAAAGAAAGGTATCGGCAATCTCGGCCTTGGGCAGTTTGTGGCCATCGGCCAGCGCCTCGGTCAGCTCGATCCAGTCGAGCAGCTTTTCGCCTGCGTCAAATGGGATGATGGGGATTGTGGTGCTCATTGCGCGTCCTCCTCGGTGAGCAATCCGGCCCCGACCAGCCGGTCGGCCCAGCCCTGCGGTCCGGTGAACAGATGGGTCTGCCAGCCGCGTTGGGCGGCCATGTCGATATTGTCCTGCCTGTCGTCGGTAAAGATCAGCGCCTCTGGTGCGATGCCGCAATCATTCTCGAGCATGGCATAGATCTCGGGCTCCGGCTTGATCGTCTTCATGTGTCCCGAGACATAGGCGCGGTCAAACTCGGACAGAAAAGGGTAGTGCGGCGCGGCGATGTCGTCAAAGGTCTGCACCCCGAAATTGGTCAGCGCAAAGACCGGGATGCCCTTGGCCCGCAGCGCCCGCAGCAGGCGGATGGAGTGCGGGATCTCGGGCGCGGCCATTTCGATCCAACGGTCGTGCCACATGTGGATTTCATCGTGCCAGTCCGGGAATTGCTCGGCGGTGGCAAAGACGACCTCGGTGAAATTGCCGCCGCGATCCACCGCGTCGTTCATTGCATGCAGGTCCACGGTGGCGAACAGGGCGCGGCGGCGCGCCTCGCCGATTTCACGATCAAAGAACCGTTCCGGTTGCCATTCGATCAGCACGTTGCCGATGTCAAAGATCACGGCCTGTGGTTGCATGCTCTGTTCCTCTTGGCCCGAGAATTTCGGGTTCATTCGTTCATTTTCTTTCAGGATTCCCGGCGCTCACCCAGCACGGGTCGCGGCGCGGATCTCCCGTTCCAGCGCCTCCAGAAAACGGGAGCGGTCGGCCTTTGTAAAGCCGCGTCCGCTGCCGCCGGCGCCCAGCGGGTTGGCAGCACGCAGATCCGCCATCAGATCGCGCATGGCCAGTTGCTGGCCGATATTGGCCTCGGTAAAGGCCTCGCCATTGTGGCGCAGAACCCGGGCGCCAGCGGCGACGCATTTCGCCGCAAGCGGAATATCCGCGGTCACCACCACGTCGCCGGGACCACAGCGATCAGCGATCCATTTGTCCGCCTCATCGGCCCCTTCGGCGACGATCACGTTCTCGACCAGCGGGTTTTGCGACGGGCGCAGCCCACCGTTGGAGACCACGTACATCGTGATCTTGTGCCGGGTCGCCACGCGCTCGGCCTCGGCCTTGACCGGGCAAGCGTCGGCGTCGATATACAGCGCGCCCATTGCCCTAGCGCCAGAGCGCGTCGGCATGGAAGGCGACGTGATCCTCGATGAAGGTCGAGACAAAGAAATAGCTGTGATCGTATCCCTTTTGCATCCGGAAGCTGGCCTCTTGTCGGCGCGCGGCAAGGGCCCCGGCCAGCGCCTCGGGCTTGAGCAGATCTAGGAACTGGTCGTTGCTGCCCTGATCGATCAAAACCGGCCCGTCAAAGCCCGCCTCGCGCATCATCAGGCTGGCGTCATGGCGCGCCCAGGTGGACTCGTCCGTACCCAGATAGGTGCCCAACTGCTTGCGGCCCCAGTTGCTGGCGCTCGGGTTGGCGATCGGCGCAAAGGCCGAGACCGAGCGGAAGCGGCCCGGCAGGGACATCGCCAGCGTCAGCGCACCGTGCCCGCCCATGGAGTGGCCGGTGATCGCCTGCCGCTCCGGGTCGATGGCGAACTCTGCGCCGATCAGCTGTGGCAGCTCTTCGGCGATATAGTCCCACATGCGGAAATGCGCCGCCCAAGGGTCTTGCGTGGCATTGACGTAAAACCCTGCGCCTTGGCCCAGATCATAGGCGTCATCGTCCGCCACGCCCGCGCCGCGCGGGCTGGTGTCGGGAAACACCAGTGCGATGCCCTGTTCCGCGGCCCAAGCCTGTGCCCCGGTCTTTGTCATGGCGTTTTCATGGGTGCAGGTCAGCCCCGAGAGATACCACAGCACGGGCACTGGGCCGTTGCGGGCCTCTTCCGGCAGGAACAGTCCAAAGGTCATATCGCAGGCGCAGACCTTTGATCGGTGCTTGTAGACACCTTGCACGCCGCCGAAGGCGATGTTTTCGGACAGGGTTTCCATGATCGTAAACTCCCATATCGGTTTGGCTCTGGCTATCGGGCTGGCGGCTTTGCGTAAAGGGCAGGAGCCTCCGGCGGGGATATTTCTGGTGAAAGGAAGCCGTGGTGAGCCGAAAAGGGCCTGGGGGGCTGCCGTGCGTGAGGCGAGGCCAGATGACTACGCCCCGGTGACCCATGCGATCACCAGCGGCACGGTCACGATGCTGGCTGCGGTCGAAATCAGGATCGCGGCCGAGGCCCGCTGCGGCGCGACGCCATAGTGCTGCGCCAGCATATAGACATTGCCCGCCACCGGCAGCGACGCGGCGGCAATCACCACCGTGGCCGAAAAGGCGTCGAGGGGAAACAGCAACAGCACCCCGACCGCAACGGCGGCGGGATGCAGCACCAGCTTGCAAAACGACAGCCAGCCCGCGATCTGCATCCGCTCGGCTGATTTTACCGTCAGCGAGGCGCCGATCGCAAACAGCGCGCCGGGGGTGGCGGCACCGCCGAGGATTGTCAGGAAATCGTTCATCGGCCCGGGAACCGGAAGCGCCAGCGCCGACCAGCCCAGCCCCAGCACGATCGAGACGATCATCGGATTGCGAACCAGCCCCAGCCCCATGGCGCGCAGCGTAGCGAGTTTCAGCCGCCCATCCCGGCTGCCATTGATCAGAAGTACCACCAGCGACGAGAACACCACCAGATCGGTGGCCAGTACCAGCATCATCGGGCCTATGGCACCTTCGCCGAACAGCAGGACCAGCATCGGCAGCCCGAGAAAGCCGGTGTTGCCGATCACCGCGCATTGCGCCTCGATCGCGGCGGTGGCGGCATCAAGCCCGCGCAGCGCCGCCACCCCTGTGGCCAGCAGGTAGATCGTGCCGGTGCCCAGAAGGTATCCAGCCACCAGCTGGCCATTGAAGACCTCGGCCAGCGACAGGTTGGCGGCAAAGCGGAAGATCATTGCCGACAACGCGAAAAAGAACACGAACTTGGTGAGGTAGGCGGTCGCCTCGGCGCTGAAGAACCGGCTGCGCCCGGCCCAGTATCCAAGGCCGATAATCGCGAAAAAGGGCAGGGTTCTCAGAAAGATCTCGATCATGGATCAATCGGTAGCGGCTGCCGTCGAAGGCCGCAAGACCCCCTAACCGCTGCCGATGAGAATGCCCGCCGCCAGCACCAGAGCGCCGCCAAAGACGACCTGAAAGGCCGCACGCAGGAACGGGGTGTCCATGAATTTCTTTTGAATCCAGGCAATCGCCCAAAGCTCAAAGAACACAATGACCCAAGCGATCGAGGTCGCGGTCCAGAAATCCGGGATCAGATAGGGCAGCGCATGGCCCAGCCCGCCGAGGGTGGTCATCACCCCCGAGGCCAGCCCGCGCTTGAACGGCGAGCCGCGCCCTGACAGCTGCCCGTCATCCGAGGCGGCTTCGGTAAAGCCCATCGAGATACCGGCCCCGACCGAGGCCGCCAGCCCGACGAGAAAGGTGGTCATCGTGTCCTGGGTGGCAAAGGCGGTGGCAAAGATCGGCGCCAGCGTCGACACCGAGCCGTCCATCAGCCCGGCCAGCCCGGGCTGCACCCAGGTCAGAACGAACTGGCGGTGAGAGGCGAGGTTTTCGTCGTGGCGACTTTCATCATCCAGATGCTCGTCGACGAGCTTTTCGGCTAGGGTTTCATGCTTGGCCTCGGCGGCAGCCAGATCGCCCAGCAGCGCGCGGGTCGAGGCATCGGTGCATTTGGCGGCGGCATTCACATAAAAGCGTTCGGCCTCGCGCTCCATCGCGACGGCCTCTTCGCGGATCCGCTCGATCCCGAGGTTTTCCACCAGCCAGACCGGGCGACGGGTGTAATAACCGGCCACATGTTCGCGCCGGAGCAGCGGGATGGTCTCGCCGAACCGCTCGGAATGGGCGGCGATCAGCCGGCGGCGGTGTTCATTCTCTTCCGTGGCCATCCCGTCGAACATCTTGGCGGTGGCCGGGTATTCGCCACGCAGCCGTTCGGCATAGCCGCGATAGATACGAGCGTCGTCCTCTTCTGACGAGATCGCCAGCGCGAGGATTTGCTGTTCGCTCAGATCGCGGAAACGCTTGCGCGAGAAAAACTGCATGGTGTCGCCCTACTTTAGACTCGTTCTAATTACTCAAGTCACAAGGTGTCTGCAAGGCATCTGATTCCGTACCGCCGTTGCAACCAAACCGGGCGGGTCAGTCGATCCGGCGCACCAACAGCTGATTGCCGTCGCCGACCTTGGTTTCGAAGCGTTTCAGCTCTTTTACCAGATCGCTCAGCTTTTTCTTGCCATAGCTGCGGGTGTCGAAATCCGGGTTGGCGGCGGCGATGAATTGCCCGATCTGCCCCAGCGAAAACCACTCGTCCTCTTGGTCGATGGCATCCATCGCGCGCACCACCAGCTTGGTGGGATCTTCCAACTCGGCCGGGGCTTCGCTGCTGACATGGACCTCGGGAACGGGTCTGGTGTCGGCGGGCCGGGTCGGTTTCGGCTTCACGCGCGCCGGTTCGGCCATCAGGTTTTCGACATAGATGAATCGCTTGCACGCCTTGACGAAGGCCGCCGGTGTCTTGCGCATCCCCATGCCATAGACATCCAGACCCTGTTCGCGAATGCGGCTGGCCAGCCGGGTGAAATCGCTGTCCGACGAGATCAGCACAAAGCCGTCAAAGCGCCCGGAATGCAGGATATCCATTGCGTCGATGACAAGCGCGATGTCGCTGGCGTTCTTGCCGGTGGTATTGGCGAATTGCTGGTGCGGCACGATCGCCATCGACGCCAGCTTGTCTTTGCTCCAGCCCTGCGGCGCACCGCCGGAGAAATCGCCATAGATGCGTCGGATGCTGGCCTCGCCAAACGAGGCGATCTCTTCGAAAATCGCCTCGGCGTATTTGGCCGAGATGTTGTCGGCGTCGATCAGGACGGCAAGCAGCGGGGTGTGCGGGATATGGGGCATGGGTGGGAACCCTCCATTTTGGGGTCGAAACTGTACGTTCTGGCGGGCGGGCGCAAGGGCTCAGAGCTGGCGGAACATCACCAGCGCGTCGACATCGCCCTGGGTCGGGTGGCGATAGGCCGCGGGGAGCTGTCCCACGACCTTGAACCCGGCGCGCGTCCAGATGTCGATGGCGCGGGTGTTGGTCGAGATGACAAAGTTGTATTGCATCGCGCGATACCCCGCCGCGCGGGCGCGCTCCAGCGAGTCTGCCAGCATGGCGCGGGCGATGCCTTTGCCTTGGGCTGTGGGGGCGGTGACATAGCCGCAGTTGCAGACATGATCGCCGCCGCCCATGGCGTTGGGTTTCAGGTAATAGGTGCCCAGCACGGCGCCTGCGCTTTCGGCCAGCAGAACGGTATTGGCGGGGGCGAACCAATAGGCCAGCGCGGCCTCGCGCATCATGTCGCGCGGCAGGGCATAGGTGTCGCCGCTGCGGATCACCGGCTCCAGCATCGCCCAGAGCGCATCGGCATCGGCGGGTGTGGCGAAGCGTATCGTCACATCATTCATCGTTCGATCTCCTTGCGGGCGCCGATCCGGAGACCGGCGCGGCCGCTTATCAGTATTCGATCACGGCACGGATCGACTTGCCTTCGTGCATCAGGTCAAACCCGTGGTTGATCTGCTCGAGGCTCAGCTTGTGGGTGATCATCGGGTCGATCTCGATCTTGCCGTTCATGTACCAATCGACGAATTTCGGCACATCCGTGCGTCCCTTGGCGCCGCCGAATGCGGTGCCCTTCCACACCCGGCCGGTGACCAGCTGGAACGGACGGGTGGAAATCTCG
Source organism: Pseudodonghicola sp. (assembly GCA_033791545.1). GTDB lineage: Bacteria > Pseudomonadota > Alphaproteobacteria > Rhodobacterales > Rhodobacteraceae > Antarcticimicrobium. The sequence continues at coordinate 971 of JASJGL010000066.1, read as the reverse complement.
GCGCCCGAGGGCGCCACGCCGATGACGACGGACACGCCCCAGCCACGGTGCGAACATTCCAGCGCGTCGCGCATCACCTGCACATTGCCGGTGGCATCAAAAGAGTAGTCGACGCCGCCGATCTGGTCGCGCTCGGTCTTGGTCAGCTCGACGATTTCCTGCACGATGGGGCGCTGGGCCTTCATCGGGTTGATGAAATGGGTCATGCCGAACTTGCGCCCCATCTCCTCTTTTGAATCGTTCAGGTCGACCCCGATGATCATATCGGCGCCGGCCATGCGCAGCCCCTGAATCACGTTGAGCCCGATCCCGCCAAGCCCAAAGACCGCTGCCGTCGAGCCGATCTCGACCCCAGCCGTGTTGATCACCGCGCCGATGCCGGTGGTCACGCCGCAGCCGATATAGCAGATCTTGTCGAACGGCGCGTCGTCCCGCACCTTGGCCAGCGCGATCTCGGGTATCACGGTGTGATTGGCAAAGGTCGAGCAGCCCATATAGTGATGGATCGGCGTGCCATCGAGCATCGAGAACCGGGTCGTGCCATCGGGCATCAGCCCCTGGCCCTGGGTGTTGCGGATCGCGGTGCAAAGATTGGTCTTGCCCGACAGGCAGGACGGGCATTCGCGGCATTCCGGCGTATAAAGCGGGATCACGTGATCGCCGGGTTTGAGCGTGGTCACGCCTTCGCCGATTTCCAGCACGATCCCGGCGCCCTCATGGCCGAGGATGGCGGGAAAGATCCCCTCGGGGTCGGCGCCAGAGCGGGTGAATTCATCGGTGTGGCAAAGGCCGGTGGCCTTGATTTCCACCAGAACCTCGCCCGCCTTTGGGCCATCAAGGTTCACCTCCATGATCTCAAGCGGTTTACCGGGTTCCAGGGCGACAGCGGCGCGGGTACGCATTGAAAACATCCTTCTGACAGTTTTGCCGGACCCTGCGCCAAAATGGGCCGGTTTTCAACGCGCTTTCGG
>JASJGL010000065.1:0-63154 GCA_033791545.1 Pseudodonghicola sp. | reverse complement strand
CTCCCCGCGCCTGCAGGCCGCCATCCTCGCCGGCACCCTGCCACCGGACGTCACCCTCAAGCGGATCCTCGCCAAACCCATTCCTCTCAACTGGGCCGAACAGGAACACCTCTACGGTCTTCCCACCGCCTGAACAGTCGTTGAGATCACTCCGCGCCGCGGACAGCTCTCCCTCCGAGGGCCATCCGCGGCGCGTTTCCATTCATTCTGCGGAAAAGTAGCGATGGCTCACAGGATGTGGTTTCCCTGTAAATTCCCTGTTCATCACGGGCGCGGGTCCGAAAATCGAACCCCCGAAACTGCCTCGCGGAGACTGCGCCCGCAAACTGCCCGTTTCACGCCACGCCAAGGCGTCTCTCTCAGAGAGCCCAACCCGCAACCGCCCGAAAACCCGGGCAGAAACCGCGGGAGCGTCGTCATCAGGGAAATACCGGAAGGTGGGTGGCGGGGAGACAGGGATTCGAACCCTGGGAACGCTCTCACGCTCAACGGTTTTCAAGACCGCCGCATTCGACCACTCTGCCACCTCCCCGGCACGGCGCGGGTGTAAGCTGCCCAGCGGGGGCAGGCAAGACAAAACCGGGGATTTCTTGCCGAGGACTGCGCGGCGTACTTTCCATGCCAGCGTCGTCGCGTTATGATCTCAACCAACCGGTTGCTTCCGGCCCTGTCGGGGTGCGAGGTGGCTGCACGACCGGGTCAACCGGCGCGGGGCGCACGGGCGTAGGTGCATATGGGGTGCATTTGCGGACGGTGGCCCGCCGACAGGCAAGGAACATGAAGATGGATCGCGTATTACGTACATTCGGGCACCCGTTTTGTACTCTCCGCAGCCCCGTGCGTTTCGCGCTGCTTCTTGGGGCGGTCGGGGTGCTCGCTGGCTGCGAGGACGGGGCGCAGATGCCCGCCTTTTTGCAGGCCAAGGACAAACCCGCGGACAGCGCACCGGCGCAGACCACCCGCACCAAGCTGGTGGAGCGCGATGTCGAGGCCCCCGAGGTGTTTCAGGTCACCGAGGCCGGGCTCTGGGACGGGCGGCCTTCGCTGGGCGGGGTCTGGGTGGCGCATCCGGACGTGACCGAGCCCGAGCGGGTGATTATCCGAAATGCCGCCAACGGCAAGTTCGTCATCGGCGCGCTGTTCCGGCGTGAACGGGCGATTCCGGGGCCGCGCATTCAGGCTTCTTCGGATACCGCTGCCGCGCTGGGGATGCTGGCCGGTGCGCCGGTCAAGCTGAACGTCACCGCGCTGCGGCGCGAAACCGTCGAGCCGGAGCCCGATCCGGAGGCCACCGCCGCAGCGACCCCGGACGCCCCGAGCGAGGTGACCGAAACCACGCTTGATCCCATCGCCGGGGCAGCAGCGGCGATCGACGCCTCTGCTGCCCCGGCCAAGACAGCCGTAAAACCCACCGCCAAACCGGCGGCGAAACCGGCTACCAAGCCTGCGGCAACATCGCGCGCCTCCGCGCTGGACAAACCCTATATCCAGATCGGGATCTTCAGCGTCGAGGCCAATGCCAAGCGCACCGCCGACCAGATGCGGCGCACCGGCATGGTGCCGACCCTGCTGGAGCAGGAGTCGAACGGAAAACAGTTCTGGCGCGTCGTCGTCGGCCCCGCACGGAACAAATCCGAACGCGCGGCCTTGTTGAAGAAAGTCAAGGAAACCGGATTCTCGGATGCCTATGCTGTTACAAATTAATCCCCGCCTCTCCGGGGCGCTTCGCCTGAGCCTTCTGGCCCTCGCCACCGTCCTTTGGGCATTGCCGGCTGCGGCCTTCGAGACCCGGGCGCGCGCGGCCTATATCCTTGATCAGAGCACCGGCACGGTGCTGTTGTCCAAGAATGCCGACCAGCCGCTGCCGCCTGCCTCGATGTCCAAGCTGATGACGCTTTATGTCGCCTTCGAGGCGCTGCGCGACGGGCGGCTGACGCTGGACGAAAAGCTACCGGTGAGCGAACACGCCATGAGCTATGGCGGCTCGACCATGTTTCTTGACACCACCGATCGGGTCCGGGTCGAGGATCTGCTGCGCGGCATCATCGTGCTGTCGGGCAATGATGCCTGTGCCGTCATCGCCGAGGCGCTCAGCCCCGATGGCACCGAGGCGGGTTTTGCCCGCTACATGACACAGCGCGCGTCGCAGATCGGCATGACCAACTCGACCTTCACCAATTCCAATGGCTGGCCCGCTGCCGGTCACCGCATGTCGGTGCATGATCTTGCGATCCTTGCCAGACATATCATCACCGATTTCCCGCAGTATTATTCGCTGTTTTCCGAGACCGATTTCGCCTTTGACGGGCGGGCCCCGTCGAACACCCACAACCGCAACCCGCTGCTGTATCTTGGCGTCGGCGCCGACGGGCTCAAGACCGGCCACACCGAAGAGGCCGGCTATGGGCTGGTAGGCTCGGCCAAGCAGGGCGATCGCCGGGTGATCTTTGTCCTGTTCGGACTGGGCAGCAAGGAGGCGCGCGCCGATGAGGCCGAGGCCGTCGTTAACTGGTCGTTTCGTCAATTTGCCGAAAAAACCGTTCTTCGCGCCGAAACCCCGGTTGCCCAGGCCAAGGTCTTCATGGGGCGAGAGCCTGAGGTAAATCTGGTCGCGACCGAGGATGTCATCGCGCTGTTGCCCGCGCTCTCGGCGGACAATATCGAGGCCGAGGTGGTCTATACCGGGCCGATCCACGCCCCGATCGCCAAGGGCGACCAACTGGGCGAACTGGTACTCAAACCCGAGGGACTGGAAGAGATCCGCCGCCCCCTGGTGGCTGATCGCGCGGTGCCCACGGGGGGGTTCTCGGTCCGGGTGCAGACCGCCGCGCGGGCGCTTGTGACCCGCTTCGTCAAAGGCCCAGAGGGGACGATGTGACCGCCCCTGCCCGCTTCATCACCTTCGAGGGTATCGACGGGTCGGGCAAATCCACCCAGGCGCGACGCCTGGCCGAGGCCCTGCGCGCCGCCGGTCACGCGGTTGTGCTGACCCGCGAACCGGGCGGCTCGCCCGGGGCCGAGGAAATCCGCCGTCTGGTGTTGGAGGGCGACCCGGACCGCTGGTCGGCCCAAACCGAGATCCTGCTGTTTACTGCGGCGCGGCGCGACCATCTGGAACGCACCATCGAGCCGGCGCTCGCCGCAGGCAAGATCGTCATCTGTGATCGCTTTGTCGACAGCACCCGGATGTATCAGGGCCTGTCGCGCGGCGATCTGCGCGCACTGGTCGACCAACTCCACGATCTGATGATCGGGCGAGAGCCTGACCTGACCCTGTTGATCGACATTGATCCCGACACCGGGCTTGCCCGCGCCCGGGGCCGGCAAGGACATGAAGAGCGGTTCGAGGATTTCGGCCCGGATCTGCAACAGCGCATGCGCGCGGGGTTCCGTGCGCTGGCCCGCGAATTCGCCCCCCGCTTTCGCATCATCGACGGTGCCCGATCCGAGCAGGAGGTCGCCCGCGACGTGTTCTCGGTCGTCGAACAGGCGCTGGCATGACCGATACCCCCCCGCCCCCCGATCAGGTGCAAGGCGCACCGCATCCGCGCGAAACGCCCCGGCTGTTTGGTCAGGACGCAGCGGAACAAGCTTTTCTCACCGCGTTCAACTCCGGACGGCTGCATCACGGCTGGCTGCTTACCGGGCCACGAGGGGTCGGCAAGGCAACGCTGGCCTGGCGCATCGCGCGCTTTCTGCTGGCCACGCCAGACCCGCAAGACGGCGGGCTTTTTGCCGGGCCGCCCCCCCCCGAGACGCTGCAGATCGACCCCGAGCATCCGGTCGCGCACCGGCTGCTGGCCGGGTCCGATCCGGGGCTTGCCGCCATCACCCGCAGCGTCAACGACAAGACCGGGCGGATGCGCGATGAGATCGTGGTGGACGACATTCGCGCGCTCAACCGCTTTTTCGGGCTCTCGGCTGCTGATGGCGGGCGGCGCGTGGTGATCGTGGATTGCGCCGACGAGATGAACACGAGCGCCGCCAACGCACTGTTGAAAATGCTGGAAGAGCCGCCGGCGCGCACCACGCTGCTGCTGATTTCGCACCGGCCCTCGGGGCTGTTGCCGACCATCCGCTCGCGCTGTCGCAGCCTGCGGCTGGGTCCGTTGAACCCCGACGACATGCGCGCCGCGCTGGACCAGGCCGGGGTGGATCTGCCGGGGGATGCCACGCATCTGGCGGCGCTCTCCGCCGGGTCGGTCGGGGCGGCGCTGCGGCTGAGCGCGCTGAGCGGTCTGGCGCTTTATGCCGAATTGATCGCCGTGCTGAACAGCCTGCCGCAGTTGGATCGGCAGCGGGCGCTGGCGCTGGCGGAACTCGCCGCCCAGCGCGGTGGCGGCGAGCGGTTCGACCTGCTGCTGGACCTGATCGACACCGCCCTCGCGCGTCTGGCGCGCACCGGCGCCACCGGCATCGCCCCCACGCCCGAGGCCGCCAACGGCGAAAGCGAGACCCTTTCCCGGCTGTCGCCCGACCTGCACCGCGCCCGCGCCTGGGCCGAGGCAGCCTCCGAAATCACCGCCCGCAGCAGACATGGGCGGGCGGTCAACCTTGACCCTGCGGCGCTTGTCCTAGATACGGTTTTCAGGATGCACAAGACCGCCACGGGCTAAGCCCGGCGCCCCAAGCCCCGCGCCACCAGCCCTGCGCCCCTGCCCTGCACCCGCCAGCGCGACGGACAGAAACCGACCGGAAGCCGATGACCGAGACCATACACACCCCGCCCCGAAGCACCGCCCAGATCACTGCCCAGATCACCGATAGCCATTGCCACCTGGATTTCCCCGATTTCGAGGGGCAACTCGACACGGTCATCGCCCGAGCCGCCAACGCCGGGGTCACCCGCATGGTGTCGATCTGCACTCGCTTGCGCAACGAACCCGTGGTGCGCGCTATTGCCGAAACCTATGCGCCGGTCTTCTACGCCGCCGGCACCCACCCGATGAGCGCGGCAGAAGAACCGATGGCCACCGTCGACGAACTGATCGCGCTGGCCAAACATCCGAAATTCGTCGGCATCGGGGAAACCGGGCTCGACTACCACTATAGCGCCGACAGCGCCGAGGTGCAGAAACAAAGCCTGCGCATCCATATCACTGCGGCGCGCGAGACCGGGCTGCCGCTCATCATCCACGCCCGCGCCGCCGATGATGACATGGCGCGCATCCTAGCCGAGGAATACCGCGCCGGCGCCTATGGCTGCGTGATGCACTGCTTCTCCTCCTCCGCCGCACTGGCGCAGGCCGCGCTTGACCTTGGGTTTTACCTGTCGATGTCGGGCATCGCCGCCTTTCCCAAAAGCACCGACCTGCGCGCGATTTTCGCTGCCGCGCCGCTGGATCGCATTCTGGTCGAGACCGACTCGCCCTATCTTGCGCCGCCGCCGCATCGCGGCAAACGCAACGAGCCGGCGTTTTCGGCGCTGACCGCCCGGGTCGGGGCCGAGGTCTTCGGCCTCGACTATGCCGACTTCGCGGCCCGGACCCAGGACAATTTCGACCGCCTGTTCACCAAGGTCGCTGCCTACGAGGCGACAGCATGACCGAGGGGTTGCGCTTTACCATCCTCGGCTGCGGCTCTTCCGGCGGGGTGCCCCGCCTCGGCGGGCATTGGGGCGATTGCGACCCCAAGAACCCACGCAACAGCCGCCGGCGCTGTTCGATGCTGGTCGAACGCGACGGACCAGAGGGCACAACCAGCGTGCTGATCGACACCAGCCCCGACATGCGCAGCCAGTTGCTCGACACCGGCACCGGGCGGCTCGACGGGGTGCTCTATACCCATTCCCATGCCGATCACGTGCATGGCATCGACGATCTGCGCATGATCGTCTTCAACATGCGCGCCCGGGTGCCGGTCTGGGCCGATGGCGACACCCAGAACGCGTTGCTGGGCCGGTTCGGCTATGCCTTTGTCCAACCCGAGGGCTCGCCCTACCCGCCGATCCTCGATTTGCGGACCATCAAGGGCCCGTTCGAGATCACCGGCCCGGGTGGTCCGATCCCGTTCCGCCCCTTTACGGTTGGCCATGGCTCGATCGACGCGCTGGGGTTCCGCATTGCCGGGCTGGCCTATCTGCCGGACGTGGCCGAGATCTATGACGAGGCTTGGAAAGAACTGCACGATCTCGACGTCTGGGTGCTCGACACCCTGCGCCGGACCCCGCACCCGACCCACGCGCATCTGGCGCAATCGCTGGAGTGGATCGAACGCGCCGCCCCGAAACGGGCGGTGCTGACCAACCTGCATATTGATCTGGACTATGACACCCTCGCCGCCGAGACGCCGGAGCATATTACCCCGGCCTATGACGGCATGGTGATCCGGCTGCCTGTCCCGGCGCCATGATCTTCTTCTTGTCGCAAATACTCCCGCCGGAGGACCCCCGCGCCGACCACAAGCGACGTCCGCGATGTTCCAGGCCCTGATCGACGTCATCCTACCGGTCTTTCTGGTGATCGGCACCGGCTATGCCGCCACGCGGGCGGGATACTTCCAGTCGAGCCATGTCGACGGGCTGATGCGCTTTGCCCAAAGCTTTGCGGTGCCCTGCCTGCTGTTCTCGGCGATCTCGCACATCGACCTGCGCGCCGGGCTGGACCCGCGGCTGCTGATCAGTTTCTACACCGGTGCACTCACCTGTTTCGGCCTCGGGATTGTGGGGGCGCGGCTGCTGTTCAAACGTGACTGGGAAGATTGCGTCGCCATCGGCTTTTGTTGCCTGTTTTCCAACTCGGTGCTGATGGGCCTGCCGATTACCGAACGCGCCTATGGGTCCGACAGCCTGACCGGCAACTACGCCATCATCGCTTTTCATTCGCCGTTTTGCTACGGCGTCGGAATCACCGCAATGGAGATCGTGCGCAACCACGGGCGCGGTGGCCGTCACACCGCCCGCGCGGTGCTGACCGCGATGTTCCGCAATACGCTGATCCTTGCGATCCTGCTGGGCTTTATCGTCAACCTCACCGGCATCACCGTGCCCGGCGCGGTGAACGACGCGCTGGGGCTGATCACCCGCGCCGCCCTGCCCACCGCGCTGTTCGCGCTGGGCGGTGTGCTGGTGCAATACCGCCCCGAAGGCGACCTGCGTGCCATCGCAATGGTCTGTGCGCTGGCGCTGCTGGTGCACCCGGCCCTCACATGGATGCTGGGGCGCGCAACGGGCTTGCCGCAGGATCTGTTCCGCTCGGGCGTGCTGACGGCCTCGATGGCGCCGGGGGTGAACGCCTATATTTTTGCCAATATGTACGGGCGGGCGAAACGGGTGGCTGCCTCTTCCGTGCTGATCGCCACAGGGGCCTCGGCGCTCACTATCTGGTTCTGGCTCTACTTGCTGGGCTGAGGGCGCGCGCGCCGCTCGCGCCTGGCGGCATCCCCTGCGCCCGCACTCAACCGATGACGCAATGCCGCACCCATCTTGACTTGGCCCCGCTCGCCTGCCAGATGACCCCCACACCATAACCCGCAACCGGGCGTTCCGTGGGCGCCAAACTGACGAGGAGTGCCAGACATGGCCCAAATCTCACTCACCTTTCCCGATGGCAATTCGCGCAGCTTCGACGCCGGCATCACGCCCGCGCAAGTGGCGTCAGAGATCTCAACCTCGCTGGGCAAGAAGGCGATCAGCGCCACCGTGAACGGCCAGCACTGGGATCTGCAGTGGCCGCTTGAGGCCGATGCCAAAATCTCCATCAACACCATGAAGGACGAGCCGCAGGCGCTGGAGCTGATCCGCCACGATCTGGCCCATATCATGGCCCGCGCCGTGCAAGAGATCTGGCCCGGCACCAAGGTCACCATCGGCCCGGTGATCGAAAACGGCTGGTATTACGATTTCGACCGCGACGAGCCCTTTACGCCCGAAGATCTCGCCGTGATCGAAAAGAAGATGAAAGAGATCATCAACCGCCGCGATCCGGTCACGACCGAGATTTGGGACCGCGCCCGCGCGATCGAATATTACGAGGCCAACAACGAACCGTACAAGGTCGAGCTGGTCGAGGCGATCCCCGGAAACGAGCCCCTGCGCATGTATTGGCACGGCCATTGGCAGGATCTTTGCCGCGGTCCGCACCTGCAGAATACCGGACAGGTGCCCGGCGATTCGTTCAAGCTGATGAGCATCGCCGGCGCCTATTGGCGCGGTGACAGCAATCGCGAGATGTTGCAGCGGATCTATGGCGTTGCCTTCCAGAACAAGGAAAAGCTCAAGGCCTATCTGCATATGCTGGAAGAGGCCGCCAAGCGCGACCACCGCAAGCTGGGCCGCGAGATGGACCTGTTCCACATGCAGGAAGAGGCCCCGGGTCAAGTATTCTGGCACCCCAACGGCTGGACCATCTATACCACGTTGCAAGACTACATGCGTCGGCAGCAGAAACGCGGTGGCTATGTCGAGGTAAACACGCCGCAGGTCGTGGATCGCAAGCTGTGGGAAGCCTCGGGTCACTGGGAGAAATACCAGGAACACATGTTCATCGTCGAGGTCGACGAAGAGCACGCGCGCGAGAAAACCGTCAACGCGCTCAAGCCGATGAACTGCCCCTGCCATGTCGAGATCTTCAAACAGGGGCTGAAATCCTATCGCGAGTTGCCGCTGCGCATGGCCGAGTTCGGCTCGTGCAACCGCTATGAGCCCTCGGGCGCGCTGCATGGAATCATGCGCGTGCGCGGCTTTACCCAAGATGATGCGCATATCTTCTGCACCGAGGATCAGATCGCCTCGGAGACAGAGAAGTTCATTGCGTTTCTCAGCGAGGTTTATCGCGACCTCGGCTTTGACAGCTACAAGATCAAGTTCTCCGACCGCCCCGATATGCGCGCCGGCTCGGACGAGGTTTGGGATCGCGCGGAATCGGCGTTGTTGGCGGCCACCCGCAAGGTGACCAACGATATCGAGCTGAACCCCGGTGAAGGTGCCTTTTACGGCCCCAAGCTGGAGTTCGTGCTGACCGACGCCATCGGGCGCGACTGGCAATGTGGCACCTTGCAGGTGGATTTCGTCCTGCCCGAGCGGCTCGACGCCACCTATATCGGCAGCGATGGGGCCAAGCATCGCCCGGTCATGCTGCACCGCGCCACCTTGGGCAGCTTTGAGCGCTTTATCGGCATCCTGATCGAAGAACACGCCGGCAAGCTGCCGTTTTGGCTGGCGCCGCGTCAGGTCGTGGTGGCCTCGATCACCTCCGAGGCTGATGATTACGTGGCCGAGGTTGTCGCCGCGCTGCAAGCCGTCGGGATCCGGGCCGAGGCCGATATTCGCAACGAAAAGATCAACTACAAGGTCCGCGAACATTCGCTCGCCAAAGTGCCGGTGATCCTCGCCCTTGGACATCGCGAGGTCGAAGAGCGCACCGTGACGCTGCGCCGTCTGGGTGAGAAACAAACCGCGGTCCACTCGCTCGACGATGTAACAAAGGCACTCGGTCGCGAGGCGACGCCGCCGGATCTTCTGTAACATTCCCACCCCGATCCCGCGCCCCGGCCCGTTTCAACGCGTCGGGGTGTAACTTTTCAGGGGTTTTCGGCGCAATTCGGCCCCCGAACAGCGCCCGTCGATCACATGCGCTGACGCCCTCGTGACGCACGCCGACGTGAATTCCCCAAATCAGATCCGCCGCGCTACAGTCTTCCTGCGACATACGACTACTGTTGAATTCATTTCTGGAGGACTCGCAATGAACACCACTCTGAAGACCCTCGCCGTTGCCGGCGCCGTTGCCGCAGCCATGACCGCCGCCACCACCCACAGCGCCTCGGCCCAAGCCAAGGAAAAATGCTATGGCGTGGCGATGGCCGGGCAGAACGACTGCGCCGCCGGGGCCGGGACAACCTGCGCTGGCACGTCCAAGGTCGACTATCAGGGCAACTCCTGGAAGCTGGTCGACGAAGGCAGCTGCACCTCGATGGAACTGCCAGCCATGATGGACGGCACCGCGCGCGCCGGTTCGTTGGAGCCGCTGACCCGCGACGTGCCCGCATAAGGGCAACACGCCCCCCGGGCGGCGCCCCTGCGCGCGCCGCCCGACTTTCCTTTTCCCCATATCCCCCTCGGGAGCGATCCCATGCTGGACCAGACCGCCCACCCCGCACGCCTGCCCAACGCCGCTGGCATCGGCTACAAGCCGCAGCATTTCACGGCGCTTTGCGATGCTCCCGGTGCGGTGAGCTGGCTTGAAATACACGCCGAGAACTACATGGGCGATGGCGGCCGCCCGTTGGCGCAACTGCGCCACCTCGCGAAAACCTTTCCCATTTCGGTCCATGGTGTCGGCCTGTCGATCGGTGGTGAAGGCGCGCTTGATCGCGATCATCTGGCCCGGCTGAAAAAGCTGTGCGACTGGCTCAATCCTGCCAGCTTTTCCGAACATCTAGCGTGGTCCAGCCACGACGAGGCCTTTCTGAACGATCTGCTGCCACTGCCCTATACCGATGCCACGCTGTCCCGTGTCGCCGATCATATCGATCAGGTGCAGACCACGCTGGGTCGGCGCATGTTGCTGGAGAACCCCTCCAGCTATCTCGCCTTTGCCGAAAGCACATGGTCCGAGCCCGATTTTCTGGCCGCGATTGCCCGCCGCACCGGCTGTGGTCTGCTGCTGGACGTGAACAACGTCTTTGTCTCGGCCACCAATCTGAATTTCTCACCACAGGGCTATATCGACGCCTTTCCGCTTGATCTGGTGGGCGAGATCCATCTTGGCGGCCATGACACCCAAGCCGACGACCACGGCGCACCGCTGCTGATCGACAGTCACGGGCGAGAGGTGGCCGACCCGGTTTGGGCGCTGCTGGACTATACCCTGACCCGCTCGGGGCCGCGCCCGCTGCTGATCGAATGGGACAATGACGTGCCCGATTGGCCCGTGCTGGAGACTGAGGCCGCCCGCGCCCGCGCCGCCCTGCAAGAGGTGCCCGCATGCGCGTAAGCGAGACCGAATTCCGCGCCGCCCTGCTGGACGCCGACCAACCGGTGCCAACCGGCCTGCACGACAGCGCCGCGCGCCCCGCCGGGTGCCGCTTTGACGTCTACCGCAACAATGTCGCCGCCTCGCTGACCGACGCGCTGCACGAGGGGTTTCCGGCCATCTCCAGCCTGCTCGGCAAGACCAATATGGATGGGGTCGCGGGCCTTTTCCTGCGCGCGCACCCGCCGCGCACGCCCCGGCTGATGCTTTATGGTGCCGCCTTCCCCGACTTTCTCGCCGGGCTCGAACAACTCGCGCATCTGGGTTATCTCGCGGATGTGGCCCGTCTGGAACTGGCACTGCGCCACGCCTATCACGCCGCCGATGCTGCCCCAATCGCGCCAGAGCGGCTGGGCCAGACCGCGCCCGAAACCCTGTTGACCGCCCGGCTGACCTTTGCCCCGGCGCTGCGCCTGTTGCGCGCACCCTGGCCGATCCACGACATCTGGCGCTATGCGTTGGAGCCCGGCGCGCCCCAGCCCCGCACAGAACCGCAAGACGTGCTGATCACGCGCCCCGATTTCGATCCTGCGCCGCACCTTCTGCCCCCCGGCGGCGGCGCCTGGATCGCCACGCTGCACGCGGGCCAAAGCTGGAGCGCGGCCGAGGATGCCGCCCGCGCCGAAACCGCAGATTTCGACCTTACGCCGGTGCTGACCCTGTTGTTGCAGGGCGGCGCGATCACCGACCTCATACCGGAGCGATAACGCATGCAGCCCTTGATCCGCCTTCACCATTCTGTCTTCGGTGCATTGGACCGCGCCGGAAACGAGATCCTGCCACTGCTGGCGCGGCTCGCCTTTGCCGCCACGCTATTGGGCTACTATTGGTCCTCGGCGCTGACCAAACCGGGCGACGGGGTGCTGGGCCTGCTGCGCCCCTCGACCGGGGCCTATGCGCAGATCTTTCCCCGCCAGTTGGAGGCCGTCGGCTATGACGCCTCGCAGCTTTCGGTGCTACATTGGCTGATGGTCACGCTGGGCACCTGGGCCGAATTCCTGCTGCCGGCGCTGATCGTTTTGGGCCTGTTCACCCGACTGGCCGCGCTTGGCATGATCGGCTTTGTGCTGCTGCAATCGCTGACCGATATCTACGGACACGGGATGACAGATGCGGCCATCATCGGCGTCTGGTTCGACCGCATGCCCGACGGCACCCTGCTGGACCAGCGCCTGTTCTGGGTCTTTCTGCTGACAGTGCCGGTGATCAAGGGCGCTGGCTCGCTGTCGCTGGACGCGCTGCTACGACGGCGCATGGCACCGGCTTGGGCCTGAGCAAGCGCACCCCGAGGACGCCCGGCCGGGTCTGGCCTAGAAATGCGCCTTGGGCTCGTCCGGCTTGCCGGCGGCCAGCGCCATAACGCCGGCCAGCCCCGCGAATGTAATCGGGAACATGGTGAAGACATTAAAGCCAAAGGCATAATACATCCCCGCCGCCGAGAGCAGCAGCAAGATCCCGCCCCAAAGCGCCCGCGCGCGCGCCATCGCGCCCCCGGCGATCGCCAACATCGGGGCCAGAACCGAGGTCACGCGGATCAACTGCACATCGCGCACCTGCTCGGCCAGCCCCTCGATCGTGCCGAAATGCTCGACTGCGGCGGTATAGCCATAGCTGAAGAACCCCACGATCATCCCGGTGACCCCGGCGATAATCCCCAATACGAGGGCCGCGTTGCGCATCTTGTCTCGCCTCCTGTTTCGAACTTTCACATAAGGGCGCGCTCAGCCCAAGCCAAGGGCCGCGCGCACCTCGGGCCCCCACCCGAGGTACAGCGTGCCGTCCGCCTCGATCAGCGGGCGTTTCATCAGCGCCGGATGCGCGGCCAGCAACGCCAGCGGATCGCCCGCGCGCTCCGACTCGGACAAGCCGCGCCAGGTTGTGGACCGGGTGTTGAGCAAGGCGGCGCCAAATTGGGCATGGGCCGCGCGCAAAACATCCTCGGGCACCCCGGTGCCCCGGACATCGACGAAATCCGCATTGCCAAGCAGTTTCAGCGCCTTGCGGCAGGTATCGCAGGTTTTCAGCCCGTACAGGATCATCTTTCGCCCCCTATTTCAGGGTCGAAATATCCGGCATGGCCGTGGAAATCAGCCCCTTTTTATTGATTTTTACATTGGCCATGTAATCCTGCCCTCGCGCTGCCGCCAATCAGCCCCCGCCCTTGACGCCATGGGCCGGGCCGTTGAGAGACCGGAGGCGTCCCCGCGCAGATGCACCGCACGGGGGCAAATGCACGTCAGAAGGAGACGCGGGACATGCCGAGTGGCACCGTGAAATGGTTCAATACCACCAAAGGCTTCGGTTTTATCGCGCCAGACGGGGGCGGTCAGGATGTGTTCGTCCACATCTCGGCCGTCGAACGCTCTGGTCTGACCGGGCTCGCCGACAATCAAAAAGTGTCTTATGAATTGCAGGATGGACGCGACGGTCGAAAGGTGGCCACAGATTTGAAACCCCTCTGATTTCAGGCAATCTTTTCTCCTGTCCCGATCCCATCTCGGCCCCCGACCGGGCGAAATCGGGCGGTTCCCGACGCGCGCAACCTCCTCGCGTCCGGGACCGCGTTGAAAGGCCACTCTCGCCGGTGCCGCTGACGAGCGCCCCGGCAATCAGACATGAGCCAACAGCATCAGATCCCCGGTCACCGAAACATGACGCAGTAGCCCCTGTGTGTCGCAGACCCTCTTGCACGGCGCCAAGGGATCGTCTAAATGCCTGTCTACACCACCGGCGGCGAGTTGGCGGAGTGGTTACGCAGCGGATTGCAAATCCGTGTACAGGAGTTCGATTCTCCTACTCGCCTCCATTTAAAATCAATTACTTAGCGGATTTTCAGCACTCGCCACCCGGCGCGTCTAAACATTTGTCTAAACATTCTGTTTTTGTTCTGTTCTTTTTGAGGGCGCAGGAGAACAGCTTTCGACACCCGGAAAAATCCGAGCCGAAAGCGATGTTTCAATATTTGTGGAGGCTGGCGTAGACGCGCGAAAGACGCAGGGGCAGACCCCGCGCCAACCGCTCATCTCTACGCGATCAGGAGTGCTTTTGGTCGGTTCGCATCTGCTGGGCTTGAACGGCCCGTATCCGCTGACGAACCTTCTTGGTGTAGTGCTGGACCATCGCCGGGCTTTGGCCGGTCACAGCCGCGATAAGGTCATCACCGCAGCCCGCTTCCAGAAGCTCACAGGCGGCGTTGTAGCGCCAACTGTGGATATCGTAGTCCAAGGCCCCTATCCGCTCTCTAATGAGCCTGACAGCCGCTGACGCGCCCCTGTAGGACCAACGGTTCGCCCCGAGTGAATTGGTCAGGATAAAGACCGAATGCTTGCTGGCGGCGTCCAGCGCCGCTTGCAGCTCGGGGAGGATAGGAATCCAAAGTTCCTTGGAGGTCTTGCTTTGGCAAACCCAGACGGCCCCGTCTTCGATGTTCGACCAGCGCATGTTGAGAACGTCACCGATCCGTTGACCCGTGCCGACGCATAGCTCCATCACGAGGCGTTCACGGGTGCCCAGAGCGCAGGTCGCGCGATAGGCGTCCAGAAGCTGGCTCGGCCAAGGCTCTCGCGGCTTTTTCTTCTGGGACTTAAGCTCGGACACGCCCCGCGCCGGGTTGGAGTCCCGCCAACCGAGATCGACGCAATGCTCCATGAGGACACGCAGCACCCGCAGCGAGTAGTTCGCGAAATACTCTTTTTCCGCGTTCGAGTCCCGAAGGCGGATCACGTCCTTTCGCTGCATCTTGGCCGGGTTGGCCTCGCCCATGATCTTGCGGAAGAAGTCGAGATGCTTGTCGTAGTCCAGCCCGGTGCGCGGTTTCAAATTTCTGTACCGAGGCGACTTGCGATAGTCGTCGATCAAAGCGCCGAAGTTGCGTGAGACGACCCGGCGCGGCAGGTCTTTTTGCGAGAGGATGCCCGCATACTCCCGCCAGAACTCTGCCGTCCCAAATTCATTCTGGAATTTCTGCGACGCCCATCCGCGCCGCTGGAAATAGATCCCGTTGCGCTGCCGATAGACGTGTTTGGGAAGCTCACGTTTTGCCATGACGCATGTCGATCCTGTCAAATTCATCGGAATCTTGCTCCGATGCGAGGACAAGCTCAATCCTTCTGCCTTCGACCGTGACGCGGCTGACGGCCTTTCCGGCACGCTCAAAGGTGTTGAGCAAGGACAGCGCACGTTGTTCCACTGTTGGCGAAGCCATCTCAAAACCCCCGCTTGGGTTGGGACCGTTTCCGGCCCATCGCGCAGGCGAGGAGCCTGCCGGTTAAGCGAGGCCGCGAAAGCAGCACAGGTGCGGACCGCTTTGAAATCTCGATGTATCTCGTCATGACCAACACTCGCCCCTTCCCGTAGGGATTCCGCATCCCGAGGGACGGATTGCAAAACCCAAACGAACCGTTCTAGGATCGAAAGTAGGGGATAAACGGCGACCGCTGCAAACCCGTGATCACGACCCGGGACCACTAGGGCTTATGTAAACCTGTAACACTTGAAACATTTTGTTACCGAAATTCCAAATTTCGGGTTCCAACTCGTCGGCTGCGGAGTACCGAAACCGCTCTACGCCGCATTCACCAGAACGGCGAACAAACTCCACAAGAGGCTTCAACAGGTAAAATCCGACGCACCGCGCGAGGTGTCGAACGGCGAGACGTGCTGAGTGCTTGATGATGGTTGAGCTAACAGAGTTCGGCGTCGTAAGAGAGTAGGTAAATTGCCGACGAGTTGAGATAAGTGGCCCCGAACTCAGAACCTGCCGCGCTCACGCTTTCCGGCGTTGTCATGCGTTCGGGACCACTAGGGGGATATACCAACAAGAGAAGTGGGTATCCCTGCCCGCCCGTAACTGTGTTCGGGCGGGCGGACGCATGGTCCCAAGACATGCTTTTGAACCTGACTAGGGCAGCCCCTTCGGGGGCGGCTTCGCCTCTGCCCTGGTCGGATCGTGGAGACTGGGCGAGAACGCCAATACTGCGGACACCCCTCCGCCTTTGGCGCAGGGAACCCCGCCCTTGTGCGCCTCTGGCGCTTGGTCTCCGATCAGACTTAGCGGCTCCGCCGCCGTGGGGAGAGCCGTTGCGGCTTTGTACGTATGTTCCTACGGTGCATAAGAAACTGGGGGGGCGCAAGCGAACAGACCGACTGTGTGGAGGCAGTTTAACAGAAGGATGGCTTCAACTGAACGGCTTCTGAATACGAATGTTTGTTTAGCGCAGAGAGCACCCGCTCACCGAGCCCTCCTGATACTGTGGCTGAACAATATAAGTACGGAAGGCTTGACGCGATCTCGAACGTTGCCCCATCACAATCGCAAATACGACCATCGAAACTGGAACCCCTTGGCAGATTCTGCCCGCCGAATCGACACAGTGCTAAGAGAATAGCTGCGAATAATTACTCAGTACTCTAAACCATAGCCGAGTAACCTCAACGGCACCGAACCAAGGCATCGAGCGGCTTGCTGGGCGAATCCTGTTTAAAGGCTCCACCACTACCGAGCACCCAGACGAGGTAGTGTTTCCTGCTGCAGTGCCTTGAGTTCGGAATTATTCGCCGCATCAGGACAAAGTATTGGACCACTCAGGACATCACCCAATAGAGTGATTAGCAGGTTCCGGTCCGACCGACCCTCTGCCTTCGTAGGGGGCTTGGTATTTTCAAATATTTCAATTTGGAAATGAGCCTCCGACCCGTCCTCAGGTCTCCAGTTCAATTCAACGTGATAGTAGTCTGAACTGAACTCTACCACTCTTTCAGATTTAAGGTTGTAGAAACCGAGATATAAAAAAACTCTTTTCTGATAATCTGGATCACGTTGAATATTTTTCTTAAGGTTCGCCTCTTCACGATCATTAGATTTTTGGGCGATCATGCGGCCCGCCGTATGAACCGCCTCGTCCCCTCCTGATATCTCCAATGAAGTGACTGACGAAACACGAGCACCAAGCTTCTTGTCCTCCGCGAAACCGAAAAGGACAGATCTATCAAATACATCCTCCTTAACGTACTTAGGATGCACAGCTGAGCGGCAAACAAACTGTCCAGGACTCATTATTCTTCAACGCTCAAGCTTTTGTTAATAGGGGCTGCGCCGATAGCCGTGAACAATTCTCGAGGCTGAATCTTCTCGCCCACAAAAACAGTCCTTCGCGCCCGCTTTCGTGTAGGTCGGTGAACATGTGTAATATCTACCTCATCAAGCGCGACGGTTAAAAATCGCTTAATGAAAAGACTGTCCCAAGTGAAAGAGAGCGCATCCGCGTCCTCTGGAATTATGCGAGGGGGAGGCATGTTAGCGTGCCGAAGGGCCGAAAGAATAAGAATAGCCTTCTTTGCAGCTTCCGGGCAGAGGTAGTTTTCATCATCCTCGGGAAGGGTAGGTAGCATCGATATGGTCTTTTCGATCGAGTGAAACAACCCAACCGGCCGATCCTCGGATGACCCGCCGAACTTCGAAGAAATTGTTCTATAGTCGGTCTTATCCGATACGTCCGCAGTAGCATTCCCTCTATAAAAATGCTTAACGGTACCTCGTTTCAACGATGTACTCATTTCACCTCCTCAAACTCGAGAACGGAAGACAATCTCAAATCCTTGATTGCACCGCGAATAAGTTCGACAATTTTAGATAATATAGGAAGGACGTTTTCCGAGGAGAATACAAAGTCCCCTGGAACAGTGTTGAAGTCAAAATTAACACTTGAAGCGAAAAACTCTACTACTGAAGCAGGTCGCAATTGCCCGTCAACCACATGATACTGACCAGTCTGAATTTGCAGACAAGAGTACTGCGTCACTCGGTTAACTTCTACGTCACCTGCAATTCTCTTTCGTCTATTCATTTGGACCATGAGATCCAATGATTCAGCACAAACAGCCTGCAACCCAGACAGATTTGCGACCTTTAAATTAGCCGCGGAAAGATCTTCCTCACGCTCCACCACGTTGCAGACAACCGCCAAACGTAGATACTCAGAATCATCCCACGGGAAATTTCCGATTCCAGAAAGCAAGGATTCAAGCGACTCAGCAGCATCGACCGTCGAAAAGGCATCTGGGCCATCGACACGTTCCTCAGGAGAAATTTGGATATCCACACGCCCTGGGAGAACTCGAACCGATTGCACAGCACCTTTGGATTGTGACTTTGCTTGACTCAGAAAATTTCTTTGCGGTGAAACCGATTTGTTCGACTGGGTCTCATCCGCATCACTGCCAAAGACACAACTAAAAATCTCGTCAGCCTTGGGGCCTCCAGGCGCACTTGGGAAAAGTGAAAACTGAACGTTTAGTGCTTTTGCTTCAGACATCTTATCTCACACCCAGCGTTAGGTACTTCCAGTACGAAAGCTCTCACAAGCTGGCTTCCTACTGATTTCACTGTGCTACCTATGATCGAACTTGTGCAAGAGCAAGTTCTCAAAACTTGGGACACATTCGCGCAGAAACACGCTTCCCAACAGAATATTCCGCGACCTCCTCGACAACCAAACCCCACCTCCGTCCAATCCGGCGAGAACGTCGCGTTTGGACTGTCAGCATCATTCAACTGCACCCAGTTGTAGGTCCGGAAGACACTGCGAACTGTCTTCTGGCACATCGCCATTGAATGGGCGCTCAAGCCCCCCCACCTTGCCCCATGCGACGCAAGATATAACTCAAAGCGCCCCCAGACATGCGGCCAGCGTCGAAGCTCTATGCCTGACATCATCGTCTCTCTAGAACGTCTAAACATTCATGCTATGTTCCGTCGAAAATGGCCATTCGTCTAAACAAATTATTATTTTATTTCCGAAACTTAGCCAGTCTTGCAAATCCGTGTACAGGAGCTCGATTCTCCTACTCGCCTCCATCTTCCCCTGTTTCCCAAAACATGCCGCATCTCGCTCACGCCCCCAGACCACGCGCCTGTTGCGCCAACGCGCGGATTGCGGGCCAGTCTCCGGCGGCAAGCAGCGGTTTCGGCGCGACCCAGCTGCCTCCGACACAGGGAACGGTTGGCAGCGCGAGGTAGTTCGGCGCATTTGTCGGGCTGACCCCGCCGGTGGGGCAAAAGCTGATCTGCGGTAAAGGCCCCGCCAGCGCCTTGAGCCCCGCCGCACCGCCGGCCGCTTCGGCGGGAAAGAATTTCAGCACGTCATATCCGCGCGCCAACAGCGCCATTGCCTCGCTTGCGGTGGCCGCACCGGGCAAAAGCGGCAGATCCGCCGCCTCGCAGGCCGCAAGCAGTGCATCGGTCGCGCCGGGAGAGACCGCGAATTGCGCCCCTGCCGCGCGCGCGATCTGCACATCACCGGGCGTGATCACAGTGCCGGCCCCGACGATCGCACCGGGCACCTCGCGCATCTGCCGGATCACCTCCGCCGCAGCAGGCGTGCGCAGAGTCACCTCCAGCACCGGCAAGCCGCCGACCACCAAGGCCTCGGCCAGCGGTCGGGCCTGATCCGCGTCTTCGACGACCAGAACCGGGATCACCGGGGCCATCGCCCCCAGTGCGCGCATGCGGCGGCTTGCTGTCACCGGATCAATCGCCATCGCTCACCCCCGTCGCATCGCCGAACACCGAGGCCCCCGCCGTCGCAGGTGAAACCGCCTTGCGAAAGACCGCGAACAATTCGCGCCCCATCCCCGCCGCATGGGTGGAAAGGTCGGCCACCGCAGCGGCGCGCTCCAACACGCCCTCGCTCACGATGTCGAGCCGCCCGGCCCGCGCATCCACCCGCAGCACGTCGCCGTCACGCAACCGGGCGATTGGGCCGCCTTCCAGCGCCTCGGGGCAGACATGGATCGCCGCGGGTACCTTGCCGGATGCGCCGGACATGCGCCCGTCCGTCACCAGAGCGACCTTTTGCCCGCGCCCCTGCAGAATGGACAGGATCGGAGTCAAACTGTGCAATTCCGGCATGCCGTTGGCGCGCGGTCCCTGAAAGCGGACCACGACCACGACATCGCCGGTCAGCTCGCCGTTGTGAAACGCCAGCTTGACCGCCTCCTGATCGTCAAAGACCCGCACCGGAGCCTCGACCACGTGATGTTCGGGCGCCACGGCGGACACTTTCATCACCGCCGTGCCCAGCGATCCCGCCAGCCGCTTCAGCCCACCGCTGGGCTGGAACGGCTTGCTTGCCGGGCGCAGGATGGATTCGTTCAGGCTGTGGCCCGCCCCCGCCGTCCAGCTCAGATCACCGGCGATCAACTGCGCCTCTTGGGTGTAGCGGTGCAGCCCCGGTCCGGCCACGGTTTCGGTGTCGGGATGCAGCAGCCCGGCGTCCAGCAGCGTGGCGATGGTATAGCCCAGCCCGCCCGCCGCGTGGAAATGGTTCACATCGGCCAACCCGTTGGGATAGACCCGCGCAACCAACGGCGTGATCTCGGAAATTTCGGAGAAATCCTGCCAATCCAGAATGATACCACCCATCCGTGCCATCGCGATCAGGTGGATCAAGTGGTTGGTCGACCCGCCCGTCGCGTTCAGCCCGACGATGCCGTTGACGAAGGCGCGCTCGTCCAAGATGCGGCAGACCGGCGTATACTCTGCACCCAGAGCGCTCATCGCCAATGCCCGCTGCGCACCTGCGCGGGTCAGTGCCGCGCGCAGCGGCGTTCCCGGATTGACAAAGCTGGCCCCCGGCAGGTGCAGCCCCATGAATTCCATCAGCATCTGGTTGGAATTGGCGGTGCCGTAAAAGGTGCAAGTGCCCGGCCCGTGATACGCGGCCATCTCGGCTGCCATCAGCTCTTCGCGCCCGATCTCCCCTGCGGCGAATTGCTGGCGCACCTTGGCCTTTTCATCGTTCGCCAGACCGCTGGTCATCGGCCCCGCAGGCAGGAAAACAGCGGGCAGATGGCCAAAGCTTTGCGCCGCGATCACTAGCCCGGGCACGATCTTGTCGCAGACCCCAAGGAAAACAGCGGCGTCAAACACATCATGGCTCAAGGCGACGCCGGCGGACATGGCGATCAGGTCGCGCGAAAACAGGCTCAGCTCCATCCCTGGCGCGCCTTGGGTGACACCATCACACATGGCCGGAACGCCCCCCGCAACCTGTGCGGTGCCGCCCACCTCTCGCGCGGCTTGGCGGATCAGCTCGGGGAAATGCTCGAACGGGCGATGCGCTGAAAGCATGTCATTATAGGCGGTGACGATACCCAGATTGCCAGCCCCGCCCTGCGCCAGCGCCGGTTGATCGGGCCCCGCACCGGCATAGGCGTGGGCCTGCCCGGAACAGGACAGATGCGCCCGCGCTGGCCCTTGATCGCGGGCCGCCTGCATGCGCGCCAGATAGGCCGTGCGCGACGCCCGGCTGCGCGCGATGATCCGCTCGGTCACCTTGTGAAGGATAGGGTGTAAGGTCATCGCTCTCCTGCTCTGGCGGTGCTCCGCCATCTTCGCTGCGATCGGGCACGGGTTGGTCCCGCAGCGCCATATACGCATGCCTCCCGGACGCTGGCATTCACAATCCAAAGCGAGGGCCGGATTTGCAACCGGAAACCGCAGGACATGCCCCCCACGGCAAAGAGGCGCGCAGTTTGCTCCGGCGATACCCCCTGCGGTTCGGGGCTGCTCAAGCTTGCCTAGGGGCCACTGCCTTCGGTCGCTGGTGGCAATCGCGCGGGGTCCGTCTGATACGAGAACGACGGCCGCCAGCCCGGCAGAGGGCTTTCCGAAAATTACATTAGATACACGCCGTAATTATTTGATAGAAAACAAAATAACAACATCACATCCAAAATTCTCCGTGCGATTTCGGTGCCACGTTCACCAGAAAAGCGCCAAATTGACTGGCTCTTTCTGAAATTCCACGTGTTTTGCCCCGGTTTAGTGGTTTTCCCTCGGTAAAAGCCTCCTGCGCCGCTCAGTCTTTGACCTTACGCGGCGCGTGACGTCTCTCATCACCGAAGCAGGTCTCAGCGCCGAGCTATCCTGAGGATGAAATTACACAAATGTTCGATATGTTAAGTAATAACGCAAATATTTGGGTATAAATCACAAAATATAGCGCAATACATCAACTTCAAACCGATCTCCGCGCCTCCCCAACCGCTTCAGGAACCTCCGCAAAAGGGAGCCTTGGTAAGCGGGACCGTGCCGCTCACCCCATGCTGCGCAGATACTCCATCACCGCCTCGCGCACCGACTGATCGCCGCGATGGCGGGCGTCAAAGATGATCTTGCGCACCTCGCCCAGATTGGTGCGCCGCAGCAGGCTTTTCACCGGCCCGATCGAGGCCGGGCGCATCGACAGGGTGCGCAGGCCGATCGCGGCGAGACACAAGGCCTCGACCGGGCGGCCCGCATCCTCACCGCAGAAACTCAGCGGTGTGCCCGAGCGCTCACAGCGCTCAACAATCTGTTCCAGCAGGCTGAGAAAACTGACGTTCAGCGTGTCATAGCGCCGGCGCACCCGTTCGTTTTCGCGATCCGCAGCAAAAAAGAACTGCTTGAGGTCATTGCCGCCGATCGACACGAACCCCACCTCGTCAAAGAACTTCTGCGGTGCGAAGGCCAGAGAGGGGGTCTCCAGCATGGCGCCGATCTCGATACTTTCGGGCAGCGTATGGCCCAGCCGCTGTTCCCGCGCGATGGTCTTGTCGACCTCGGCCCGGGCGGCGCGATATTCCTCGAACTGGGCGACAAAGGGGAACATGACGGACAGCGGCCGCCCGTTGGCCGCGCGCAGCAGCGCCTGCAACTGCATCCGCATCACCCCGGGCTTGTCCAGCCCGACCCGGATCGCGCGCCACCCCAGCGCCGGGTTGGGTTCATCGTTGGGCTTCATATAGGGCAGCACCTTGTCCGAGCCGATATCCAACGTCCGGAACACCACCCGTTTGCCATGCGCGGCATCCAGCACCCGGTCATACAGCACCACCAGTTCCGAGCGTTTCGGCATCTTGTTGCGGACAAGGAATTGTAGTTCAGTCCGAAACAAGCCAACCCCCTCCGCCCCGGAGTCGTCCAGTGACGGCAGATCGGCCATCAGCCCGGCGTTCATCAGCAGACTGACGGTCACCCCATCCAGCGTCTCGGCCGGTTTGTCGCGGATCGAGGCATAGCGTTGTTGCGCTTCGGCGTGCATCGCGATCTTGTCGCGAAAGGCGCTGACCACCGAGTCGTCGGGGCGCAGATGTACCGTGCCGTGATCGCCATCCACCACCAGATGATCGCCATTCAGCGCCTCGGTCGTGATCCGTTTGGCCCGCACCACCAGCGGAATCGCCAGCGCCCGGGCGACAATGGCGGCGTGCGAGCCGACCGAGCCCTCTTCGAGCACGATGGCGCGCAGACCGCGACCGTATTCCAGCAAATCCCCGGGCCCGATATTGCGCGCGATCAGGATCGGATCGGGCGGCATTTCGGCACCGGTATTGTTGCCCTGCCCGGTCAGGATGCGCAGCAACCGATTGGACAGATCATCAAGATCCGACAGCCGTTCGCGCAAATAGGCATCCTGCGACTGCGAGATCCTGTTGCGCGCCAGGCTTTGTTCCTTTTCCACCGCCGCCTCAGCCGACAGGCCACGGGCGATGTCCTCGGACATGCGGCGCATCCAGCCCTTGGAATTGGCGAACATCCGGTAGGCTTCAAGCACCTGAAGCTGTTCCTTGTCGGCCCCGCGCGACAGTTCCAGCATCTTGTCGACACCAACGCGCAATTCCTCGACCGCTTCGGTCATCCGCTCCAGCTCACGAATGGGATCATCGGCGATCGGGTTGGTGACGACGACCCGGGGCTCATGCAGCCAGACATGGCCCTCGGCGGCGCCTTCCTGCGCGCTGATGCCACGGATCACCACCGAGCGCTGATGCAGCGGCGACAGCGCCGCGCCTTCGCCGACGAAAGCGCCCAGCTCGGTCATCTCGGCGATCACCATCGCCACCACCTCAAGGGCATAAACCTCGTCGGCGGAAAATTCCCGTTCGTCGTGCGATTGCACCACCAGCACGCCCATTGATTCGCCCAGCCGCTGAATCGGGATCCCAAGGAACGAGGAATAGCGTTCTTCGCCGGTCTCGGCCATGTAGCGGAAACCGGGTTCGGCCGGCGCATTGCGGGTGTTGATCACCCGCCCGGTCCGGGCCACCCGGCCCACCAAACCCTCGCCCAGACGCATCCGGGTGCTGTGCACGGCCGCGGCGTCCAGCCCCTCGGTGGCGCAGAGTTCAAGCGTTTCGGGATCGCGGAACAGATAGACCGAGCAAACCTCGGTCCCCATGCTGTCGGCGATCAAATGGGTAATCTTGTCCAGCCGGGCCTGGCCGGCATCACTGCCCGCCATGACCTCTTGCAGCCGCCTCAGCAGCTTGCGACTCTCGCTTTCCGTGCCGTCGGGCATGGGCCTCGTTCACATTTGGGTGTCAGACAACCCGAGGAAAATCCGTTCAGGCCACCTTGTCCAGATTGAACGCATCATGCAGCGCCTGAACGGCAAGTTCCATGTATTTCCGGTCAATCAGGACAGAAATCTTTATCTCTGAGGTTGTAATGATCTTGATGTTGATCCCCTCCCCCGAGAGTACCTTGAACATCTTTGCGGCAACACCCGACTGGCTGCGCATGCCGATGCCGACGACCGACACCTTGGCGACCTCCGTATCGGCGATCATCTGGCCATAGTTCAACTGACCGTCGGTCTTGATCTTGTCCAGCGCCGCCTCGGCGCGGGTCACCTCGTTGGTGGGGCAGGAAAAGGTCATATCCGTGCGCCCCTCTTCCGAGATGTTCTGCACGATCATGTCGACATTGACGCCAGCCTCGCTGAGCGCGGTAAAGATCGTCGCGGCGATGCCGGGGCGATCCGCCACCGACAGCAGCGTCAGCTTGGCCTCGTCGCGGGAATAGGCGACGCCGTTCACAACATTGGATTCCATGATATCCTCCTCGGCACAGACGAGTGTGCCCGCTTCGTCGGACTGTTCCTCGAAACTCGACAAGACGCGCAGCTTGACGCCAAACCGCATCGCCAACTCGACCGAGCGGGTTTGCAGCACCTTGGCGCCAAGGCTGGCCAGCTCCAGCATTTCCTCAAAGGCGATCTTGTCCAGCTTGCGCGCCTTGGCGCAGATCCGCGGGTCGGTGGTATAGACGCCGTCCACATCGGTATAGATATCGCAGCGTTCGGCCCCGAAGGCGGCGGCAAAGGCCACCGCCGTGGTGTCCGAGCCGCCCCGGCCCAATGTGGTGATCCGGCCCTCGGGGCTGATGCCCTGAAATCCGGCGACGACGGCCACCTTCATGCCCTCGGCGAATTTCTGGGTGACATTCGCGGTGGGAATTTCCACGATCCGGGCGGCCGAATGGGCGCTGGTGGTTTTCAGCGGCACTTGCCAGCCCTGCCAGCTGCGTGCCGGGACATCCATCTCTTGCAAGGTCAGCGCCATCAGACCGGCGGTGACGTTTTCGCCCGAAGACACCACCGCATCATATTCGCGGGCGTCAAACAGCGGCGAGGTTTCTTCCACCCAACCGACCAGCTCATTGGTCTTGCCGGACATGGCCGAGACGATGACGATCACGTCATAGCCCTTGGCCACCTCGACACCGACACGCTTGGCGGCGCGCCGGATACGATCCAGATTGGCGACGGACGTGCCGCCGAATTTCATCACGAGGACGGGCATGCGCTTTTCCCTTGGTCCCGAAGTCGGGCGCGGTGTACGCGCAGCGCGCGACAGGCGCAAGAGCAACGCGCGCGGGCTGTTGGGCTGGTGTTGCGCACATCCCCCCCCGAAGCGTGTCCTGCCGCCTGCAAGAATACGCGCACGCGCCATCTGATCCCCTGCCCCTGCCACAAAACAGTGGGCAGCGCCAAGTGGCGCGTCGCGCCTAGTTTCGGGCAGGGTTTCCGGGCGGGGCGACGTCTTGCGTCAAACGCTCAAGATGCAGCTGTGGTGGGCGCTTTCAGAACGCGTGCGCGCGTCCGTCCCAAGTCTCGAAACAACCGGTCCGCCCCATATCCAGTTCGGCAAACCGCTCCACCAACCCGGCGGCGGCGCTGGCGACCGAAATCTCTGCCGTGCCGCCCCCCATGTCGGTCTGCACCCAGCCCGGGTGGTAGATGCCCACCGCGATTCCCTCGCCCTGCAAATCGGAGGCAAGGTTGCGGCCCAGGTTCAGCACGGCGGCCTTGGAGGCACGATAGATATAGCTGCCCCCCGGTGCGCGGGTATGCGAGGCCATCTGCGAAGAGATGATGGCAATCTTTGCGCCGGGTGCCGCGCGCAGATTTGGCAACAAGGCCTGAATAGCCAGAAACACGCCGGTCACGTTCACCGCAAAGCTTTGCGCCCACATCTCTGCCGGATAGCCGCCCTCCAGCGCCTGCCCCTTGTCCAGATAGACCCCGGCATTGCACACGAGCAGGTCCACCGGCTGATCGGAAAGTTGCGCCGCCATGGCGCGATGCGCTTGCGGGTCGGTCACGTCGAGGGCAATCTCGGCGCTGCCATCGCGGGCGGTACCGCTGACCCTATGACCTTGCGCGCGATACCGCTCGGCCAGCGCCGCGCCGATCCCGCGCCCGGCACCGGTGATGAGAACATGCATAGGCTCAGTTGACCTTTCGGTTGGGCAAAAAGGGCAAGGGCGCGATCGGGATGCCCTCTTCGACCAGCGCGCGGGCCTCCTCGAGCTTGGCCTCGCCATAGATCGGGCGCTCGGGCGCATCGCCCTGATGCATCGCGCGCGCCTCGGAGGCGAAGTTCACACCGACGTAGTCAGAGCCTTCCTCGACCTTGCGGCGCAATTCGGACAGGGCCTGTTCGGCGGCGTTGGCCGGTTTGCTGAGCGGGCGATCCGGGACCTTTGGCGCTGGCACATCCTCGATCTGGCGCTCCGGTCGCACGCGCGGGGTCATCATCGCCTTTTCCACCTTGCCGCTGCCACAAATGGAACATTGCACCATTCCGGCGGCGGCCAGCTTGTCATAGGCCGCAGCAGACTGGAACCAGCTGTCAAACGCGTGCCCATCGGCACATTTCAAGGCGTATTGGATCATCTTCGTGTCGCCATTTGGGGTCTGTGATTAGATATCCGCAGCGGGGTCGAGATCAAGGGTCACAGCGGTCGCGGGCCCCAGATCACGCGAGAGTGTACAAAATCGGCAACGTTTTTGGGAGTTTATCGGCGATTGCCAAGCCTCCCCCCGTCCGGCCCGCCTTCAGGCTTTCACGGCCTCAGGTTTCCACGGCCCCCATACGTGCGGCAAGCCTCTCGGTCAGTTCAGCATGGGGGATATCGGCGTCGATTGCCAGCCGACGCAGGCCGAAATGTACCAAAGCCATCTGCTGGTAATAGCGGGTAAAAAGGAAATTGGTCCCGGCCCCCGCCACGGCCCCCAGCACCGGCACGCTTTGCGCGGCAAGCTTCTGCCCCAGAACGACGGCCAACCGGGGCGAGACCTGAGTGATCAGCTTTTGCATCGCGCCGCCGGTCAAGGTCAGACGCAGCGCTAGAAAGCTGGTATCGGCACCGTCATCATGGCTTAGCGGGCCAGCCGAGGCAAACACGCGAATGCAGTCGAATTGCACGTTCTCGGCGGCAGGATCAAAGCCGCTTTGCGCCGCGACGCCCTGAATCGTGCGCAAAAGCATGGTGGTGGTGGCGGGCAGTTCCACCAGCGCGCCGGGCAGGCCGGCGAACCCGCCAGCGGCCCCCATCGCGGTGGTCAGCGCGGTGTCGACCCAGCCGGGTTGATCGGGCACCCTGCCCCGGCTGCTTTGGGCGGCGCGCACGGAGAGCGTCAACGCCTGTTCTGTGGCGGCGCCCAGCCTGCCGCGCAGCTCGGGCGGCAGCCGCGACAGCAGCCCCTCGGCCCGTCCGCCCAGGGCGGTCAGCAGGCGCATCCCCGGCCCGCCCGCAGCACGATACAACGCGGCAAGACGGTCCAGTTCGGCCTCTGGATCGACCGGCAGGCTCAGGGTGATGTCATCGGGTGTCATCTGTTCAAGATTGGCCTGCCGGGGGCTCAAGTCAATCCCGCGCCGCGTCCCGTTCGATCCAGCGGGTCACCGCACCGCGGACATCGCGCCAGGCGTCGGGCTCCAACTCGCGGCCCAGAACGCGGTCCGGATTGGTGGGGGGCGGCATCACCACCCCGCTCAACCGGGTAAAGCCGAAACGGCCATAATAGGGTGCATCGCCCACCAGCATCACCCGCGCCCAGCCAGAGGCACGGGCGGCGGCGAGCCCCTCGTCGATCAGTAGCCCGCCCAGACCTTCGCCCTGATGGGTCGGGTGCACCGCGACCGGCCCCAGCAACAGCACGGGCTGCCCGTCCACACGCACCGGCCAGAACCGGATCGCGCCCGCGATGGTGCCGTCGCTGTCGCGCGCCACCATCGACAGACCCCGCACCGGATCAATGCCATCGCGCAGCCGATAGGACGACAACGCCTCGCGCCCCGGCGCGAAACACAGATCATAAAGGGCCTCGACAGCCCACCAATCGGCGGGATTTTCCGGTTGTAGCTCGATCACCTATCCGCGCGCCTCTGATTCCAAGGTGGAAATCGCCCTAGCACGGCGCTACCCCTTGGGCAAACAAGACAACAGTCCAAAACAAGAGGAAAGAGCAATGTTCTACCGTCCCGAGGATGGCCACGGCCTGCCGCACAACCCGTTCAACGCGATCATCACGCCGCGCCCGATCGGCTGGATCTCGACCCGCGACACCGCAGGGGTCAACAATCTGGCCCCCTATTCGTTTTTCAACGGCGTGGCCTATACCCCGCCGCAGGTGATGTTTGCCAGCACCTCGGGCAAGTCCGATCAGGTCGAGTCCAAGGACAGCGTCAGCAATATCCGCACCACCGGCGTCTTTTGCGTGAACGTGGCCGAATACGCCATGCGCGAGGCAATGAACGCCAGTTCCGCCGCCCTGCCCAAGGAGGTGGATGAATTTGCCCACGCCGGGCTGGAGGCGGCGGAGTGCGCGACCATCGACTGCCCGCGCATCGCCCATGCGCCCGCCGCGCTGGAATGCCGGTTGACCCAGATCGTGCCGCTGCTGGGACAGGACAACTTTCTGGTTCTGGGCGAGGTCGTCGGCGTGCATCTGCACGAGGATTGCATCAAGGACGGGCGATTTGATGTGTTGTCTTTCCAACCGCTGGCACGGCTGGGCTATCGCGACTACAGCCATGTAACCGAACTGTTCGAGATGACCCGCCCCGACGACTGAGACGGCGGGCGGCATTGGCCGGAAGATCCCGGATCAAGTCCGCGATGACAGCGCTGGCGCCCGGCGCGCGAACGGGTCAGCGCCTCAGAACAGCAGTTCAGCCACCGTGATCCAGACCGGCAGCGTGGCGGCGCTGAGCAGGGTGGATTGCGCGATCAGCGTGGCCACCAATTCGCGGTTGGCACCAAAGCCCGCCGCCAGGACATGCGCCGCCGAGGCGGTGGGCAGCGCGGCGAAGAGCACCAGCACCGCGACCAGCGGGCCCGAGGCGCCGGTGATCAGCGCGGTCCCGCAGACCAGCGCCGGCAGCAGCACCAGCTTGGTGCCGGTGAGCATCGCGCTGAACCGGTCGAGCCGCGCCAGCGCGCCCCAGTTCATCGTCGCACCGATGGAAATCAGCGCCACCGGGATCGCCGCCTGCGCCAGCATCTTCAGCGGCGCCAGCACCGGCGCCGGCACGCTCCAGCCCGACAACCCGACGATGACCCCCGCCACGCTGGCCAGCAGGAAGGGGTTGAGCGCCACCTTGGCCGCCGTCGCCCGCAGCCCCAGCGCATTGCCGCGCGACAGCGCCGAGACGGCAAAGAGGTTGGCCACCGGCACCGCCATGCCCACCGCCACCGCCAGCAGCCCCACGTCGGCGCGGCTGAGCGTGTGCACGGCGACGAAACCCAGCGCGGTGTTGAACCGCCAGGCGGTTTGCCAGCAGCCGGCGAAATCGAGGAAGCGCTGCGGCCCGAAGCGTCGGGCCAACCCGCCCGCCAGCAGCCCCGCCAGCAGGATCGCCCAGACCAGCGGCGCGATGGCGATGACCTGCGCCGGCGCGATCGGCCGACCCGAGGCGGCAACGAAAAGCAGCGCGGGAAACAGGATTTCGAAGTTTAGCCGATCGAGCCCCTGCCAGGCATTGGCCGACAGCCGGTTGCGCAGCATCCCGCCCAGGCCGACCAGCAGGAAGGAGGGCATCAGCCCCAGAAGGATGGTGAGAAAGACCAAGGCAATGCTCCGCCCGCGCGAGTGACCGCAGGCGTTGTGGAACGGCTGCGGGCCGGAGGCAAGCCCCCGGCGGGCGTGGATCGCCCTCAGTGGCCGCCGAGAATCCCGGTCTTGACGGAATAGTTCACCGCCAGCGCGTAATCGGGATCATCGTCGCTGTCGACAATCAGGTGTCCCGCCTTGTTCAGCAGCCGGTGGCAATCCCGGCTGAGATGGCGCAGCTGGATCTGCTTGCCCTCGGCCTCGTATTTCGCGGCCACCGCCTCGATCGCCTGCAGCGCGGATTGATCGACCACCCGGCTGTCGGCAAAATCGACGATCACGACGGAGGGGTCATTCTTGGGGTCGAACATCTCGGCGAACCCCTCGGACGAGCCAAAGAACAGCGGGCCTTGCACCTGATAGACCTTGGCGCCTTCGGGGGTGAGGTAGGTCTTGCCGTGGATGCGCCGCGCGTTGTTCCAGGCATAGGCCAGCGCCGAGACGATCACGCCCACGACCACGGCGACCGCCAGATCCTCCATCACCGTGACCACGGTGACCAGCAGGATCACAAAGGCGTCGGTCAGCGGCACCTTGCGCAGGATGGTCAGAGAGTTCCACGCGAAGGTG
Organism: Pseudodonghicola sp.; assembly: GCA_033791545.1. Taxonomy (GTDB): domain Bacteria; phylum Pseudomonadota; class Alphaproteobacteria; order Rhodobacterales; family Rhodobacteraceae; genus Antarcticimicrobium. The sequence continues at coordinate 32,388 of JASJGL010000065.1, read as the reverse complement.
CCGATCACCACCATGAACATGACGCCGACCAGCGCGGCCAGCGGGATCTGTTCAATCAGCGGTGCGGCAAACAGGATGAAGATCAGCAGGAACAGCGCGGCGGCAATTCCGGCGACGCGGGTGCGACCGCCCGATTTCACGTTGATCATAGACTGGCCGATCATGGCACAGCCCCCCATGCCGCCAAAGAAGCCGGTCACGGTATTGGCAAGCCCCTGCGCGATGCATTCCTGACTGGCACCGCCGCGCTTGCCGGTCATCTCGCCGACAAGGTTCAGGGTGAGCAGGCTTTCGATCAGGCCGATGGCGGCAAGGATCACCGAATAGGGCAGGATGATTTGCAGCATCTCCCAGCTTAGCGGGACCATGGGAATATGGAACTGCGGCAGCCCGCCCTTGATCGAGGCCAGATCCCCGACCCGTGGCACATCCAGCCCAAGCCCGATCACCAGCGCCGCGACCACCGCGATCCCGGCCAGCGGTGCCGGCACGATCCGCGTGATCCTTGGCATCACCCAGATCACCGCCATGGTCAGCCCCACCAGCCCCAGCATGGTGTACAGCGGCAGGCCGGACAGCCATTCGCCCCCCGACACGCCGTGGCCGGTGTTGGTCATGCTGCCGGGAACCTTGAACTGGCCCATCTGCGCCAGAAAGATCACGATCGCCAAGCCGTTGACGAAGCCCAGCATCACCGGGTGCGGCACCAGACGGATGAATTTCCCCCATTGCATGACACCGGCCAGCACCTGAATCAGCCCCATCAGGACGACGGTGGCAAACAGGTATTCCACCCCGTGCTGCGCCACCAGCGCCACCATGACCACCGCCAGCGCACCGGTTGCGCCAGAAATCATGCCCGGCCGACCGCCGATCAGCGCGGTGATCAGGCCGACCAGAAACGCCGCATACAGCCCCACCAAGGGGTTCACGCCGGCAACAAAGGCAAAGGCCACAGCCTCGGGCACAAGCGCCAACGCCACGGTCAGCCCCGACAACAGCTCGATCCTGATCCGCCCCAGACTGAACCCCTCATCGGGCATCCAGCGCAGGTCAGGAATGGCAAGACGATTGGCGAAGGAGGCCAGAATGGCGCGTTTCATATAGGGGGTCCTGTGATGATCTGTTCGCTAAAACGCAGCATGTACCCGGTTCCGCCCGCGGTGGCCACTGCCCCAAGCGGAAGGTCGATATGCACCCAGATCATACCGGACCCGACAAAATATGCACGGTATCCTTAGGTAAGCGAGGCGGCGTCCGGTTGCATCCCCCTCGCCCCCGGTTAATCTCGGCCCCAGTTCATCTCGATCAAGAAAAAGCAATGGGGCAGGCAGCATGGCACAGACCAAAATCGGCATTATCGGCGGATCGGGCATTTACGAGATCGCGGGGCTGGAGGACGCCCGCTGGGTCGCGGTGGACAGCCCTTGGGGCGCCCCCTCGGACGAGATCCTGACCGGGCGGCTGGACGGTGTCGAACTGGCGTTTTTGCCACGTCACGGGCGTGGCCATTACCTGAGCCCCACCGATGTGCCCTATCGCGCCAATATCGATGCGCTGAAGCGGCTTGGGGTAACGGATGTAATCAGCATCAGCGCCTGCGGCTCGTTCCGCGAAGAGCTGGCGCCGGGCGATTTCGTCATCGTCGATCAGTTCATTGACCGCACCTTCGCCCGCGACAAAAGCTTTTTCGGCACCGGCTGCGTCGCGCATGTGAGCATGGCACACCCGACCTGTTCGCGGCTCGGCGATGCCTGTGAGGCGGCGGCAAAGGCGGCTGGCATCACCGTGCATCGCGGCGGCACCTACCTGGCGATGGAGGGGCCGCAATTCTCGAGCCTCGCGGAATCGAAGATGTACCGCGATCAATGGGGCGCCGATGTGATCGGCATGACCAATATGCCCGAGGCAAAGCTCGCCCGCGAGGCCGAGCTTTGCTATGCCTCGGTCGCCATGATCACCGATTACGACAGTTGGCACCCCGACCATGGCGAGGTCGATGTGACGCAGATCATCGCCACGCTGACCGGCAATGCCGACAAGGGCCGCGACAAGGTGCGCCGCCTGCCCGCCCTGCTGGGGGCCGAGCGCCCGCCCTGCCCGCAGGGCTGCGATCACGCGCTGGAGTTTGCCGTCATGACCGCGCCGGAAAAACGCGACGCGGATCTGGTGGCCAAGCTGGATGCGGTGGCGGGCCGGGTGCTGGGCTGAGCCAAGCGCTTTCCATAGGAGCGTGAAAGCGATAACAGCGGCCCCGCCCCCTTGCATGCGCGGGCCGCATCGGCCAAACCCGTCGCGTTGAGAACAACCGGAGCCGCGCAATGGCCAAACCGACTTCCGTCAAGGACTATATCCGCACCATCGTGGATTTCCCGCATGAGGGGATCATGTTTCGCGATGTGACCACGCTTTTCGCCGACCCGCGCGGGTTCAGGATGGCGATTGACCAGATGCTGCACCCCTATGCTGGCGAGCGCATCGACAAGGTGGTCGGGCTTGAGGCGCGCGGCTTCATTCTGGGCGGGGCGATTGCGCACCAGCTCAGCGTCGGCTTCGTGCCAATCCGCAAGAAGGGCAAGCTGCCCGGCACCACGATCAGCGAAGACTACACGCTGGAATATGGCGAGGCGATTGTCGAGATCCACGATGACGCCATCGCGCCGGGGGAAAAGATCCTTGTCGTCGATGACCTGCTGGCCACCGGCGGCACCTGCGCGGCGGGCATCAAGCTGATCGAGCGGCTGGGCGGCGATATCGTCAGCTGCGCCTTCGTGATCGACCTGCCCGATCTGGGCGGGCGCAAGGTTCTGGAAGGGCTGGGCATGGACGTGCATGCCCTGTGTTCCTTCGAAGGGGAATAGGCGCAAGGGCGGCTGCAATCCCTGAATGGCCTGCCCCTTGGCGCAGCCCGCGCCGGGCGGGCGCCTGCCCGGGGGATGGCGCACGCAACAGACAAGCGGCGCGCTTTATCCCAGGCAAACCCCTCCCGGATATGACCGGAGCACCCCATTTCCAAAGCGCCAGCCCGCCGGACCGGGCAGGCGCTCGCCCGGTGCCTTTGGCGCTATTCGGGCGAAAATGCAATCTGCTCCGACCGCCATTTGATCCGATCTAAGCGTTTGGATGCTCTACCTCGCCTCCACCTCCAGCCGCCGCCCACTGTCGGCATCGAATAGCTGCAGGTTCCCGAGCGCATAGCTGAGCGGCAGCACCGTGCCCGTCTCGTGCCGTTGCACCCCGGCAAGCCGCACCGCAAACGGCACCTCGGCGCCCGACACCGCCCCATGTACGACCGTGTCCGCGCCAAGCTGTTCGATGAACCGGACCGAGAGGTCGAAGCGGGCGGCCTCGACCAGTTCATCGGGGATAGTCAGAATGAACTGCCGGAACAGGACTGTCGCCGTGGCCGAGGCGATCAGCGCCATCCAGGTCAAAAAGCACGGGAACAGCACACCAAGGATCGGCACTGCATAGGCATCGCCCCACCCCCGGCCCGTCATCGAAGCGGACGAGGCGGGAACCGATCCTGCCCTGCGCTCATGGCGCGGTGATAGGAAGGAGAGATGCCAGTTGGAAGAAACCATGTGACGGACAGATGACCATTTGTGCGCCTGCCGCCGCGAAATCCGGGCGACAAAAAAGGCGGCCCCAAGGGGCCGCCTGATCACAGTATCAAAACCCTGCGTGGGTCAGACTTTTTCCTGCGTGTATTTCTTCAGTTCGCTGCGCGCCACCTGACGGCGATGCACCGCATCCGGCCCGTCAGCAAGGCGCAAGGTGCGCACATGGGTCCAGGCCTGCGCCAGCGGGGTATCCTGACTGATCCCCTCGCCGCCGAACATCTGCACCGCCTCGTCGATCACCTTGAGCGCGACACGCGGGGCCACCACCTTGATCTGGCTGATCCAGGGGGCAGCAGCACGGGCGTCGCCCTGATCCATGTACCATGCCGCCTTGAGGCAGAGCAGCCGCGCCATCTCGATCTCCATCCGGCACTCGGCAATGATGTCATAGTTGGCGCCCAGCTGCGCCAGCTTCTTGCCAAAGGCCTCGCGGTTCAGCGACCGTTTGCACATCTGCTCAAGCGCGATCTCGGCCTGACCGATGGCGCGCATGCAGTGGTGGATGCGGCCCGGGCCGAGGCGGCCTTGCGCGATTTCAAAGCCTTTGCCCTCGCCCACCAGCAGGTTCGTCACCGGAACCCGCACATTGCTGAAGCGGATATGCATATGCCCATGCGGCGCGTCGTCGTGGCCATAGACCTCCATCGCGCGCAGCACCTCGACACCGGTTGTCGCGGCGGGCACCACGATCATCGAATGGCGCTGGTGCTTTGGCATCTCTTCGCCACCGGTCTTCACCATGGTGATATAGACCTTGCAGCGCGGATCGCCGGCGCCCGAAGACCACCATTTTTCGCCATTCAGCACATAGTCATCGCCATCGCGAACGCAGGACATGGCGACATTGGTGGCGTCCGAGCTGGCAACGTCCGGCTCGGTCATCAGATAGGCCGAGCGGATCTCGCCCTCCAGCAGCGGTTTGAGCCACTCGTCCTTCATCGCCTCGGTGCCGTAGCGTTCGAACACCTCCATGTTGCCGGTGTCGGGGGCCGCACAGTTGAACACCTCGGCACCCAGCGGGGTCTTGCCCATCTCTTCGGCGAAATGGGCGTATTCAACCGTGGTCAGGCCAAAGCCCTTATCGCTGTCGGTGAGCCAGAAATTCCACAGCCCCTGCGCCTTTGCCTTGGCCTTGAGCCCTTCAAGGATCTCGGCCTGACGTTCGGTATATTGCCAGCGGTCGCCCTTGCCGATCTCCTGATGGTATTCCGCCTCCAGCGGCATGATCTCGTTGCGGACCATGTCGCGGACCTGCTGCAGCAGTTTCGCGTTCTCTTCGCGAATGGTGAATGACATGTTCATCTAGGCTCTCCCTCCCGTCCGACCGGCATCGCGCGCGGTCATATCTGTCGCGGCAAGACTGCGCAGGGAATGGGCGAATGTCTAGCGCCCTGACGGAACGTCACCGCCCGACAGGACGCGAAAATCGCTGGATTTTTCCCATCAAGCGCGCGGCATTCAAGCAAGGATCATTTGCGAAAGCCTATTTCGCCACGCAAAACAAGCAGGCAAGCGGACTCGGATGCAAAACCAAAAAGACGGGCCCAAAGGCCCGCCCCTGTCGTTTCCAACCTGTCGCGCGCGTCTATTCCGCCGCGTCGGCGTAATCTTCAACCGGCGGGCAGGTACAGACCAGATGCCGGTCACCATAGACATTGTCGACCCGGCCCACAGGCGGCCAGTATTTGTCGACCCGGAACGCACCCGGAGGGAAACAGCCCTGTTCGCGCGAATAGGGACGCTCCCATTCCTTGACCAGATCTTCCATCGTGTGCGGCGCGTTCTTCAGCGGGTTGTTTTCGGGGTCCATCCGCCCCTCTTCGATCGCGCGGATCTCTTCGCGGATCGCCAGCATCGCGTCGCAGAACCGGTCCAGCTCGGCCTTGGTCTCGCTCTCGGTGGGTTCGATCATTAGCGTACCCGCCACCGGCCAGCTCATGGTCGGGGCGTGAAAGCCGCAATCCATCAGCCGCTTGGCGATGTCATCGACAGTGACCCCGGCGCTGTCGGCAAAGGGGCGAGTGTCGATGATGCATTCATGCGCGACCCGGCCCTTGCTGCCCTTGTACAGCACGTCATAGGCCCCCTCGAGCCGCTTGGCGATATAGTTGCCGTTCAGGATCGCCACGCGGGTGGCTTGGGTCAAACCATCACCGCCCATCATCAGGCAATAGGCCCAGCTGATCGCCAGAATCGAGGCCGAGCCGAAGGGCGCGCCAGACACCGGCCCTTCGGTGCCACCGGTATGGGGATGGCCGGGCAGATGCTGGATCAGATGCTCCTTCACCCCGATCGGGCCCATGCCGGGTCCGCCGCCGCCATGAGGGATGGCAAAGGTCTTGTGCAGGTTCAGGTGGCTGACGTCGCCGCCGATATCGCCGGGCCGGGCCAGCCCGACCATCGCGTTCAGGTTGGCGCCGTCGATATAGACCTGCCCGCCATGGGAATGGGTGATCTCGCAGACCTCGCGCACGGTTTCCTCGAACACCCCATGGGTCGAGGGATAGGTGACCATGCAGGCGGCCAGATTGGCGGCGTGTTTCTCGGCCTTGGCGCGGAAATCATCAAGGTCGATATCGCCATTCTCGGCCGATTTCACCACCACCACGTCCCAGCCCACCATATGGGCGCTGGCGGGGTTGGTGCCATGGGCGCTGACCGGGATCAGGCAGACGTTGCGGTGCGTTTCGCCCTGCGCCCGGTGATAGGCCGAGATCGTCAGCAGACCGGAATATTCCCCCTGCGCGCCGGAATTGGGCTGCATCGAAAACGCGGCATAGCCGGTGATCTGGCACAGCTTGGCCGAAAGATCCGCGATCATCTCGGCATATCCCAGCGCCTGATCGGCAGGCACGAAGGGGTGCAGATCTGAGAACTCCGGCCATGAGATCGGCATCATCTCGGCCGCCGCGTTCAGCTTCATCGTGCAGGACCCCAGCGGGATCATCGCCCGGTCCAGCGCCAGATCGCGATCCGCCAGACGGCGCATATAGCGCATCATCTCGGTCTCGGCCCGGTTCATGTGAAAGATCGGGTGATCGAGATAGCTGCTTTTGCGCAGCAGCGCCTCGGGCAGACGATAGCCCGCTTCGATTTCATTCGCATCCATGATGATGCCGAACGCGCGCCAGACCGCTTCGATGGTGTCGGGGCGGGTCTGTTCATCCAGCGTGATGCCGACCTTGGCCTCGCCGACGCGGCGCAGGTTCACACCCTCGCGCACGGCGGCTTGCAAAACGCCGCGCTGCAACAGGCCGACATCAACGGTGATGGTGTCAAAGAACTGCGCCGGCACCACCTTGAAGCCCGCTGCCTCCAGCCCGCGGGCCAGCCGCGCGGTCTTGCGGTGGATGCGCTGTGCAATGGCGCGCAGCCCCTCGGGCCCGTGGAACACCGCGTACATCGAGGCCATGACCGCCAGCAGCGCCTGCGCAGTGCACAGGTTGGAGGTCGCCTTTTCGCGCCGGATATGCTGTTCGCGCGTTTGCAGCGACAACCGATAGGCGCGGTTGCCGTGGCTGTCCACGCTGACGCCGACAATCCGGCCCGGCATGTTGCGTTTAAAGTCATCGCGGCACGCCATATAGGCGGCGTGCGGGCCGCCATAGCCCATCGGAACCCCGAACCGCTGGGCGCTGCCGACGGCAATGTCAGCCCCCATCGCGCCGGGTTCCTTCAACAGCGTCAAGGCCATCGGGTCAGCAACCACGATCGCCACCGCTTTGGCATCATGCAGCGCCTTGATCGGTGCGGTAAAATCGCTCAGGTGGCCATAGGTGCCCGGATACTGGAAGATCGCGCCGAACACCGTGTCGGCCTCCAGCGTTTCCGGCGCGCCCACGATCACCTCGATGCCCAACGGCCGGGCGCGGGTCTGCATCACCGCGATGTTCTGCGGGTGGCAGTTTTCATCGACAAAAATCGCCTTGGCCTTTGACTTGGCCACCCGTTGCGCCATGGTCATCGCCTCGGCGCAGGCGGTCGCCTCGTCCAGCAGCGAGGCATTGGCAACCTCAAGCCCGGTCAGATCGCTGATCATGGTCTGGAAGTTCAGCAACGCCTCAAGCCGACCCTGACTGATTTCCGGCTGATACGGGGTATAGGCGGTGTACCAAGCCGGGTTTTCCATGATGTTGCGCTGGATCGTCGGCGGCGTCACCGTGCCGTGATAGCCCTGCCCGATCAACGAGGTCAGAACCTTGTTCTTTTGCGCCACCCGACGCAGGTGCCGCAGCAGCTCGCGTTCGGATTCGGGTTTGCCGAAATCCAGTCTGGAGGCCTGCCGGATTGTCTCTGGCACGGTCTGGTCGATCAGATCCTCAAGACTGTCGGCCCCGACCACGGCCAGCATCTCGTCCATTTCCTTGGGCGAAGGGCCGATGTGGCGGCGATTGGCGAAATCATAGGGCAGGTAATCGGTGGGCGTGTAGGTCATCATATTACTCCGGCGCGGTATCTGGGCCGCTTGCGGTGACATGGGAGAGAACATTCACGAGGGTTCCGGCGGGATCGCGCAGAAAGAAACGGCGCACGCCCCAAGGTTCGGTTACGGGGCCATAGACGGGATCGGCACCGGCGGACCGGGCGCAGGACAGGGTGGCATCAAGGTCGTCCACTTCGATCGAAAGCGCCGGCAGGTCCGTGCCCGCCCCGCCTTGGGATGCAAAGCTGAGCTGGATCGCTTGCTGACCGGCTCCGGCCTGCGTGACGATCCAGCCTTGATCCATGACGCTATCCAACCCGAAAACGCGGTGATAGAAAGCGGCCACCGCCTGCGGGTCGGGTGTTGCCAGATTGGCAACGATCCGCCTGACCCCCATGCGCCTTACCCGATGAATTTCTTGTAGGCGGCTTCGTCCATATAATCGTCCATCGGCGACAGGTCCGAGACCTTCATCTTGAAGAACCAGGCATCGCCCAGCGGGTCTTCGTTGACCAACCCGGGGGTCTTCACCAGCGCCTCGTTCACCTCGACGATCTCACCGTCGAGCGGGGCCAGAATGTCCGAGGCAGCCTTGACGCTTTCGATCACGACGATCTCGTCGTCCTTCGACACCTCGGTGCCCGGCTCGGGCAGTTCGACGAACACCACATCGCCAAGCTGTTCGGCGGCGTGTTCGGTGATGCCGACGGTGACCAATTCGCCCTCGGTGAGCAACCATTCATGTTCTTCGGTGTATTTCATCTGTTCAGGATCCTGTTGGAGATGGAGATGGAGATTAACGTTTGAAACTGGCACGCACGAAAGGCAACGCGGCAACGGTGACAGGCAGCCGCTTGCCGCGCAATTCGCCATAGACCGTGGTGCCCAGGGCGCAAAGATCGGCAGGCAGATAGCCCATGGCAATCGGGCCGCTCACAGTGGGGCCGAACCCGCCCGAGGTGATGCGCCCGACCGGCGCGCCCCCCTCTTGATCGGCGAAAAGTTCCACCCCTTCGCGCATCGGCGCGCGGCCCTCGGGGCGCAGGCCGACGCGTTTGCGCGCGGGGCCGTTGACCAGTTGCGGCAACACCTGTGCGGCGCCGGGAAAGCCACCCTCGCGGGCGCCACCGCTGCGGCGCACCTTCTGGATCGACCAGGCCAAGCTGGCCTCGCCCGGCAATGTCTCGGTGTCGATGTCGTGGCCATAGAGGCAAAGCCCCGCCTCCAGCCGCAGCGAATCCCGCGCGCCCAGCCCGATCGGGGCCACATCGTCATGCGCCAAAAGGCTGCGCGCCAGACGCGCGGCCTGATCCGCGGGCACGGAAATCTCATAACCGTCCTCGCCGGTATAGCCCGAGCGCGAGACCCAGGCCTCGACCCCGTCAAGCTCCAGCGTGCGTACATCCATGAAGCGCATGGTTGCGGCCTCGGGAGCGAATTCGGTCAGGACCGCCTCGGCGCGGGGGCCCTGAAGCGCCAGCAGCGCGCGATCCTCGATTGCCGTGACGCTCACCTCCGGCTCCAGCGCCGCTTTCATGCGGGCGGTGTCCTCACCCTTGCAGGCGGCATTGACCACCACGAACAGGTGATCGCCGCGATTGGCGAACATCAGGTCATCAAGGATGCCGCCGGTCTCACTCAGGAACAGGCCATAGCGTTGCCGCCCCTCGCCCAGTCCCAGCACATCCATCGGCACCAGCGTCTCGAACGCGCGCGCGACCGCCTCGGGGCTGTCCCCGCGCAGGATCACCTGCCCCATATGACTGACATCGAACAGCCCGGCCTTGGTGCGGGTATGAATGTGTTCCGCCATGATCCCGGCGGGGTATTGCACAGGCATCTCATAGCCGGCAAAGGGCACGATCTTGCCGCCCAATTCCACGTGAAGATCATAGAGCGGCGTTCTGCGCAGTTCCGTCATGGCCCGTCCTGTCTGTATCCGGGGCTGTTACGACGACCTCCACCGGCATCCCATTCCTTGGCGGGCCCAAGCCCCCCATGCGATGCCCCCTCTGTCCTTTCGCCTGAGATCGTTATCCCTTCGGCGGGCGCACATGTCGCCACTCTCCAGAGTCTGTCAGAACACGCGGTCCTTGGGCCTGAGAGTTTCCGGGGCGGTTGCTCCTTCGGCACCGGTTTTCACCGGTTCTCCCACGCGTTCGAGGTCACACTAGCGACGATCCCGATGCCGCACAAGAGGTCAGAAAAGTCGGTTTCAGAACAGGTTCGACTGCGCCGTCTGGTCCCATTGCGACTCCAATACCAGATCGCGCGCCCGCGCTGCCCGCCTGATCTGAAAAAGCTGGGCATTCAAGCCTGCGTGCAATGGGTCGCCCCTCCTTTGAGGTGGTCAAGGCGGGGCTTGTTTCGATCCTTGAAACAGACGGTCGAATCAAGATGTCGAATCAAGCAGTCGGTTCCGCCCCACCGCCTCCCCCGCCCGGATCACAGCTCAATCACCAGCTGCGGATGCCCGTCCGAGGTCCGCTCGCGCGAGGTGCCAGCGGGGCCGACGGTGCCTTGCACCCGCTTGCGAAACGACGAGAAACTGTCGAACCGGACCACATCCACCGCCGCGTCCAGATCCAGTTCCAACCGGTACCAGCCCGCGCCCTGCGGCGCGGCCGAAATCACCGTGGCCTCGAACGGCTGCGACAGGTAGCGCCCGCGCACCCGCCCGCCGCGCTGCCAAGGCGGGGCGTCGGCGGCCACGAGCACCGCGTGGCAGGCGTTCCAGTCGCGAAACCCATGCTGGCGCGCGATCAGTTCCAACGCCTGCCCGTGGCCGATGCTGCGCCCCTCGGCGGCCAGCCGCGCGCGCAGATCGCGCGCCGCGGCCTTGGCGGCAGCGATATTGGCGAGCGGGGCGCTCATTGCCCCGCCTCCACACGCGCCGAGAACAACCCCCAACGCAACGCCCGCCGCCGTGCGGTGCGGGCCAACACGATCCCGGTCAGCGCCAATAGGCACAACTCGGCGATCGGACCGGCGAACCAGATCCCCGCCTCGCCCACCGACAGCGCCAGCACCAGCGTCAGCGGAATGGCGAAAAGATAGGGTTTCGACAGCCCAAGAACCGCCGCCCGCGCCGCATCGCCCAGCGCCTGAAAATGGCTGGCGATCAGCATCAGCGGCCCGGCGAGCCAGAACAGCGCCGTCATCACCGGCAGGATCCGCGCCACCGCCCCGATCACCTCGGGATCATCGACAAAGGCCCGGGCGATTTCTGCCGCCCCCAGCGACAGGGCAAGCTGCATGGCACCGCAATAAAGCAGCGCCGCGCCCAGCGCGATCCGCACGCTGCGATCCGAGCGCTGCCAAAGCCCGGCCCCGAAATTGTTGCCGGTGATCGTCTGCATCGCGAACGACAGACCAAGGACAGGCAGGAACACGAAGGTCATGATGCGGGTGATGATACCATAGGCCGAGACCAGCGTGGAATACTCTGGTGGCGCCGCGATCTGCAGCCCCGCCATCAGCGCCGCCGACACCAGCGCCAGACCCAGAAAATTCAGGCTTTGCGGTGCCCCCAACGCCAGCAACTGGCGCCAGCCACGACACAGCCCGCCGCGCAGCATCGCATCAACGGGCAGCAGCGTGCGCCCGCTCAGACGCAGCGCAAGGATCGCCGCCAGCGCCAGCAGCTGCGCCAGCCCGGTGCCCAGCGCCGAGCCCGCCACGCCCATCTCGAGCCGCGCGATCAGCAGATAGTTCAGGGCGATATTGGCCAGCGTCACCAGCAGGCTCATCGCCGCCATTGTCCCGGCCTTGCCTTCGTTGCGCAGCGCGTCGGACTGCACCGACAGCACGAACATGACCGGCGAAAAGGCGACCATGATCCGCAGATAGGTCAGCCCCATGTCGGCCAGATCGCCGGCGCCCCCGGCGGCGCGGCTGGCGACAGACCCGCCGATCAGCGCGAACAAGGCGATCAGCCCGACGCCCAGCGCCAAGGCAAGCCCATGCGCCCCGGCCAAGGTGGCGCGCGCCTGTTCCATCTGCCCGGCCCCCAGATGACGCGCCAGCAAGCTGGACATGCCGCTGCCCACCAGCGTGGCCAGCGCCACGATCACCATGTAGATCGGGAACATCAGCGTCACCGCCGCCAGAGCCCGCGGCCCGACGTAAACGCCAAGAAACACGGCATCGGCGACGCTCAACAGACCGCTCATCCCCATCACGAAAATGATCGGCAGCGCCGTCTTGGCATAGATCGCCGGCAGCGATCCTTCGAGAAACGAATTGCGGGCAAGCTCAGACATCGGCCCGGTACTCCTCTATCGCGCATGTCGCGTATTAAAGGACGGGCCCCGCATTGCCATCCGCGCGCCATGCGGGAAAGGACTCAGATCGAATGTCTTGCACAGAACTTCACCAAGACTTGCGTCTGCGGGGGGCGGGCGTCTGTAGCCCGGCTCGCCCTTAGCGTCCCGATGATACATCTGTCAAGCCATAGCAGGCGCGCGTCAGCGCAGCCGCATCAGCCCGGTGCCAGCCCAGTACCACAGGGTTTCACAGCCCCCCCCGGTGCCCGCCTGCTGGCAGGTCGCCAGCGCGCTGCCCAGCGCCACCGCGTCCTTGCCATTGTCGAGCGGCTGGATCCGCACCCCCTGTGCAAGCATTTTCTCCGGCTGGCGTTTGCCCGGATATAGCGCGCTGAGATAAAGGTCGGCCGAACACATGGCAGCGCCGCAAAACGGGCGCGCCATCCCGGTGGAGCAGCTTACCTCGCGCCAGTCCAACACGATATCCTCGGCGCCGTCGCCATCAATCTGCGCCGGTTTCATCGCCGCCGCGCTCCAGCGCGCCGGGCCGTTGCAACCACGCCTTATACCCGCCTCGGCGGCGCGCCGCATGGCCCCGGCCAACGCCGCCGCCTGCTGTTGCGGCCAAGGCAGGCCGACAGTGGTGAACATGGTCGCGCAATAGCCAGCCAACTGCTCCAGCGCCGCGTCAAACCCCAAGGCCGAGACCATGTGACTGCCCCGATCCGAGCGCAGCTCGAACCGTTCCTGCCCGGCGATGGCGGCAAAGGCCGGGTCATTGGCAGGCAGATCGACCTCCCAGGTGCTGAACATCTCATTCCAGCGCAGCCCGTGCAGGCGGAACCCGCTGTCCCCGGCCACCAAAAGCACGTCGTCGCGGGTCTGCAAATGCGCCCCCGGCGCGCCGATCGCTCGGTCGCTGACATAGACGCGGAACGCCCCCGCCGGGGTGATATCGGGCTCGGTATTGCCGGTCACCGCCGCCGAAACCCCCTGTGGCGAGCGTTCGCCACACACCAGCGCCGGGCCCGGCCCATCCACCGGCGCCAGCGTCGCGCTGAAAAACGAGCCGTCGTCGAATTGCGACATGGTCCAGTCCTGCGCCGCGCCGAGACAGGGCCACAGCGCCAACGCCGCCCCGAACACGCCCCGTGACACCCTTTGCCACCCAGCCTGTTGCCGATTCTGTCGCCGATTCTGTTGCTGACTCTTCATCCGCTCATCCTCAGATCTTTCGTCGCCTCACTGCACGGTCCCGCCCAGAGTATGCGCGCAAAAACATCCGTCAACGATATCCGGTTTTGCACCGTAAAACCGGTCCTGCGACGCCACAAGGGCTTCACTTAAGCGCGATAATTTGCTCACATTGGCGCAACGGCAGCAATCCAAAGGACCGGACCCGATGAAATATGCTTTGCTTGGCCTCGCCCTGATGCTGTCGGCCTGTACGGATTTGCCCGAAAACTGGACCCTGACGCGCAGTGCCCCGGCGACCGAGGTCACGGTCTGGAGCCGAGTCTGGACCATCACCCAGCCGCAAGACAAGCCCGGATATTACAAGGCGGTGCGCCATGACAACGGCCTGACCCCATTCGGCCCGCCGGCCCGGCTGCGCACCCATCAGGCGATCCGCGCCTTTCACGCCGCCACCGGATGTCGCGCGGTCTATCCGAGCATGTATCAGACCATTTCCGGCGCGTTTTTTGCCCAGCTTGACTGCGCCAAGGGCGGCTGATCGGCGCAGCCTGAATTTCCGGGATTGAGCCTGCTCAAACAGCCTGCCATAGCTCCGGCCATGAAACTGGCGATCAACGGATTCGGACGGATCGGACGCAGCATTCTGCGCCAGATCCTGACCACCCCGCGCGGGGCTGACATCGACCTGGTGCTGATCAATGACATCGCACCGGCCGAGACCTGCGCCTATCTGTTCCAATACGACAGCACCTTTGGCCCGTTCCCGGGCGAGGTCAGCGCGCAGGACGGCTATCTGAACGTCAATGGACGGCAGATCCGGCTCACGCAGGAATCCGATCTGCGCCATGTGGACCTAAGCGGGGTCGCGGTTCTGCTCGACTGCACCGGCATCGCGCGCACCTCGGAACTGGCGCATCGCGGGATCGACGTCGGGGCGGACAAGGTCCTGATTTCCGGCCCCTCCCCGGCGGCCGAGATCACCGTGGTTCTGGGTGCCAACGAGGAGGCACTGGGCGACGAGCGGGTGGTCTCCAACGCGTCGTGCACCACCAACGCGCTGGCGCCGCTGGTCAAGGTGATCGACACCCTTGCCGGGGTGGAACGGGCGCATATGACCACGATCCACTGCTACACCAACAGCCAACCGCTGGTGGATGCGCCGCGCGGCGATCTTGCGCGCAGCCGCGCCGCCGCGCTGTCGATGATTCCCACCACCTCCAGCGCCACCCATCTGATCGATACCGTATTGCCACATCTGGCCGGCCGGATCAGCGGCGCGGCGGTGCGGGTGCCCGCCGCCAGCGTCTCGGCGGTGGATCTGGTGGTGCAACTGGAACAGGACCGCGACATCACCAGCTTTACCGCAGAGTTGAAAGCCGCCGTCGCCGCCAGCCCAGTGCTGGGTTGGACCGAACGCCCGCTGGTCTCGTCCGATCTGCGTGCGCGTCCCGAATCGCTGGTCATCGCGCAACCGGAAACCCGCATGATCGGCCCACGCCAGGTGCGTGTGTTCGGCTGGTACGACAACGAATGGGGATTCTCGGCGCGGATGCTGGACATGGCCAAACGGATGGCGGCGCACTAGCCCGCAACACGGGCAGACCTGCGCCCCGAGGGTGGCGAAAATCGGCCAGCCGATAGCGGATCGCGCTGTTTGACCCGGAAACCGATTTCACCCCTCGCAAAGGGCATGTTAAACAAATCGTGTACCGGTGCCGAAACCGCAGCGGCACGGCCCCGGATGTCTGCGGGGCGTAGAGAGTGAGAGAGGGGCCGGAATGACCGCCACGGATCGTGGACAGGGTGTCTTGCGCAGGGCCACCCGGATCGGGGCGGCGCTTTGCCTTGCTATGGCCCCGGTCGCCGCACAGGCCCTCGACACCGCATTCAAGACCCCCGGCGCACCCGAGGCGCTGCGCGAACAGCTCCAGACCGCCTCCTCGGTGATGGCGGCCAAGACCCACGGGCTGAGCACCGCGCAGGAGCTGTTGGCCGCCGCCCAATCCGATTACAACACGCTGGTGCAGGTGCTCTACGATCAGGGCTATTTCAGCCCGGTCGTCCAGATCCGCGTCGATGGGCGCGAGGCCGCCTATATCCGCCCGCTGAACCAACCGCGCCGAATCGACCGGATCGAGATCACCGTCGAGCCCGGACGCCCCTTTCGCTTTGGCCGCGCCGAGATCACGCCGCTGGCCCCGGGCACCACCCTGCCCGCCACCTTCGCGCCAAGTCAGCCGGCCACCACCGGCGCGATCCGCGATGCCGCCGCCGCCGGAATCAAAGGCTGGCGCGAGGTCGGGCACGCCAAGGCCGGGGTCGCAGGCCAGCGCATCACCGCCAATCATGCGCAGGACCGGCTGGATGCCGCGATCCGCCTGAACCCCGGCCCCCGGCTGCGCTTTGGCCAGATGACCATCGAGGGGCAGACCGGGGTGCGCGAAAGCTCGATCCGGCGCATCGCAGGGTTTCCCAGCGGCGAAACCTATAACCCCGAGGCCCTTCCCATCGTGAACGCCCGTCTGCGCCGCACCGGGACCTTCTCCTCCGTGACGCTGCAAGAGGCCGAAACCGCCAACCCCGACGGCACCCTGGATGTGATCGCCAAGTTCGAAGACATGCCCAAGCGCCGCATCTCCTTTGGGGCCGAACTGGCGTCGAACGAGGGGATGGACCTGAGCGCGACATGGACGCACCGCAACTTGTTTCACGGCGCCGAACGGCTGCAACTTGAGGCGGTGCTGAGCAATATCGGCAGCAGCGAAGAAATCGACGGGCGCATCGGCGCGCGGCTGGACCGGCCCGACCGGCTGGGCCCGGATGACAGCATTTTCTACCTGTTCGAGTTGGAGCGGGAGGACCGCACCAATTACGAGGTGACGCATGGCAGCATCGGCATCGGGACGCGGCGGGTATTCTCCGACAAACTTGTCGGAGAGCTGTCGCTTACCGCGAACTACGCCGATGCCGACGACGCCTTTGGCTCCAACCGCAAGTTCCGCTACGCCGCCTTGCCGCTGAAACTGGAATGGGACCGGCGCGACAGCCCGGTGGATGCGCGCAAAGGGTTCTATCTCGATACCGAGTTGATGCCGTTCCTCGGCCTCGCAGGCAGCGCCTCGGGCGGGCGGCTGTGGCTGGACGGGCGCGCCTATCGCACCTTCGGTGCCGCCGGGCGGCTCACCCTGGCCGGACGGGTGCAGCTTGGCTCGGTCATCGGCGCGGCACAATCAGAGGTCTCGCCCGATCTGCTGTTCTTTTCCGGCGGCGCGGGCACCGTGCGCGGACAACCCTATGAAACGCTGGGCCTCGACGCGCCCTCCAGCACCCTGCTGGCGGGCGGGCGCGCGTTCCTCGGCGCCTCCGTCGAGCTGCGCGGGCGGATCACCGACAAGATTTCGGCGGTGGGCTTTTTTGATTATGGCGCGGTCGATTCCGAGGCCTTCATCGACGGCAACTCAACCAGCCATTCCGGCGCCGGGCTCGGGGTGCGCTATGATATCGGCGGGTTCGGGCCGATCCGGCTTGACCTCGCGCTTCCTGTCGGCGGATCGACCGGCGACGGGCTCCAGTTCTATATCGGGATCGGACAGGCATTTTGAAACGGATTTTCGCCATCCTTCTGGTGTTGATCGCAGGCGTCGCAGGACCGATGCGCGCGCAGGTCTCTGACGATACCGAGGCCGGCGGGTTGCTGGTGAGCTTCCTTGAAGGCACCTTTTCGGACGCGAACCGCCAGATCAAGGTGACCGGGCTGGAGGGCGCCTTCAGCTCTCAGGCCTCGATCAAGAAACTGATGGTTTCGGATGCGGATGGCGTCTGGCTGACGATCTCCGGCGCGGTGCTTGACTGGAACCGGCTGGATCTGGTGCGCGGTAAATTCACCGTCAACGCGCTGACCGCCGAAGAGATCGTGATCGCGCGCAAACCGCTGCCCAGCACCGCAGTCGACCTGCCCGACCCCGAGGCGCAGCCCTTTGCGCTGCCAGACTTGCCGGTGGCGGTCGAACTGGGAGAGATCGGCGTCGAGCGGTTCGAACTGGGCGAATCCGTGCTCGGGCTTGCCGCCGCGCTGAAGATGTCGGGCAGCCTCAGCCTTGCCGACGGGGCGCTGGATACCAAGCTTTCAGTCACGCGGCTGGACCGGCCCGGCGATGCGCTGGATCTGGTGGCGCAGTTTTCCAACGCCACGCGGCAGATCGCGCTGGACCTCAAGCTGATCGAAGATGCTGGCGGGCTGATCTCGACCGTGCTGAAGATGCCGGATCGCCCGCCGCTGCTGTTCACCGCCAAGGGCGACGGGCCGATCAGCGATTTCACCGCCGATATCGCGCTGGTCAGCGACGATGCCGAGCGGATCGGCGGCGCGGTGCGCCTGCGCGGACTGGAGGTGCCCGAGGGTGCCGATCCCACGGCCCCGCAAGGCACCCGGTTCTCGGCCGATCTGGCCGGTGACATCACCCCGATGCTGCCGCCCGAATACCGCGCCTTTTTCGGCGCCGAAACCCGGCTGGCGCTGAACGGGGTCAACCGCCCCGACGGGCGGATGGAAATCGAACGGCTGGATCTCAGTTCCGACGCGTTGCTGCTGAACGGCAAGTTGGCGATGGCGGCGGGCGGCACCTTGGAAACGGCGCTGCTGCACGGGCGCATCGCGCCGCCCTCGGGGGAAACCGTGCTGCTGCCGATCAGCGGGCCACAAACCCGGATCGGCGCTGCCCAGATCACCCTGCGGATGAACGGGAGCGAGACCCAGGACTGGGATCTGAGGCTATCTGCCGACCGGTTTTCGCGCCCCGATCTCACCCTGCGCCGGGCCGATCTGACCGCCAGCGGCACCTTGGATCAAACCGCCGGGCTGGCGCTGGACGGGGACATCACCGCCGGGCTGCGCGGGCTGGCGTTCACCGATACCGCCCTCGCCCAGGCTGTCGGGCAGGATGTCACGCTGGACGGGCACTTTACCCTGCCCGGAACCGGCGCGCTGGCGTTCAAAGGGATCAAGCTGACGGGAACCGATTACACCGCCACGCTCGACGGCAGCCTTGATGGACTGGAAAGCGGTTTTGAGATGGACGGTCGGCTGCGGCTGGGCGCGGCGGATCTGGGCCGCTTCTCCGGTCTGGCCGGGCGCGATCTGGGCGGCGCGGTCAGTGCCGATCTGTCCGGCACCGGTGCGCCGCTGGCAGGCAGTTTCGACATCACGCTGGCGATGCAGGCGCAGGATCTCTCGGCGGGGATCGATCAACTTGATCCGCTGATCGCGGGGACCAGCACCCTTGCGCTGGAGGCCGCGCGCGGCACCGACGGGCTGAGCATCCGCAGCTTCACGCTGGACGGCACGGCCCTCACCGCCCAGGCGACAGGCACGCTGAAAAGCGTCGGCAGCACGCTGCGTTTCAGCGCCGCGCTGGACGATCTGAAGCGGATCACCCCGATGGTCTCCGGCCCGCTCACCCTTACCGGCGATCTTGATCAGACCGGGCCTGCCGGGCGCGAATGGGCGGGCAAGATCACACTGAAAGGACCGGACAAATCCTATGCCGATCTAAGCGGCACCTTTGACCCCGACGGGCAGGCTGATCTGACCTTCGACGCGCTGCTGGACCGCATCCAGCGCTTTGTTCCCGACCTGCCCGGGCAGATGACGGCCAAGGGCAAGGCCAGCCGCGACACCGCTGGCCTCTGGACGCTGGCGGCCGACGCCACCGGCCCGGCCGGGGTCACCACCCGGATCTCCGGCGGTTTCGACGAAACGGCGGGCACCGCCGATCTGACCGCGCGCGGCAATCTGCGGCTGGAGGCAACCAACCCGTTCATGACCCCGAATTCCATCGCCGGGCAGGCCGAATTCGATCTTACACTCAACGGGCCGCCGGCGCTGTCCTCGCTCAGCGGGACGCTTTCCACCTCGGGCACCCGCATGGCCATTCCTGCCGCTGCCCAAACCATCGAGAATATCTCGGGGCGCGTGACGCTGGGCAATTCCAGCGCCGCCCTCGCGATGACCGGCGCGCTCGGGGCCGGTGGTGGCTTTCGCGTCAGCGGGCCGGTGGCGCTGATCCCGCCCTATGACGGGCGCAT
The DNA here is from genome assembly GCA_033791545.1 of Pseudodonghicola sp. GTDB lineage: Bacteria > Pseudomonadota > Alphaproteobacteria > Rhodobacterales > Rhodobacteraceae > Antarcticimicrobium. The sequence continues at coordinate 12,796 of JASJGL010000065.1, read as the reverse complement.
CGCGGTCGATCTGCAAAACCTGATCCTGACCGACAACAAATCCGTCACCTCCTCGGCCAGCGGGCAATTGCTGCTGTCCGGTCCGCTCACCGCCGGTCCCACCCTTTCGGGGCGGGTGGTGTTCGGCGAGACCGAGATCAACCTCAACGCCGTTTCAGGCAGCGCCGCCGCCGCCCCGATCCCGCAAATCACCCATGTGAACGAGCCCGCCGCGGTGCGCGCCACCCGCGACCGTGCCGGGCTGATCGACACCGGCACCGGCACTGGCAGCGGCGGTGGATCGGCCATCGGGCTTGACCTGACGCTGGTGGCCCTGAACCGGGTGTTTGCCCGTGGCTTCGGTCTTCAGGCTGAGTTGGGCGGCACGCTCTATCTGGGCGGCACCACCGCCGCGGTCGAGCCAGTCGGCCAGATCGAACTGATCCGCGGCACGATCGACATCATCGGGCGGCGGTTGAAGCTGACCAAGGGTCTGGTCACGATGCAGGGCGATCTCTCCCCCTATGTGGATTTCTCCTCCTCGACCACGACCGAGGATGGCAAGGCCACGATCGAAATCTCGGGCCCGCTGGATGGCCCCAAGGTCAGCGTCTATGCCGAGCCGGAACGCCCCGCAGAGGAGGCGCTGGCGATGGTAGTGTTCGGCAGTCGTGTCGCCGACCTGTCGCCCTTCGTGATCGCCAAGATGGCAGCCTCGCTCGCCACTCTGGGCCGCTCTGGCGGGGCCAAGGACAAGCTGCGCAAGGCCACCGGGGTCGACACGGTCGATTTCGGCACCGATGACAGCGGCGCCGGACAAGTCGGCGCCGGCACCTATCTGTCGGACAACATCTATACGGATTTCAACATAAACACGCAGGGCGAGACCGAGCTGAACCTCAATCTCGACATCAGCAAATCGCTGACCGCGAAGGGCAGCGTGAACAATTCCGGCAGCACCGGGATCGGCCTGTTCTACGAACGCGACTACTGATCGATCCGCGCCAGCCGGGCCAACCCAGAAAGCGCGGCGGCATCCTCCGTGATCAGCCACAGCGGCAGCGTTTCGCAGACTTCCCTTAGCGGCCCGGCGGCCCCCATCGCGCGCAGAAACGGCGCCGAGACCAGTGCTGAGACCGGCGGGCCAAGCACCCCACGCGCCATGCTGCCCGCCCAGTAGAACCCGGCGCGCGGCAAATAGGCGGCGATCAGATCACGGGCCAGAAGGCCCATCAGCCGCGCCATCAAGGTGACGGCCTGCTGCGCTGCGGCCTCGCGTCCTGCCGCCTCCACCAAAGCCCGCGCCGAGACCACCGCACCACCCTGTCGCGCCGCATGGAGCCGCGACAACCCGGGTCCGGAAAACAGCGACTCGATGCTTGCGAAATGCGCCGCCTGCGCGCCCAGTTCCGCCGTAATCGTTGCCGGCAACGCGGCATGACCCAATTCTGCCTCCCAAGTGACGGGGCCAGCGGCGGTGTGTTTCACCAGCCCGACATTAAAGCCGGTGCCGCAATTGACGACCAGCGCCTGCCCGTTGCCCAAGGGCCGCGGCGACGGCGACGGCGCAAGAGAGCGCAAAGGCATGATCTGCTCGGCCGTCAGCCCCGGCAAGGCCAGCGCCAGCGCCGTCAGATCGTTGACCACCCGCAGCGCGCCCTGCCCCGGCAACCGCAGCAGCGCGATCAGATCGTTGCGCTGCATACGCCAATCGCGGTTGCTCAACCGCAGCTCGTCCGAGGCGGCAGGGCCGACCGGACCGGCGATGGCGATACAGGCCCCGCGCAAGGCGGGATCACCACATTGGCGCAGATAGCGAAGCAGCAAGGGCTCCGGCCCGTCATACTTGTCGTTGCTCCAACTCACCGTGCATTGCAACGCCCCGTCATCACGCAACAGCGCCAGCCGGGTCGTGGTGCCTCCCATATCCGCCAATAGTATGGTCATGCGCGGCCCTCCCATCGCATTCGTTCCCCCCATGCTGCCCCAATACGGCCCCGCCGCCAAGCCGCGCCTTGCAGGTGACGACCAAGCGGCTAGGTTGGGCGCGCAACAACACGGGCGGATCAAGGCAGTGAAGACCGGACAGGGAACGGGCGGGCAGACTGTCGGGCAGACCGGCGAGCGGCCGCAGATCGACGCGGTGGTGATCGGGCGCAACGAAGGCGCGCGGCTGATCGCCTGTCTGGCCACGTTGCGGGGCCGGGTTCGGCGCATCATCTATGTGGATTCCGGCTCGACCGATGGCAGCGGCGCGGCGGCGCAGGCGGCGGGGGCCGAGGTGGTTGCGCTTGATCTCACTCGGCCCTTCACCGCCGCGCGGGCACGCAATGCGGGGCTGGCGCGGCTCGCCGGGGGCCCTGCGGATTTCGTACAGTTGGTGGATGGCGATTGTACAATCGCACCGGGCTGGATCGAAACCGCCGCCGCAGCCCTGATCGCCCATCCCGAGACCGCCATAACCTGTGGACGCCGCCGCGAGGAGCATCCCGAGGTCTCGGTCTATAACCGGCTGTGCGACCGCGAATGGGACACCCCGGTGGGCGAGGCCACGGCCTGTGGCGGCGATGCGCTGGCGCGCCGGGCGGCGCTGGAGGCGGTGGGTGGATTCCGCGACGACCTGATCGCCGGGGAAGAGCCCGAGATGTGCCTGCGGCTGCGCCGCGCCGGGTGGCGCATCTGGCGGCTTGACGCCGAGATGACCCGGCACGACGCCCGCATCCTGCAGTTTGGCCAGTGGTGGCAGCGCAGCCGGCGCGCCGGCCACGCCTTTGCCGAGGGCGCGCATCTGCACAGGGCCGGGCCAGAGCGACATTGGCGGCGCGAGACCCGCCGCGCGCTGATCTGGGGCGCGGGGCTGCCGCTGGCGATCCTGCTGTTGATGCTGGTTACGCCTTGGGCGGCGCTGCTCGCGCTGGTCTATCCGGCGCAGATCCTGCGGCTGGCCCTGCGCGGCTCTGGTGCGGGACGCTGGGAGAGCGCGCTGTTCACCGTGCTTGGGAAATTCGCCGAAGCCCAGGGCGCGCTGGAGTTTCACCTGCGGCGACTTCGCGGGAAGCGCCGGGGCCTCATGGAGTACAAGTGAGGCGCCAAAACCGTCTGGCATCACCAGACCTCGAAAACCGCCGAGGGGGCGCTGGCTGAGGTGCCGCCCGCTGCAACCGCCGAAGGGCTCAGGCGCCGAACCACCTGAGTTTCAGCGCCTTGATCGCCTGCACCGGCAGCACCGCCGCGCTGCGTGCATAGCGCGGCACCATGCGGGCGGGGCTGCTCAACATGCGCCAAAGCCATTCCAGCCCAACCCGCCGCATCCAGCGCGGTGCGCGCACCTGATGGCCGCCGAGGAAATCCAACCCCGCCCCGATCGAGGCGAACCCGACCCCCGGCGCAAGACCGCGCCCACGGGCCGCGAATGTTTCCTGCTTCGGCGCGCCCAGCGCCAGAAAACAAAGCTGCACATCAGCCCCGGCCAGCTGTAGCAGGATGTCGTCCGCCTCTGACCCGTCGGGATCAAACACCCCGGAGGGCGCGATCGACAGGACGATCTCAAGCCCCGGCGCCCGGGCGCAGAGCGCCTCGGCGGCGTCGGCAAGGGCGCGTGTGGTGCTGCCCACCAGCGCCACCCGCGCCCCCTGCTCGGCCGCCAGCAGGCAAAGCGGCACCACCAGATCAGAGCCGGGCATCAGCTCGACCGGCCGCCCGGCCAACCGTGACAGCGCCACCACCGGCCAGCCATCGGCAACCACCAGATCCTGACCGGCATAGACCTGTGCGAAATCGCGCGAGGCGGTCATCTTGGCCAGGTGATCAAGATTGATGGTCGCTAGCGCAAAACCTTCGCCCGCGCGAAAACGGCGGGCAATCTCGTCCAGAAGCGCGGCGCGGCTGGGCATGTTGATGCTGATTGTCTGATCGAAAAAGCGAAACTTCACCGGTATTCTCCTTGGCCTTGGCATAGGCTGGAACCGCCCGTCCCGCCAGTCAGCGCGCAAAAATTTCCCGCACTGCGGTATCTGCGCCCGCTGTCGCGCCCCAGATGCGGGACAAGTCCGGAACAACTTGCTAGACTGACCGGCGGACGCAGCCCGCGCCCCAATATGAAACGCCGAGCAGACCCGCCCATGCCCAATACCTTTGCCTCGCTCATGCTGCTGACATGGCCATTTGTCTGCCTTGTCCTGTTCAAGCGCCTGCCGCTGGAACGCGCCCTGATCTGGTGCATTCTGGGCGGCTATCTGCTGCTGCCACCCAAGGCGGCCTTTGACTTTCCACTGGTCCCGGCGATGGACAAAACCTCATTGCCCAATATCTGCGCCTTTCTGTTCGTGGTCGTGATGCTGCGCCGGAAGGTATCATTCTGGCCCGAGTCCTGGAACGCGCGCGCCTTGGTGCTGCTGTTCCTGGTTGGCGTCATTCCAACCGTTCTGAGCAATGGCGAACCCGTGACCTATTCCGACCCCGGCACATCGGCGCATGGGTTTACCATTGCGGGCGCCACGATACATGATCTGCTCTCGGTCGCGGTCGACAAGATCATCGTGCTGTTGCCGTTCTTTCTGGGGCGGCAATTGCTGGCCTCCGAGACCGGGCAGCGCGAGATTTTGCGCGCCCTGATGGTGGGCGGGCTGATCTATTCGCTCCCTGCCCTGCTTGAGGTTCGGCTCAGCCCGCAGCTCAATATCTGGATCTATGGGTTCTTTCAGCATGATTTCGAACAGATGATGCGCGGGGGCGGGTTCCGGCCCATCGTCTTCCTGCCCCATGCCCTGTGGCTGGCGCTGTTCATGCTGTTCGCGCTGCTGTCCACCGCCGCGCTTGCCCGGCGCGCCGCCAACGCCGAACAGGTCAAGCTGATCCTCGCAACGGTCTATCTGGTCGGGGTATTGTACCTGTGCAAAAGCCTGGCTACACAGCTCTATGCCATCGCGTTCCTGCCGGTTGTCGTACTGTCCGATGCCCGGACCCAGTTGCGCCTGACCGCGCTGCTTGCGCTGATCGCAATCACCTATCCGATCCTGCGCAACACCGGGATGATCCCGCTCGACACGATCCTGGAGCGGGCCTCGGCGATCGACCCGGATCGGGCGTCGTCGCTGGCCTATCGCTTCAACAATGAACAGATCCTGCTGGACCGGGCGCAGGAAAAGCCCTGGTTCGGCTGGGCCGGTTGGGGCCGCAATCTGCTGTTCGATCCCAGTTCGGGGCAGATCCTGACCGTCCCCGACGGGCGTTGGATCATCGTGTTCGGGGTCTATGGCTGGGTCGGCTATATTGCCGAAATGGGGCTGCTGGCGCTGCCTTTGCTGTTGCTCTGGCGGGTCACGCGCAAGGGCCTGCCAGAGCGGTTTTCTCCCTATGCCAATACGGTGGCGGTGATTCTGGCGGTGAACATGATCGACATGTTGCTGAACGCAACATTGATCCCGCTGACCTGGCTGTGCACCGGGGCGCTGCTGGGCTATGCTGAAAAGCTTGGGCGCAAACCCCGGTTCAGCAGCACCGGGCCCAGCCCCCTGTTCGGAAAAGGGCCCGTGATCGGAGGCCGACGCAACAGCAAAAGGCCCCGCACGACGATATAGTGGCAAGACAAGCATGAACCGAAATCGCCACAATCTGTCCTTATCCAAGCCCGATTGGGCAGCGATCAATGCAACCATACACTATGTAATATATTGCATTTAAAACATTGAACGTGGCGGCAGTTTAACCGTCGACACCGTCGGCCAGGGAGGCGGCATCCCTGATGTGCAGGCTCTGCCCGCCATGCATCCCCCTTTGGGATCAGAGGCTTGGGGGGAGGCCTGATGTATAAGGGTTTTGAACGAGTGGTCGGAATATGACGTCGCACACAGAAAACAGCACAACCAGAGATATTGCCATTGTCGGGATGTCGGTGCGCATGCCGGGGGCAAGCTCCACCACGGCCTTCTGGGACAATCTGCGTACCGGAACGGAATCGATTCGCCGCCTCAGCGAGGAAGAGCTGTTGGCCAATGGCGAGCGCCCCGAGCTGATGGCCGATCCCAACTATGTGCCCGCCGCCGCGCCTTTGGACGACTATGCCCAGTTCGACCCCGATTTCTTTGGTTTTTCCCCGAAAGAGGCGGCGATCCTTGACCCCCAGCACCGCAAATTTCTTGAGGTTGCATGGGAGGCGATGGAGGATGCCGGCCACCCGCCCGAGACCCTGAGCGCCCCGGTCGGCGTCTTTGCGGGCTGCGGCATGGGCAGCTATTTCTATTTCAACATCTGCTCCAACCCCGGTCTGGTCGAGGATGTGGGCATGTTCCTGCTGCGCCATACCGGCAACGACAAGGATTTCCTGTCGACCCGGGTCAGCCATGTGTTCAATCTGACCGGGCCGTCGATCAACCTGCAAACCGCCTGCTCCACCTCGCTGGTTGCCGTGCACTATGCCTGCAAGGCGCTGCGCGATGGGGACTGCGGCATGGCCTTGGCGGGCGGGGTCACGATCGAGCTGCCGCAGGGGCGCGGCTATCTGTACAAGGAAAACGAAATCCTGTCGCCCGACGGCCATTGCCACGCCTTTGACCACCGGGCGCAGGGTACGGTGTTCGGATCTGGCGCGGGCGTGGTGGCGTTGCGTCGGCTCGAGGATGCGCTGGCCGATGGCGATCACATCTGGGCGGTGATCAAGGGTAGCGCGGTCAACAATGACGGCGCGGCAAAGGCGGGGTATCTGGCGCCTTCGGTGGATGGTCAGGCGCAGGCGATCTCGCTGGCGCTGAAGGCCGCCGCGGTGCCTGCCGAGACCATCGATTATGTCGAATGCCACGGCACCGGCACCTATCTGGGCGATCCGATTGAGGTTTCCGCCCTGACCGATGCCTTTCGCAAACAGACCGGCGAAACCGGCTTTTGCCGGCTGGGCTCGGTCAAGACCAATATCGGCCATCTGGACGCCGCCGCCGGGGTTGCCGGGCTGGTCAAGACCACGCTGGCGCTGAAACACGGGGAAATCCCGCCCTCTTTGGGCTATGAGGCGCCCAACCCGGCGATTGATTTCGCCCATTCGCCGTTTCTTGTGAACGACACGCTCACCAAGTGGACCTCGCACAGGGGGCCGCGTCGGGCCGGGATCAACGCGCTCGGGGTCGGGGGCACCAATGCCCATGTGATCCTTGAGCAGGCGCCCGAGCGCGCGCCCTCGGACGAGAGCGAATTTCCGGTTCATATCCTGTGCCTCTCAGGGCGGAGCCGGGCCGCGCTGGACGCCAATGCCGCCGCGCTGGCCACCCATCTGCGCGCCCACCCGGAGCAGTCTCTGGCGGATGTGGCCTTTACCCTGAAACAGGGGCGACGCGGCTTTGACAAACGCCGGGTTCTGGTGGCTGAAACCCCAGAAGAGGCCGCCGCGCTGCTGGAGGCAGGCGATCCGCGCCGGGTCTTTACCCATGACCGGCTTGGCGGTGCGCCCGAAACCGTGTTCATGTTCCCCGGTGGTGGCGCGCAATATGCTGGCATGGCGCGCGATCTTTATGAAACCGAACCGGTTTTTGCCGACTGGATGGATCGCGGGCTGGATCATCTGGAGCCGCAGCTCGATTACGATCTGCGCGCGCTCTGGCTGCCCGAGGACGAGGCGACGCGGGAACAGGCCGACCGCAAGCTGACGAAGCCCTCAGTACAATTGCCGCTGATCATGATCGTGGAATATGCGCTGGCCCAGCTGTGGATCAGTTGGGGGGTGCGCCCCGCTGCGCTGTTGGGCCATTCCATGGGCGAGAATACCGCCGCCTGCCTCGCCGGCGTGATGCGGTTCGAGGATTGCATCGATCTGGTGCTGCTGCGCGGGCGCTTGTTCGACACCATCCCGGCAGGTGGCATGTTGAGCGTGCAACTGCCCGAGGAGGAGCTGCGCGCGCTGCTGGGCGAAGATCTGGATATCGCCAGCGTGAACGCGCCGCGTCTGTGCGCCGTGTCCGGGCCGCAGGCGGCGCTGGACCAGCTGGCCGAAGGGCTGACGGCGCGCGAGATCGACTACCAGCGCGTACCGATTGATATCGCCGCGCATTCCCGCATGCTCGACCCGATCCTGGCAGAGTTCCGGGCGTTTCTCACCACCATCCCGCTCGCCGCGCCGACCCTGCCGGTAATGTCGAACCGCAGCGGCCAGATGCTGAGCGCGAAACAGGCCTGCGATCCCGAATATTGGGTCGAACAACTGCGCAACACGGTGCGGTTTGCCGATTGTGTCGCGACCCTGTCGGAGGGGCGCAAACGGGTGTTCCTTGAGGTCGGGCCGGGCAAGGCGTTGAGTTCGTTGGCACAGATGTCGGATGGTGTCGCGCCGGGGCAAGTGCTGTCGTCACTGCGCCATCCGGAGCAGGAGATCGCAGACGATTCCTATTTTCTCGGCGTGATCGGGCGGCTCTGGGCCTGCGGGGTCGAGGCCGACTGGCAACAGATCTGGGGCGAGGCGAAACGCCACCGGCTGCCGCTGCCCACCTATGCATTCCAGTCCAGCCGCTATTTCATCGAACCGGGCACGCCGCAGGTGGCGCAAACGGCGCAGACCGCGCTGACCCGGATCGAGGACATCACGCGCTGGGGCTATCGCCCGGCATGGCGGTCGCGCCCGGCGGCCTGCGAGATCGACGTCGAAACCGAGTTGGATTCGGCAGAGCCGCAAAACTGGCTGCTGTTCGAGGATGGCGAGGGGCTGGCGGCACGGGTTGCGGCGCGGTTGCAACAGGCGGGCCACAGCGTGACCCGGGTCAGCCCCGGCGATTCTTACGCGAAACTGGCCGAGGATCACTATCTGCTGCCCCCGGAACAGGGGCGCTTTGGCTATGACAGCCTGCTCGTCGATCTGGCCGAGGCCGGGCGCACGCCGACCCGGATCGGGCATTTCTGGCTGGTGACAGGCGAGGAAAGCTTTCGCCCCGGCAGCTCGTTCTATGACCGCATTTTGGAACAGGGCTTTTTCAGCCTGATGTATCTGGGCCAGGCCCTCGGCGCGGCAGAGCTGGAGAGCCCGGTGCATCTGGTCGTCTTTACCAATGGCGCGGCACAGCTGCGCGAGGAAGGGCTGCCCTATCCCGAAAAGGCGCTGATTTCCGGCCCGGCGGGCGTACTGCCGCGTGAACTGCCCGGTGTGACCTGCTCCACCGTCGATCTGCACCTGCCGGAACGGGCCGAGGGTGGGCTCCTGTCCCGCCTGCGCGTGGAGGCGGCGCGCGATCCGCTTGCCGCGCTTGTTCCCGACGTGCTGGAAGAGCTTTTCGCCGAACCCGGCTCAGGGCCGGACGGCGAGACCGTGGCGCGACGCGACGGCAAACGCTTTGTCCGCAGCTGGCGCCCGGTGGCGCTGGAGACACCGCAAACCCCGATCTGGAAGACCGGTGGCACCTATCTGATCACCGGCGGCTTCGGCGGCATCGGCCTGACGCTGGCGGGCGCCTTGATGCGCGAACACGACGCCAATGTGATCCTACTGTCGCGCGATGCGCTACCCGCGCCGGACGCGCAGGCCGCCTATCTTGCCGCACACAGTCCCGCTGACCGGATCGCGCAACGCCTTCGCGCGCTGCAGGATCTTGAGGCATTGGGCAAAGGCGCGGTGATGGCGATTGCTGCCGATGTCGGCAACATCACCCGGATGCGCGCCGCCGTCAGCACCGCCGGGGAGCGCTTTGGCGCGATCACCGGGGTGATCCATGCCGCTGGCCATATCGACGACGGCCCGATCCTGACCAAGACCGAGATGGGCGTGGCGCAGGTATTCGCCCCCAAGATCACCGGGCTGCGGGTGCTGGATCAGCTGTTTCCCGACGGGACGCTGGAGCTGATGGTGCTGTTCTCCTCCTCTTCGACCGCGACGCGGCCAGCGGGGCAGATCGACTATGTCGCGGCCAATGACTATCTCAATGCCTTTGCCGCTGGGCGGCAGCACGGCGCCACCCGCGTGATGGCGGTGGACTGGGGTGTCTGGGCCAAGGTCGGCATGGCCGCCGAGGCGATGGCGGCGCGCGAAAGCGCGGGCAAGCCCACAGAGCGGCACGCGATCGAGCAGCCGCTGTTGGACGAAACCGGGTTCGATGCCGCCGGAAACCCGCTTTTCGTTGCCGATTATGATGCGCAGGACCGCTGGGTGTTCGATCAGCACCGGCTGGTCTCGGGTGCGGCGCTGATGCCCGGCACCGGCTATCTGGAACTGGCAGCCGAGGCGATGGCGGCGCAGGGGGGCGATTACCCCTATGAAATCCGCGATCTCTATTTCCTGCGCCCCTTGATGGTCAGCGACGACGCGCCGCGCCGTGCCGTGGTCCGGCTAGAGCCCGAGGGCGGCGCGTTGAATTTCACCGTGCATTCGGCGCTGGGGCGGGATGAGATGCAGGGCTTTGCCCTGAACGCGCAGGCACGGCTGCTGCCACGCCCCGACATGGTCGCACCGCCACTGGATCTGGCCGCCATCAAAGCCCGCTGTCCGCAGGTCGAGACCGCCGCGCCGGGCGAACGGCTGCGCAGCCCGCAAGAGGCGCATCTGCACTTTGGTCCGCGTTGGCATGTGCTGCGCCGCGCGGCCCTTGGCGACGGCGAGGGGCTGGCGACATTGAGCCTGCCGCAGGACGTCTATGGCGATCTGGCACAGGGCTTCCGGCTGCATCCGGGGCTGCTCGACATTGCCACCGGCTGGGCGATCGGATTGACGCCGGGCTATGGCGGCAACTCGCTCTGGGTGCCGGTGTCCTATCGTGCGGTCCGGGTGCTGGCGCCGCTGCCGGGCGAGATCCGCAGCTGGGTCCGCCTGTCGCCGGGAGCCCGTCCCGCCGAAGGCTTTGTCAATTTCGACATCACGCTGTGCGATCCCGAGGGCCGCGTCTGCGTCGAGGTCGAAGGCTTCGAAATGAAGCGCACCGGCGTCGCGTTGGAGCTTGGCCAGCCGGACCGGGCCGATGCCGACGCGGTGGCATTGGGACTGGCGGCGCGCGCCAGCGAGGCCCCGCTTTCGCCCGAGGAACAAAGGCTGCGGCACAACATCGCCGAAGGCATCCGCCCCAAGCAGGGCCCTGAGGCGTTGACGCGCGCGCTGGGGCTGGGGCTGGGACAGGTGGTGATCAGCTCGCTCGATCTGCCAGCGTTGATCGCGCAGGCCGATCATACCGCCGCCGCGCCCTTGGACGACGCGCAGAGCTTTGATCGCCCCGATCTCGACACCGCCTATGTCGCGCCGGAAACCACGGTTGAAAAGACCCTCGCCGGGCTGTTTGAATCCCTGCTCGGGGTCTCGCGGGTGGGCGCACAGGACAGTTTCTTTGATCTTGGCGGGCATTCTCTGATCGCTGTGCGCCTGTTCTCGCGCATCAGTCGGCTCTACAATGTCGACTTCCCGCTCTCGACCCTGTTCGAGACCCCCAGCGTTGCTGCGCTGGCCGATCTTGTCCTGCGCCGCACCGGCCAGACAGGGACCGACGAAGCGACTGACCCGACTTCCGATACGCCCCCCGCCGACACCCCGGAGTTCACCCATCTGGTGCCGCTACACAAGGGCAGCAGCGGCGCGCGCACGCCTTTCTTCCTTGTGGCGGGCATGTTCGGAAATGTGCTGAACCTGCGCCATCTGGCGCTGATGCTGGGGCACGACCGCCCGGTCTTTGGCCTGCAGGCGCGCGGGCTGATCGGCAGTGACGCGCCACACCGGCGGATGGAAGAAGCCGCCGCCGACTATATCGCCGAACTGCGTCAGGTGCAGCCCGAGGGGCCCTATCTGCTGGGCGGGTTCTCTGGCGGCGGCATCACCGCCTATGAGATGGCCCGACAGTTGCAGGCCGCTGGCGAACAGGTGGCGATGCTGGTCCTGCTCGACACCCCGCTGCCGGTGCGCCCCGCGCTTTCGCGCCGCGACAAGGCGCTGATAAAACTGCAGGAACTGCGCCGCAAAGGTCCGGGGTATCTGCGCGAATGGGCGCAAGACCGGGTCCGGTGGGAACGTGAGAAACGCCGCGCCCCGGCGGCATTCGATGCCGCAACCGCCTTTGACAACGCCAAGATCGAGGCCGCCTTTCTTGAGGCTGCAAGCGCCTATGAACTGAAACAATGGTCCGGGCCGCTGGTGCTGTTCCGCCCACCATTGGATCGCCATTGGCAGGTCTCGGGCGGGCGCTGGGTGAGCGCGGCCAAGGAATATGTCTATCCCGACAACGACTGGACCTGCTGGGCCCCACGCGTGCAGGTGATCGAGGTGCCCGGCGATCACGACAGCATGGTGCTGGTGCCCAATGTCAACGTGTTGTCCGAACGGTTGGCGCGCGTGCTTGACCGGGCCGAGACTGGAAATACCGCCGGCGGAGATGCTCCGTCGGATTGGGTCGAAGCGGCGGAGTGATGTGATGAACCAACCAACAGTCCTGTGCGTGATCCTGAACTACCGCACGCCCGAGTTGACGCTGAAGGCCGCCGCCGCCGCCGTGACGGCGATGGAGGGGATGCCCGGCGAAATCGTGATCGTCGACAATGACTCCGGCGACGGCTCCTTTGATCAGATGTCACAGGCCGCCACCTCGCGGGGCTGGACCACGGGCAACCGGCTGCGCGTGCTCGACGCCGGGCGCAATGGCGGCTTTGGTGCCGGGATGAATTTCGGGATGCGCGCGGGGCTTTCATCCGGCGAGACTCCGGCGTTTTACTACCTGCTGAATTCCGACGCCTTCCCGGAACCGGGGGCGATCCGGCATCTGCGCGATTTCCTGATCGCCCACCCCGAGGCCGGTCTGGCCGGCAGCCATGTGGAGGGCGAGGACGCCAAGCCGCATTGCACCGCCTTTCGCTTCCCCTCGATCGCCGGGGAATTCGA
>JASJGL010000064.1:0-12754 GCA_033791545.1 Pseudodonghicola sp. | reverse complement strand
GTTTGATCTCCCCGCCGATCGCGCCGGGATCACGCGCACGCCGCAAGCAATGATCGACAGCCGCGATGCGGCGCGGATCACCTTTGACGGGGTCGCGGCGACGGGCGACAACGTGCTCGGTCAGGTTGACGATGCGATGACGGTGCTGGCGCCCGCTTTGCGCGCCGGGCAGGCGGCGCTGGCCGCTGAGATGTCCGGGCTAGCCGCCGGGGCCTTTGGCATGACGGTGGCCTATCTCAAGGAGCGCACGCAGTTCGGCGTGCCCATCGGCAGCTTTCAGGCGCTGCAACATCGCGCCGCGCATCTGTGGTGCGACTGCGAGGTGACCGCCTCGGCCATCCTGAACGCCGGGCGGATGCTGGATAAAGACCCGGACAATGCCGAGCTTGCCGTGTCGCTGGCCAAGGCGCGTGCCACCCAGACCGCGCAGCTTGCGGTGCAGGAAGGGGTGCAGATGCACGGTGGCATCGGTATGACGGATGATTTCGACATGGGCTTTTACATGAAGCGCGCCCGTGTCGGGGCCGAATGGCTTGGAGATTATGGTTATCACGCGGGCGTCGTTGCCCGCCTGCGCGGATTCTGAAGGAAATGATATGACACCTGAAACCTTGTTCACTCTTACCGGCAAGACGGCTTTGGTCACCGGCGGAGCCACCGGTATCGGCCGTATGGCCGCCGAGGGGCTGCTGCGCGCCGGGGCCCGTGTCCTGATCGCCAGCCGCAAGGGCGATGCCTGTGAAGCGGTCGCGAAAGAACTCAACGCGCTTGGTGGCCCCGGAACCGCCGAAGGATTTGCCGGCGACGTGGGCAGCGAGGCGGGGATCGACGCCCTCGTGCAAGAGGTGAAAAACCGCACGGATCGCCTTGAAATCCTTATGAACAATGCGGGCCGCACATGGGGCTCTCCGCTCGGGAAATTCCCCTATGAGGCTTGGGACAAGGTGTTTGGCCTCAATGTCGCGGGCCCGTTTCACCTGACGCAAAGCCTATTGCCGCTGCTGACCGCCTCGGGCACGCCCGACGATCCGGCGCGGGTCGTCAATGTCGGTTCGGTCATGGGAGAGGTGCCGATGGGCGACGGGGCCTATAGCTATGCCGCCTCCAAGGCGGCGGTGATGCATCTGAGCAAGATTCTCGCCAAGGAACTGGCAGGGCGGGCCATCACCGTCAATGCGCTGGCGCCGGGACCTTTCGTGTCGAAAATGACCGCCTTTGCCACGGGCGACGAAGAGCGGCGCGCAAAGGTCGGCGCGGGCGTTCCGCTGGGGCGGGTGGGGCGCGACGAGGATATCGCGGGCTGCATGCTGTTCCTCTGCGGGCGTGGCGGGGCCTATGTCACCGGCGCGACAATCCCGGTTTCAGGCGGGCTGAACGTACAGGTCGGCAGTGACCTGTTCGCACCGGCGTTGGATTGAGCCGGAACCACGACAGAAGGACAGGATCATGAGTATTCGATTTGATGGACGCGTCGCCATCGTCACCGGCGCCGGGGCCGGGTTGGGCCGCAGCCATGCGCTGGGATTGGCGGCGCGCGGCGCAAAGGTGGTGATCAACGATCTCGGGGCCTCGACCCAGGGCGAGGGGCAGTCGTCGGACGCGGCCAGCGCCGTCGTGGACGAGATCCGCGCCGCCGGTGGCGAGGCGATCGCCCATGGCACCGACGTCGCCGACGAGGCGGGCGTGCGCGACATGGTCGATCAGGCGATGAAGGCGTGGGGCCGCATCGACATTCTGGTCAACAACGCCGGCATCCTGCGCGACAAGACCTTTTCCAAGATGACGCTGGAGGATTTCCGCAAGGTGGTCGATGTGCACCTGATGGGCAGCACCACCTGCATCCATGCGGTCTGGCCGATCCTACGCGAACAGAAATACGGGCGAATCGTGCTGACCTCCTCGGCATCCGGTCTTTATGGTAACTTTGGCCAGTCGAACTATGGCGCGGCCAAGGCGGCGATGTTGGGGCTGATGAACGTGCTGCATATGGAGGGCGCGCGCGACGATATCCGCGTCAACATGCTGGCCCCGACCGCCGCGACCCGGATGACCGAAAGCCTGATGCCGCCCGAGGCGCTGGAACTGTTGCGGCCCGAGGCGATCACCCCCGGTCTGCTGTATCTGGTCAGCGACGACGCGCCATCGCGCACGATCCTCGGGGCCGGCGCAGGCTGCTATGCGCTGACCCGCGTTTATGAGACCGAAGGTGTGCTGCTGGAGGGCGACGCCAATACCCCCGAAGGGGTGGCCGCCCAGTTTGACGCCATCGCCGATCCCTCTGGTCAGAAAGAGCTGACCGATGCATTTCAGCAAACCCGGAAATACGCCCGCAAGGCTGCCGAAGCCCGGGGCCTGAACCTGCCGTGGGGTGATTGAGGCGCATGGCTGAACTTCTGGTCATTCGTCACGCGCAGGCCTCTTTCGGGGCCGAAGACGCAGGGGGCTATGACAAGCTTAGTGATCTTGGCCACCAACAGGCCGAGATCGCGGGCCGGGCGCTGCGGGCTTCGGGCTGGGTGCCGGACCGGCTGATCACCGGCACCTTGGCGCGACAGCAGCAAACCCTGCACTCCATGGGGTTCAGTGCCGCGCCGGAAACCCATCCCGGTTGGAACGAATACGATTTCCACGATCTTCTCCATGCCCGGTTCGGTGGCGCGCTGCCGGATGCGGTGCTTGCGGATCGCAAAACCCACTTCCGCACCCTGCGCGAGACCCTGCTTGATTGGCAGGCCGGCGGGTGCAGCGGTGCGCTGGAAACTTGGGAGAGCTTTACCACACGCGTCGAAGCCGCCCGCGCCTTTGCTACCGCCAAACCGGTCGAGCGGGTTCTGGTCGTCAGTTCCGGCGGAGCCATCGGACAGTTGGTCGCCGCCAGTCTGGACGCGCCAGCGAAACAGATGATCGCGCTGAACCTGCAGGTGAAAAACACCTCGATGTCGCGTTTCATCTTTTCCGGGAACCGTTTTTTTCTGCATGAATTCAATGCCACACCGCATTTCGCGCCGCCCGAGGCTGCCGATATGCTGACCTATAGCTGAGGATGACCGATGACGAACACGTCCCAGACACTCGATCTTGACGCGGTGGATGCCTATCTGCGGGCGCATCTGCCCGGATACAAGGGGCCTTTGGAGGCGACGAAATTCGACGTCGGCCAGTCCAACCCGACCTTTTTGCTGTCGACGCCAGCGCATAAATACGTGCTGCGGCGCAAACCCCCGGGGGTTCTGCTGAAATCGGCCCACGCGGTCGATCGGGAGTTCCGGGTACAGAAGGCCCTCGAAAACAGCAAGGTTCCTGTCGCCAAGATGCACCTTCTTTGCGAGGATGACAGCGTCATCGGCTCGGCCTTTTACGTGATGGACTTCCTCGACGGTCGCAACTTTTCCGATCCGACCATGGCCGGGGCTGACAACGCCACACGCGCCGGGGTCATTGACGAGATGAACCGCGTTCTGGCAGAGCTGCACATGATCGATATCGATGCGGTTGGCCTGTCGGATTACGGCCCTCCGGGCAATTATATCGAACGTCAGCTGGGCCGCTGGTCCAAGCAATACCGCGCCTCGGAAACTGAGGTGATCCCTGAGATGGACAGGTTGATGGAACGTCTCGCCGCCGCGATCCCACCCGAGGACGGGCAGCGCACGCTGGTGCATGGGGATTTCCGTATCGACAACATGATCTTTGCGAAAGACAGCGCCGACTGCCTTGCCATGCTGGATTGGGAACTCTCGACCATCGGCCATCCCTATGCCGATCTGGCGGCCGTGATCATGCAATGGCAGATGCCGCCGGGGGGCGAGGGGCGCGGTCTGGCCGGGATCGACCGTGCCGCCTTGGGTCTTCCCAGCGATGAAGAATTCATCGCAAGCTATTGTAAACACAGAGGTCTGCCGGGGATCGATCACTTTGGCTTCTACCTGTCCTTCTGTTTCTTCCGCATGGCGGCGATCATTCAGGGGGTGTTGAAACGTGGTCTCGACGGCAATGCCTCGAACCCGGAGCGGGCCCGCAAACTCGGCGCATTCGTACCGCAGTTCGCCAGCTACGGTCTTGCTGCGCTGGACAAGGAGTAAAAGCGCATGGATCTGCCACCCGATGATGAGGACAAGGACCGCAATTTCATCACCGCACTGGCGCGTGGGCTGGAAGTGCTGCGTGCCTTTCGCCCCAATGAGGTGGATCTGACAAATACCGATCTGTCCGAGCGCACGGGCCTGCCGAAACCGACCGTGTCGCGGCTGACCCATACCCTGTGCAAGCTTGACTATCTGGTGGCCGATCCGCGCAGGGGAACCTATCGGCTGGGGGCCGGGGTGTTGCAACTTGGCTTTGGCGTATTGGCCGGGATGGAGATTGGCGACCGGGCGGCCGATGTGCTGCGCGATCTGAACAATGGCCCCAATTCCTATATCACCGCCGCACTGGGTGAGAGGTTTCGCGATCAGGTGGTCTATGTCGCGGTGCAGGCCTCGCGCGAAGACGTGGCGCTGACCATGCGCATCGGCTCGCGCTTGCCGCTGTTTCAGTCCGCGATTGGGCGTGCGATCCTGGTCGCCATGCCCGACGACGCACGTGAAGCGGTGTTTGACGCGGCCCGTCAGTCTGACCCGGACGGTGCCGCAGAACGGCAGGTTCGGTTCGTCGCGGCGCAAGCGGAGTATGAGAGCAAGGGATTTTGCTCGGGGTACGGCGACTGGCGCGGCGACGTGAACGGCATCGCGGTGCCGGTGTTTTCCCTCAATGGATCGCGGATCTATGGGCTGAACATCGGCGGCCCGTCCTTTCATGTAAAAAAGAAACAGCTGGAAACCCACTATGCGCCGCGGTTGATCGAGGCGGGAAAACAGTTGGGGCTGCGAGCCTGAGAAAGAGCGCGACTGGGCGTTGGTTTCAGTAGGTATTTTTTTGGGTGCAATGATTTTAAATTATATTAAACAATGTGATACGAGTATATTCTTAGGTGATGTATAACATGATGTCTGGGCACGTTCTTTCGTCGGCCATGCGCCTGTTACTGGCCCGACCTTTGGGGCGGACCAGTCAAGGGCCAAGGGCGGTTCCCCAAAATGAGGCGGCGTTACAGGCTGCGCGCCTTTTGAAGTGCAGGGCGGGCCAACAGCCGATCCGCATAGGCGTTCAGGTTCGGCTTGTCCGAGAAATCCATCCCCAGCATGTCGCGCGACACGGTAACAGAGTGGCCAGTCATGATATCGGCGGCAGTGAACTCCCCGGCGAGATAAGCGCGCCCCTCCATGTGTTGCTCGACCGTCTGCAACATCTGGTTCAACAGCTTGGTCGCGCGTTTCACGTTCACCTCGGTCCGTCGCTCGGGCGGCAGCAAGATGGTTTCGACCACCAGCGTGTTGATCGGCGGCATGATCATGCCTTCGCAATAGTGGAACCACTGTAAGTATGCCGCAAATTCCTGTGTTCCGACAGCGGGTTGCAACCGTCCATTGCCGTAAAGCGCGAGGATGTATTGCACGATTGCACCGGACTCAAAGATGCGGACCTCGCCGTCTTCCAGAACTGGCACCCGGCCCATCGGGTGAACCTTACGATACTCCGGCGCGCGCATTTCGGGACTGCCGAGCTCGAATTTCTCGATTTCATAGTCGAGCCCCAACTCCTCCAACAGCCAGGCGACGCGAACCGCGCGGGTGTTCTGTGCATAGTAAAGTTTCATGATGCTCCTCCGGAAAACGGGTAAATTGACATGGGATCGGGTTTGTGGAAATGCTAACTTCAGATTTTGAAGCGTGTCAACATGAGGGATCGCAATGGGGCGGGCCGATCTTGCCAATACAAGCTGTCCGGTCTCGCGCGTGATCGAACGGGTCGGCGATCCTTGGGTGCTGATGATCCTGCGCGAGGCGTTTCTTGGCACGCGCAGGTTCGATGATTTCCAAGTTCAAACAGGCGTCTCGCCGCATTTGCTCAGTCAAAGGCTGAAGCAGCTTTGTGAGGATGAAATCCTGCAACGCCGGGCCTATAATGCGCATCCCCCACGCTATGAATACCTGTTGACGGACAAGGGCCGCGACCTGTGGCCGGTGATCATCGCGCTGCGCAACTGGGGGCAGACATGGCTGGGCGGGAAGACCACCACGCTGACGCACAAAGGATGTGGTGTGCAGATGGATCCGGTGATGTGCTGCCCGGACTGCGGTGCGCCGTTGGGCGCGCGGGACGTGCAGGCTGACCTCAGCCCGGATTTCGAAAAAGAACGCAAAACCCGACGGGAGGGCAAAGGATGACCGCATCGCAACATCTGTTCCGAAAGGACCACGGCGACGGCATCGTCGCGATCGAGTTGGGCCGCGCGCCGGTCAACGCCTTAAGCCCTGAGTTCCTGATGGGCTTTGCCGCATTGCTGCAGGATCTGGAGCGCGACGAGACTGTGCGCGCCGTCGTTTTGACCAGCGCGTTCAAGGTGTTCTCGGCCGGTCTTGACCTGAAAGAGGCGCAAGACTTTGACCTTGGCCAGCAACAGACCATTGTCGAGGCTTTGAATGTGGGGTTCTTCACGCTGTTTGCCTGTCCCAAGCCGGTTGTGGCCGCCGTCGCGGGCCCGGCCATCGCGGGTGGGCTGTTCTTTGTTCTGGGCAGCGATATCCGCGTCGCCGGGCCACGAGCGCGCTTTGGTCTGGCCGAGGTACGGGTGGGCGTCGATTTTCCGGCTCCGACGATGGAGATCGCCCGCGCGACCTTGGGGCCCAATACGCTGCGCCGGCTGATGCAGACCGGGCAACCGATTGACGCGAAACAGGCTGTGACAGAGGGCATCGTCGATGTCCTGGAGGAGGACGGCGGCATCGTGCTGGATCGGGCGCTGGCCGAGGCGCGGGCGCTGGCCGATATCCCGTCGATTGCCTATGCTTCGGTCAAACGACAGATCCGCGCCCCGGCGATTGCAGCCATCGAGGCGGCGATCGCGGCCGGGGCCAACACGCCGGAGGACGGTTGGTACAACGCGCAGTCGCGCGATGCGATGCGCCGGATGATCGGGTGAGTTGAAACGCCGCGACGTCAGGGGGAGATCGGGCCGCACGGTCGCTCGACATTTGGAGAGTATCGCGGTCAGAGTGTACAAAATAAACGACCGCTCTGGCGGCCGTCAGGGGGGAGGAAGTACAACAGATGGAAGCCGTAAATGCACAGGATCGGGGCTTTGATCCCGGACGTCTGGATCGCATTTCCGATTGGATGGACCGCTATGTCGCGGATCGAAAATATCCGGGAAGCTCGGTTCTGATCGCGCGTGATGGGGCCGAGGTCTATTTCAACGCTGCTGGCGCGCGCAATGTCGAGGCCGGCTTGCCCCAAACCCGCGACACGGTTGCGCGCATCTATTCGATGACAAAACCGGTGACCTCGGTCGCCTTGATGATGCTGGCGGAAAAGGGGCTGTTTCATCTTGATGCCCCGGTGTCGGAGTTCATCCCGTCGTTTTCCGACATGCGGGCCTTGATCCCGGGGGCGGAGCGGATTGACCAGACCGAGGCTTGCGCAACGCCGACGCTGCATCAGCTCCTGACCCATACCAGCGGGTTGAGCTATCCGTTCAACCCCGGTGTGCTGTCGCGTGCGATGGACAAGGCGGATCTGATATTCAAACCGAACCAGGGGCTGTTGGCCGATCAGGTGGATCAGGTGGCGGCGCTGCCGCTGGCGTTTCAGCCCGGCACCCGCTGGGAATATTCGGTGGGGATCGACATTCTGGGGCGCGTGGTCGAGGTGGTTTCGGGGAAATCGCTGGCCGATTTCTTTGCAGAAGAGATCTTTGCCCCGCTGGGCATGACCCAGACAGCGTTTTCCGTTCCAGAAGGCACGGGAGACCGGTTCGCATCGCTTTATACGCCGTTGGCCGGGGATGCGATGGCGTTGAATTCGGCGAAATCGGGTGGTGATACGCTGCGTCTGACCGACCAGTTCGGCAGATCGCCGTTCGAGAACGCCAGCCTGTATTCCGGCGGCGGCGGTCTGGTGGGCACGATCGACGATTACATGGCCTTCGCCGAGATGCTGCGCCGGGGCGGGATCTGCGATGGCGGACGTTTGCTGAGCCCCTCGACGCTGGATTTCATGATGCGCAACCATCTGCCGGGCGATATCGCCTCGATGGGGCCGCAAAGCTTTGCTGAACAACCCATGGAAGGCATGGGGTTCGGTTTGGGCGGGGCTGTTGTACTGGATGCAGGCCGGTCCAGAAGCCCCGGAAATATAGGCGATTTCAGTTGGGGCGGAATGGCCTCGACGTTTTTCTGGATTGATCGGGTGCTGGATCTGAGCGTGGTGTTCTTCACCCAGCTTTCGCCGTCCAGTTCATACCCAAGTCGCGCCGAGTTGAAGGCGCTGGTGCACGGAGCAGTACTATCATGAGCGCAGAACGACCCATCCTCTGGACCCCGAGCAAGGCCCGTATCGAGGGCAGCCGCATGGCCGAATTCATGCGCTGGCTGTCTGAGACGCGCGGCCTGACGTTCGACGATTACAATGCGCTTTGGACCTGGAGCGTCACCGATCTGGACGGGTTCTGGTCGGCGCTGTGGGATTTCTTCGATATTCCCGCCTCGAAACGCTGCGACACCATGCTGGCCGAGCGACGGATGCCCGGCGCCGTCTGGTGCCCCGAGGGGCGGATGAACTTTGCCGAGGTCATGTTACGCCCGGCGCAGGCACGCCCCGATGCCGAGGCCTTGGTCGTGCGTTCGGAAACCTTTGGCGACAGCCGTTTGACATGGGCTGAACTGTCGGCGCAAGTTGCCAGCGTCGCCGCGCGGTTTCGTGCCATGGGCGTGGGGCAGGGCGATCGGGTGGTCGCCATCCTGCCCAATACCGAGACCGCGCTGATCGCCTGTCTCGCCACCGCCAGCATCGGCGCGATCTGGTCGCTTTGTGCGCCCGACATGGGGCATGTGGCGATCCTTGACCGGTTCCGCCAGATCGAGCCAAAGCTGATCATCGCGCAGGATGGCTATGTCCACGCGGGCAAGATGATCGACCGGCGCGAGGTGTTGGCGACGATCTTCGACGGGCTGGCGACGCTGGAACAGCGCGTTCTGCTACCGGTGGTCGGAGATCTGCCTGAGGGGGCCGTCGCGTGGTCTGATCTGATCGGCGACACGGCCGAACCGGAGTTCGCGCAGGTGCCGTTCGATCATCCGCTGTGGATCGTCTATTCCTCGGGGACGACGGGCAATCCGAAGCCCATCGTGCATGGGCACGGCGGCATCATTCTTGAGGGGGTGAAACAATCGCTGCATCAGGATTTGCGCGCCGGTGACCGGTTCTGCTGGCTGACCTCTTCGGGCTGGGTGATGTGGAATGCGCAATTCGTGGCGCTGGGGCAGGGTGTGACGCTGGCGCTGTTTGACGGCGCGCCGAACCACCCCGACATGCTGGCGCTGTGGCGCTTTGCGGCGGAGGAACGGCTGACCTATCTAGGGGTTGGCGCGGCCTATATCACCGTCTGCATCAAGGCCGGCATTCGTCCGCGTGACGAATTTGACCTGAGCGCGCTGGTCTCGCTGGGCACCACTGGTTCGCCGCTGACCTCGGATGGCTATGACTGGGTCTATGATGCGGTGGACCGCGATATCTGGTTGGCCCCGGTTTCGGGCGGCACGGATTTCGCCGGTGCCTTTGTCTGCGGCAACCCGATGTTGCCGGTCCGCGCGGGCGAGATGCAGTGCCGCGCGCTTGGTAATGCGGTGCGCGCCTATGATGACATGGGCAACGAGCTGATCGGCGAAGTGGGCGAATTGGTCTGCACCGAACCGCTACCCTCGATGCCGCTGTATTTCTGGGGCGACACGGATGGCTCCCGCCTGCAGGAAAGCTATTTCGATACCTATCCGGGCGTCTGGCGTCATGGCGACTGGATCGAGATCACGCCCGAAGGGGGATCGGTGATCTATGGCCGCTCGGACGCCACCATCAACCGCAAAGGCTTGCGGCTGGGCTCGTCCGAGATCTATCAGGCGGTCGAAGGGCTGGAAGAGGTGATGGATTCCATGGTCGTCGATCTGGAATTCCTTGGCCGGGAAAGCTTTATGCCGCTGTTTGTGGCGCTGGCGCCCGGTCTTGTGCTGAACGATGCGTTGAAGGACAAGATCAACGGCGCAATCCGCGCGTCGGTTTCGGCCCGCTTCGTGCCAAACGAGATTGTTCAGGTTGCCGAGATCCCACGCACGCTGTCGGGCAAAAAGCTGGAAGTGCCGGTGAAAAAACTTCTTCTGGGGGCCAAACCCGAAAGCGTGGTAAACCGCGATTCCATGGCCAACCCGGACAGTTTCGATCCCTTCATCGCCTATGCTGCCGCGCGCGCCTGATGCTTGAATTGCGAGCCCTGAGAAAGGACTGCCCATGACCGATGTCGGCGACGAACTGTTGGAACTGCTGAATATTGAACCGCTTGAGGTCGATTTGTTCCGCGGCATCGGTGCGGGCGGAGAGACCAGCAAGCGGATCTATGGCGGGCAGGTGATCGCGCAGGCGCTGGCGGCGGCCTATCACACCGTTCCCGGTCGGCTGTGCCATTCGCTGCATGCCTATTTTATCCGGCCCGGAGACCCGTCGATCCCGGTGATCTATCAGGTCGACCGGGCCCGCGACGGCGGCAGCTTTGCCACAAGGCGGGTGGTGGCGATCCAGCATGGCAAGCAGATCCTGAACATGGCCGCCTCGTTTCACGTCGAGGAGGAGGGCTGGGACTATCAACATGTGATGCCCGATGTGCCGGGCCCCGAGGGGTTGGTAAACCGCGAGGAGTTGCAAGGGCGTTGGTTGGATCAGATCCCCGAGTCGATGCGCAAGGATTTTCTGCGTCCGCGCCCGATCGAGATCCGCGAGGTGGAGCCGCGCGACCTGATCCACCCGGAGCCGCAAAGCGACATCAACCATCTGTGGTTCCGGATGGAGGCCGCCGCCGGGGCCAGCCCGCAGATGCAGCATATCCTGCTGGCTTATGCCTCGGACATGTATCTGCTCGGATCATCGCTCAGGCCGCATGGGCTGACCTGGTTCAGCGGCGAGGTGATGACCGCGAGCCTGGATCACTCCATGTGGTTTCACGGCCCGATCGAGTTCAAGGACTGGCATCTGTACAGCATGGATGCGCCGTTTACCGGCGGTGCGCGTGGCTTCAGCCGGGGCAAGATCTTTACCCAGGAAGGGCGGCTGGTGGCCAGCACGGCGCAAGAAGGTCTGGTGCGCCCCTACAAGCCGAAATAGGGGCGCAAGCCGAGGTGGGCGCTATTCCTTGCCGGTCATTTCGCCGTTGAACTGTCGGTTCAGCTTGCGCATCCCACCGATCCAGCGGTCGTAGTCGGCGGTCTTGAGCCGCATGTACTCCAGCACCTGAGGATGCGGCAGGACGAGGAACCTTTCGTCCTGAATGGCGCTGACGCAAATTTCCGCGACCGGTTCGGGTTCCAGCATGCCATCCAGCGCGGCGACGCCATCCTCATGGCCGCGCGTCATCGCGGAACGCACCGCTTGCGGGCAAAGCACCGAAACCTTGATGCCCTGATCGCCATAGGTCAGCGCCAGCCATTCGGCCAGCCCGACGGCGGCGTGTTTGGTTACCCCATAGGGCGCCGCGCCGACCTGATTGAGCAGACCGGCGGCGGAGGCCGTGTTGAGCAGATAGCCACCACCACGGGCGATCATCCGTGGCACCACATGGCGCGCAGCCCAGACATGGGCCATGACGTTGATTTCCCAGATCCGTTGCCAGTCCGCATCGGGCACCTCGACACCGCCAAGGGTCAGGATACCGGCATTGGAACAAAAGAGGTCGATCGGCCCGATCTCGGTTTCGACTTTCTCGACCAGCGCGGCGATCTCGGCCTCGACGCCCACGTTGACACTCACGGCAACACCGCCGATCTCCTGCGCGACGGCTTCGGCGCTCTCGGCGTTCAGATCAGCACAAACAACGCACTTCGCGCCCTCGGCGGCAAAGCGTCGGGCCAGTGCCGCGCCGATACCGCCAGCCGCGCCGGTAACGACGACAATCTTGCCTTTTATTTCCACAATTCAGATCCTTGCGTTAATAGTCTAATGTGATGGGTAATGCCGGTCTCGACAAACTTCGGCAAGCCTCAGACGCGAGGGCGGGCGCCAATCCTTTGAAGTCAGATGTCTGTTTTCTCCATGTATCATAGCATGTTATGAGGCCATGCTGCCGTATATCCTCCGCATACTCTGACGCCGAACGGGTCCGCGCGTGATGCTTCCAAGTCATATGTACAGCACCCATCTAGGCGGGTGACTTCGAGAGCGTGGCGTGCGCATGGTTCTCCTCCCATTTGCGAGCCGTGTATCTTGTGCACAGGGCTGTTCTGCCTTTGGCGTCACGCTAGTCAGGATTTACTGTGTTGCCAATGGCATGGCGTTTTTCCGCTGCGTCCTGCGGGAGAAACAGAGGAGCGTTCTGAATGATAAGAGGATGATAAGGTATTGGGATATAGGCCAGATCGAGGGATCTTGTTCATGAGTTATTAACCATAATACCGATTATACGATAAATGGATGTAGCCGGGTGGATTCACAAATGAAGTGCAAATTTTGTATTAAAACAGAATATTGCATGGAGGATGTTGAATGGGACGCCGTTACCCTCACCTGAGTTTGGAAGAACGTCGGAAGATTGCCAAGTGGCGTGACGCCAACATTCTGGTTCCCGAGATCGCGGATCGGCTTGGTCGCGCGCCGTCGACCATCTACCGCGAACTGAAGC
>JASJGL010000063.1:0-14599 GCA_033791545.1 Pseudodonghicola sp. | reverse complement strand
GCTGCTCGCTCATGAACTTCAGCAGTTGCGCACGCGACAACTTGCGCCTGAATATTACCGACCCGTCCACCCCGGCACCATGTGCCTGAAATACGTTCTTGGCCAAATCCAGGCCGATGATGCTAACCTCGTTCATGGACGCTCTCCTCGTAGCAGTGTTTCAACACCCGCTACTTTGGCACATTCGATGCCGCCGCGGGGCGTCCACCCCATCGCTTACTTGCAAACCAGCGTGCTGCGGGCCCCCAACTGATCCCAACTTGGCGGCAAATTTCTGCGACGAACACTGGTTTGATGTTTGTTCAAAAGCACGCGAGCTAACCTGCATTAGCTTCAATCGCATCTTGAGGATGCGATAACTGGTTCAAAGAAACAAAGCGTTGAGGATTCCCGCATGACCATGAAGCGCCTGTCGATTGCCATTGTCGGGGTGCTGGCGCTTTTGGCCGTCGCTGCATTTGCCACTATTTGGCAGCCTGAGTTGGATGAAGTCGACGAGCACAGCATGGTGGGCGCCGATCAATCTCAGATCGCGCGTGGTTATGACTTGGCTCAACTTGGCAACTGTCAGAGTTGTCACACGGCTGAGGGCAGCGAACCCTATGCAGGTGGCCGTGCCTTGGCGACCCCGTTCGGCACTATTTTCTCTGTAAACATCACCCCGGACCGCGAGACGGGCATTGGGACCTGGAGCCAGGAGGCGTTCAGTCGCGCCATGCGCAAGGGGGTCGACCGCGAAGGTACGCATCTTTATCCCGCATTTCCATATACGCACTTCACCAAAATGACAGATGCCGACATTGACGCTGTATACGCCTATCTGCGCTCGGTTCCTGCGGTGCGAAACGAGGCGCCGGATAATAGCCTGCCTTTCCCTTATAATATCCGAGCTTTGATGGCCGGTTGGAACCTGCTGTTTCTCGACGATGGTCCGTTGCAGGCTGTGGGCGGGCAAAGCGAGGCATGGAACCGGGGCCGTTATCTCGTCGACGGGGTGGCCCATTGCAGCGCGTGCCATACGCCGCGCAACTCTGTCGGGGCGGAGGATTCTTCGGCTGCGCTGGCAGGGGCCGAGATTAACGGCTGGTATGCCCCCGCGCTTGCCGGCGAGGGGGCGCGTGGCTGGACCAAGCCTCAACTAGCAACCTATCTGTCCACCGGCTTCAGTCGCGCGCATGGTGCCGCCGCCGGTCCGATGGGGGAAACAGTGGCCGATCTGGCCAAGGTCGCGCCAGCGGACATTTCCGCAATCGCCACCTATATTTCCAGCCTGACAGATGAGAGAGCGGCGACCATCGCTGTCGTGGATAACGGCGTACCGGACAATCTTGCCGCAGCGCATGATCTGTGGGTCGGTGCCTGCGCCAGTTGCCACGAACCCTCGGCGGCGACAGGGCAGGGCGGGAAGAACCCCTCTTACGGTGTCGCGCTGTCGACAGGCTACGCCGTGCACAGCCCGCAACCTCTCAACACTGTGCGCACCATCGTTGGTGGTGTTGATTTTTATCGCGACATGGGCGGACCTTACATGCCGGGTTTTGAGGGCAGCTTGACAACAGTTCAGATTGCGGAATTGACGCGCTATGTGCGCGCCCGCTTCTCGGACGGTGCGGCGTGGGACGACGTGGGTGGTACGGTGCAAAATGCACTCAGCAAAGGAAATCGACAATGAGCATCAGCATCGAAGTGAACGGAACGAAGCACGACATAGATGGCGACCCTTCGATGCCGCTGCTTTATGCGCTGCGCGATCAGATCGGTCTGCGCGGAGCCAAATTTGGCTGCGGTTTGGGCCAGTGTGGTGCCTGCACTGTCATCGTGGACGGGCGCGCGGTCTTTTCCTGCCTCATGCCGGTTTCGGCGCTTGAGGGGCGTGCCGTCACGACGACTGAGGGACTGCTGGAAGACGGTAAACCTGGTAAGGTGCATCAGGCATTCATCGACGAGCAGGCCGCGCAATGTGGCTATTGCATCTCGGGCATGGTCATGCGCGCGCAGCACCTTCTGGAACGAAATCCTGATCCAAGCGATGACGGAATTCTCACCGGTATGCAGACCAATCTGTGCCGGTGTGGAACCCATGCTGCCATCATTCGCGCCGTCAAACGCGCCGCCCGGACATAGGAGGAGATAACCGCCATGACGTCATTCGCTCAGAATCTCACGCGCCGGTCCCTACTCAAGGGTGCAGGCGGTCTTGTCGTTGCCTTTTCTGCGAGCCGCGGTTTTGGACCGGCTGCGGCGCAGGAAACCGGCACCCTGAAATCCGTCGCAGAAGGTGTCGTCGACTCCTACCTATCCATCGACGCGGACGGCCTTGTCACGATCTATAGCGGCAAGATCGACTACGGCACCGGCGTCCGCACTGGCTTTGCCCAGATGGTCGCCGAAGAGCTTTCGGTGCCGTTGGACCGGGTGGGCGTGATCGAGGGTGACACGGCATTGACCCCGGATCAGGGCCCAACCTATGGCAGCCTTTCTATCGAGGTGGGCGGCAAGGCAATCCGACAAGCCGCGGCCACGGCCCGCGAGGCGATGCTGGACGCGGTGGCTGAGCGTTTCAGCGTTGGAAAAGAGAAGCTGAGCATCACCGACGGTGTGATCGGCGGGGGGGGGGGGGAGGAAATCTCCTACAGCGAGTTGTTGAAGGGCGCGCACTTCTTTCTCGATGTGGATGAGAATGCGAAGCTGAAGGATCCCAAGACATTCACCATCGTCGGACAGTCCATTACGCGCAATGGGTTGCCGGGCAAGATCACCGGCGCGTTCCATTACATGCAGGATTTCAAGATCGATGGCATGGCCCACGCGCGTGTCGTTCGCCCGCCTGCCATGGAAGCGACGCTTGATAATGTCGATGAAAGCTCAATTGCACATCTGCCGGATGTGCAAATTGTGCGAAAGGGCAATTTTCTGGCGGTGGTTGCAGAAACCGAATGGACAGCGGTGCGCGCGGCGCGCGAGTTGACCGCGAACTGGACGACCATGGAGAGCCTGCCGGATCAGGCCAAAATCTGGGAGCACGTGCGCCAGACACCCATCGTCAAGGATGACGTGACCAGCGACATTGGCGATGTCGATGCCGCAAAGGGCGAACGCGAGATAACGGCGACCTATGATTTCGCACTCCACACGCACGGATCTATCGGGCCATCCTGTTCGGTTGCGGATTTCAGCAACGGCAAACTTGTCAGCTGGTCCTCATCGCAGGCAACGCACCGGCTGCGTCGGCAGTTGGCGGACATGTTCTCGATTCCCACCGATGACATCCGTTGCATCTACATCGAGGGCGCGGGCTGCTATGGGCGCAACGGGCATGAAGATGCGGCAGCCGACGCCGCTCTCCTGTCGCGCGAGATCGGACGCCCCGTGCGCGTACAATGGATGCGCCATGACGAACACGGCTGGGATCCCAAAGGGCCACCGACACTGATCGACCTCAGCGCACGTATCGACGACGCGGGTGAGGTTTCGGCCTGGAAGGGCGAGTTTTTCATTCCCCAGGGTGCCGGCGGGCGCGTGGCGCTTCTGGGTGCGAACCTTGCCGATCTGCCGACCTCACAGGACTTGAATCCTGGGGGCATCGCCAATGATTCTGCCATTCCTTATGGCTTTCCCAATGTTCGCACCACCTGTCACCGGCTCGAGACAACGCCGCTGCGCCCCTCATGGATACGCGCGCCGGGACGGATGCAAAACACCTTTGCCAACGAATCTTTCCTTGACGAGATCGCAGCCGAACTTGGCGTCGATCCGCTGACCTACCGGCGCGGTTTGATCGACCCGTCGGACGGCCGCGGTCTGGAGGTGCTAGACAGGCTCAAGGAGTTCTCAAAATGGGAAGAGCGCCCGTCGCCGCGTTCGCAGCAGGGTGAAACCTCGCTGACCGGCCGTGGCATGGCTTACGTCAAATACGAGTTGCGGCGCACCTATGTCGGCGTCGTCGCAGACGTGACCGTTGACGCGAATTCGGGGGGCATCCGGGTGGATCGCTTCTATGTAGCACAGGATTGCGGCCAGATTATCAATCCAGCAGGCGTGCACGCGCAACTCGAGGGTTGCGTCATCCAGACCACCAGCCGGACGCTGATGGAAGATCTGACCTTTGATCGCAAGATGGTCACCAGTCTTGATTGGGCCAGCTATCCGATCATGCGGTTCAAGGACGTGCCAGAAGTGCATATCGACCTGATTGAGCGTCCGAACGATGTGCCTTGGGGCGTTGGCGAGCCGGCAGCGGCGGTGGTCTCTGCCGCAATCTCGAACGCAGTGTTCGACGCGGCAAGTATCAGACTGCGGTCCGTCCCGTTCAAACCGGCAAAGGTGCGCGCAGCGCTTGCAGAGATGAGAGGCTAGGCCGCGGCGGGCAGAGGGAAATTAGGGATGATCAACAAAGTAGACGTAGCGATCGTTGGCGCGGGTACCGCAGGGCTGGCGGCCCTGCGCGAGGTTCGTCGCAAGACTGACGATTTTGTTCTTATCAACAAGCCGCCTTACGGTACGACCTGCGCCCGTGTCGGATGCATGCCCTCAAAAACCCTGATCGCGGCTGCGAACGCATTTCATGCGTGCAAGTTGCTGAACGCATTCGGAATTAAGGGCGCCGAACACCTCAGGGCTGACATTCCGGCTGTACTGGCGCGCGTCAGGCTTCTTAGAGATAACTTCGTCGCCGGCGTTCTGAAGGCTACGGAAGATCTTGGAGAACGCAACATCGCGGGACGGGCGCGCCTTGAAGGGCCGAACCGGGTGATTGTGGATAACCATGTGATCGAAGCGCGCCAGATAATCCTGGCACCGGGGTCGAGCCCTGTTGTGCCGAAGCCCTGGATGGAGTTCAGCGACCGCATTTTCACCACCGATACGTTTTTTGAACAGCAGGATCTGCCATCCCGGATCGGGGTGATCGGGCTGGGTGCAATCGGTGCGGAGATGGCGCAGGCGCTAGCGCGGTTGGGCCTGGAGGTCCATGGATTCGACGGTGCCGAGCAAATGGCCGGTATCTCGGATGACAAGGTCGCCGAGACATTGCGCAAATCCCTTGCGCAGGAATTCGCCATTCACCTCGGGGTGGAAGTGAACCTTGCAGGCGCGGACGGTGGCATCGATATCGAATGGGGCGACAACCGGGTCACGGTCGACAAGGTGCTGGTCGCGGTGGGACGGAGTCAGAATATACAGGATCGTGGCCTTGAGAGTCTCGGCGTCCCGCTTGATGACAAGGGACTGCCCGAGGTCGACCCGCAGACCATGCGGATCGGCAATACATCGGTCCTGCTTGCCGGTGACGCCAACGCGATCCGCCCGATCCTGCATGAGGGGGCGGACGATGGCCATATCGCAGGGCTTAATGCAACAAGTGATAGGCCAGTGCGCCTTGCGCGGCGCATCCCGATAAGCATCACCTTCTGCGAGCCGCAGGTCGCTTCGGTCGGCAAGCGCGCCAGTGAGCTCAATCTTGATGACTGCCTGATCGGCGAGATTGATTTCAGTTCGCATGGTCGCGCACGGGTCATGCAGGAGAATTACGGGCTGTTGCGGATTTACGCCTCGCGCGAGGATGGCCGCTTGCTTGGCGCTGAGATGGCAGCCCCTGCGGCCGAGCATTTTGCCCAGTTGCTGGCCTTGGCGATAAGCCAGAACCTTAAGGTTCACGACCTTCTGCGAATGCCTTTCTATCACCCCACTCTCGAAGAAGGCCTGCGTTCCGCGCTACGCCAGATCGCGCGCGACTTGCCGCCCTGCAGCATATCGGATCTGGCGGGCTGCGGTTCTCTGGAGGTCGAAGCACTGGAATAGAGGCATCTTTTCGTCGCGCGTTGACGATTTGATCTGGCCGCGAAAAGGGTCAGTCCGGCCTTCCTGTCGTCTGTCCTGGCTCCGCGAACATGGTGCCAGTGCTTCTGTTCGAGCGGCTGGTTGTTACCCGCAATCGCGTTGGTGAGGGCCAGCAAGATCATTCCAGATAAATCGTGAACTTCCAGCCGCTGGAGGCCTCAGGCTGAGACAAATCAGATGAAAGTTGGCAAAACATGGAACACGATCATTCACACGCGGCGTCCGCCATCCCTGAGGGGGCCGAGACCGCCAAGGATCCGGTCTTGGCATGACGGTGGCGATCAAGGGCAAGACGCGCCTCGCAGAGTTTCAGGACAAGACTTTCTACTTCTGCTCCGAAAATTGCCAGACGAAGTTCCATGCCGATCCGCGATTCTACGCCACAGGGCGCGCTGCCGGGCAAGAGAAAGCGGCCCTAACCTATGCGCAGGTGCGTGAGGAGATTCGAGTGGCGCGGGCGAGGGTCAACCCTGCTGCACTTCGTCGAGGCTGCGCGCCAGCACCGCCCCGAACGCTGCTATGGCTGCAAAGGCAAGCAGCACCGGGGCGGGGCCGAACTGGTCCGCCGCGAGCCCGAAAACCCCGCCCGCAAGCAGCGCCGCGCCGATCAGCGTGTTGGAC
This sequence comes from Pseudodonghicola sp., assembly GCA_033791545.1. GTDB lineage: Bacteria > Pseudomonadota > Alphaproteobacteria > Rhodobacterales > Rhodobacteraceae > Antarcticimicrobium. The sequence goes on along the minus strand of JASJGL010000063.1, from coordinate 8,140 downwards.
AGAGCCGTGTAGCGGGCACGAAAGGCATCCTCGGCCATGTCGGTCAAGTGCAGCTTTCGACCCGCACGCACCCCCTCGTAGGCGATCTGTGCGGCAAAGATCGCCGCTGCCGCGCCAAGCGCCCCGCCAAGCCCGCCGAGCACCAGGCCGAGTACGCCTACCACCGCGAAGACCGCTGCGCCGAGCGCGCCGGCCGCCATCAACGTCTGCCGGCTGGAACGGTCGGAAAACCGCCCCCAGACATAGGACGCGAGCACGGAGGCCGCCGTGGAGGCCATTACCAGCGGCCCGAGCTCGTCCAGCGCGCTCCGCCCCGAGGCGGCCGTCAGCATGACGATGAAGGGCGGCGCCAGGGCGGTGACGGCGAGTGCGGCCCGCGAGGCCACGAACAGGCGCAATTGCGCGTCGGTGAAGATCGGATCGACGAGTGCTGCCAGCGATCCGTCGTCATCCGTGCCATCGGTGTCCGCGACTGGCTCGTGCAAGTTCAGGAAGATTAGGGCTGCCAGAAAGAACGCGACGCCCGCCACGGCGATGATCGCCGCAAGCGGCCCGACGGCGACATCGAAAAGCCCCGCCGCCATCATGAGCCCGACGCCGAAGACCGCAACAGAGGCGACCGAGGCCGCCAGCCCCGTGATCGCGCCACGCCGCCGCTTGGCGATGGTACGCGCCAACGCGTCCTTGTAGCTGACGGACGACGCCGACCGCGCGATCGCCAGCACAGCCAGACAGGCTAGGGTTACGCCACCCGCCAATGGCCCGCTGAACAGCAGCGCTGCACCCGCGATGCTGAGCGCCGCCAGCCCCTGCACCGCGCTGCCCACCGCCCAGAACCGCTTGCGCTGCGGGCTCGCCTCGACGCGGCGGGCGAGCGCGAGCTGCGGAAGGAGCGCGCCGGCCTCACGAACCGGAACGAGCGCCCCGATCATTGCGCCCGGCGCCCCCAGCGCCGTCAGCAACCAAGACAGCACCAGCTTGGGGTCGATCAGCGCGTCGGCGGTCTTGGTCAGGGTCAGGGACACGACATGGATGACTCCGTTGCGCGCCTCTTCTGGCCGCACATCGGTCGGATCGGCACCTGTCAGGGTCGAGAATGCATTTTTCACGCTCATGCTGCGGTAACTTCTTTCAATGGACGAGGACGAGTATCTGAAAGACCACTATGGCCGAAAAGGCCTGCGTTGTCGCCGGGCGGCTCTCGACTTCTCGAGCGCGTCGGGGACGAAGTTCCAAGAACACCATCCAGATCATTGTCCCCATGGCAAGGTCGAGGTGCAAGGGCAGGAACGGACGGATCGTCTCGACGAACAGGTAAGCAGGGCAAGGCGACTCATGCGACGACGGCAGCGACAACAGCGCGGCGCATTGGATTTGGGACAGACAACGGTGACCTCAACCCTTGAACCGCGACATGGCGCTGTTGAAGGAGCTGGAGAGGCTTTCCCACGCTTTGTCGAAGCCCGACTTCATGTCGTGCCAGGCGTCGTCGCTGGCTTCGCGCAATTCCTTCAGCTTGGCCTCGGCCTCGTCGCGCTGCGCCCGCACCCCATCAATCTGCTTTTGATAGTTGATCTTGGTGTCGGCCTCGGCCTCGTCGACCTTGGCCTTCATCTTGTCGATCTCGGCGTTCCACTGGTCGATGCGGGCCTTAGCCTTCTCGATGTACTGTTCGCGTTCGGACATTCATGATCTCCTTATGATTTTGACCGGAAAAACCTGAGAAGTTGAAGCGTAACTCACAGTTGCGCTTGCCCGACTGACTTGGGTTAGTGACGGATCACTGCAGACGAATAAGCCCATGAAGGTCGACACCGTCATCGTGGGCGCGGGTAACCGCCCCTTGCGCAAGAGGAATTTTCAGAGCTGATTTTGGCGCGTCATCGGGTGCTGACATGTATCCGGCCTCGTGATGCGGCGTTCCAGATGCCGCGGGCCGTTCTCTGATTGCGGCCCAGTCAAGTGGGAAAGCGGAATTATCCGTCCGGGGTCATTGTTCTCTACGAGGTCGCCAATTTTGCGCCTCATTATGGTATTCGTCAGTGGATCGTCTCCAATGTATGGTGCGGGTTATGTAGAAAGATCCACATCCCATCGGCCAGCACGAGATCGACCAACCTCCGCCCCTTCGGGACTTGGCTTCCCGCCTCCTCGGGCGAGAATTCAGGTCACGCAGTGGTCTCCTTTGTCCATTTGAACTCGGTTTCGTTTTTCCACAGCGTCAGCATCAGGACCGCGATTTTTCGCGCGGTCGCAACTGCGGCCTTGGCCAACCCGTGCCGTCCAGAAAGCCTTACCGCCCAGCTCTTCAGCACCGAGAACCGCTGCACCCGATGGATCAAGGTGCTTGCGGCCTCGTCCAATGCACTACGCATGGCCTTGTCACCGCATTTCGAGATGCGGCCGGACCAGTCCATCTCGCCTGATTGATATCGTCGTGGCGTGAGGCCGAGGAAAGCGCCAACATTGCTCGCCCTGCGAAACCGCGCAGGATCATCGACCATCGCGACGAAGCTCAGCGAAACGACGGGGCCAACTCCGGGGATTGTCATTAGTCGTTGGGCTACAGGGTGGCTCTCTGCCTTGTGTTTGACCGCCCGGTCGAGATCCGCTGCGGCCTGGCACAGGGTGGCATGGGCAGAGATGAACCCGTCTGCGATGGTGCGCAACACTGGATCGCGTTCTCCTGCAGCGGCGAGTTGGTCGCGAAAGACCTGCCGCTGTCCACCTTTCCCGATACCCGTCAAACGGATGCCGAAGGTCTTGAGAATTCCTCGAATGTGGCCTTCGAGATCCTTGCGAAGGCTGACCAGCTGCGTACGCGCGCTGATCAAGCAGCGCAGCAGATCTGATTCCTCGCGGCGTACGTGGACTGGTGTGAACCAGCCCGTGCGAGCAAGTTGCGCGAGACCTGCCGCGTCGGCAGCATCAGATTTGTTGGGTCGAGCCGACAGGCTCTTATGCGCCTTGCGGGCGTCGATGCAGATGGCTGGAACCCCCAGCTGTTCCAGACCGCGCTGAAGCCAGATCGACAGCTGTCCGCTTTCATGCACGATCAGTCTTGGCGACAGCGACCTATTGCGGAACCATCCCGCCACGCCCTCAGGGTCGGCTGGGGACACATCTCGGGTAACCGTCTTACCGTCTGCATCGACGACGCAGATCGAAATCTCTTTCAGAGACACATCCAAACCGGCATAGTAATCCATGATCGTTCTCCTTATGGCAGTTTCTGGTGAGGCCAATATAGAAGACCTCGTTCGCCTTTGGAGAGCGACCGCCGCAATCACACCATGTATGGTATGGTGTTCGAAGGTCGGGTCCAGATCAAAGCCGCGTACTCGATGGCACTCTGTTGCACACTGGTTCTCCCGATCCCGTCTCACGACTGTTGCGCCAAACGTCTCCTTGCCCCCTTCCGCTCCGACGTCCTCGCCACCTACAGCGGGCTTATGCCGCCGCGCCGGAGACTGGTAAACGCCACCGCGGGCCATCAGGGCCCAGACGATCCGCGCCAGCTTGTTCGCGAGCGCCACCCGTACCAGCATTGGTGGCTTTCGTGACAGCATCCCGCCCAGCCATGTGCCTGGCTGGGCCGCAGCATGGGTGTGCCGTTTGATGATGACGCTGTTGGCACCAATGATCAGCAGGTGCCGCAGGGACCGTTCACCCATCTTCGTCGTGGCTCCGAGCCGCTGTTTGCCGCCAGTGGAATGTTGTCGTGGTGTGAGCCCGAGCCCAAGCCGCAAAATCCCGGGCGTTGCGGAACGTCTCCGGTGGCGGCGCAAGGGTCGCTATGGCCGTGGCGATCAGAGGGCCGATACCGGGCACCGTCATCAGACGCCGCGCCAATTCGTTCTCCTTGGCGCGACGGGCGATCCCGGTATCGAGCTTGCCGATCTCTGCCTCTAACTGCGCCAGTGCCGCTACCTGAATCTTTAGGTAGAGACGAGTTCGAATTCGTCTGCCAGCGCCTCACGCTTTGGTCTTCGCCAGAAATGTCGTCCAGACCGCGATAAACATGGCCGCTATAACCGGCCCCGTGATGAAACCCTGTATGCCAAAGGTCGCGATCCCGCCGATGGTCGAAATCAGGACGACATAGTGGGGCATTCGCGTTTCTTGCCCCACAAGCCATGGCCGGGCGATGTTGTCGATGAGGCTGATGACCATGATGCCATAGACCATCAGGGCAATTCCTTTCCAGATCAATCCATTGGCAAGGAAATAGATCGCTACCGGTCCCCAGACCAGTGCCGCCCCGAACACTGGAACCAGCGACAGGAGCGACATCAGCACCATCCACAGAATCACCGCATGGACCTCCAGGAACCAGAACCCCAGTCCGCCAAGGCAGCCCTGCAAAAGAGATACCAGGATGTCTCCACGCACCGTGGCGCGAACGACAACGCCGAGGGTGTGAAACAGTTCCTCCATTAGATCGGCCTCTATCGGGATGGCAGATTTGATGCGCTCCAAAATCGCATCACCATCGCGGAACAGAAAGAACATCAGATAAAGCATGACGCCCAGCCCGACGAACAATCCGACCGTGTTCTGCCCGAAGGACAGGATCGTCGGCGTATTGGTCCCGAACCAACTGGTGGACGAGTCAGCGATCGAGCGCTGCGCCGCCGTAAGATTGCCCAGCCCCAGCCGCTGCAGAGCGGCCTTAAACCAGGCAGGCAAACTATCCAATACGGACTGAAACATCTGATACAGATTGATTTCGCCTGACTGCACGGCGGCAATCAGGTTGTTCGCCTCCCTGATCACGGCAGTCAGGATCAGAAGCGTCGGAAGGATGATCAAGAGCAGGAAGCCCGTGATCATGATCAATGCCGCCATATTGCGACGCTGGCCCAGGTGCTGCGACAGACGGTTGGCCATGGGGTCAAGCACGATCACGAAGGCAACCGCCCAAAAGACGGCACCAAACAGCGGCCAGAGAACCCAGCCAAAGGCAAGGGTAACAAGGGCAATCAAGACGACAAACGTCCGGCTCCGTGTCATGTAACCTCCGGTTTTATCCGTTTCTTCGTGCGAACATTGATAGCTAAAACCGACATGCCCAAGTGGAACGCCGAGTAGTTGATGTTGCTGCCGTTTTGCGCAGCGATCAAGCTGCTTGGTAGGAGCTGTACCGTGGTTCGGGCATATGACGACCGATTTGAGCGTGATTTATGGCCTTGGCGGTAGAGTTGATCCGGGTTTTGCTATGATCGGCAAGGTTTTGCACAGACCGGTCGAGCCGCTTCCCTTCGGATATTGCCGTTGTCGCTCTCATGCGGGAACCGGTGGGGAAGGCAGGCGATGTATGGCTACGATGATGCGGGTGAACAGATTGTCACTGACAGCCACCTCGCCCAGTTGGAACGTGACGGCGCGGGCGTGACGGACGACCCCGTGTACCGATTTTGATCAGCCGTGTTCGCAGGCTGGTCTGCGACAAGTCGGCCATCCCCTCGGACAGATCAATGCCCTGTAGGAGGCCCCCGATATTGTAGGCCAGCGCATGCAGTTGAAGGCGCACTTCGTTCTGGGTCATGCTCTTGCAGGGCATGCGATTTCTTTAAGCTTCTTGGAGGATATGGGATTATCTGGAACGCCAGAGCGACATCTATATCTAGTCCTACGGGCACAGAGCACCCATCGACGGGGACTGAACGATCCGGCACGGCTTGGGCGCTCAGAGCCGGTCATTCGCTGTGGGTCATGGAATCGTTCCCTTCGGCGGACAGGTAACGCTTTGCCATGAACGAGAATTGCGGATCATTTGACATTCAGACGGAGTCATGTTGTGAGACCGTCCTGTTGGTCGGCCCATTGTCTACGGGCCGACCAATCTGCAGAATGTCGTGCGCCCAGTCGGGTATTACCGGACGATGTGAACGACCTTGCGGTCTTTCGTATCCACCAGAACCAGCACGCCGTTGAGATATGCGTACTCATACGTGCTGTCGGGAACCGGGGCCAACATCACCGCGTCCGGAATTCCGGCGCCGACGACAACTTCGCCGTCCAGATAGATCGGATCGACAGGGTTGCTCTTGACATAAGTGACGACGGTCGGATCGAGTTCAACCGAAGCGCCAACGGCACCTCCGACGATTGCGCCAACGACCGCGCCAACCGGACCAGCGACAAGCGCACCGGCAATAGCTCCCGTGGCGAGCCCGCCAGCGGTTGCCACTTGCTCGTTGTCATAGGTGACGGTCGTGAGGACCACCCGCTTGTCGCCGGACGCCAGAGCGACCGGTTCGTTATCGATCGATGTGGTCAGATAATTGCCCGCGGCCCATCCTGTCGTCTCGCCATGGGAGACTTGGCACCAACTCGCGTCGGCAAGGCAACCTTGCACCATTACTGTGTTATTTGCAGGGATCACATCGACGATCGAATGCATCGGACTGGGTCCGTCGCGCATGTTGAGATCGGTCCAGGCCATGGCCTGGGTTTCCGCGCTCGCCGCGCCGGCAATCAGACCGGCAACGACCGACATGCCTAAAAGTGTCTTGGTAAGCATCATGTTTCCTTTGAAATTGGGAGCAAGAACGCGGTTCTGAAGGCCACCCTAAATGCAAAGGCGTCCCGGACAAGCCAGCGCAATGCTGTAGAGGCGTGACCCACAGCAAGCTTTCGCTGCTGTGTCCCGACGGTTTTGTCGGATGAGCGAACATTGCGCAGATTGTTCGGACCGGATGACTGATATGCATCAGCCTGACACTTCATTTTAGTACATGCCATGACTGCGGATGAATGAGCCATGTCGCGTTACCTGTACCGGCAAGTCAAAGTCGTGGTCATGATGGCGATGGAATGGGCCGTGTCGGGAGTGTCCTGAACTTTGTGTATCTGGCCCGGCCCATGCGGTTTCAGATACTCAAGCGTCGAAGCGCTCGCCGAACATTATGGCGAACTGGTTGCGGGCTGCAAACCATGTCCCGGACATTTCGGCAATCCTTTTCGAATTTGCGGATGGCGAGGTAGATCAGCTTGGTCGCGGCTTCGTCGGTCGGGAAGGAGCCCCGCGTCTTGATGGATTTCCGGATCACGCGGTTCAGACTTTCTATGGCATTCGTCGTGTAGATGATCTTGCGGATCGCTGGATCAAAACCAAATAATGGGATCACCTCCTGCCATGCCCGGCGCCAGGCCGGAGCGATGGGCGCGTATTTTCCGGCCCATTTCTCATCGAAGGCATCGAGCTCGGCCTCGGCCAGATCGGCGGTCGGGGCGCTGTAAATCCGACGCAGGTCGGCGGCCACGACCTTGCGGTCCTTCCAAGAGCAGAAGTTCAGGGAATGGCGCACCAGATGGACGGTGCATGTCTGGACCATTGCGTCCGGGAAGGCGGCGGTGATGGCCTCAGGGAACCCCTTCAGCCCATCTGTTACCCGGCAGTTGATTGCGAAGTAATCAACGAGAGGGCACGATGGCGATCAGAACATCCTGAACGCCCCGGTTCTTCATCTCGTTCATCACCGAGAGCCAGAATTTGGCGCCTTCATTTTCGGCGATCCAGAGGCCCAGAACCTCTCGCTGGCCATCCCGGGTGACGCCCAGGGCGACATAGACGGCCTTGTTCTTGACCGTCCGGCTGTCCGCATCCACGACATGCCGCAATTGCATGTGCGGCGGCTGGTCAGGGCGCTCGATGTTGCATGGTCCCGGTCGTCCGAATGTGCCTCGAGCCATACAGCCGTGCGGGTCCTGGCCGAGGTGGCCCCCATCCTGAAACCGGTCCGCCCGGCCCGGTGAGGGAGGCGCGGGGGACCGGGCAAGGTCATGGCGGAGGATCTGCGCCGCTATTCCCCAAGGGCCTCGGCGAGCAGCCCGTCGACCATGTCCTGGCCCCGCCGACGCAGGGCCACCTCCACCGCGGCGCTCTGGTAGCTGGCGGCGGTGCGCGCATCGCGCTGCGCATTGAGCGCCAGCGCCGCCTCCACGCCCTCGGGGCCAAGCTGGCCCAGTTCGGAATGAATCCGGCTGCGCGAGATATGCGCGCCGGTGCCGAAGTGGCGCCGCCAGACCTTCGAGGGATAGCTGGCCGCCAGCATCCAGCCGTTCGACGCCCGGAAGAGCGGCTGGCTTTCCTCCATTGCCCGGCGGCGAAGCTCGTCGAGCCAGACGGGATCAA
>JASJGL010000062.1:0-120309 GCA_033791545.1 Pseudodonghicola sp. | reverse complement strand
CCCTCGCGGCGCACGCCGGTGACCTCGCATTGCTGGATGATGTCCATGCCCATGGCGGAACAGGCCCGGGCATAGCCCCAGGCCACCGCGTCGTGACGCGCGGTACCGCCGCGCGCCTGCCACAGCCCGCCCAGAACCGGGTAGCGCGGCCCGTCGATATTGATGATCGGCACCAGTTCCTTGACCCGCGCAGGCCCGACCCATTCGGTCTGCACCCCCTGCAGCGCATTGGCATGCGCCGTGCGTTGATAGCCGCGAACCTCGGACTGGGTCTGCGCCAGCATCAGGCAGCCGCGCGGCGAGAACATGACGTTATAGTTCAGATCCTGGCTCAGCCCCTCGTACAGCGAGCGGGCCTTTTCAAAGATCGCGGCCGAGGAATCCTGCAGATAGTTGGAGCGGATGATGGTGGTGTTGCGCCCGGTGTTGCCGCCGCCCAGCCAGCCCTTTTCCAGCACCGCCACATTGGTGATGCCGAAATTCTTGCCAAGGTAATAGGCGGTGGCAAGCCCATGCCCCCCCGCGCCCACGATCACGACGTCATACCGCGACTTCGGCTCGGGCGCGCGCCACGCCCGGCCCCAGCCGGTGTGATAGCTCAGGGCTTCGCGGGCGACGGCAAAGGCGGAGTATCGTTTCATGGGCGAATCCGTTCGGTTTGTCTGCTCTCTTCTATGCCCCCTAGCCAGACTCGGGCCATGACGCAATTCGCCGTTATAGGTCACAGTTGCGACATGTGAGCCCCAAGTGGCGATTTGCCCTTTTTTCAAGCGCTCCGCACCTATAGATCAGGTCGAAACGGGAGATCTCATGTCGTTCTGGATTATCACATCAGCAATGGCGGTGGCCGCGGCCGCGCTGTTGGTCTTGGCCCTGTTGCGCGCCCGCGGCGGTGCCGGGCCTGCCGCCGCCTATGACCTGCGGGTCTATCGCGACCAGCTCAAGGAAGTGGACCGCGATCTGGCGCGCGGCGTGATCGGCGAGGCCGATGCCGAACGGATCCGCGCCGAGGTCTCGCGCCGGATCCTGGCCGCCGATGCCGCCACGCACAAGACGCAGAGCGGATCGGGCCAACCGCAGGCGGCCACCGTGGTCACGGCGGTGGCGGTGGCGGTTCTGGTGCTGGCCGGATCGACGCTGATCTATCGCGGTATCGGGGCGCCGGGCTATGGCGATCTGGGCCTGAAACACCGCTTGGCCATGGCCGAAGAGGCGCGCCGCACCCGCCCCGACCAGAGCGCCGCCGAGGCCAGTCTGCCGCCACAGCCGCCGCGCCAGATCGAAGAAAGCTACAAGGCCTTGATCGACCAGTTGCGCAGCACGGTCGCCGCCCGCCCCGACGATGCCCAGGGCCACAATTTGCTGGCCCAGCACGAGGCCAACAGCGGCAACTTTCAGGCCGCCTATCAGGCCAAGGAACAAGTGCTTAAGATCAAGGGCGATGCCGCCAGCGCGCAGGATTTCTCGGATTATGCCGAGCTTTTGATCATGGCCGCCGGTGGTTATGTCTCGCCACAGGCCGAGGCGGCGCTGGCCGGCGCGCTGGAACGCGATCGCAGCAATGGACCGGCGCGCTATTACTGGGGGGCGATGATGGCCCAGACCGGACGCGCCGACATCGCCTTTCGCATCTGGGAAGAAACCCTGCAGGCCGGACCGCCCGATGCCTATTGGATCGAACCGATCCGCGCCCAGATCGAACAGATGGCCGCAACTGCCGGTATCGACTATACCCTGCCCCCCGCTGCGGGCAGCGCGCCGATGCTGGCCGGGCCCAGCTCCGACGATGTGGCGGCCGCCGCCGACATGACGGCTGAGGGGCGCCAAGACATGATCCGCGGCATGGTCGAGCGGCTGTCGGAGCGGCTGTCCAGCGAGGGCGGCAGCCCCGCCGAATGGGCGCGTCTGATCGGGGCCTTGGGGGTGCTGGGCGACACCGAGCGTGCCAGCGCGATCTATGACGAGGCGAAGCAGACCTTTGCCAAGGACGCCGCCGCGCTGCAACAGATCGAAGGCGCCGCGCAAAAGGCGGGGATCGGCGGGTGATTGTGAACGTGTTCGAGGACTTCGTCACCGCCCTGTCGCCGATGGTGGCACTGATCGGGTTGGATCTGGGCGACAAGACCATCGGCGTCGCCGTGTCCGACCGTATCGGCGCCGCAGCGAGCCCGCTGGAAACCGTCTGGCGCAAGAAGTTCACGCTGGATGCGCAGCGGTTGCTGGAGATCATCAACGACCGTGAGGTCGGCGGCATCGTTCTGGGCCTGCCCCGCAACATGGACGGCAGCGAAGGCCCACGCTGCCAGTCCACCCGCTCTTTTGCCCGCAACCTGTCCCGGCTCACCGACCTTCCGATCGGCTTCTGGGACGAGCGGCTTAGCTCTGTCGCCGCTGAACGCGCGCTGCTGGAGGCGGATACATCTCGAAAGCGTCGCGCCGAGCGGATCGACAACGTCGCCGCCTCGTATATCCTGCAAGGGGCGCTGGATCGGATGCGCCACATGAAGACGGAAGGCGAACGGTGATGGAGCAGGTCTGGAGCCGCGACGAGATCGAGAGCCCCTGCGTCAAGATCTGTGTCGTGCATCCACAAGAACGGCTATGCACCGGCTGTCTGCGCAGCCTCGACGAAATCGCCGCGTGGTCGCGCATGACAGCAGAGGAACGCCGCACCATCACGGCGAGCCTGCCAGAGCGCGCCCCACGTCTGGCCCGACGTCGCGGCGGCCGCGCCGCCCGGCTGAATGGCGAAGCGCAGGGCTGAGGCGCGAGCGAACTGAAGGGCTGACTGCCCAGCAGGAATGCCCAAAGTGGCGGCTCCTGTGGTGCCGCCTGCCTCCGGCGGGAGTATTTTTACCAAGAAGAAGCCGGGGGACGCGCGCTTTGCGCCGGATCATGGCCGGGCGTGGGTCATGGTCGGGCGTTTGCGGCGCTTGCGCACGCCAACATGGGCGGATTTACCAGCCCAGCGCCTTGCGCAGCATGTTCAGCGCCACCAGCGTCAGAAAGACCGCAAAGATCCGCTTCAGCGGCTTGGGGTCCATCGCATGCGCCAGCTTCACCCCCCATGGCGCGGTGGTCAACGTCATGGCGATCACCACGAAAAAGGCGGGCAGATTCACCGCCCCCACGGAAAACGGCGGCCGGTTGGCCGGGTCGATGTTCAGCAGCATGAACCCCGTCACCGAGGGCACCGCAATGATCACGCCAAACCCGGCGGCGGTGGCCACGGCGCGGTGAATGGGGATATTGTACAGGCTCATCAGCGGCACGCCGAAACTGCCGCCCCCGATCCCCATCAGCACCGAGAGAAAGCCCACGATGGGCGAGACCACGGCGCGCCGGATCCCCTTGGGCATCTCTTCGCCCAGCCGCCACTCGGACTTGCCGAACCCCAGATACAGCCCGATCACGATACCGATCACCCCGAACAGCCCCTGCAACACGCTCGAGCGCAACGAGGCCACCACCAACACGCCCAGCACCGCCCCCATCGCGATGCCAGGGCCCCAGCTACGCAGGATCGGCCAGACCACCGCGCCCTTCTTGTTATGGCTCAGAACCGAGCGGACAGAGGTCACGATGATGGTCGCCAGCGAGGTCGCCAGACACATCTGCATAAGCTGCGGCCCGCCATATCCAAGCGTCTGGAAGGCATAGAAAAAGGACGGCACCAGAACAATCCCGCCGCCGACCCCCAACAGCCCGGCCAGCACTCCGGCGAACCCGCCGATCACCATCAGCATCACCAGCATCTGCAACAAAAGCGTCGTATCGGGCATCTGACCGGCCATCGGGCTCTCCTTCGTGATCTCACATGATCCGCGCGCCGACTTACACCGTCGCCAGACCCTAGGCCAGCCCCCCTTGCCCCGCAGCTTCAGCTTGTCGGGTCAGGGTTTTGGGTCAACCAACGCAATCGCTTGTGGCCTCAGCCGCATCAATCCGCGCCAGCGCCTCCAGCACCAACTCGGGGCCGGCCCCGGGGCGGGTGCCCCCTTCCGACAACACCCGCCGCCAACCGCGCGCGCCGGGGCGCCCGGCAAACAGGCCCATCATGTGCCGCGTCACCTGATGCAACCGCCCACCCGCCACCAAATGGCTTTCGATATAGGGCAGCATGTCCCGCGCCACCTGCATCGGATCGGCGACCTGGCCAGTGCCAAAGATCATCGGGTCAGCCGCAGCCAGAATATCGGCCGGTGTGTGATAGGCCGCCCGCCCGATCATCACCCCGTCAAGCCCGGCCTCCAGAAAGCCGCGCGCCTGCTCCAGCGAGTCGATGCCGCCGTTGATCGAAAGATGCAGATGCGGAAACTGCGCCTTCATCCGCATCACCAGATCATAGTCCAGCGGCGGAATGCTACGGTTATCCTTTGGCGACAACCCTTGCAGCCAAGCCTTGCGCGCATGGATGATAAAGCGGCCGCATCCCGCCGCCGCCACCTGCGACAGGAACTCGGGCAAGACCTTTTCCGGGGTCTGCTCGTCGATCCCGATGCGACATTTCACCGTGATCTCTACATCCACCGCCGCGCGCATCGCCGCCACACAGTCGGCCACCAGCGGCGCCTGCGTCATCAGCACTGCGCCAAAGGCGCCCGATTGCACCCGGTCCGAGGGGCAGCCGCAATTGAGGTTGATCTCGTCATACCCCTCAGCAGCGCCCAACCGGGCCGCCTGCGCCAGTTCGACCGGGTCGGCCCCCCCAAGCTGCAAGGCAACCGGATGCTCCTGCGGATTGTGCTCAAGCAGATGCAGCGCCCCGCCCCGCACCAAGGCCGGCGCGGTCACCATCTCGGTATACAGCAGCGTCTCCCGGCTTAGCAGGCGATGGAAATAGCGACAGTGGCGATCCGTCCAGTCCATCATCGGGGCGACGGAGAGACGGGAAGCCTTGGAAACCGGATATTCCCTTGTTTTCATAGCCTCTTCCGATGCCTTTCCTGCGGATGCTTCCCGCTGGCTCTCTGAGTTTCCCGTCGTTTTGGCGCTCCGGTGCTTCACTTGAGGCACTCGGCGCCGGGCTTGTAGCACCGATGTCGCACGGAGGTCACGCCCCTTCCGCGCAATCAGGATTTTGCCGCGCGCGTCCGCTCGACCCCATCGCCCTTTCGTCGCCAAGAGCAAGCCCAGACCATGGCCCCCATCACAGGGTGCAAAAGGGCTCGTGGCAAACCACAGCCGCCAGAGCCCGCCTCTCCAGAGATGTGACACCGGTCTGAAGACGCCAAGCCTAAGACCCCGCAATCGCTTGAAAAATCGACTGCGCCGCCACCACCGTCCCGGGGGTTGCTTTCATCTGCTCGGATATTTTTTTCAAATGCCCAAGCATCTCTGTATCCCCAAGCAGGGCGGAAATCACATTGCTCAATTGCGCTGCGGTCCAATCGTTGCGCTGCAAAAAATCGCCGGTACCCGTCTGCTTGACCCGCAAGCCATTGTCGTGACCATCCCAACAATAGGGCATGATCAGGGACGGCACGCCAAAGTACAGCGCCTCGCAATAGCTGTTGTTGCCGCCATGGTGGATGAACAGATCCGCCTGCGACACGATCGAGGGCTGCGGGAACCAACTGCCCAGATACACATTGTCGGGCACTTGGCTGTAGCTCTCCAGAAAGCCCCCGACGTTGACAAAGAAACGAGCCGGGATCGCAGCGAAGACGGTGATCATCCGCGCAAACAGATCTGTGTCGATGGCGCCAAGGCTACCAAAGCTCATATAGACGATCGGCCCTTCGTTCACGGGCAAGGGCGGCGGGTCGAATTGCGCCTCTTCGCGCACGCAACCTTCGAGAAACACAAAACGATCCTCGGGCAAGGGCGCAGCGCGCTCATGGCGGATTGCCGTGGGCGCAAGAAGCAGGTTCAAATGGGGCGAAGGTTCCAAAAACTGCCCCGCAGGCAGGGGGGCGAGGCCGCGCTGGCCGCGAAACTCGTTAAATCTGTGATGCGCGGGCGCCGTGACCTCGAGATAGCGCGCCTCAAAGGCCGGGCGCGCGGGATCGTCTGCGGCCAGACCTGAGAGATAGGGCGGCACATTCGCGTCAGGAATTTCGGTTTCCGTACAGGACACCACCCGAATCCAAGGTACGCCAGCATTGGCGATGGCCGGGAACATGATGACGTTGTCGAGCACGATCCCCGCAGGTTTGATCCGTTTGAGCAGGCTTTCAAGCCCCTCTTCGGCCCGAATGGCGGTATCAACGATCGCGTCCCAAGTCGGCGCAACATAGCTGTTCAGTTGCGCCATCGGGTCTTGGTTGAAATGGGCGACGTGGGCGGTAACGAAGGTCTGCCATGTGTCCTCGGTTTGCGGGCGCGAGGCAGCAGAGGCCGGAAGTTGGTATTCCTTGAACCCATATTCGGCAAAAACGCCGTTGAATCCCGAATGGCATAGAAACACCGGGACGGCACCATTGCGTTGCAACTCCTGTGCGATGCCGACGCAATTGAGCGCGGAGCCAAAGCTGGCCTCGGGGAAAAGGGCGATAATGGGTTTCGTCAAAGAGGGCCTCCGCGCGCGAGGGGAAGAATGCCGCGATTGACCGTTTGCGGCCTGCGGATCTGGCTGCGCCGCAGATGCAGCACCATTTGGTCGGCGGCAAGTTGAAGTTGCATCCGCTCCAAGCTGTCGAGAATACCCAAATGCTCATTGAGGGATTGGCGGAGGCGAAAGTCTGCGATGGTGTGATCCTTTTGCGTCGAAAGCCGCAGTCTTTGATGGGCCAAAAGCACGCCGCGGGCAAAGCGGTTGCCGGAGCTTTCCGCGATAAAGCTGTGAAAGGCGCAGTCCAGACGCAAAAAGGCCGAGGAGCTGAGCTTTCCATCCGGGCGTTGGAGGAAGTCTTCCGTCTGTTGACGCATCAGACCGATCTTTTGGCTGTCGACCTGAAAACCCGGGGTCAGAATGGCCTGTGGTTCAAGCGTCAGTCGAAAGGCGAGGCTCTCCTCAATCGCGTTTGGCGAGTCCAGCATCGGCTGAAACGCCCAGGCGCGCCCCGGAAGCTGGACGACGACCCCGTCTGAAGACAGTATTTTTAACGAATTTAGTACAGATGATCTCGGCGCACCATAGCGCCGGACAAGCGCACTTACGGACTGAACATCTGAAAGACGTCGCTCGGCACGATCCGAAAGAATGCGGGCCGCCAGAGAGCCCTCCATGTCATCGAGATCAGAAGAGATATCCGGCGAAAGCGCCTCTGGTGCGAGATTGAGGAAAAATCCCCCCTCCTCGCGCCTTTGAACAATATCCTTCTGCTCCAGTAATTTAAGGGCGGATCGAATCGGTGTCCTAGAGACACCGCAGGCCTCGGACAGCACGGATTCCGGAAGGTGATCTCCCTTACTCAAGTCGCGTTCAAGAATGAATTCAATGATCTGGCGAGCCAGTTTCAGATGATTTTGGCGCGCGTTGCTGCGTGATCTCGGCATGGGCCTCTCCTGTGAGGCGGGCGTTTAGGGGCGTGACGTGCGGATCGAGAGCCCCTCCTGAAAAAAGACCGCAAAAACAAATTGACGTATAATTTCTGCTATTAATACTGAGACTATAGCGATCAAGAAGAATCGCAACACAAATTCCCGAACCACGGTTCGGACAGTCCAACAGACCACTTTGGAGGTTACGTCTATGAGACGACACAGACTGCGCAACGGCGTTTGCTTGACCGTGACACTGGCTGCGATGACCGCGCCGGTGCTGGCTGAGCCGCTCACCGTGTCAAACTGGGACGGCTATATGGCCGCCGACGCGATTGACACGTTCAACGCCGAAACCGGCAACGAAGCGGAACTGGTGTTGCACGCCACGAACGAAGAAATCATGGGCAAACTGATCGCGTCAAAAGGCGCGGGCTATGACGTTGTCTTTGTGTCCTCGCCGTTTGCCGAAGTCCTGCACAACCTTGGTTTGGCCGAAGATCTCGACCATGACAAAATCCCCAACATCGCCAATCTGTACACCGAAGCCACGGAGCTTCCGCATGATCCGGGCAATATGTTCTCGCTGCCCTACGCCTGGGGCACGACGGGTCTGTGCTATCGCTCCGATCTGGTTGCGGAACCGACGTCCTGGTATGATCTCTTGGAACCCACCGAGGCCGTTTCCGGCAAGACGACCATGCTTGCGACCGATCGTTGGTTGCTGGCGGCGGGTCAATTGGCGCTTGGCTATTCGGTGAACGAAACCGCCCCGGCAAAGATGGCCGAAGTGCGGGACCTCTTGATCAAGGCCAAGGGCACCTTGCTGGCCTATGACGACACCACATTCTACGCCAAGCTGGTGTCTGGCGAAGCGGAATTGGTGCAGGCTTGGGATGGCTGGTGCAACTATGGTATCGGCGAAAATCCCGACATCAAATATGTGATCCCGTCCGAAGGGTCTGATCTTTGGGTCGACACCATGGTGATCCTGAAGTCCTCCGAGCACAAAGACGCCGCCTATGCGTTTGTGAATTACATTCTGGACGCCAAGAACCACCGTTGGTCCGCCGAGAACATCCTCTACAAAGTGCCGAACAAGGCCGCGATGGAGGGTGTGGACCCGACGCTGATCGAGACCTTCCCGAACATGGGCATGGCACCGGCAGAGATGTTGAAGTTCGAGCAATTGCGTGACGTGGGCGCCGCCCAGCGCGAATATTCTCGCCTCGTGTCCGAGATCAAGGCGAACTGATCCGAACGCCCTTTTCCCGTGGTCCCGCCCCCTATTGGGCGGCGGGACTCCCCTCTCCATTGTCACATCCATTGATGCTGACCCGTTCAGCATAGGGTTGCTTTATGTCCACCGACCGCCGCCCCATGATCTTGATGACCCCCGCCATGCTGTGGCTGTTCGGGTTGATGGTCGTGCCCTGTTTGCTCATCCTCGTGCTCGCATTTTTCCGGCGCGGCATTTACGGCGGGATCGAGTACACGTTCACGCTTGAGAACCTCGCGCTGGTGTTTGACCCGCTGTATTTCAAGATTTTCCTGAAATCCGCTGGGATCGCCGGCCTGTCCGCCGCGATCGCCTGCGTGTTGGGCTATGCGGCAGCCTATGCCATCGCCGCGATGCCGCGCCGAAATCAAGCCATACTCTTGTTTTTTGCCGTGTTGCCGTTCTGGTCGAACTATTTGGTGCGCACCTATGCCTGGATCGTGTTGCTCAACCGCGAAGGGCTGATCGTGAACCTTGCCCGCTGGATCGGGTTCGAGGGCGAATTGCCCAGCATGTTGTACTCGGAACAAGCCGTGGTGATTGGCCTCGTCTACAATTACCTGCCGTTTGTCATTCTAAGCTGCTACGCGCCCTTGTCCCGGCTCAACCCCGACATTTCAGAGGCCTCGCGCGATCTGGGCGCGTCCGGCTGGACCACATTCCGCCGCGTGACCCTGCCGATGACAGTGCCGGGCATTGCCACCGGGTTTGTCTTTGTCTTCGTCCTGTCCATCGGCAATTTCGTGACCCCGGCTCTGTTGGGTGGGGGCCAGTTTCAGATGATCGGCAACCTTGTTTACGCGCAATTCCTGACCGCCAACGACTGGCCCTTTGGCGCTGCGCTTTCGATGGTGTTGATTGCGGTGATGCTTGGCCTCTTGATGCTGCAAGCCGTGGTGGCCGACCGCGCCTCTGGTCGCAAAGGGGCGCACAATGGCTGATCGCAACACCTTCCGCCTGATGTTGCTTATCCTCGGTGTGATCTTTGCCTTTCTCTACATCCCGATTTCGGTGCTGGTTGGCCTGTCCTTCAACGAAGGCGGGCTGCCCACGGCCTGGACCGGGTTTTCCTTCAAATGGTACGGCGCGCTGCTTGAGAATGATGACATCCTGAAAGCCGCAGGCAACACTTTGATCGTGGCAATTTTCTCGACCCTGTTGTCGACCGCCTTGGGGAGCCTTCTGGCCATCGGCGTCGAAATTCGTCGGCGCAACGGCAAATGGCTGGAAACCCTCATTTTCGCACCGATGATCATTCCCGACATTGTATTGGCCATCGCGCTTTTGTCCTTTTTCTCGCTGATCGGCGTGAAAATGGGGCTGCACACGATCATCGTCAGCCATGTGGTGTTCAACCTGGCCTTTGTCTGCGCCGTGGTGCGGGCGCGGTTGAAAAATTTTGACTGGTCGATTGTCGAAGCCTCCACCGATCTGGGAGCCTCGACCTTCACCACCCTCAAACGCGTTATCATTCCGGTCTTGATGCCCGCCATCATCGCCGGGGCGCTTTTGGCCTTCACGCTGTCCGTCGACGAATTCATCATCGCCTTTTTCACCGCCGGGGCCGGACGCGCCTCGATCACTCTGCCGATGCAGATTTTCTCGATGATCCGCTTTGGGGTGACCCCTGAAATCAACGCCTTGGCCACGCTGGTGATGGCGGTCTCTGTGATCGCACTGGCCCTCTCCCAACGGCTGAACAAAGGAGGCTTGCCCGGCCAATGACACAAACGTTTTTAAGCATCCAAAACGTCTCCAAGACCTTTGGCTCTGTGCAAGCCGTGGATAGGGTGTCGCTGGACATCCACAAGAATGAGTTCTTCGCACTCCTCGGCGCATCGGGCAGTGGCAAAACCACGCTGCTGCGGATGCTCGCGGGCTTTGAGGACCTCACAGCCGGCGACATCACGTTGGAAGGCATCTCCATTGCAGGGCTCTCCCCCAACCAGCGCCCTTTGAACCTGATGTTTCAATCCTACGCGCTGTTTCCGCATATGAGCGTGGCGCAAAACATCGCCTATGGCCTTGAAATGGACCGTCTGCCGAAAGCCGAGGTCAGAGAACGGGTCAACGAGATCCTTGAGGTGATCCAGCTTGGCCATCTGGCCAAGCGCAAACCCGACCAGCTTTCGGGCGGGCAACGTCAACGGGTCGCCTTGGCGCGGGCCTTGGTGAAACGGCCCAAGGTGCTTTTGCTCGACGAACCGTTGGGCGCGCTGGACAAAAAGCTGCGCAGCGAGATGCAGCTTGAACTCAAACGCCTGCAACATGAATTCGGCATCACCTTCATCGTCGTGACCCATGATCAAGAAGAGGCCTTGGTCATGGCCGACCGCATCGCCATCATGAAAGATGGCACGCTTTTGCAGGTCGGCACCCCGCATGAGATTTACGAGGCGCCGCAGAGCAAATTCGCCGCCGATTTTATCGGGGTGATGAATTTCCTCCCCGTCCACAAAAACGGTACCGGGTTTGTCGGCGTGGATGGCAGTCGCATTCGATCAGAAAGTGCGACCGAGATCCATGAGACAGGTGCGGCCATCGCCGCCATCCGCCCGGAGCGACTGCATGTGACCGGCACCGGCGACAACCAGTTGAGCGGCGAGATCGTCGCGCTCGCCTATCACGGCCTCGACCTGTTGTTGCACATCAAAACGGCGCTCTCGGACAACCCGGTGATTTCGCGGATGACCGCGGATGAGGCGGACGGCCATGCGCCAGAGGTCGGCCAAAACATCACCGTGCACTGGTCCGCCAAAGACACCCACATTTTCCCGAACTGAACCCTGTCAAAGGAGTCACCATGGAACAGAAAACCTTCGCCCTTTTCCCCGAAGCCGCCTACGGCCCCGCGCTGAATTCGGTCGGGATCGCACAAGCCTTGACCAAAATGGGACATAAAGTGGTGTTCCTCTCCGATCCGGGCTTTGTCGAAATCTATCAAGGCTACGGATTCGAGGCCCATCCCGTGGCCCTGTCCGAACCCATGCCGCCCGAGCAAATGGCGAAATTCTGGGAAGATTTCATCAACGGTCACATCCCCAATTTCCGCAAAGCGCCGATTGATCAGATCGACAACTACGTCAAGGAATGTTGGGAAGCGATCGTCGACAGCGCCAAATGGGCGCAAAAGGATCTGCCCGCGGTTCTGGACCGGATCAAACCCGACGTGATTGCCGTGGACAATGTCATCCTGTTCCCGGCGATCAAACAATATGGCGTACCGTGGGTGCGGATCATTTCGTGCTCGGAAAACGAAATCGAAGACCCGGCCATCCCACCGCACCTCTCCGGCATGTCGGAAAACGACACCGAAGGTCACGCGGCGTTTCGCGCCAAATTCGAGGAGGTCATCGCCCCGATCCATGCGGATTTTAACGCCTTCCTCGCGGAGTGTGGCGAGGACGCCTACAAGATCGGCGAGTTTTTCGAAGCCTCTCCCTACATGAACCTGCTGCTCTATCCGCAACCGCTGACCTACAAGCGCGAGACCCCGCTTGACCCGGCGCGGTTCCAGTATCTCGAAGGCTGCGTGCGCGAAGATGCCCCCTATGAGGTGCCGCAATTCGCCGCCAACAATGACGGGCCGTTGCTCTATGTCTCCTTCGGCTCACTTGGCTCGGGCGACACCGATCTGTTGAAGCGGCTGATCACGCTGATCGGCAAGACTCGCTATCGGGCCCTGTTCAACGTCGGTGACTACAAAGACGAATACTCCGACATTCCGCCCAACGTGATCATCGAAAGCTGGTATCCGCAGCCCTCCGTGATCCCGCAGGTCGACGCGGTGATCCACCATGGCGGCAACAACTCCTTCACCGAATGCCTGTACTTCGGCAAACCCGCGATCATCATGCCCTATGTCTGGGACGGTCACGACAACGCAATGCGCGTACAGGAAACCGGCTATGGCTTCCGCTCCGATCGCTATGAGTGGAGCGATGAAGAACTGATCGCCAAGATCGAAGCCTGCCTGACCGACGCGAAGATGGCGGATCGATTGCAAACGATCTCCAAGCATATGCAATCCTGCGAAGGCCCGGTGAAAGCCGCGAAACTTTTGGCGGGGCTGGTGGCATGACAAACCTGTCTTCCTCCGCGCCGCATATCCATGGCGCCGCCTCGTTTGATGATCTCGCCGATTGGGGCGCGCAGCCCGATGCCCTTGCCGGGGCGTCGCAGTCCACTGGTCGGCTGCTGTTCAAAGGTCCGAACAACAGCCCCGAAACCGGCATCTGGGTCTGCACACCCGGCAGATGGCGGCTCTCGCTGCCCCGGGATGAGTTTTGCTACTTCATCTCCGGTCGCGCCCAATACCGCAACGACGACGGCGAGGTGATCGACATCACCCCGGGCACCGCCGTGGTGTTCAAGGCCGGTTGGACCGGGGAAGCCGAAATCTATGAGACAACCCGCAACAGCTACATGCTCGCCTAAGGGACTTGAGAGATGACAACACCTGTTTTGAAAAACCCCACTGCGGTCACAGAGACCGTCGATTGGGGCATCATTCCCACCATGATCGAGGGCGAGTCCCACGTCAGCGGCGTGGTGATGCACAAGGGGCCCGAGGGGCAGTCTGAATGCGGTCTGTGGATTTGCACCCCCGGAAAATGGGACTGCCATGTGACCTCTGACGAGTTCTGCCATTTCCTCGAGGGGCGCTGCACCTATGTCCATGAAAGTGGTGACGTAATCGAGATCACCCCCGACACGGCAGCGTTTTTCCCGAAGGACTGGAAGGGCGTCTGCACCGTGCATGAGACCATCAAGAAGGTCTACATGATCCGATGACCGTGATCGGCGCGCTCCCCAAGCTTGATCCCCCCATCGCCTCGTTTCTGGCGCGTCATGGGCAGGCCGCCGTCACGGTGACGGCGCTCCCCGGCGATGCCTCCGCGCGGCGGTATTTCCGCCTTATGGGCGCGGGGCTTCTGCTGATGGATGACCGAACCGACCCGGTGGGCTTTGCCTCCTTCCTGCGGTTGGCGCGCCATCTCGCCGGCTTGGGCCTCAGCGCACCACGGGTTGTGGGGGCCGATCCCGCGGTCGGGCTCGCGTTGATCGAGGATTTTGGCACGGCGACCTATGGTAACCTGCTGAAATCCGGGCATGACGAAACCGAGCTTTATGCGCTGGCGATTGATGCTTTGGTACATCTGCACAGCCAGACGTCAGCGACCGAGGTCACCGTTCCCGCCTATGACCGGGCGGTTCTGCTTGAAGAAGTGTCGCGGTTTTCGCATTGGTTCGTCCCGGCGTTTCGCCCCGATCTGGACGAGACCGTGTTCGATGCACGATTTTCCCGGCTGTGGGACACGGCCCTTGCGCCGCTGGACCGACAGTTGAACGCCTTGGTTTTGCGCGATTTTCACATCGACAACTTGATGGTGTTGGCGGATCGCGACGGCGTGGCGCGCTGTGGCCTGCTCGACTTTCAGGACGGCCTGCGCGGCGCGGGGGAATATGACCTCATGTCGCTGCTGCAAGACGCCCGCCGCGATTTGGCGCCGGGGTTGGAACAGGCCATGTTGGATCGGTATCTGGCCGCGATCCCGGCACGTTGCGGCAGTCGCGATGAGATCCTGCACCGCTATCACCTTCTGGCGGCGCAGCGGCACACCCGCTTGGCCGGGCAATTCCTGCGTCTGTGCAAACGCGATGGCAAGCCCAGCTATCTGGTCTTCCTGCCGCGGGTAATGCGCCAGATGCAGGCCGCTTTGCTGGCCGCCGATCTGCAAGACATCGCAGAGTTTATTGACCAGAGCTTGCCCGGTTGGCGCGACGCTGGACCCGCACTTTCGCGGATGACTACGCAAGGATACCGCTATGACTGACATTCTCAACGCATGCTATTTCGTCTCCCCTGACTTTCCCGCAAGCGCAGGGGGGGCACAGGATGTGATCGACCCGGCCACGCTTGAGGTCGTCGGTCAGCGCGCGGAGGTGACGGCATCGGAAATCGACACGGCTCTGACCGCTGTTGCGGCGGCCCAATCCAAATGGCAGGCGACAGATGCCAAAAGCCGCGCCAAGATGTTGCACGCTCTGGCCAATTTTATCGAGACCACGGACCTGACCCATTGCGCCACCGTGATGAGCCGCGAGATGGGCAAGCCCTATCCCGAAGCCATCGGCGAACTTGCCAATTGCGCGCCGATCTTTCGCTATTATGCGGAAATGGCGCGCGACGAGGCCGGAAAAGTGGCCGGCACCACCCAGATCGGCTCGCTGCAATTTGCCAAATATGAACCGCTTGGCATCTCGGTTCACATCATGCCCTTCAACTTTCCGGTGTTGCTGATGTGTTGGACCGTTGCCGCGTCCTTGGCGGCGGGGAACGGCTGCGTCGTCAAACCGGCCGAGGCGACAACCCTATCGACGCTGGAATTCATGAAGGTTTTCCGCACCTTGCCGGACGGCCTTGTGGCCTGCCTTCCCGGCGGGGCCGAGGTTGGCAAGGCGCTGGTCGCCAGCAAACGCACCCATGCGGTGGCTTTCACCGGCTCCGTCGCCGCCGGTCAGGCCGTGGCCATGGCCGCCGCGTCCAAACTCAAACCGGCGGTGATCGAGGCGGGCGGCTCTGACCCGATGATCATCTCCGCCCATGCCCCGATCGAGGTTGCCGCAGCGGGGGCCGTAACCGGCGCGTTCCACATGACCGGTCAGGTCTGCACCTCGACCGAGCGGCTCTACGTCGTCGATGCGGTGCATGACGCCTTCGTCGCGGCGTTCAAGGCGGAAACCGCGCGGCTTCGCATCGGCAACGGCCTGGACAAGTCGGAGATCGGGCCGCTGGTCAGCAAAGCCGCCCGTGGCAAGGTGGAACGCCTTGTCGCCGACGCCATCGCCAAAGGCGCCACGCTTGTCTGCGGCGGGCGCGTGCCGCCTGCGCATAATACCGGCTGGTTTTATGAGCCGACCATTCTGACCGATTGCACCACAGAAATGGCCATCCTCAACGAGGAATGTTTCGGCCCCGTCGCCGCCATTCTGCGGGTGCCGGATTTTGACGCCGCCATTGCCGGGGCGAACGCGTCTGACTTTGGTCTGGGGGCGTCGATTTTCACCACCTCACTCGAAGAAGCGCATGAGGCCCATGAACGGCTTGAGGCCGGGATGGTCTGGATCAACAACCCGATGATCGACAATGACGCCCTGCCCTTTGGCGGCTGGAAAAACTCCGGCATCGGGCGCGAGTTGGGGCGGATGGGGCTTGATACCTTCCGCCGCTCGAAAATGGTGATCCTGGATCACAAACCTGTGCGCCAAGACTGGTGGTATCCCTACCCGGATGACTGGTTTCTCGACGCAGGCGGGCGCAAAATTTCCTAACGGCGGTAGGCAGCAGATCATGCGCACGCGCGACCTTTATTTCGACGACATCGACGTGGCCAGTGTCGAGGTGGATGGGGACGAAATCACGGGCATGAAGTCCCAAGCTGAACTTGCGGCTTTGGAGCAGCCTCTGCTCACATCAGGAGGGCCACGATGACAAGCGACATCCGGCTGAGCAACGCCCAACCCGTTCCGTTTTGGACAACCACGGCACCACAAACGCCCGATTGCCCCCCGGCCACCTTCGATGTGTCCTGTGATTTGGCGATTGTCGGCGGCGGCTTTACCGGCTTGTGGAGCGCCTTGAAGGCCCGCGAACATCACCCCGACGCCACCATTGTCCTGCTTGAGGCCAAGCGATGCGGCCAGGATGCCAGCGGGCGCAATGGCGGCTTTTGTGCGCCCTCCATTTCGCATGGCGTATCCAACACGCTCACCCGTCACAAAGCCGAGGCAGACCAGCTGATCCGACTCGGGCGCGAGAACCTTGATCACTATGAGCAAGACCTTGATCGCTATGGCATGGATGCGGGGTTCGAGCGCTCCGGCAAACTCAACGTCGCGGCAACGCCTTGGCAAGCGGAAGGGTTGCGGGAGATGGCGCGCGGTTATGCCAGCTTTGGCATCGCGCACAGCCTGCTCTCCGGCCCGGCCTTGGCGGAAAAGCTCAACAGCCCGGTGTATTCTGCCGGTCTGTTTGAACCGAATTATGCGCTGGTGGACCCCGGTCGCACCGTGTCTGAACTGCGCCGGGTCTGTATGGAACAGGGCGTGACCATTTACGAACACAGCGGCGTCACCAAGCTGTCCCGCGACGGCGCCGCCCTCAAGCTCGACACGACCCAAGCGGCGATCCGCGCCAAACAGGTGATCCTGGCGACAAACGCGGCCACGCCCTTACTCAAGCGCCTGCGCATGTCCTTCATCCCGATCTTTGATTACTCGCTTGTGAGCGAACCAATGAGCGAGGTCCAATGGGCCAGTATCGGGTGGACCGACCGCTATGGCATCGCGGACAGCGGCAACCAATTTCATTATTTCCGCAAGACCAGAGACAATCGGATGCTCTGGGCCGGGTATGATGCGATCTACCACTATGGCAGCGACCGCAGTGACGCCTTGTTTCAGCGCGCGGAAACTTTCAAACGGTTGGCCGGTCAATTTGCCGCCGCCTTCCCGCCCCTCGCGGATGTCCGGTTCGACTACGCATGGGGGGGCATCATAGACTCCTCGGCGCGCACGACCTTCTTCTCCGGTTTGGCCTATGGTGGTCAGCTGGCCTACGCGATGGGCTTCACCGGACAGGGTGTTTCCGCCAGTCGCTTTGCCGCCTTGACCATGCTGGATCTCTTGGAAGGCGCGGATACCGAACGCACGCGTTTGAAAATGCCGCGGCGGTGGGCGGTCCCCTTCCCGCCCGAACCGATCCGATCCATGGCCGTCAAAATGGCACAAAAAGGATTGGCGCGTGAGGATGAAACCGGCCATCGCAGCGCCGCATTGCGCGTTCTGGATGCCTTTGGCATTGGCTTCGCGTCCTTAAATCCGCGCCTTGAAGGGGCTGTTTTGGCTTTATTCCACCAATCGTGTAAAGGATCCGCCTCATGAATCCAGCACGATAGCGGGGCGCGTTGAGCAGTTTGACCCCATCCAAATACAAGACCACGAACCGGTCATCCTAAAATGATACGCTCAATCGCCGTAAGGCTGGTGCGATCCCGATATGAAGCGCAAAGTCTACCGCACCGGCAATCAGGTGCGCGCCGATGTTCTCGATTGCATCGACCGCATCGACAACCCGACGCGTCGCCACCCGACCATCGGATATCCAAGCCCTATGCAATACGAGAAGAGAGCGATGAAAGCTTAAGTTGTCATCCACGAAACCGGCAGCAGCTTGGCAGACCGCCCGGCCTCGCCCGTCGTTGTCAGCGCGCCCGCGCCACCGGATGGGGCGACACCCGTACCGGGTTGAAGTCCAGTTTATTGACGATCTTGAACATGGACACCCTGCGATCATACCAGTTCACGAAAATCTCCCGATTCTCCTCGAACACGACGACACAGTATTTTTCGCTCGAGACATCGCAGCTATCCTTTTTCAGGACAGAGACAACAAAAGGATCAACAAGCCTCGCCTTGAAGGCGGTAATCGCAGAGCGATGTTTCCCAGTCATCACAAGCCCACCGGCAAAAAGGGCTGCAGCAACACCGATCATCCCCCAGCCCGAGACCCCACGCAAGGGGTTCAGATCCCCCAGACGATCCCCATAGGCAACAAAGATCAGCCGGCCGAAAAATCCAAGAACCGCCACCGCAGCGACAATGACAGAGACCCCGGTCATGTCGCTGCTGGCCCGCGATGCGACTGATACGGCGTCCTCGACATCAAATCCAAAATTCACGCAAATACTCCGATACACGGACAATAACCTTGGCAATCGCCGCCCCGCATAGGTTCGAAAGCGGCGAAAAAAGTGACAGCTTTTCCGTATCCATTTAAAGTTGAAATATCAATAATATTAACCGACAAAGTTGTGCCACCCAAACCACGCCGAGGACTTGGCATCGCCCCCCCGCGACAAGGGCGTTCGCCTGCTCTATCATCTGGAAAAGACGACAAGCGGAGGCCCCATGACCGGCTGGACCAACTACGCGCTGGCGATGTCTTTTTTCGTCGCCAGCCACTTTCTGCCCCGCATTGGCGGGCTGCGCGAACGGCTGATCGGAGCGGTCGGGCGGCGCATCTACTTCAGCGCCTACGGGATGTTGTCACTGGCGCTTCTGGCCTGGATCATCATTGCCGCCGCAGGGGCACCCTATGTCGAGATCTGGCCGCAAATACCCTGGACCCGCTGGTTGCCGAACCTCGCCATGCCGGTCGCCGTCATCCTTGCAACCTGCGGCGCCGGACTGGCGCAGCCCTTTACGCTGGGGGGCCGCCGGACGGCCCGATTCGACCCGGCCAATCCCGGCTTTGCCGCCGTGTCGCGCCACCCCGTGTTTCTGGCGCTGGCGCTCTGGGCGAGCGTGCATCTCTTGCCGAACGGCGATCTGGCGCATGTCATCCTGTTCGGCAGTTTTGTCGTGATGGCGCTGGTCGCGATCCCCGCCTTTGATGCCAAGGCGCGCGGCGCATTGGGGCCAGAGGCGGACAGCTTCTTTGCCAGCACCGCGATCTTGTCCCTCGCGCCCCTCTTGCGCGGCCCGTGGCTGCGGGCCAATGGCCGCGCCTTGGCGATCCGAACCGCCCTCGCGCTGCTGTTGTGGATGGTACTGCTCGGTCTCCATACCGCTGTGATCGGGGTATCGCCTTTTCCGGTCTGAATATTGATCCGGCGCAAAGTCGGGCTTGGGAAAAACAGACATACAAGGCGCATGAAACAGATTGACCGCCTCAGATCCCTCGGCCTTTTTGACGCCCGGGTGCCCCGTTACACCTCTTATCCCACTGCCCCGGTCTTTTCTCCGAAGATCGGCGCATCGCAACAGGTTGCAGCGCTTGCCGCACTTGACCCGGCCGTGCCGGTCTCGGTCTACCTGCATATTCCGTTTTGCGAACGGCTGTGCTGGTTCTGCGCCTGCCGGACTCAGGGGGTCACAACGCTCTCGCCGGTGGAAAGCTATATCGGCACATTGGAACAGGAACTGGCGCTGCTGCGCGACACCCTGCCCAAGGGTCTGCGCATGGGGCGGATGCACTGGGGCGGCGGTACGCCGACCATCTTGCCCCCCGCCCTGATCCATCGCCTCGCACAGGCGGTCAAGGCAGTGATCCCACCTACTGAGGATTGGGAATTCTCGGTCGAGATCGACCCGACGATGGTGGACCGCCCCAAGATCGACGCGCTGGCCGCCGAGGGCATGAATCGCGCCAGCATCGGCATTCAGGATTTCGACCCCAAGGTGCAGCAGGCGATTGGGCGGCTGCAGCCGTTCGACATCACCCGCGCCTGCGTCGAGGATCTGCGCGCCGCCGGTGTGCGCTCGCTCAACGCCGATCTGGTCTATGGGCTGCCGCATCAGGATGCCGCGCGGCTTGACGATACCGTCTCAAAGGTGCTGGCCCTCGCCCCCGACCGGATCGCGCTTTTCGGCTATGCCCATGTGCCATGGGTGTCGAAACGCCAGAAACTGATCGACGAATCCGCCCTCCCCCGCGAGGTGGAGCGCTATCAGCTGGCAGAACTTGCCGCCCGCCGGTTCCGCGAGGCCGGGTTCGACACGATCGGCATCGATCACTTTGCCCGCCCCGACGACGGGCTGGCCATGGCCGCCACCAGCGGTCGGCTGCGGCGCAATTTCCAAGGCTATACCGACGACACCTGCCCGACGCTGATCGGGATCGGCGCCTCGTCGATCTCGCGCCTGCCAGACGGCTACATCCAGAACGCCGCCGCCACGCCCGCCTATATTCAGCGGATCGAATCCGGGCAACTGGCCGGCGCACGCGGCCATATCCTGAGCGATGACGACCATCTGCGCGCCCGCGCGATCGAGATGATCATGTGCGACTTCCGGCTTGATCTCACCGCGCTGCACGACGGGTTCGGGACCGCAAGCGACAGCCTGAAACCAACGCTCGCCCTCGTGGCGGATCAGTTCGGGGATCTGGTCTCGCTCACCGGACCGGGGCTCGACATCCACCCCGCAGGCCGCGCCCTGACCCGCATCATCGCCAGCGCGTTTGACGATCATGTGCCAGAGGGGGCGCGCTACAGTCAGGCCTCTTGACGCGGCGTCGCGAGGCTCCGCGTACACAAAGGGACGGTCACATTTAGCTCCGCAAGGTGGCGCTGCGATACAGCCGCACCTTCAGCCCGCCATGCACCACCGGCGGCCCCGCCGGCTCAAACGGCAGGCCGGCGGCCTTGGCCAGCCCCGGCTCGCTCGTCACCATCCCGACGCGCCAGCCGCCGAACCGTTCTTTCAGAACGGTGCCCAGCCCGCCATACAGCCCGTACAGCAGCTTTTTGTTGCCGATCCGCGCGCCGTAAGGCGGGTTCACCATCACCAGTCCGGGCGGGCCCTCCGGCGGCACCAGATCGCTGAACGACATCTGGGTAAAGCTGCACCACTCCGCCACCCCGGCGCGTTCGGCGTTCTCCCCCGCCATGCGCACCGCGCCCGCATCCCGGTCCGAGCCGTAAAACCGCTGCACCGGCGCCTGCGCAACCGCGCCCTGCGCGCGCATCTCGGCCCAGCGCGCCGCATCGATCGTGACCATCTGCTCAAAGGCAAAGCCGCGCGCGCGCCCCGGCGCCAGCCCGGCGGCGATCTCACTCGCCTCGATCACGAAGGTGCCCGAGCCGCACATCGGATCCAGCACCGGCTCGGTTCCGCTATAGCCGCATTGGCGCAGGAACAGCGCCGCCATGGTCTCGCGCAGCGGTGCCTTGCCCATCGCCTGCTTGTGCCCGCGCTTGTGCAGCGCCGCACCGGAACTGTCGACGCTCAGCGTGCACAGGTTGTCGTCGATCCGCAGCATCACCCGGATCACCGCATCCTGCGCCGCCTCGACCACCGGCGCGCCCAGCTCTTCGCTGATCGCCCGCGCCACCCGCTGCGCCGCCGCCCCGGCGTGATAGATCTTGGAACCTTTGCTGCAACTCGCCTCGACTCGCACCGGCACATCCGCGCGCAGCACATCGCCCCAAGGAAACTTGCGCGACCGCTTGTCGAGCTGGGCCAGATGAAAGGCCCTGAACTCGCCGATCCGCACCAGTACCCGCGTCGCCCCGCGCAGCCACAGGTTGGCGCGCCAGACATCCGGCCAGCCACCGCGCAGCGCCACACCACCCGGCACGATCCGCACCCCGGCAAAGCCCAGCGCGCGCGCCTCGTCACAAAGCGCATGCTCCAGCCCCGGTAGGGCCACCAGAAAGATCTCGAAATCCGCAGTATGTTCCATCGCGCTTGCTTACCCCGATGCCGCGCAGGGCGCGAGGGGTTTCGTCAGGTCGGCCCCGCTGCGCGCAGACCCGGCTTCTTCTTGGTAAAAATACTCCCGCCGGAGGCTCCCGCCCCTCCAAGGTGGAGCGAGGGGATTGGGGGGGCGCTCCCAAGGCTCGCGGGCGCGCCCGCCCCTCAATGCACATGCGCACCTGCCCCAAGGTTCAAGGGCGCGCCCGCCCCGGGGCTCCGCCCGTTCGGCGCTGAAATCGCTCCACTGGAGCGATTTCCGGGCGCGCCTCACCCCACAAGGGACGGCAGGTACAGCACGATCCCCGGAAAGCTGACCAACAGCGCAATCGTGACCGCATCGGCAAAGAAGAACGGCATCACGCCACGGAACACATCCTGCACGCTCAGGTCCGGCTGCACCCCCGCCACCACGAAACAGTTCAGCCCGATCGGCGGGGTAATCAGACAGAACTCTGCCATCTTCACCACCAGAATGCCGAACCAGATCGCGCACATCGTCCCCGACATGCCGAACGCACTGTCAGCGGCGCTGACAAATTCGCCGCCGTTCAGCGCCATCACCGCCGGATAGACCACCGGCAAGGTCAACAGCAGCATACCGATCGCATCCATGAACATCCCCAGCACCGCATAGGCCAACAAGATGCAGATCAGGATCAGCAGCGGCGGCATCTGCAGCGAGGTGATCCAGTCGGAAAACGCCCCCGGCAGATCGGCAAACCCGAGAAAGCGCACATAGATCAGCACCCCCCAGATGATGGTAAAGATCATCACCGTCAGCTTCGCCGTCTCCAGCAGCGCCGATTTCAGCTCGCCCCAGCGCATGCCACGATACAGCGCCATCAGGAACACCACGAAAGCGCCCAGGGCGCCGCCCTCGGTCGGGGTGCCCCAGGCATCGCCGAACGGGTTGTAGACAAAAAAGATGATGATCACGACGACAAAGAAAATCGGCAGCGCCGGCGGCAGCGACACGAAGCGTTCACGCCAGGTAAAGCCGCGCACCGGCGGGCCGACCGATTTGAACACCACCGCGATGCCGACGATCAAAATGGCATAGATCACCGCCGAGAATGCGCCGGGAATGAACCCGGCCAGCAACAGCTTGCCCACGTCCTGCTCCACGATGATCGCATAGATCACCAGGATCGCCGAGGGCGGGATCAGCGAGGCCAACGTGCCCCCCGCCGCCACCACACCGGCGGCAAACCGTTTGTTATAGCCGCAGGCGAGCATCTCCGGGATCGCGATGCGGGCAAAGACGGCGGCCGTGGCCACGCTCGCCCCCGACACCGCCGCAAAGCCGGCCGTGGCGAACACGGTCGACACCGCCAGCCCCCCCGGCATCCATGCGATCCAGCGTTTCGCCGCCTCGAACAGCGCCCGCGTCAGCCCGGCGTAATAGGCCAGATAGCCGATCAGGATAAAGGTCGGGATCAGGCTCAGCGCCTGACTGGAGACCTTGGAATGGGGCACCTGACCGGCGGTCTTGATCGCCACGGTCAGCGCCCAGCCCAGATGCTCGCCACCGAAATCGCGCTTGGCCCAGAAGACCAGCACCAGCCCCACCAGCCCGGCCAGACCGGCGGCAAAGGCGACCCGCATCCCCAGCACCACCAGCACCAGCATGCCCGCCGTCACCCAAAGCCCGATTGTGATCGAATCCATAAACCTATCCCCGCCCGTCGAGTTGTTCGGCCTCGGCCGCGGCCTGATCGGCCGTGTTCTGGATCAGCGGCACCGCCACCGGATTGCGCAGCCCCAGCACCATCGCGCGGCCATAGCCAAACGCCTGCAAGCACAGCCGCAGGCACAGCACCGAAAACGCCACCGGCGCCAACAGTTTCGCCGGCCAGATCGGCAACCCGATATCAATCGAGCTGTCGCGGCTCCACCAAGGTGCTGCAAAATCGAAACTGCGCTGGAAATGCGCCCAGCTGCCCCAAACCAACGCCAGCATCAGCGCCAGCATCATCAACACCGAGATCAGTTCAGCCGCCCAAAGCGCCCGACCGCGCAGTTGCCCGATCAGGATATCCATGCGGATATGGCCGCCGTCACGCTGGACAAAGGAAATCCCCATGAAAGCGATCAGCGGCATCGCCTGCTCGATCCAGTCGACATAGCCGGGCAGCGGCGCATTGAACAAATTGCGCCCGCCCACCGAAATCACCGCCAGCACCATCAGCGAAAACACCGCCAGCCCGCTCAACAGGCCAAAGACCCGCTCCAGTCGCAGCAATTGCCGGTCCAGACGGCTCAGCAGAGAGCCGTCCTCTAGCACCGGGGAATGTCCGGCCATGGTTCAGATCCTTGTTTTTCGTAAAATCACGGAACACGGCCGGGGCCCGATCACGGACCCCGGCCCCTTGCGGGATCAGTTGCCCGCGCGGGTCTTTTCAAGCGTGCTCACGACCAGATCATACAGCTCCTGCCCCGGCAGGCCCTGCGCCGCCATCTCGGCGATCCACTTGTCGCGCGCCGGCGCAGCGGCCTTTTCACGGAACTGGCCCAGCACCTCGTCCGAGATCATCACCTTCTGCACGCCCTTTTCTTCCAACACGGTGTCCCAGCGCTTCAGCAGCTCGCCATAGTTGGCAAGGTAATGGGCAATCGCCTCATCGACC
The DNA here is from genome assembly GCA_033791545.1 of Pseudodonghicola sp. GTDB lineage: Bacteria > Pseudomonadota > Alphaproteobacteria > Rhodobacterales > Rhodobacteraceae > Antarcticimicrobium. The sequence continues at coordinate 95,715 of JASJGL010000062.1, read as the reverse complement.
GATCCGTCAAGCGCCGCGCGCTCCTCATCGCTCAGCGCGTCATAGGCATCGGTATTGACGACAATCGGGCAGTTCACCGTACCGGGGTTGAGATTGGCGGTCCACCAGTCGGCCCGGTTGATGGTGCCGAACGACAGATGCGCGTGCTGGGCAAAGGCCACGGTATCGACCACCCCCGATTCCATCGCGTTATAAGCCTCGGTCGCAGGAACCGAGGTGGGAACCCCGCCCACAGCCCGGAACGCCTCGCCCAGACCACCGGTGGCGCGTACGCGCATGCCGTCGAATTCGGCCAGTTCGTCGCGCGGCTCGCCGGTGCCGACAATATTGTATTGCGGCATAGGAGAGGGCATCACCAGCCGCGCATTCCACTGCGCCATCTCTTTCTGCACCGCCGGATGGGCATAGACCGCGTTGCTGACCGCGACCTCCTCCTCCAGATTGCTCACCCCCAGAAACGGCAGTTCCAGCACCGTGATCAGCCGGTTCTTGTCCGGGTGATAGCCAGCGCAGAACTGCGCCATCTCGATCGCCCCAATAGAGATGGCATCAAGGTTCTCCTTGGGTTTGGACAGCCCGCCATAGCTCACATTGATGGTAAAGGCGCCGTCGGTCTTTTCCGACACCAGTTCCGCGATCTTCTCGACATTTTCGGTAAAGGCGCGCCGCTTGCCCCAGACCGAGGCATTCCACTCGGTCGCCGCAGCTTCGGACACGAAGGCAACGCAAAGCGCTGCGGCGGCAGCGCCGCACATCAACTTTCTCATGTATTCTCTCTCCCGTAGTTGCGGCCTGTTTTTCGGACCGCTTACTGGAAAGGCTAGCTGCAACCTTGCCATCTGCCAACCCCCGGCCCGTGACGCGGGCCGAGTCGGTCAATCCTGCGCTGCGCGGGAAACGGTATGCACAAACGGTATGCAACTGCATGCCGAAACAAAATGTCACACCGCATCGGCTGCGCGCAACAGCACGAAAGTCACGTAAAGTCCGACCGGCACGGCGGGCCGCCCCACCGCCTTTCCCGAAAACTTGACAATCAACACTTTGAAGTTGCATCACTTCACCACATAGATATGACAATAATTTACAAAGAAGCCCGGAATTTCAGAAATGGATTTACAAGCAAATCGTTTCTTTTCGGTAAGTTATTCCATTATTTTCACGCCCCGATATTATATGCCTCGGAGTGGAAACCTTCGGCCCTGCGTGGTTTAGACTGTGCAGGCCGTCGTATCGAAACGTCTCAGGGAGGAGACTTACATGACCAAACCTGCGCAAAGCGAATCCGCGGTATTCCCGCCCTCGCCCGAGATGACCGCCCACGCCCATGTGGACGCCGCCAAATATGACGCGATGTATGCCGCCTCGGTCGCGGACCCGGTCGCGTTCTGGGGCGAACACGGCAAGCGCATCGACTGGATCAAGCCGTATTCCCAAGTCAGGAATGTCAGTTTCGAGCCCGGCAACATCAATATCGAATGGTATGGCGACGGCACGATGAACGTGGCCGCCAACTGTATCGACCGCCATCTTGAAACCCGCGCCGACCAGACCGCCATCATCTTTGAACCCGACGACCCCAACGAGGCGGCCGAGCATATCAGCTATGCCCAGTTGCACCGCCGGGTCTGCCGCATGGCCAATATTCTTGAGACCATGGGCGTGCGCAAAGGCGACCGCGTGGTGATCTACCTGCCGATGATCCCCGAGGCCGCCTATGCCATGCTGGCCTGTGCCCGAATCGGTGCCATCCATTCCATCGTCTTCGCCGGGTTTTCCCCCGACGCGCTGGCCGCCCGCATCAACGGCTGCGACGCCAAGGTGGTGATCACGGCCGACCACGCCCCGCGTGGCGGACGCACCTCGCCGCTGAAATCCAACACCGACGCCGCCCTGCTACACTGCAAAGAGTCGGTGAAATGTCTGGTGGTCAAGCGCACCGGCGATCAGACCACCTGGGTCAGCGGGCGCGATCACGACTACAACGAGATGGTGCTGGAGGCCAACGACTACTCCCGCCCGGTCGAGATGAGCGCCGAAGATCCGCTTTTCATCCTCTACACTTCCGGTTCAACCGGACAGCCCAAGGGCGTCGTGCATACCTCGGGCGGCTATCTCGTCTATGCCGCCATGACGCATGAGATCACCTTTGATTATCACGACGGCGACGTGTTCTGGTGTACCGCCGATGTCGGCTGGGTCACCGGCCACAGCTATATCGTCTACGGCCCGCTCGCCAATGGCGCCACCACCGTGATGTTCGAGGGCGTGCCAACCTATCCCGACGCCTCGCGCTTCTGGCAGGTCTGCGAAAAGCACAAGGTGACCCAGTTCTACACCGCGCCCACCGCGATCCGCGCGCTGATGGGTCAGGGCAAGGGCTTTGTCGAGAAATGCGATCTGTCCTCCCTGCGCCTGCTTGGCACCGTGGGCGAGCCGATCAACCCCGAGGCCTGGACCTGGTACAATGACGTGGTCGGCAAGGGCAAATGCCCGATCGTCGACACCTGGTGGCAGACCGAAACCGGCGGTCACCTGCTCACCCCGCTACCCGGGGCGCATGCGACCAAACCGGGGGCGGCGATGAAACCCTTCTTCGGCGTGCAACCCGTTGTGCTCGACCCGCAATCGGGCGAGGAAATCCACGAAACCCCGACCGAGGGCGTGCTCTGCCTCAAGGACAGCTGGCCGGGCCAGATGCGCACCATCTGGGGCGATCATGACCGCTTCGAGAAAACCTATTTCTCTGATTACAAAGGCTATTACTTCTCGGGCGACGGCTGCCGTCGCGACAGCGATGGCGACTATTGGATCACCGGGCGCGTCGATGACGTGATCAACGTCTCCGGCCACCGCATGGGCACCGCCGAGGTCGAAAGCGCATTGGTGGCGCATGTCGCCGTGGCCGAGGCCGCCGTCGTCGGCTACCCGCATCCGATCAAGGGGCAAGGCATCTATTGCTATGTCACCCTGATGAACGATCAGGAGCCCAGCGAAGAGCTGCGCAAAGCCCTACGCACCTGGGTCCGCACCGAGATTGGCCCAATCGCCTCTCCCGATGTGATCCAATGGGCCCCTGGTCTGCCGAAAACCCGCTCGGGCAAGATCATGCGCCGCATCCTGCGCAAGATCGCCGAAAATGACTACGGCGCCCTTGGCGACACCTCGACGCTTGCCGAACCTTCGGTGGTCGACGAGCTGATCGCCAATCGCGCCAAAACGTAAGGAGCCTTCGATGGACGGAGCCACACGCGTGACCCCCACCACCGCGACACCCACCACCGCAAACACCATCCCCGCCGTGCTGATCTTGCTGGGGCCTCCGGGCGCCGGCAAGGGCACTCAGGCCCGCATGCTGGAACAGGCCTTCGGCCTTGTGCAGCTCTCCACCGGGGATCTGCTGCGCGCCGCCGTGGCGGCGGGTACCAAGGCAGGGCAGGCCGCCAAGGCGGTGATGGAAGCCGGCCAGCTGGTCAGCGACGAGATCGTCATCGCCATCCTGCGCGACCGTCTCGCCGATGCCGATTGCGCCAAGGGGGTGATCCTCGACGGCTTCCCCCGCACCACCGTACAGGCCGAGGCGCTTGATGATCTGCTCGCCGAGAGCGGCCAAAAGATCAACGCTGCCATCAGCCTTGAGGTGGACGACAACGCCATGGTCGCCCGCGTCGCCGGGCGCTATACCTGCGCCAATTGCGGCGAAGGCTATCACGACAGCTTCAAGACCCCCACCACTGCGGGCGTCTGCGACAAATGTGGCGGCACTGAAATGACCCGCCGCCCAGACGACAACGCCGAAACCGTGGCCAGCCGGCTGGAGGCCTATCACGACCAGACCGCCCCGCTCATCGCCTATTACGACGGCAAGGGCGTGCTGAAAAAGATCGACGCCATGGGCGAGATCGACGCCATCGCCACCGCCATGGCCGGGATCGTCAAGGCCGCAACCGCCTGAACAATCCGGGGCCGGGCCGCAACCAACGCGGACCGGCCCCTCCTCCCCCCGGGGGCATGGACAATCGCGCCGGTCCGTGGCACCTGACTCCCCTGTGACAGATGTCCTGTGACAAAGGCGCGCAAGCAGATGACCGAGACCCGTTTCATCCCCGGCCCCGACACCGCCCGCGCCTTTCGCGATGCGCTGGGGTGTTTCGCCACCGGCGTCACCGTGGTCACCACCGCCACCGCGACCGGGCCACTGGCGATCACCGCCAGTTCCTTTACCTCGGTCTCGCTCGACCCGGCCCTTGTGCTGTGGTGCGCCGCAAAACACTCTTTGCGCCACGACAGCTTTGCCACCGCGCGCCGCTATGCCATCCATGTGATCGGTGAAAAGCAACAGCCGCTCGCGGCCCATTTCGCCCGGACCGGGAACGATTTCTCCACCATCGACTGGGCGCCCGACGCCGATGGCGTCCCGATCCTTGCGGGCTGTCTGGCGCGCTTTGACTGCACGGCCGAGGCCTGCCACCCGGGCGGCGATCACAGCATTCTTGTTGGTCGGGTGCTGCACGCCATGCACCGCCCCGGACAAGGGCTGATCTATAAACGCGGCCAGTTCGGCGGGTTCTTCGGGTTGGACTAGACGCGATCACCTGTGCGAGCCGCGCGCGAAGGGTGCCTCAGAGGGTCGCATAAGGCAACGGGGCCGACTTCAGCCCGCCCCGCCAAAGGCGCTTACACCACGCCTTGATCAATCAGCTTGCGCGCCACCTCACGGAACGCCGCCGCCTGCGCGCTGTCAGGCTTGGAGGCCGCGACCGGCACGCCCGCATCGCCCGAAAGCCGGATATCCAGATGCAGCGGGATTTCCGCCAACAGCGGCACCCCCAGCTTTTCCGCCTCGACCTTGACGCCGCCATGACCGAACAGATGCTCTTCATGGCCGCAGTTGGAACAGACATGGGTGGACATGTTTTCAATCATGCCCAGCACCGGGGTCTTGAGCTGGCGGAACATGTCGATGCCCTTACGCGCATCCAGCAAGGCCACGTCCTGCGGGGTGCAGACGATCACCGCGCCATCGACCTGGAATTTCTGGCTCAGCGTCAATTGCACGTCGCCGGTACCCGGCGGCAGATCGATCAGCAGCACGTCCAGCTCGCCCCAGGCGACCTGGGTCATCATCTGCTGCAAGGCCCCCATCAGCATCGGACCGCGCCAGATCACCGCCTGCCCTTCCTGCATCATCAACCCGATCGACATCATGGTGACGCCATGCGCCTGCAACGGAATGATCGTCTTGCCATCCGGGCTGGCAGGGCGTTTGGTCACCCCCATCATGCGCGGCTGCGACGGGCCATAGATATCGGCGTCCAGCAGCCCGACTTTCTTGCCCTCAGCAGCCAGCGCGACGGCCAGATTCGCGGCCACGGTGGATTTGCCCACCCCGCCCTTGCCCGAGGCAATCGCAACGATATGTTTGACGCCGGGCACCGCCTGCGGTCCCGCCGGTTTCGGCTTGGCGGCGGCCTTGAGATCCGGCGGCGCCTTCTCGGAATGGGCCGTCATCAGGACCGAGGCTTTCGCCACCCCCGGCATCGCCGCGACCAGCGCCTCGGCCTCGGTGCGCACCACCTCCAGCGGCCCAGCCTGTTTCGGATCGATCTCCATCACAAAGCGCACCGTGTCGCCCTCAACCGCCAGCGCCCGCACCAGACCCGCGCTGACGATATCCTGACCGCTCACCGGGTCGATTATCGTCTTCAACTCTTTCAGTACCGCTTCGCGCGTGATCATTCGCCCGCTCCTTGGTTCGCCGTGTTGCGCATCGTTCTGCCCCAGCAGGCCGGGCACCGCCAGCCCCCGCAATGCCGCAGATGGCAAATTTCGAGTCTGACATGCGTCTTTAGGGGATCGCGACCATCCGAAATGCGATCGCCCAGCGCGAAACAAGGCCGCAGGCCGCCGCCGCGGTGGGTTTTCAGCGCCAATTTCGGGACTTTGTACAAAACAGGTCGAAACCTCCCCATTCCGGCGTTTTCGCCGGATTGCGATAGTCTTGTACCGTACGAAACAACCCCAGAACTCCCCAAAAAGGGGGTTACTCGGCCGCCTCGGCCTCCGTCGCAGCCGCCGCATCCAGCGCCGCAGCCTTCTTCTCGACCTGTTCCACGATATGCTCGATCATCTGCTCATTGCCCATCTTGTGGCTCGCCTTGCCCGCCAAATAGACCATGCCCGACCCGGCCCCGCCGCCGGTGAACCCGACATCCGTCATCAGCGCCTCGCCCGGCCCATTGACCACGCAGCCGATAATCGACAAGCTCATCGGCGTCTTGATGTGCTCCAGTCTTTTCTCAAGCGATTCAACGGTTTTGATGACATCAAACCCCTGCCGCGCGCAGGACGGACAAGAGATGATGTTGACTCCGCGATGGCGCAACCCCAGCGATTTGAGGATCTCGTAGCCGACCTTGACCTCTTCGATCGGGTCCGCCGAAAGCGACACCCGCAGCGTGTCCCCGATCCCCATCCACAGCAGGTTGCCCATGCCGATCGCCGATTTGATCGTCCCCGAGGTCAGCCCGCCCGCCTCGGTGATCCCAAGGTGAATCGGCGCATCCGTCGCCTCGGCAATCCCTTGATACGCGGCGGCAGACAGGAAGACGTCAGAGGCTTTCACGCTGATTTTGAATTCGTGAAAATCGTTATCTTCCAATATCCTGATGTGCTCAAGCGCAGAGGCGACCATCGCTTCCGGACAGGGCTCGCCATACTTTTCCAACAGGTGCTTTTCGAGACTTCCGGCATTCACTCCGATTCGCATCGAACAGCCATGATCGCGCGCTGCGGCAATCACCTCGCGCACCCGTTCGGGATTGCCGATATTGCCCGGATTGATGCGCAGACAGGCCGCCCCCGCCTCTGCCGCCTCGATCCCCCGACGATAGTGGAAATGGATATCCGCCACGATCGGCACCGGGCTTTCCGCGACGATCTCCTTCAAAGCCCGCGCCGAGGCCTCGTCGGGCACCGAGACCCGGACGATATCCGCCCCCGCCTCTGCCGCCGCCTGCACCTGTGCCACGGTCGCGGCCACATCCGTGGTCGGCGTATTGGTCATGGTCTGGACCGTGATCGGGGCATCGCCCCCGACGGGGACATTCCCAACCATGATCTGGCGCGATTTTCGGCGATAGATATTGCGCCACGGGCGCACGTGGTTCAGCGACATGAGGGGCCTGTCCATTCGATCCTGTCCGATACGGTCTAAATAGGCCGCAGGTCGCGCCACCGCAATGGCCCGATAGACTCCAACCGCAGATCGGCGGCCGCGCCCAAGTTATTAACAGTGGTTTATTAGTCGGTGGTTTGCGCCTCGGCCACCATACGGGCAAGGTCGTGATCCTGCTCCAGATCAGCCACCTGATAGCGCACCGAAATTTCTTCCGACGAGAGCGGAAGTTTCGACGTGACCACACCCCGGTTGCCCACCGGCCCGTAATGCTTGCCATTCAGCGCGAAATAAATCGCACCGGATTCACCCGCACGCAGCGTCGGCGGCTCTTCGGTGGCCGGTACTTCGTAGGTCTGGCCACTCTCCATGATGCCTTCGAAAATCACGGTCCCATCGGCCGCGCGCACCCGCACCCAAGAGGGGCGCACAGCCACCATCGTCAGGTTCGGCGCTAGATTCTCGACCACCTGCGGTACCGATTCTCCGGTCGGCCCCAGCGCCAGAGAGGCGGTCTGTATCTGCGGCAGGTCCGGCGCACGCAGGGTGCCGACGTTGCGCGGATCAAGGGTCGAGATCGGCGCATCGCGGGCCACCAAGACCGGCACCTCCAACGCCTGCGGGCGATACAGGCGGTCCAGGGCCTCGGCGCTGGGGGCACTCATGCCGCCGCCGAAAGCTCCAGCCCCGGCACCAGCCAGCGGGTCAAGATCGCTCAGCACCACAGGAACCTGCTCTACCGGAGAGACCTGCACCTGCTGCACCTCTTTCAGAACGGCCCAGCCGCCGTATCCGATGCCGCCAATCAGCAACAGCAATACCAGCGAAGAGCCGATGGCGCGCGGTTCGATCCGACTGAATATCCCGTCATTTTCGGGCGCAAAGGGCGTGTTGGGCGCAGTAAAGGGATCGCGCGGCCCCTTTGTCGCAGGCGCCCCGGAGATGCGAGGCGATTTGACGACAGAGGCCTGCTCCGACATGCCATGCGCCACCGAAAATCCGCTTTCGAGGCAAAAAGCCCCAAAGGCCTGATCCGGGTTCATGTTCAGGTAGCGCGCGTAAGAGCGCACATAGCCAGCAATAAAACCGGGTGTATCGAATGCGGCGGGATCGGTATTCTCGATGGCGGCGATATAGCTGGCCTTGATCCGCAACTCGCGCTGGACGTCCAGCAGCGATTTGCCCATGGTCGCCCGTTCGCCGCGCATAAGATCGCCGAGCCTGAGTTCGAAATCATCGAACCCCTTGATCTCGACGGCCTGTTCAGCCCCGTCCTTGCGCTGCGTTTTGCGCCTAATCATCACTGCCGCCCCGTACCGCCTGCCGCTTTTTACATTCACCTAGGAGATTCGCCCATGGAATCCCCTAGGTATGTTCTTGCGACAAACTTACCACAGCACAAGGTGTTTGCACAGAAATCGCGAACTCACCCGGCCAGTTCGGCACGATTCAGCGCACAGTGCGACCAAAGCTCGTCCATCGCGCGGACCAATGTGTCCATCTCGCCCGGACCATGAACCGGCGACGGCGTAAAGCGCAGACGTTCGGTTCCGCGCGGGACGGTGGGGTAATTGATCGGCTGGACATAGATGCCGTAGTTTTCCAGCAGCATGTCGGACAGCTTTTTGGTGTGGACAGGATCGCCCACGATCACCGGCACGATATGCGAGCCATGATCGATGATCGGCAGGCCCAGCCCCTTGAGCCGGGTCTTGAGCACCTTGGCTTGGGTCTGATGCTGATCGCGCAGATCCTGATCGCGCTTGAGATGCGCAACACTGGCCGCCGCACCCGCCGCGACTGCCGGCGGCAGAGAGGTGGTGAAGATGAAGCCCGGCGCATAGGAGCGGATCGCATCAGCCATCTTGGCCGAGGTGGCGATATAGCCGCCCATCACGCCATACGCCTTGGCCAGCGTGCCGTTGATGATGTCCAGCCGGTGCATCAGCCGGTCGCGTTCAGCGATACCTGCGCCACGGGCGCCGTACATGCCGACCGCGTGCACCTCGTCAAGATAGGTCAGGGCACCGAACTCGTCCGCCAGATCGCAGATCGCCTCGATCGGGCCGAAATCGCCATCCATCGAATAGACCGATTCAAAGGCAATCAGCTTGGGCGCGTTGGGATCGTCCGCAGCCAGCAATTCGCGCAGGTGATCCACGTCGTTATGACGGAAAATGCGCTTGGCTCCGCCGTTGCGGCGCACGCCTTCGATCATCGAGGCGTGGTTCAACGCGTCCGAATAGATGATCAGGCCCGGAAACAGCTTGGGCAGGGTCGAGAGCGTGGCGTCGTTGGCGATATAGGCGCTGGTGAAAACCAGGGCCTCCTCTTTACCGTGCAGATCGGCCAGTTCGGCCTCCAGCCGCTTGTGAAAAACGGTTGTGCCCGAGATGTTGCGTGTTCCGCCCGACCCGGCACCGGCGGCGTCGAGCGCCTCGTGCATGGCTTCCAGCACGACCGGGTGTTGGCCCATGCCAAGATAGTCATTGCCGCACCAGACGGTGATGTCGCGCTGGCTGCCATCGGGGCGGGTCCAGATCGCGTGCGGGAAATGACCGTTCCGGCGTTCGATATCAATAAAGGTCCGGTAGCGTCCCTCATCATGCAGACGTTTGAGCGCCTCATCTAGCTTCTCGCTGTAGGTCACCGGCTTTCCCCCTTTGGCTGGTCCGAATGGGCCCGGATGGACGAATTCATAGACTTGCATGTTAACCGTATTCTAGAATGCATAAAGATCACGCATCTTTCGATCAACCTGTTAGCCCCGGTTAGTTTGTCGCAACCTTGATCTGAATCAACGGATCGCACTGGACAGGGGGGCGCGCGTTGATAGGTTCGCCCCAAATTCCACTATAGGAGACATGCGATGTCACTTGATGCCGTACTAGCCCGAATCGATGCTGACCTGCCGGCGGCGACCGATCGGCTGATGACCCTGCTGCGCATTCAGTCCATTTCCACCGACCCCGCCTTCAAGTCCGAGTGCGACAAGGCGGCCGATTGGCTGGTGGCTGATCTCAACAGCATCGGTATCGAGGCGGAAAAGCGCACGACGCCCGGTCATCCGATGGTTGTGGGCCATGTCGGCGATCCCGACAGCGACGCGCCGCATTTGCTGTTTTATGGCCACTACGACGTGCAGCCGGTCGATCCGCTGGATCTGTGGACCGCCCCGCCGTTCGAGCCGAAGATCGAAGACACCGCGAATGGCCCGGTGATCCGCGGCCGCGGCGCGAGCGATGACAAGGGCCAGTTGATGACCTTTGTCGAAGCCTGCCGCGCGTGGAAAGAGATCCACGGTGCCCTGCCCTGCCGGATCACCTTTTTCTTCGAGGGCGAGGAAGAATCCGGGTCGCCGTCGCTGGTCCCGTTCATGGAGGCCAACGCAAAGGAGCTGAAGGCGGATCTGGCGTTGATCTGTGACACTTCGATGGTATCGCGCGGCGTGCCCTCGATCGCCTCGCAACTGCGCGGCATGTTGAAGGACGAGTTCACCATCACCGGCCCGCGCATCGACCTGCACTCCGGTCACTATGGCGGCCCCGGCCTCAACCCGCTGCGCGAGATGGCCCGCATCGTCGCCTCGTTCTATGACGACGAAACCGGCAAGGTCACGGTCGAGGGGTTCTATGAAGGTGTGCACGAGGTGCCCGCCGAGCAGCTGCGCCAGTGGCAGACCTGCGGGTTTGACGAGGCGGACTACCTGCATTCCGTGGGCTACAGCATGCCACATGGCGAAACCGGCTATTCCACGCTGGAACAGCAATGGGCGCGCCCGACGCTGGAAGTGAACGGCATGTGGGGCGGCTATACCGGGGCCGGGTCCAAGACCGTGATCCCGAGCCAGGCGCATTGCAAGATCACCTGCCGGCTGGTGGGCGACATGGACCCCGACGCGCTGCGCAGCCGGATCCGCAAACATGTGGAGGACCATCTCTCCACCGACGCCAAAGTCAGCTGGGATCAGGATCTGGAAGGCTCGCCCGCGCCTGTGATGAACATTGAACGCCCGGAATTCGAGGCCGCGCGCGGCGCGCTCTCGGACGAATGGGAGCGCGAGGCGGTGTTCACCGGCATGGGCGGATCGATCCCGATCGCCGGGTTCTTCAAATCGGTGCTCGACATGGACGCGATGCTGATCGGGTTTGCCAATGATGACGACGCGATCCACAGCCCGAACGAGAAATACGACGTGAAAAGCTTTCACAAGGGCATTCGCAGCTGGGCGCGGGTGCTGGAGGCGCTGACAAAGGCGGGCTAAGACGCCCGGACGACGGCGGCGCGTCCCTCTGGCCCGGAAACGGACCTCAGGGGCGGGCCGCCCCCCCTATCCGCGCGCCCCTATCCGTGCAGGGGGCCCGCTCCTCTGCCTCGGCCGCGCCGGCATAATAGGCTGCAAGATTGCGCGAAACGCCAAGGGACAGCGCGGCGCCAAGTGTGACCGCAACCATTTCTCCGCCATCCTCGAACACCTGCATGATCTCGTCAAACCGCCCCGGCACAAGCCCGTGCAGCGTGTCGACGAAGATGCCACAAACGACCAGCAGGACAAAACACAGAAAGAACGACAACAGGATCCCGGCATCGCCCGGGCGACGCCGCCGCCAAGCCCACAGCAGCAACAGAAACAAAACCCCGCCCGCAAAGGCCCAGGCCAGAAATTCGCCATATTGCTGTCGGCCAATGCCAAACATCTCGGGGATCTGCAGTGCCTCGCCCAGCTTCTCCCCTACGCGTTCATGGTACTGCGCGGAGTCATCGACCCAGATATAGGCATAGAGCGCGGTCAGAAACACAAAGACCCGCCCCCGCGTCTGCAAATAGCAGAGCAGCAGCAGGAAGGCGGCCACAAAGGCCATACCGTGATTGAAGCTTTCCGCGAGGCCCTCATCCCAGCCGAGCCCGAGATTGCGGTGGAAGGCATGGGCGATCCGCGACTGCGCGTCCCAGAACCCCGAGACATAAAAGATCGCGATGATGGCCAGAGTGGCGCAGAGCATCACGATCGACATCCTGCGCGCCAGATCGTCCCGCAGAAACAACCCCATAAGGCGCGCCATATCAGATGTCACACGCCGCGTTTTGAACCGTTCGCCAAAAATCTGAACACCTCACCCGCTGAATCCTCCCGACCGGCCCATAGAATGAACCAACCCAGAATTAAGGATAAATTGCGAATGCGGCCAGAATATGTCAAGTCTATTCAGTACCATACGGCACATACGCCGCAAACGGGCCCGCCGTACCGTTAACCGTCCCGTTAAGAGAGATCTGAGGCCGCGATGCGCAACCTCCAAGCCCGCCCCGCCTTGGCCAGCAACAGCAGCCATGGCGCGCCATGCAGCGCAAGATCAAGGAAATCCATCGGGCGCACAAGCGAACCGTCGGCCAGCATAAGCAGCTTTTGCAGGATATGCGGCTCTGGCAGAAACGGCGCCAGCCCCAGCGTGACCGCCAGCAGGAAGGCCAACTCCCAAGACACCCGGTCAAGAAGACCGCCCATTTCAAGCTAACTCCTTAAGACGAAAATGGCGCGGTTGACGGGACTCGAACCCGCGACCCCCGGCGTGACAGGCCGGTACTCTAACCAACTGAGCTACAACCGCGCATATATTTTCGTCGTCGGTTCGATAACCCCCGAACCGGGGTTGGCAGCGATGGCGCGGTTGACGGGACTCGAACCCGCGACCCCCGGCGTGACAGGCCGGTACTCTAACCAACTGAGCTACAACCGCTCACTGCCCGCCCGGGTGTGCCGGGCGTTGGGGTGTATTATGGCCACCTCCCTGCCCCGTCAAGCAGGGTTTGCGGATTTATGCAGGATTTTTCCATCCCCGGGGACGGCACCGCGCGAACGGAGCGAACCGCAGCCACACTTAAGCCTCCCGCCAAGCCTCCCGCCCACGCTCATCCGCGAAATCGACGCGTCGATATCCGTGCTTTTTCTGGCTGCAAATACTCCCGCCAGAGGCGCGCCTGGCCACGGGTCGGGCGATCATCGCAGGGATCGCGCTGGAGGAGGCCGTCAGAACATGAAAGGGTAGGACATCGCCCCTGCGACTCTTTCCAGAATTTTCCAATGGTCGCGCGACGTTGTAATCGGTATCAGCAACGATAAATTGTTCACCAGATGCGGAGCGAATAATGACACAAGATCCCTATGCCGCTCTGGGCCTGTCCAAGGACGCCACCCCAGACGAGATTAAGAAAGCCTATCGCAAGATTGCGCGCACCAACCACCCCGACCTGAACCCCGACGATCCCGCGGCCGAGGCGCGATTCAAGGTTGCGGGACAGGCCTATGACCTGCTCAAGGATCCCGAACAGCGCCGTCGCTTTGATGCCGGAGAGATCGATGCCACCGGCGCGGAACAGGCGCCGCGCGGCTATTATCGCGACGAGGCGCGCCGGCCAGAGAACCCCTATACGCAAGGCCGCACCTCCTCCGGAGGAAATCCGTTCGGCGAGGGGGTAAACGCGGAAGATTTCTTTGCCAACTTCGCCCGCAGCCGGGGCGGCAGTGGTGATGGTTTTGGCCGCACCCCGCCCGGCGACTGGCCGGGGCAGGATACCCGATATCGCCTTGCGGTACCTTTTCTAGATGCCGCACGGGGGAGCAAAACCCGGATCACCCTGCCAGACGGAAGCGCGCTTGAGGTCACGATCCCCGAAGGCGCCCACGACGGGCAAACCCTGCGTCTGCGCGGCAAGGGGGAACCAGGCTTTGGCGCAGGTCGCCCCGGCGACGCCTACATCACGCTTGATGTAACCCCGAATCCCGATTTTGAGCGCGAGGGTGACGACATTCTGGTCACCCTGCCGATCTCGATAGACGAGGCGATCCTGGGCGGCAAAGTTCCCGTTCCCACAGTGACCGGCGCCGTGAACCTGACGGTGCCGCCCGGTGCGAGTTCCGGACAGGTGCTGCGGCTCAAGGGACGTGGGGTCAAGGGGCGCTCTGGCAAAGGGGATCAGCGGGTGACGCTGCGCATTGTCAGCCCGCCAAAGATCGACGACGAATTGAAACACTTCATGGAAAGCTGGCGGGTAGATCACACCTATAATCCCCGCGCTGGAAAGGAGACATCATGACCCATGCCTACGCCCCAGAGCAGGTGATCGCGACGGTCACCGCCCTGACCGCCGAACGCCTGAGCCTTTTCGAGCGTTTGTGCATCGTAACCCCCGTGATCACATCCGAGGGGCCGCGCTATCACATGTTGGATGTGCGCCGGATCACGCTGCTGTGCGAGTTGACGGACGATTTCGAAGTGAACGAGGATGCGCTGGTCATCATCATGTCGCTGCTCGATCAACTGCATGGCGCGCAAAGCCGGCTTGAGCAGATGGTGCAGGCGATCAGCGAAGAGCCCACCGAGATCAAGATGCGCCTGTCGCAGCGGTTGCAGGGGGACGGTGCGGCCGGTTGATCCGCCGCTTTTGCAGTTCACATCACTCTGACGCTGTCCCTCGCTGCGACCCTCGCCTAGGACGCCGAGACCCGTTACTTCAGGCTTGTCCCAAGCCGGTACGCCACGCCCCTGTTGATGGAGCGTGGCGTTTCCGTTCACGTCAAACCCGAAACGACCCGCGTGGTCGCCACAGGGATCGGGAAGATAGGACCGTCATGAACTGAGGCGGTTTGCGGCATCAGAGGTCGCGGCAGGCAAAGTGAAGGTAAAGGTGCTTCCAACACCAACTTCACTTTCAACCGACACTGTCCCCCCCTGCAATTCGATCAATTGCCGCGTGATCGACAGCCCAAGGCCGGTGCCGCCCTTTTCCCGCGTAGACGACGGATCAACCTGATCGAATTTTCCAAAAATGGAGTCCCACTTCTCTCTCGGAATGCCGCGGCCACTGTCCTCCACATGGATGGCGACGTTGTCGCCCTGTGGTTCCGTGCGAATTGACACATGACCGCGCTCAGTGAACTTCAATGCATTTCCCACAAGATTGATCAGGATCTGACGCAAGCGCAACTCGTCGGCAACAACAACGTCGCCGCCTGCCTCAACCCTCAGTTCCAGTGATTTCTGCCTTGCCGTTTCCGACAATTGATCGGCCACCGAGGCAATCACAGGATCAAGAGCAACCTCATCCAGATCGATCTGTAGTTTTCCGGCATCGATCCTGGCAAGGTCAAGAATATCGTTGATCAGATTTAGAAGATGCTTTCCGGCAGTCTCCATTTTCTTCGCATATTTCGCGATCTCTTGCTTGACCAGATCAACCTGCGGCCCCACGTTTTCCGCCGTCATGCTGCCATCCTTGAGCCCGGCATCAAGGGCCCTTACCGATGGCAATATCTCGGGTTTCGCCAATAGGGCATTGAAACCAAGGACGACCGTGAGGGGTGTGCGCAACTCGTGACTCATCACGTTCAGAAATTCGGTCTTTGCAGCATTCGCCGCCTCGGCCTCGCGCAGGGCGTTGTAAACATCTGAGATGTCAGCGCTGACACCGCGATAGCCTGAAAATTCTCCATTCTTGTCAAAGATCGGATCCCCACTGGTGCGAATCCACTTGTCGTCCCTGGTTGCACCAATGGCCTGATATATCACATCCCGGAACGGTTCCCGCGCCCGTTCCTTTTCTTCAAGCCGCTTGAAATCCGCGTTCTCCAAGACGTCCGGGAAACCCTCATAGGCTTCTCGCCGGGTTTTTCCGACCAAATACTCGGCCGTTTTCTTTTGGATGCTGTTCGAGAAAAAGGTGAAGCGTAAATCCTTGTCCGCTTCCCAAACCCAGTCCTTGCTCAGCATCGCCACATTGGAAAAGCGCTGTTCGGCAATGTCACGTTGGGCAAGGGCGTGGCGCAGGCTGGCATTCGAAGCTTCCAGTTCGTCCCGGTGTCGCTTTGATTCAGTGATATCCACCCAGACACCGACCCGGCCACCGTCCGGCGTCTCGCGCTCAAAGATGCGCAGCCATCTGCCATCGCTCAATTGCTGTTCTATCGTCGAATTGGCAGCTTTATGAGACGCCAATCGCTGGGCGAGCCACTCGTCCTCGCGGCCGATGGCTTCAGCGTATTGCTCGACTTTCAGTCCAGCCCGCAAAAGATCTTCATGGCGCGTCCCGGGCACCAGTGCGTCTGCGCTCTTTTCGTAGATTTCTTTGTATTTCTCGTTGCAAACGACCAGCCGATCCTCGGAATCATAAAGCACGAACCCATCGGGGAGCGTCTTTATTGCCGTGTTGAGTTGAAGCTGCACCTTGTTGTGTTCGGCGCGTTGCCGACGCAACACATAGGTCACATACAAAGCGGTGAGGACAATAAACAGAAGCCCAAGGTCGGTCAGCCAAGCAATCCTATACCCGCTCGTCCAACCTGCATTGGGCACTACGGCCAGTTTCAATTCGGTTCCCGGCACGGAAAAGTTTACGATCAAGGGATCATGCTCAAAGACCGCGCTGTTTCCCACGATAACGCCGCCGGCTTGCGTGCTCGTCAGCGCAACCTGATACAGCGCAACCTGATACCCTGAGGCCCGTTCATTTGGCTTCGGACTCGGCCCTAAAACCTCTTGGAAAATGGCGTCCGCATCGATGGCGACTGTAACGATTTTTGTGATCCCGAAATGCGACGCGCTCGCCCCATATGCCATCACCGGGGTCCGTATCAACATCCCGCGTTTGTCCTGCAAAAGCTGGATAGGCCCCTGCATGGTGACCTGCCCCGTCTGGTAGGTCCGCGCCACAGCAGGCCACTGCTTTTCGTCGTTGCGCAGGTTGTACCCGATCAGGGCACGGTTCTGTTCAAACGGATGTACGAGTTTGATGATCCCGTGGTCGACGACGGCAAGATTCACGATCGACGAATCCAGTTCCTTGAACCGTTCCGCAAGATGGGAAAATCGATCCTGACCGATATCACCGCTCAGCTCGATCGCGGTGGTCAGCCCCCTCGCCCGCAGTTCAAAGTCGAACAGCGCATGTTCGAGGTTTTCGCTCAGATCTTCGGCGAACAATTTCGCCTCGCGCCGTTCAGTGTCTACGAAGCTTTTGTATCTGCTGGATTCAAGCCAAAAGTAAAAAAGAGCAAGTGCCACACAAGCGGCCAGGCCGTAAAATATGTTGGTCGTTTTCAAATTCCGCACGTCACCTACCCATAATGTCTGACCGCCCACGGGTCAGAACCAAGCCGGAAACATAGCTGACATTTCAGGTTGATCAACTGAGACTTGCATGAGCAAAATTCAGCCGATTCCTGCTGATGCCGTGGGAAATCCCTTGAAAATCCATCAAATAGACATGTTTTCAAACTGCCCCGAAACGACGACGGCGTCCAGTCGCGGCAGGCATGTGCCGCGCGCCTCTCACCATGTGTGATGTTGAAGCAGACCCATAGGGAAAAGCGGCGTCTCAAACCGGAAAGTTTGACCGGAAATCGGCCCGAGAAGAACCCTCAACAAAAGAGGAGCACAGGTCAAATTCCTGCGCCTCGCCTGTTCCAACAGCCCTTTAGAGAATTCTTGAATCAGAAAATCTACTTTAGGTTGCGGCGGAAAAACGCTGATACGGCTGAAGTTCCCCACGGCGGACATTTCAATAAACCGAAAATCCGGAGCCTGTAGCGCGCTCATCCTGTTGTCTCGCATGAAAAACCGACGCTGGCCGCGAGGTTTCAACAGTTGTGCCAAGGCGCCGCGGGCGGCTCGTATTTCAGCCTCCGCCGCGGCCGCTTGCCTGGACCGTGGCCGCAGACAGAGGCCTTCACACAGGCGCAGTTGAAGCGGTCTCAGGGTCAGCGAGCCCGCGTGAGCTTCAGATTTGCAGACCGAGGTCAGAAAGGATGGTGGGTGATGAGAGGCTCGAACTCCCGACATCTTCGGTGTAAACGAAGCGCTCTACCAACTGAGCTAATCACCCTTGCCGGCAGCGTTTACCGAAGCTTCCGGCCTTGCGCAAGGGCTGTATCAGGGTCAATTTCGCGGGTGCGCCCAGAGATACAGCGCCACCGGCAGATACACCTCGCACAAGCGGTCTCAGCCACATGAATTTCAGTCGGATCGCTGGTGCCCCCCAGACGTTCGACGCCTCCCCATGCCGGGGCAACGGAACAGGGCTGCCTAGGCCGCCTGCGTCCGTCCGGTGACTTAACTCTGGGTTGCGTCTTTCGGGGTCGGCTTACTCACATCCGACACGCCGGTGCCCCAATGCCCCATAGACTTGAAAGAGCGGAGGCGTGGTGGGTGATAAGAGATTTGAACTCCTGACATCTTCGATGTGAACGAAGCGCTCTACCACTGAGCTAATCACCCGTGCGACGGGGATTTACAGAAGCTTGCCGCTGCGTGCAAGCCCCTGTTCGACAGAATATGTACCCGGCCCGGATCGAGCGATCCGATTCTATTGTTCGTCCAGCTCGTCCGAGTCGTCCGTGTCGTCCAAAGCAGGCACATCGAGACCTTGGCGCAGCTTGCAGACCACGATACGGCGCCCCCGCTTTTCCTCACTCCGGTTGATGCGGAGCTTGCCCAGAGGTTCCAGATTCAAGCCGCGACCATTGGCCAGCGCCTCGCCCAGAACCGCAAGCATCGCCTCGATCACCGGCTTGGCCTCGCGTCTCTTGACCTCACAGCGCTCCAGCACCGCAGCGATCAGCTCTTTCTTGCGCAGGTCGGGCTCGCCCATGGACGGCTCGGCGCCCTGCCCCAGATAGGGTTCAACCGGCGCGGTCTGCGGTGCCACGTCGGGGGCCGTTCGGCCCGGAGTGGCCCCCTTTGCCCCGGCGTCAGTTTCGGGTTCAATGCCGGTAGTGATATCAGTGTTCACGTCGGTGGGATCGCTCTCAGTCATGGGGTCGCCCTCTCGCCTGTTTACCTGTCTGACCCTAGTCCCCGGACAGTGTGAAAGCTAGACGGCGCAGACATCCAGAACCGCGCGGGGTTTTCCCGTCCGAAAAGAAGGCAGGTTTTCCTGTCCAATTAGAAGGTCGTTGGGGGGAGATCCGTGCGGACCGCATTCGGGCCGGGCCAATGCGCCTCAGAACGCCACCTGCCCTGCCCCCAACTGATGCGCGATCCAGAGCAGGATCAAACCGGCAACCAGCGCCAGTGCGCTGATCTGGCGCCGTGCGGGCAGGGACAGCGCACGCAGCATCTCCAGCAACTGTTCGATAAGCGAAGGGGCCAGCCCCCAGGCCAGCCCCTCCACGATCAAGACCAGCCCAAGGGCCAGAAAGACGGTTGCGATCACTCCGACGCGACGCCCGGCATCACCTGTTGGGTGTGCTGCGCGGGCTGCGAGGAAATCGCGCTCTTGCCGGCGCCCTCAGCAGATTTGAGGTAGTTGAAGAATTCCGAGTTAGGCGTCATCACCATGGTCGAATTCCCCCCCTTCAGCGCCCGCGTATAGGCGGTCAGCGAGCGATAGAATTCAAAGAATTCCGGATCACGACCGAACGCCTCGGCAAAGATGGCGTTGCGCTTGGCATCGGACTCACCGCGAATGATCTCGGCTTGGCGCTTGGCGTCCGAGACCAGTTCGACCACGGTACGGTCGGCCTGGGCACGCACACGCTGTGCCGCCTCGTTCCCACGGGCCCGTTCATCGGTGGCCTCGCGTTCACGCTCAGCCCGCATCCGGTCAAAGGTGGCCGAAAGGTTCTGCGACGGCAACTCGGTCGATTTCAGACGCACATCGATGATATCGACCCCAAGCCCCCGCGCCTCGCCGATCGCACCGTCCCGGATCTGCAGCATCAGCGCTGCGCGATCCGAACTGAGGATGTCGCCCGAGCTCACCGAGCCCAGAATTTCACGCGTTTGCGAGCGCAGGATCGAATCGAGCCGGGTTTCCGCCGCCCCGACACCGCCAGCACCGACGGCCTGACGGAAGCGGGTCACATCCGCGATGCGATAACGCGCAAAGGCATCGACCACCAACCGGCGATCATCCAGCGGCGTCACTTCCAACGGCTGCACATCCCGGCTGAGGATGCGGTCATCGTATGTCACGACCTGCTGAATCAAAGGAATCTTGAACGCCAGACCGGGGTCTTCCTTGACCGCGACAACGCGTCCAAACTGCAGCACCAGCGCCTTTTCACGTTCGTCCACGATATACATCGAAGACAAGGCCACGGCCGCCACAACCACGATAGCGGGTAGGATGAAGGCTGATTTCCGCATCACTTGCTCTCCCCATCGCCGCTTCGGCGCAATTCATTCAAAGGCAGGTAAGGCACTACGCCCTGACCGGACCCGGCGACGCTTTCATCGATGATGATCTTGTCGATTCCGCCCAGAACTTCTTCCATGGTCTCAAGATACAGCCGCTTGCGCGTCACCTCGGGGGCCTTGGAGTATTCTTCCAAAACGGCAGAGAACCGGCTGGCCTCACCCTCGGCCTCGTTGACGACACTGGCACGATAGCCTTCGGCTTCTTCCAGTATCTGCGCCGCCTCGCCGCGCGCCTCGGCCAGCGCCCGGTTGGAATAGGCATCAGCAACGTTCTGCAACCGGTCGCGTTCCTGCTCGGCGGCTTGCACCTCGCGGAAGGCATCGATCACCTGTTCCGGCGGATCGGCCTTGTCAAAGTTCACCCGCACGATGTTCACGCCGCTGTCATAGCTGTCCAAAGCGGACTGGATCAGATCAAGCAGACGGTCGGCGATCATGCCGCGGTCCCGGTTCAGGATCGGCGCCAGATCGGTTTGCGCGATGATCTCGCGCATGGCCGATTCCGACACGGCCCGAATCGTGGCTTGCGCGTCGCGCAGATTGAACAGGAATTTTGCCGGATCGTTGATGTTCCAGACCACCTGGAAGTCGATGTCGACCACGTTCTCGTCACCGGTCAGCATCAGACCGGCATCCTTGACGCGCCCGACGCCAATGTCCTCACGTTGTTCGGTGGTGACCGGGATCACCTCGGCCGTGACAACCGGCCAAGGGGCAAAGTTCAGACCCGGCTGACCGATGCCGTAGAATTTGCCCAGAAACAGCTCGACGGACTGCTCTTCCGGTTTCACGGTATAAAAGCTTGCCATGCCCCAGAGGATCGCGGCCGCAACCACGCCCAGCCCGACGGTGCCCTTGGTGAAAATCGGCCGACCGCTGCCGCCCGAGCCACCGCCGGTGCCGCCGCCCTTGCCGCCGCGTCCGCCCATCAGGACGCGCAATTGCTCCTGACCCTTTTTCATCAGTTCGTCGATCTCGGGGATCTGTCCACCGCCCCCCTCGGGCCGCCGACCACCGCCGCCGCCCTTATTTTCGTTGTCATCCCGGTTGCCACCGCCCCCGGAGGACCCGCCGCTGCCCCATGGGCCACCGCTATTGCCAGCCATTCATCTATCCCTTTTGACGCCGCTTGCGCGGCCTTGTCTTTAACCTGTGGTCTCCGCCGCTCAATTCAAGCGCTGCGCACCGGCACTTTCATCGTCACTAGCTCCTCGGACATGGTCGGATGCACCGCCACGGTCCGGTCGAAATCCTCTTTCGTCGCGCCCATCTTCACCGCGATCCCGGCCAGTTGGATCATCTCGCCCGCACCGGGGGCGACGATGTGACAGCCCAGCACCTTGCGGCTGGCCTTGCTCACCACCAGCTTCATCAGCACTCGGTCCGAGCGACCGGCAAAGCTTTGCTGCATCGGCTTGAAACTGGTGGAATAGACCTCGATCGGCTCCTGCGCCGCGGCGGCTTCCTCGCTCAGCCCCACGGTGCCCATCTCGGGCTGGGTAAAGATCGCTGTCGGAATCAAGTCATGATCCACCGGCGTCGGGTTGCCCTTGAACACGGTCTCGACAAAGGCCATGCCCTCGCGGATCGCCACCGGGGTCAGATTGACCCGGTCAGTCACATCGCCAATCGCATAGACCGACGGCACCGTGGTCTGGCTGTAGTCATCGACCGTGACCTCGCCCTTGCGGCCGCGCGCGATGCCCAGCGCCTCCAGCCCCATATCGTCGGCATTGGGGGTGCGGCCGGTGGCGAACATCACCTGACCGAACACCCGCTCGGTCCCGTTGGTGGCCTTGATACGAATGCCGCCGTCCCCGTCGCGGGCCATCTCAAGGATATTGGTCCCCAGATGCAGATCCACGCCGCGCTGGCGCATCTCTTCGCTGACCAGACCGCGCGCCTCGTCGTCGAACCCGCGCAGGATCTGCGCCCCGCGATAGAATTGCGTGACCTCGACCCCGAGCCCGTTGAGGATGCCGGCGAATTCGCAGGCGATATAGCCGCCGCCAACGATCAGGATCGATTTTGGCAATTCCGGCAGGTGGAAGATATCGTTGGAGGTGATGCCCAGATCGGCCCCCGGCAGATCGGGTTTCACCGGGCGCCCGCCGGTCGCCAGCAGGATATGCTTGGCGCTCTTGCGGGTGCCATCGGCAAGCTCCACCGTATGCGGATCGACCAGCCGCGCGCGCTGATCGAAACTGTCCACCCCGGCGTTTTTCAACAGGTTGCGATAGATGCCTTCCAGCCGGTCCAACTCGGCCTCCAGCTTGCCCCGGAACGCGGTCCAGTCAAAGCGGCCGGGCGCGATGTTCCAGCCATAGCTTTGCGCGTCCTCGACCATACCGGCGTATTCGCTGGCGAAAACCATCAGCTTCTTGGGCACGCAGCCACGGATCACGCAGGTGCCGCCATAGCGATCTTCTTCGGCCAGCGCGACCTTGGCACCGGTATCTCCCGCCGCCACACGCGCGGCCCGCACGCCGCCCGAACCGCCACCGATAACGAATAGATCGTAGTCAAAGCTCATGAAATTCAGTCCTCAGTCAGAAAGATCGGTGAACAGGTTCTCGCTTTCGACAAAGTCCAGCCTGTCATGTTCGATCGTGCCCTCGTTGATGTCGCGCATTTCGACCCGGCCATCGCCATAGCCGATCACGACGGTGTCACAGATATCGATGAACAGCCCGTTTTCAACCACGCCCGGCATCTGGTTCAGCACCAGCGCCAGCTGGCGCGCATTGCCGATGCGGTGCAAATGCAGATCAAGGATGAAATTGCCCTCGTCGGTGACAAATGGCGTCTCGCCATTCATCCGCAGCGTCGCGTCGCGCCCCAGCACGTCCATCGAGATCAGCGTCTCTTCCACCAGCGCCTGGGTGGTCTGCCAGCCAAAGGGGATCACCTCGACCGGCAACGGGAAGGCGCCCAGCGTTTCCACCTGTTTGCCGATATCGGTGATCACCACCATCCGGTCCGAAGCGGTGGCAACGATCTTTTCCTGCAACAGCGCGCCGCCGCCGCCCTTGATCAGGTTCAGATCCCCATCGAATTCATCCGCGCCGTCGATGGTCAGGTCCAGCCAGCGCGCCTCGTCGAGGCTGATCACCTCGATGCCGACCTCGCGGGCAAGGTCCGCGGTGCGGGTGGAGGTGGGAACACCTTTGAATTTCAGCCCATCCTCGCGCACCATCTCGCCCAGACAGCGCACCAGCCATGCGGCGGTGCTGCCGGTGCCAAGGCCCACGCGCATTCCGTCTTCGACGAAATCGGCAGCCCGCCGGGCGGCGACGAATTTGGCCTTGTCGATGGGGGACAGTTCTCCGGTCATGGCAGCCTCTTTGTCACAGGGTCAGGCGACTTATAGGCAATGCGCCCCACTTCTGCGAGGGCTATTCGTCGCCATTCTTCCCCCATCCAGCCCCCCTCCCGGCCCCATCCGGCCCGCGGCCGGCGCTACGCGCGCCCCGTTAAGGGCGCTGCGGCTGATAGAAATCCGAGGTCTTGTCGCGCCCCGCCAGCCACCAGCCCGATTGCGCCGGCCATGTGCTGTAGCCGGTGTCATGGCCCAGCGACTGCGCGGCGTGCAGCGCCCACATCGGATCGACCAGCGCCTCGCGCCCGATGGCGATCAGATCGGCCTGCCCCGCCGCCAAAATCTCCTCGGCCTGCTGCGGATGGGTGATCAGCCCGACCGCCATTGTCGGCATCTGTGCCTCGCGCCGCACAGTTTCGGCATAGGGCACCTGAAACCCCGGTTGCCGCTTGCCACCGCCGCTGGCGGTCGCCGCCCCCGCGATCCCGGAGGAGGAACAGTCCATCACATCGACGCCCAGTGCCTTGAGCCGTTTTGCCAGTTCCACCGTATCGGGCAAGGTCCAGCCCTCGGGGTCGCCATCGACGGCAGAGGTGCGGAAGAACACCGGCAGATCCTCAGGCCATGTCGCGCGCACGGCCCGCGCCACCTCCAGCGCCAGCCGCATCCGCCCTTCAAGGTCGCCGCCATAGGCGTCGCTGCGCCGGTTCGACAGCGGCGACAGAAACGAATGGATCAGATAGCCATGCGCGCCGTGGATCTCGACGATCTTGTAGCCTGCGGCCAAGGCCCGGCGGGTGGCGGCGATGAAATCCTCGATCAGCTCGGCGATCTCAGCCTCGCTCAGCGCATGGGGCATTGGCCAGCCCTCGGCCACCGGGATTTCCGATGGGCCAACCGGGGTCCACGGCATGTCGCCGCGGGCAATATCCGCGTCAGTCAACGGCCCGTTGCCGAACCAGGGCCGCTGCATCCCCGACTTGCGCCCGGCGTGGCCCAGTTGCACCGCCGGAATCGCCCCATGGGTCAGCGCAAACTGCGCCACCCGCGCATGGCCGATGATCTGGCTGTCACACCACAGACCGGCACAGCCATGGGTAATACGGCCCGCTTTCTGTACAGCCGTCGCCTCGGTAAAGACGATCCCGGCGCCGCCCGTGGCGAAGCGACCAAGATTGACCAGATGCCAGTCCTCCAGATGCCCCTCATGCGCCGCATATTGGCACATCGGCGAAATCACCACGCGGTTGCGGGCGGCGATGCCACGCAGGGAAACGGGGCGGAACAGGTGCGGCGTGTCAAGTATCGTGTCGGGCATCACATCGGGCATCGTGTCGGGCATGGGGCCTCCGGGGGTTTCATCGCCGGCACGCTATCCCCGGCGCGCGCGCGGTGCAATCGGTGACGGCGATGACTTGTTTCCGATCGGAAATGTCGCTTTGGTGCAGCCAAAGCCCGCCCGCCTCGATTACGACAGGGGCATCCACCGCAAAGGATCAGCCACCTGATGTTTCTTTCCGTCTTTGACATGTTCAAGGTGGGCGTTGGCCCCTCCTCGTCGCACACGATGGGGCCAATGGTTGCCGCCGCGCGGTTTCTTGACCTGATGCGCGCCTCACCGTTCGAGTTTGCCGGTCTGCGCGCCTCGCTGCATGGCTCGCTCGCCTTTACCGGGGTCGGCCATGCCAGCGACCGCGCCACCATTCTCGGGCTCGCCGGGGTGGTGCCCGAAACCTATGACGCGGAGAAGGCCGAGGCGGCGCTTGCCGCGATCACCGCCGACAAGGTGATCCGTCATGACGATCTGGGCGATCTGCGTTTCGATCCGAAACAGGATCTGATCTTTGACTATGACACCACGCTGCCGGGGCATGCCAATGGCATGATCCTGATGGCGACCGACCCGCAAGGCGACGTGATCCTGCAACAGGTCTATTACTCCATCGGCGGTGGGTTCGTGCTCACCGAGGAAGAACTGGCCGAAGGGCGCGACACCGATCAAGGCCCGCCCGTCCCCTACCCGTTCAAATCTGCGCTCGAAATGCTGGAAATGGCCCGTGCAAACGGCAAGAGCATTGCGGACCTGAAACGCACCAACGAGGTATCGCGCGGCGGCCCCACCCGGCTGAGCAGCGGCAGCGCCCGGATCTGGGAGGTGATGAACGCCTGTATCGAACGCGGGCTTGCGGCGCGCGGCATCCTGCCCGGTGGGCTGAACCTGAAGCGGCGGGCGCATGACATCCATGTCGCGCTGCAAGCGGAATACGGCATGAACCTGACCGCACCGCACACCATCAACGACTGGATCGCCGTCTATGCTTTGGCGGTGAACGAAGAGAACGCCGCCGGGGGTCAGGTGGTGACCGCGCCGACCAATGGCGCGGCAGGGGTGGTGCCGGCGGTGATCCGCTATTGGCTTGATCATGTGCCCGGGGCCAGCGCCGCGCGGATCGAGGAGTTTCTGCTCACCGCCGCCGCGATTGGTGGGCTGGTAAAATACAACGCCTCGATCTCCGGCGCCGAGGCTGGCTGTCAGGCCGAGGTCGGCAGCGCCGCCGCCATGGCCGCCGCCGGGCTTTGCGCGGTGATGGGTGGAACCCCCGAGCAGATCGAGAACGCCGCCGAAATCGCGCTAGAGCATCATCTGGGCATGACCTGCGATCCGGTGAAAGGATTGGTGCAGGTGCCCTGTATCGAGCGCAACGGGCTCGGCGCGATCAAGGCGGTGAGCGCGGCCAGCCTTGCCCTGCGCGGCGATGGCAGCCACTTTGTCCCGCTCGACGCCTGTATCGAGACCATGCGCCAGACCGGCGAAGACATGAGCGAGAAATACAAGGAGACCTCGCTCGGCGGCTTGGCGGTGAATGTGCCGAACTGTTGAGCGGCGCGCCGATTTAGATACCTTCCTTTGATAAGGTTTCGCCCGGCGGCTTGCCGGGCTGCGCCTGCCTGCCCCCCGGCAGGCGCAGCCCTACTCACTTTATGCCCCATCTTATTGTGCTGCACCGGATACGGTCCCCCCTCGCCCCTCCCCTTTGCTTACTTGCACTGTTAAGCGTTGCTCCCTAGCGTGGCGCGCATGACCAAAGACCGGCCCGTTCTGGGTATCCTTTTGATGCTGGGGTTCTGCCTGCTCGCGCCGCTGGGCGACGCCGTGGCCAAGCTGTTGGGCGCGACCATGTCGCTGGGTCAACTGGTTCTGGTGCGCTTTGCGATCCAGGCGGCGCTGCTGATTCCGCTGGTGATCGCCACCGGGCGGCTGTGGCGAATGCGCGGGCGGATCCTGTGGCTGACCGCGCTGCGCACCGGGCTGCATATCGGCGGCATCACCTGCATGTTCACCGCGCTGAAATACCTGCCGCTGGCGGATGCCATCGCCATCGCCTTTGTCATGCCTTTTCTGATGCTGCTGTTGGGCAAGCTCGTGCTGGGGGAAGAGGTTGGGCTGCGCCGGCTTGCCGCCTGCGCCGTGGGGTTTTGCGGCACCATGCTGGTGATTCAACCCAGTTTTGCCGAGGCCGGTTGGCCCGCCCTGTTTCCGCTGGGGGTCGCGGTCTTGTTCGCGTTGTTCATTCTGGTCACCCGGCAACTGGCCAAGGACACCGATCCGATCGGATTGCAGGCCATCAGCGGTGTGATGGCCACGGTGGTTCTGCTGCCGGTCGTGCTGATCGGGGATCGTGCCGGGATCGCGCCGCTTGCGCTTGCCATGCCCAGCGGCGACGACTGGGTGCTGCTGGCCGCGATCGGCGGTATCGGCACCGGCGCGCATCTGCTGATGACATGGTCGCTGCGCTTTGCACCGGCGGCAACGCTGGCCCCGATGCAATATCTTGAGATCCCGGTCGCCACCGGCTTTGGCTGGCTGATCTTTCGCGACCTGCCCGACGGGCTGGCTGGCGTCGGCATTTGCATCACCGTGAGCGCCGGCCTTTATATCGTCATGCGCGAGCGTGCCGTGGCCCGGGCGCTGGCGCGGGGGGAACTTCCCCCGGGGTCAGCGCCCGTGTGACCGCCGCCAGCGCATCGCGCGGCACGATGACCAAAAGGCCCGGACCAT
This sequence comes from Pseudodonghicola sp., assembly GCA_033791545.1. Classification (GTDB taxonomy): domain Bacteria; phylum Pseudomonadota; class Alphaproteobacteria; order Rhodobacterales; family Rhodobacteraceae; genus Antarcticimicrobium. Next base: position 67,966 of record JASJGL010000062.1, on the reverse strand, counting down.
CGGTTTCGATCCGCACCGCGCCGGTCGTCGCCCGGTTCGAGGTGCCGATGCGCCCGTCCGGCGACATCTCGAGCCCGTCAATCGGCCAGTCCAACCCGTGCGAGCGCCCGGTCACCGCCCGCATCGGAAACAGCGAGACGACCGCCCCGGGCGCCAGATCCAGCGTTAGGCTGGACGGGGCATGAAACACAACCTCGCTGGCGCCGACCAGAATGCAGCGCTGCTCGGGATAGCGGACCAGCACGTTGAAGGCCGCCAACTGGTGATCCACCCGCGCCCCCAGAAACCCCACCGCCAGCATCACCGGGGCCGAGATCGAGCGCAGGGTCTTGTCGAAATCCGTGCTCATCTGTTCCCGGATCGGAAACAGCCGGTCGGACGGGATGCGGTCCAGATCGACCCGCGCGAGGGAATCAAAGTCGCCAAACACCGCTTCGGGCATGTATCCTGCCGCAAGCGCCGCCCCGGCCCCGCCATCGGCCGCAATCAGGGCCGGCGCAAGCGCCAGCGCTGTTTCCAGATCGTCGACACCGAGCGCGCCGCCGCCGATCAGGGTAACCGGGAGAGAGGACTGTACAATTGGCTGATTCATGGTGACATTAATGGGCGTTTTGGAAACAGATCACAATCTAGCCACAAAATGATACGGTGATTGGCACAGATTCGGGCCGAATTTGTCCACTGGCGGGTGTTAGGTCAGTCCAATAATACTGAAAAGGACGAGCAGCCTATGGTACAGAGTAACAAGGTGTTGACCGTTTCCTACGGCACGTTTTCGTGCACGCTGGAAGGATTCGAAGACTCATTCGATACCATGACGGCGATCGCGGAATATTTCCGCGACCTCGCCTCGGATGACCGATATTTCGGGGCCGAACCGCCGCAGCCCGATACCGAGATGCTTGCCCGCATCGCCGAGCGGGAGGTCTCTCGCCATGTCGAGGCACGCCGCGAGGGATCTGGCTATGTGCTGCGCACCGCCCAGGCCGGGGCGCCCGCCGCCCTGACCGGTGCCGCATTGGCCCCTGCCCCTGTAGACGCACCTGTATCCGCCCCCGCCCCGCAGGCAGAAGACGTCCAGCCGGTTGCCGAGGACGTCCTACAGACGACGCCCGAGACGGAAGCACACTCCGAACCTGCACCGGTACAGAAGCCGGCCCAGGACGTGGAACAGGACGTGGAACAGGAAACCCCTGTGCTCGACGCGCCCGAGATCGAAACACAGGCCGAGACGCAAGCAGACGAGGAGGATGCCTCCGAGATCGACGAGATCGAGAGCGACATCCAGGTCGAAGCCGATCACGTCGAGGACGAGGACGACGCGGTCGAGCCTGAGGTTCTGGAAGCCGAACTGGTCGTTCCCGAAGTCGCCACCGACCCCGACAGCATCGCCGCCAAGCTTCGCCGCATCCGCGCCGTGGTGTCGCGCAACGACGCCGCTTCGGTCGAGCTCGACTATAGCGAAGACGAACATTTCGAAGACAGCCTGGCCGCCGCTCCCAGTGAGGACAACGTCGAAGAGGCCGACTCGTTCGAGGACGACTCGCTTGAAGACGGCACGTATGAAGACGACGCCTATGAAGATGAGGCGTATGAGGACGACGACGCCGAGCTGGAAGACAACTATGCCTTCGAGACCGAGGCTGAAGACGACGTTGCAGAAGATGACGTTGAAGATGACTTTGACGACGAGGTCGAAGACGAGATCCAGCAGGAAGAAGAGCCCGCCGAGGCCGTTGCTCAGGATCAGGATGAAGACAGCCTTGACGAGATTGATCCGCGCCGCGCCGCCCGGCTGCGCCGTCGCATGGCCCGCGCACAAAAGGCCGCCGAAGCCGAGGCCGCTGCAAGCGCCGAAGCCGAGTTGCAAGCCCGCGCCGCCCGCGACGCGGAATTCGCATCGAACGACGACGACAGCGCCCTGTTCGCCGACCTCGAGTCCCTGCCGGAAGACAAGGACCTCTCGGAGCCCGGCCACAACATTTTGACCGGGATCAGCGGCCGGGGCGCAAACCGCCGCCGCCCGCATGTGCCAACCGTCAAGCGCGACGACTATGAGGCCCCCGCAGAAGAGGCCGCAGTGACACCGGCCGCGCCTGTTGTCGCCACGCGCCCGATCGTTCCCAGCGTGGATCTGCCGCCCAGCACCCTGCCCGAGGAGGACGAGGACGAGCTGATGCGCGAACTGGCCGAGGTCGAGGCCGAACTGCGCGGCACCGCCCCCAATGCCAAAACCGCCGCCCCGGTGGCAGAAACCGCGCAAGACGACGCCGACCAAGACGACGCCGATCAAGACGACGATGACGACGACTACATCGACTATGCGACACATCCGGCGCAAACCCCGACCGAAGACGACGGCTCTGACCTGTCACGCCTGATGGCAGCGGCCGACGAAAAGCTGGATGCGCCCGAGGCCGCGAGCACACGCGAAACCTATTCGCATCTGCGCGCCGCCGTCGCCGCCACCCAGGCGGAACGCTCTGCCGGTGGCAGCGTCGACACCAACCCCGACGCCGCAGCCTATCGCGAAGACCTTGCCCGCGTGGTTCAGCCGCGCCGCCCCCGCCCCGGTGCCAGCCGCCGGCCGCGTCCCGAGGCCGCCGAACAAGGCAAGCCCGCGCCGCTCAAGTTGGTGGCCGAGCAGCGGGTCGACAAATTGGCCGCCGCGGCGACTGGCCCGGTGCACCCGCGCCGCGTCGCCGCCCCGGTCGAACAGCCCATCGCCACGGGGATCGACGACGGCTTTGCCGCTTTTGCCGACGAGATGGGGGTGCAGGATCTGCCCGAGCTTCTGGAAGCCGCCGCAGCCTATATGCAATTCGTCGAAGGCCGCGACCAGTTCACCCGCCCGCAGCTGATCCACAAGGCGCGCGAAGTTGCCGAGGACGAATTCAGCCGCGAAGACGGTCTGCGCGCCTTTGGGGTGCTGCTGCGTCAGGGCAAGATCGTGAAAACCGAGAACGGGCGTTTCGTCGCCTCGCACGATATTGGGTTCCAGCCGGCTTCGCGCGCTGCGGGCTGAGACGGAAGCGATCAGACTTTCGCTGCGCGGCCCCACCATCGCCGCGCAACACCTGGGGGAAAAGGCAGGCCACTGGCCTGCCTTTTCATTTGCGCCCCCTCACGGCGATCAACGCTGGGCCATGGCCCGCAAACCACCCCAGCCCCGCGCCCCGATCAGACCCCGCAACGAACCCCACAACGAAAAAGGGCGGACCCGAAGGCCCGCCCATGTCGCTTATCGCGATAAACCGCTTCGCGCTGCGTCACTGTGCAATCCTTAGTGCGCGGTCGCTCCGACACCACCTCCGGTGGGCATCGCGGCGGCGCGGGCTGCGGCGGCCTCTTCCTCGGCCGCCTCGTCCCAATCCACCGGCTCAGGCTCGCGCACCAGCGCAAGTTTCAGCACCTCGGAGACGTGGCTGACGGGGATGATCTCCAACCCCTCTTTCACGTTGTCGGGGATATCCGGCAGATCCTTTTCGTTCTCCTGCGGGATCAGCACCGTCTTGACGCCGCCGCGCAGGGCCGCGAGCAGTTTCTCCTTGAGCCCGCCGATGGCGGTCGCATTGCCGCGCAGAGTGACCTCGCCGGTCATGGCGATATCCTTGCGCACCGGGATCTTGGTCAGCACCGAGACGATCGCCGTCACCATAGCCAGACCCGCCGAGGGCCCGTCCTTGGGGGTGGCGCCATCGGGCACGTGGACGTGGATATCCCAGCGATCAAAGCGCGGCGGCTTGATGCCAAGCTGCGGACTGACCGAGCGGACATAGGACGCCGCCGCCTCGATCGATTCCTTCATCACATCGCCCAGCTTGCCGGTGGTCTTCATCCGGCCCTTGCCCGGCAGCCGCAACGCCTCGATCGACAGCAACTCGCCGCCGACGCTGGTATACGCCAGCCCGGTGACAACGCCGATCTGATCCTCTTTCTCGGCCAAGCCAAAGCGGTACTTGGGTACGCCCAGAAACTCGTCGAGGTTGTCGGCGGTGACGATAACGCTTTCGGCTTCTTTCCGGATGATCCGGGTCAGCGCCTTGCGGCAGATCTTGGCGATCTCGCGTTCCAGGTTCCGCACCCCGGCCTCGCGGGTATAGGTGCGAAGAATCGCCCGCAGCGCATCGTCTGTGAGGGTGAATTCCTTGGCCTTGAGCCCGTGGTTCTTGATCTGCTTCGGGATCAGGTGCGCCTTGGCGATCTCGTGCTTTTCATCCTCGGTATAGCCGGACAGCGGAATGATCTCCATCCGATCCAGCAACGGCCCGGGCATGTTATAGGTGTTGGACGTGGTCAGGAACATCACGTTCGACAGATCGTATTCCACCTCAAGATAGTGGTCCACGAAGGACGAGTTCTGTTCCGGGTCCAGCACCTCCAGCATCGCGCTGGCCGGGTCGCCACGGAAATCCTGACCCATCTTGTCGATCTCGTCGAGCAGGATCAGCGGATTGGTGGTCTTGGCCTTTTTCAGCGCCTGAATGATCTTGCCCGGCATCGACCCGATATAGGTCCGGCGGTGACCGCGAATCTCGCTCTCGTCGCGCACCCCACCCAGAGAAATCCGGATGAATTCACGCCCGGTGGCCCGCGCCACAGATTTGCCCAGCGAGGTTTTGCCGACGCCCGGAGGGCCGACAAGGCACATGATCGGGCCCTTGAGTTTTTTCGAGCGCTGCTGCACCGCGAGGTATTCGACGATCCGTTCCTTGACCTTTTTCAGACCATAGTGATCGGCATCGAGAATCTCCTCGGCGCGGGTCAGATCCTTTTTCACGCGGGATTTGACTCCCCACGGGATCGACAGCATCCAGTCGAGATAGTTGCGCACCACGGTGGCCTCGGCCGACATGGGCGACATGTTCTTGAGCTTTTTCAGCTCGCCCTCGGCTTTTTCGCGGGCCTCTTTGCTCAGCTTGGTTTCGGCGATGCGGGTTTCCAGCTCGGCAATCTCGCCTTCGCCCTCTTCGCCGTCGCCCAACTCCTTCTGAATGGCCTTCATCTGCTCATTCAGATAATATTCGCGCTGGGTCTTCTCCATCTGGCTCTTGACCCGGGTCTTGATCTTTTTCTCGACTTGCAGAACGCTCATCTCGCCCTGCATCAGGCCATAGACCTTCTCCAGCCGTTCGGAGATCGACAGCGTTTCCAACAGCTCCTGCTTGCGATCCACATCAATGCCCAGATGACCTGCGATCAGATCGGCGAGCTTGGTCGGATCGGCAGATTCACCCACCGCGGTCAGCGCCTCTTCGGGGATGTTCTTGCGCACTTTTGCATAGCGCTCGAACTCGTCCACCACGGTGCGCAGCAGCGCTTCGGTCGTGGTCACGTCGCCCGGCATCTCAGTCAGATACTCGGCGCGCGCCTCAAAGAAGGAGTCGTTTTCCAGGTATTCGGTGATGCGCACACGCGCCTGACCCTCGACCAGCACCTTGACGGTGCCATCGGGCAATTTCAGCAATTGCAGCACATTGGCCAGCACACCGGCCTTGTAAATGCCGTCGATATCGGGGTCGTCCTCGGCCGGGTCGATCTGGCTCGACAGCAGGATTTGCTTGTCGTCGGCCATCACCTCTTCCAGCGCCCGGACAGATTTCTCCCGCCCCACAAAAAGCGGTACGATCATGTGGGGGAACACTACGATGTCACGCAGCGGCAGCACGGGATAGGAAGAATTGAGAGGCTCTTGCATGCTCGGTCCTTATTCTTGGCAAGACGCCCGGCCCCTGAATCAGGCAGCACAACGCGTCTCCTCTTATGGAGTAGTAATCTGGGGCACATACCCCGGGGTTTCAAGCGCGCATTGCTGTCATTGGCCCTCATCACGCCCCCGACAGGCCCGCCTTTGTCGCCTCTGGCTCGCTCAGGCGGGGACTGCTAGGGATAAGGTTCAGGTATAAGCAGAGTTGGACGGGATCGCGACAGATGGCCGACAGGCTTCACCCCAAACACCCAAACCGGACGCAGCGGCTGCGACGGCTGGCATTGCTGGCCGGGCCAGTGGTGATGCTGGCGGTCTGGCTGTCGCCGGCCCCGGCGGGGATGACGCTGCCGGCGTGGTGGCTGGCCGGGCTGACTGCATGGATGGTGATATGGTGGATCGGACAGGCCGCCCCGCTCCCCGCGACGGCGTTGCTGCCGATTCCGGTGATGTCTGGGTTGGGAATTGCCCCGGTCGCCACGGTGACGGCGCAATACGGCAACCCGCTGATCTTTCTTTTTCTGGGCGGATTCATGATCGCGGCGGCGATGCAATGCCACGGGCTGCACCGGCGCATCGCCTTGCGCATCGTGGCGGCGATGGGCGCCGCGCCGCACCGCATTCTGCTGGGCTTCATGCTGGCCACGGCGGTGCTGTCGATGTGGATTTCCAACACCGCCAGTACGGTGATGATGTTCGCCGTCGCCCTGCCGGTGATCGAACTGATCGGTGCCCGCACCCCTGATGGCGAGACGGCGCGCCGCTTTGGCGTGGCGCTGATGCTGTCGGTGGCCTATTCCGCCTCGATCGGCGGGGTCGGCACCCTGATCGGCACACCGGGCAACGCGCTGCTGGCCAGTGTTCTGAGCAGCAGCTACGGGATCGAGCTCGGCTTTGGCCGCTGGATGATGGTCGGCGTTCCGGTGGCCGTGGTGATGTTGGCGATCTGCTATCTGCTGCTGACCCGCGCCCTGTTCCATTTCGGCGATCTCGATGCGGCCGGGGCCGAAGCAGTGATCGCTGAGGAGCGCCGCGCGCTGGGGCCGATGCGTCGCCCCGAACGCCGCGTCGCCGGGGTGTTCGCCCTAGCTGCGTTTGGCTGGATGTTTCGCGGTGTGCTGGGCCTGCCGCTGGACGATGCCGGCATTGCCATTGCTGCCGCAATCGCGGTCTTTGTCCTGCCTGCGGGCGACGGAACCGGTGCGCGTCTGCTGGACTGGCGACACACCAGCACAGTGCCGTGGGGCATCCTGCTGCTGCTTGGCGGCGGGCTTGCGCTGGCCTCCGGGTTCGATCGCACCGGGCTTGCCGACTGGATCGGCGGCGGCTTCGCCGGGCTGGCCGAGGTGCCGCTCTGGGTGCTGGTGCTGGCGGTGGCGGGGGTCACGCTGATGATCACCGAAGTGACCTCGAACACCGCCGTCACCGCCACCTTTCTACCCATCCTCGGCGCGGTCGCCACCGGCATGGGATTGCCGGTGGAATGGCTGATGGTGCCCGTGGCGCTGGCCTCGTCCATGGCCTTCATGATGCCGGTCGCCACGCCCCCCAACGCCATCGTGTTCGGCTATGAGGGGCTGCACATGGGCGACATGATCCGCGCCGGGATCTGGCTGAACCTGATCGCGACGCTGGTGATCACCGCCGCGATGTGGCTGGTGGCGCGTTGGGTGCTGGGGCTCTGAGCCGGGCGGATTGCGCCCTCCTGCGCCCCGCCCCCTCACACCCGAATAATCTCGCCCTTGAGCGCATAGGCGATGGCAAGCACATCGTTGCGCGTGCCCTCGTCAATGTCATGCGCGCTCAGCGTGGCCATGATGTCGTCGGTCGCCGACATATATTCCTCGGCGCTGATGTTCATGCCGCGATGGGTCTCCAACATACTGCGCCCGGAATAGACCTCGGGCCCGCCGCTGCCGGCGCAGAGGAAGTCGCTGAGCTGCTGCGAGACGGCCGCCAGATTGTCCGGATCGTCGCGATAGGGCAGAAACCGGGCCTGGATCACCGGGTTGTTCATATGCGCCTCGACCACGTCGGTAACGATGGCTTTGATCCCGGCACCGCTGCCAAGGCGTTCGTACAGACTGCGTTCCATTGTCGTCCTCCTGAGGTCCGGTCCTGGTCGCACCATCACGGCGTAAGCCCTCTGCCCAGACGCCGCCGGTGTCCCATGGCAACGATTCTACCCAGCCCCCTCGCGCCGTGATAGTACAGGAACTGTACTAGTCGGGACGTGCCGGCGGCTCTGTGCCGGACGGATGCAGGAGGGCGCGCGGATGAGCCAGACAGGATACCGGCAGTTCTGCCCGGTCGCGATGGCGGCAGAGGTGCTGTGCACCCGCTGGACGATGGTGCTGTTGCGCGAGCTGATCGCCGGATCGACCCGGTTCAACGAGCTGCGCCGCGGGGTGCCACGGATGTCGCCCAGCCTGCTGTCACGCCGCCTGCGCGAGTTGGAAGAGGCCGGCATCCTCACCCGCCACCCGGTGCCGGACCAACCCGAGATTCTGGAATATCGGCTGACCGAGGCAGGGCGCGAGCTGCGCCCGGTGATCGAGGCGTTCGGCTTTTGGGGGCAGCGCTGGGTCGAATCACGCCCTTCGCTGGAAAACCTCGACCCCTCGCTGCTGATGTGGGACATGCGGCGCGGGTTGAACCCCGCCCCGCTGCCGGACCGACGCATCGTGGTTCAGGTCTGCTATCCGGAGCTGGCGACGTCCAAACGCGACTGGTGGCTGGTGGTCGAGGCCGACGGCACGGTCGATCTGTGCCAGTCGCCGCCGGGCTTTGATGTCGACCTGTATGTGACCACCGATCTGCGCACCATGACCGCGATCTGGATGGGGCTGACCACGGTGTCGGACGCCGCCGACAAGATCATGTTTGACGGCGATCCCGCCCTTGGACGCAGCATGCAGGGTTGGCTGGGCCTCAGCCCGTTTGCCGGTGAGCGCAAGCGGGTGCCCTGACCGGCCCAAACTCACAACGGCTCGATATCGCCCTGTTCGCGCTGCGCATGGAACGCGGCCTGCCAAGCGGTAAAGCGCCCCTCGGAGATCGCGTCGCGCATGGCCTGCATCAGATCCTGATAATATTGCAGGTTGTGCCATGTCATCAGCATCGAGGAAATGATCTCGTGGCTGCGGAACACGTGGTGCAGATAGGCGCGCGAATAGTTGCGGCACGCTGGGCAGGTGCAGTCCTCGTCCAGCGGGCGCGGATCGTCCTGATGGCGGGCGTTCTTGATGTTGAGCACACCCCGGCGGGTGAACACCTGCCCGGTGCGCCCCGAGCGCGACGGCAGCACGCAGTCCATCATGTCGACTCCGCGCGCCACCGCGCCGACGATATCGTCGGGTTTGCCCACCCCCATCAGGTAGCGCGGGCGATCCTGCGGCAACATGTCGGGGGCATAATCGAGACAATCGAACATCGCCTCCTGCCCCTCGCCCACCGCCAGCCCGCCGATGGCATAGCCCTCGAAACCGATCGCCTTGAGCGCCTCGGCGCTTTCCGCGCGCAGGTCACGCTCCAGCCCGCCCTGCTGGATGCCGAACAGCGCGTAACCGGGCCGGTCGCCAAAAGCCTCGCGCGACCGCTCGGCCCAACGCATCGACAGGCGCATCGACTCGGCAATCCGGTCGCGCTCGGCAGGCAGCGCCGGGCATTCGTCGAAACACATCACGATGTCAGATCCCAAAAGCCGCTGGATCTCCATCGAGCGTTCCGGGCTGAGATGGTGTTTCGAGCCGTCGACATGGGATTTGAAGGTGACCCCCTCTTCGGTCAGCTTGCGCAGCGAGGCGAGGCTCATCACCTGAAAGCCGCCCGAATCTGTCAGGATCGGCTTGGACCAGTTCATGAACTTGTGCAGCCCGCCCAGCCGGTCAATGCGCTCGGCGCTGGGGCGCAGCATCAGGTGGTAGGTATTGCCCAGCAGAATGTCGGCGCCGGTCGCCGCCACGCTTTCGGGCATCATCGCCTTGACCGTTGCCGCCGTGCCCACCGGCATGAAGGCCGGTGTGCGGATCTGGCCCCGGGGCGTGTCGATCACACCGCTGCGGGCCTTGCCGTCGGTGGCGTTGAGCTGAAAGGAAAATCGTTTCGTCATCGCGCCGGGCCTTTCTGTGCGGGGCCTTTCTGTGTTGCGGCCGGTTTTGCGGCAAAGCCGCCGCGCTGGCAAGGCCCCGGTGCTTGCGGATCTTGCCCCGCGCCCTCTCGCCGCTCTCGTGCCGACCGCATTGCCACGGGCCATCACTTTGTCCCTGCCCCAGCCCGGCGCACCCCGCCCTTGACCGCCGCCCTTGACCCCGCCCGGTGACACCTGCGACCCTGCCCCCGGACAGGCAGCGCCAGATGCCCCCTTGCGCGGCCCCGACAAACCGCTAGGGAGGCGTCTCAGCGCAGGACAGCAAAGGGCCCGCCGCCATGACCGATTCCCCCGACACCCCCAACCCGCTGACCTTTGGTTGGGAGGAGTGGATTTCACTGCCCGAACTGGGTCTTCCCGCGATCAGCGCCAAGATCGACACCGGCGCGCGCACTTCGGCGCTACATGCCTATGACATCGAGGTTTTCGGCCCCTCCTCCGCGCCCAAGGTCCGCTTTTCGGTGCATCCGATCCCGGGCCGCAACGATCTGGAGATCCCCTGTTCGGCCCTGATCACGGACCGGCGCGAGGTAACCTCGTCGAACGGTGAATCCGAGCTGCGCTATGTCATCACCACAGCGCTGGAGGTCGCGGGCCAGTCCTGGCCGATCGAGATCACCCTGACCGACCGCTCTGGCATGACCAACCGCATGTTGCTGGGCCGACAGGCGCTGACGGATCATATCTCGATCGTGCCCACAGAACGGCACCTGCAACCCGAGCTGAGCCATGATGTCTATCACTCGGCACGGGTCCGTCAGGCCGCCCCCAAGCGCGCCCTGCGCATCGCCGTGATGAGCCGCGAGGACAATTATTCCACCCGCCGTCTGGTCGAAGCCGGCGAGGCGCGCGGCCATTCGGTCGAGGTAATCGATACCACGCGCTGTTACATGACGATCAACGCGCTGGCGCCCGAGGTGCATTATGACGGACAGCGCCTGCCACGCTATGACGCGGTGATCCCGCGCATCGGGGCCTCGATCACCCCCTACGGCACCGCCGTGATCCGCCAGTTCGAAACCATCGGCACCTATTGCGTCAACGGCAGCGCCGGCATCACCGCCAGCCGCGACAAGCTGCACGCGCATCAGGTGCTGGCGCGACACAAGATCGGCATGCCGACGACGGCCTTTGCCGCCTCGCCCAAGGACACCAGCAATCTGATCGGGCTGGTCGGCGGTGCACCGCTGATCGTCAAGCTGCTGGAAAGCACACAGGGCAAGGGCGTGGTTCTGGCCGAAACCACCAAGGCCGCCGAATCCGTGATCTCGGCCTTTCGCGGGTTGCGGGCGAACTTCCTTGTCCAGCATTTCGTCAAAGAGGCCGCGGGCGAGGATGTGCGCTGTCTGGTGATCGGCGGCAAGGTGGTGGCGGCGATGAAGCGCACCGGCGCGGATGGCGATTTCCGCTCCAACCTGCATCAGGGCGGACAGGCCAGCATTGCCCGCATCACCAAGCCCGAGCGCGAGGCCGCCGTGCGCGCCGCCAAGGCGTTCGGGTTGAACATGGCCGGTGTCGACCTGCTGCGCAGCGATGACGGGCCCAAGGTGCTGGAGGTCAACTCCTCGCCCGGGTTCGAGGGAATCGAACGCGCCACCGGCAAGGATCTGGTCGGCAAACTTTATGACGAGATCGAGCAGAGAGTGCGCCCCGGACCGGTGCCGCGCCGCAAACGCCCCGGTTAAGATCGCGCCCTCTGGACGCCCGGCGCAGTATTCCCTATATAATTGCTCAGGAAAAGACACCGAGGCCCATATGACCAATGCACCCGAACCGCTGGAAGGCGCACCGCTGATCGCGCCCTCAACCGTCGATCACCCGCTTTACGAGCAGATCGTCGAGGCCTGCCGGACGGTCTATGACCCTGAAATCCCTGTCAATATCTACGAACTCGGGCTGATCTACACGATTGAGATCAACGAGCAGAGCGAGGTTCGCGTGATCATGACGCTGACCGCACCGGGCTGCCCGGTGGCCGGTGACATGCCCGGTTGGGTCGCGGACGCGATCGAACCGATCGCCGGCGTCAAGCAGGTGGACGTGGAACTGAGCTGGGAACCGCCCTGGGGCATGGAAATGATGAGCGACGAAGCCCGGCTGGAGCTGGGCTTTATGTAACGCTGCGAACGGGCGGCCCGAATTTCGGGTTGCCCTTTTCGCCCTGCCCCCTTGAGAGCGGCCACCGGGCCGACTAGGTTAAACATGAAGGAGACGCACATGTTTGGCATACCCGGCAAGCAAGCCGTCACGATGACCCCCAGCGCCGCGGCGCAGATCGCCAAACTGATGGACAAGGCCGGCCATGCCGGGTTGCGCATCGGCGTGAAAAAGGGCGGCTGCGCGGGCATGGAATACACCATGGCCTATGTGGACGCGACCGACCCCAATGACGAGGTGGTCGAGCAGGACGGAGCCCGGGTGATGATCGCCCCGATGGCGCAGATGTTCCTGTTCGGAACCCAGATCGATTATGAGGTGAACCTGCTGGAAGCCGGGTTCAAATTCAACAATCCCAACGTCTCCGAGGCCTGCGGCTGCGGCGAATCCATCAAGTTCAAGGATTCGCCCGATCCCGCCGATTCTGAAGCAGACTCTGAAGCCGACTCTGGGGCCGACGCCTAGATCCCAAACGAGACAGCCCGCCCATTTTCGATGCCTTGATGCGCCCGCGCGATGCGGGACATCCGGCCTGACGGGCGAACGCGCGCCTGTCCAATTGTCTCCGCCCTCCCCCGATGCTAGGACAGATCGGAACACAGCACAGGGGGTCGGGAATGCGGCAGAAAATGGCGGCGGGGAACTGGAAGATGAACGGCACGAGCGCCTCGCTCGACGCCTTGCAGGCCTTGGCCAAGGCCCACCCGACCCCCGGTTGCGAAATCCTGATCTGCCCCCCGGCCCCCCTGATCCACCGCGCCGCCCAAAGCACGGCGGGAACCGCCATCACCATCGGCGGACAGGATTGCCACAGCGCCCCCTCTGGCGCCCATACCGGCGATACCAGCGCCGAGATGCTGCGCGACGCAGGCGCGCGCTATGTGATTCTGGGGCATTCAGAACGGCGCAGCGATCACCACGAAACCAGCGCCGAGGTGCGCGCCAAGGCCCGTCTGGCGATGGAAACCGGGCTCTCCACGATCATCTGCGTCGGCGAGACCCTGACCCAGCGCGAGGCCGCCAACACGCTCGACATCATCGGCGGGCAGCTGTCGGAATCGGTGCCCGATCTGGCCACCGGTGAAAATCTTGTCATTGCCTATGAACCGATCTGGGCCATCGGCACCGGCAAGATCCCGACCATGGCCCAGATCGGCGAAGTGCATGATTTCCTGCGTACCCGGCTTGAGGCGCGCTTTGGTCCCGGCGTTGGTCGCTCTGTCCGGCTGCTCTATGGCGGCTCGGTCAAGGGCAACAATGCCGCCGAGATCTTTGCCGTGCCCAATGTGGACGGGGCCCTTGTGGGCGGCGCCAGCCTGACGGCGGCGGATTTCTCGCCCATCATCGCGGCGCTTGACGCCGCCTGATCGCCACAGCGTAAAACACGTCACCAATAAAGAAAAACGCGCCGCAGGGGTCCACCCGGCGGCGCGTTTCATGTGCGGGAGCGCCCTAGCCCCCGTTAAGCGTGTTTACTCGGCGGCGGTCGCGTCAGCCGCACTCAACTCGCCGGTCGCGATCTGTTCGCGCTCGATTGATTCGAACAGCGCCTTGAAATTGCCCTCGCCAAAGCCGTCATCGCCCTTGCGCTGGATGAACTCGAAAAAGATCGGCCCGATCACCGTTTTGGAGAAGATCTGTAGCAGGATCCGGGTCTCGCCGCCGTCCACGACCCCCTCGCCGTCAATCAGGATGCCATGCGTCTTCATCCGCTCGACCGGCTCGTCATGGCCTGTCACGCGATCATGGCTCAGCTCATAATAGGTTTCCGGCGGGGCTGGCATGAACTTGATCCCGCGCGCCGCGATGGCATCGGTGGAGTCATAGATATTCTCGGTGCCCACGGCGATGTGCTGGATGCCCTCGCCCTTGTACTTGTTCAGATAGGCCACGATCTGCCCCTTCTCGCCGCGATCCTCGTTGATCGGGATGCGAATGCGGCCACAGGGCGAGGTCAGCGCGCGGCTCAACAGGCCGCTATATTTGCCTGCGATGTCGAAAAAGCGGATCTCGCGAAAGTTGAACAGCTTGCCATAGAACTGGAACCACTTGTCCATATTGCCCTTGTAGACATTGTGGGTCAGGTGATCGAGGTAGTAGAACCCCACACCCGCCGGCTTGGACTGTTTCAGCCAGTCGAACTCAGCGTTATAGGGCGAGGTTTCATAGTACTGGTCGATGAAATAGATCAGGCTGCCGCCGATGCCCTTGATCGCGGGCACGTCCATCGTCTTGTCGTCGCCCTCATACGGCTCCGCCCCCATCTTGACCGCGTGATCAAAGGCGATCTGCGCATCCACCACGCGCCAGCCCATCGCCGGGGCGCAGGGGCCATGATCGGCCACAAAGCGGGCGGCGAAACTGTCGGTTTCGGCGTTCAGAATGTACGTAATGTCGCCCTGCTGCCACAGCTCGACCCCCGGCTTTGTCTTGTGCCGGGCGACCATCTCGTACCCCATTTCGGTGAACAGGTCGCGCAACTCTTGCGGATTGGGATGGGCGAATTCGACGAATTCGAACCCGTCGGTTCCGGCCGGGTTCTCGGCGCTGATCACCGTTTTCGGGGCATTATGCGGGAACGGTCCCATAGCGCGTCTCCTTCTGGGGGCTGTCAGGTTCGTTGGCGCTTAAAATACAGCATGATGAACACGGTATTTGCGCATTATTTTGCGCATTCTATTGAAGACGTGCGTGTTTTCTGCACTACTTCGGCAGTATCCAAGGAAATGCCGCATATGATGGATGAAGCCGATACGCGCCTTCTGGACGCGCTGCAAAAAGACGCCCACCTGACCGCACAGGAGTTGGGCGATCTGTTGAACTTGTCGCCGAGTCAGGCGGGCCGCCGCCGCCAGCGGCTGGAGGCCGAAGGCTATATTACCGGCTATTGCGCCCGGCTCGACCCGCTGAAGCTCGGGTTGCAGGTGCAAGGGTTCATTCAGGTGCATCTGCATTCCCATGGCCCCGAACAGGCGCAAAGTTTCTCGCGGCTGGTGCGCACCCGGTCCGAGATCATCAGCGCCTGGACCATGACCGGAGAGGCCGATTATCTGCTGCGGGTCTATTGCGCCGACCTGCCGTCCCTCAACACCTTGCTTCACGAGATCATCCTGCCCCATCCTGCTGTCGCACGCGTGCAAAGCCAGATCGTCATGGATCAGCTCAAACGCGACGCGCCGTTGCCCACCTGACGCCCGAAAAGGACCAACTGAATGGAGAACTTCCTGTTCCAGGCCACAATTTATCTGGCCGCGGCGGTGATCGCCGTGCCCCTTGCCGCGCGCTTGGGGCTGGGATCCGTGCTCGGCTATCTGGCCGCTGGCATCATCATCGGGCCGGTGCTGGGGCTGGTGGGCTCAGAAACCCAGGATTTGCAGCATTTCGCCGAGTTTGGCGTGGTCCTGATGTTGTTCCTGAGCGGATTGGAACTGGAACCGCGCGCGTTATGGGACATGCGCCACCGGCTGATCGGGTTGGGCGGGCTGCAACTGCTGTTCTCCACACTGGCCTTGATGGCCGCGGCCATTCTGGCGGGCGAAACCTGGGAAGTGGGCCTCGCCGTCGGTCTGGCGCTGTCGCTGTCCTCGACCGCCATCGTGCTGCAGACCCTGTCGGAAAAGGGGCTGATGCAGACCGGGGGCGGGCGCTCAATGTTTTCGGTGTTGCTGACGCAGGATATCGCGGTGATCCCGATCCTGGCCCTGTTGCCGCTGCTGGCGGTTGCACCGATGGAGGCCATTCTTGGCAGCGACGGCTCGATCCAGCGCGTCGCCGAAGAGGCCGCCCACGGGGCCGCTCATGGCGGGCTGTCTCTGGTTGCGGGGCTGCCGGGCTGGGCGGTGACTCTGATCACCCTTGGCGTGGTGGCCTCCATCATCCTGTCCGGCATCTATCTGACCCGGCCGGTGTTTCGCTATATTCACGCCGCCCATCTGCGCGAGATGTATACCGCGCTGGCGCTGGTCATCGTGGTCGGCATCTCGTTCCTGATGACGCTGGTCGGGCTGTCGCCGGCGCTGGGGGCGTTTCTGGCCGGTGTGGTTCTGGCCAACAGCGAGTTTCGCCATGAATTGGAAAGCGACCTTGAACCATTCAAGGGGCTGCTGCTGGGGCTGTTCTTCATCACCGTGGGGGCCGGGATCAATTACCGCGCCTTCCTTGCCGATCCGCTCGACCTGATCGGTCTGGCGCTGTTGGTGATCGTGGCCAAGGGCACCGTGCTTTACTTCGTTGGGCGCGCGTTCAATCTGAAGGGGCGCGATCACTGGTTGTTCACGCTCGGGCTGGCGCAGGCGGGTGAATTCGGCTTTGTGCTGCTGGCCTTTTCCACCCAGCAGAACGTGATCCCGCAGCAACTGTCGGAAAAACTGCTGCTGGTGGTGGCGCTGACCATGTTGATCACGCCGCTGCTGTTCATCGCCTATGACCTGCTGTCCAAACGCATGAAAGAGGTGGCGCCGAAACATCAGGCGGACAAGATCGACGAACAGGGCCCCGTCATCATCGCCGGGATCGGCCGGTTCGGCCAGATCGTCAACCGGCTGGTGCGCGCCAGCGGGGTCAAGACCATCGTGCTGGATCACGACATGGAGACGATCCAGTTGATGCGCCGATTCGGGGTCAAGGGGTTCCTCGGCGATCCGACCCGGCCAGAACTGCTCAAGGCGGCGGGGCTGGCCAAGGCGCGGGTGCTGGTGGTGGCGCTGGATGATCCGGAAAGCGTGGTCAAGCTGGTCGCTTTTGCCCGCCGCGAACGGCCCGACCTGCATATCGTCGCCCGCGCCCATGACCGGCATCATGTGTTTGAGCTGTATCGCGCCGGGGCCAATGACATCGTCCGCGAGATGTTCGACAGCTCGCTGCGGGCCGGGCGCTATGTGCTGGAGAATATCGGGCTCAGCGAATACGAGGCGGCGCAGGCCGAACAGATGTTCTATACCCACGACCGCTATACCGTTCAGGAACTGGCCAAGGTCTGGAATCCCGGCGTCCCGGCAAGCGAAAATGCCGCCTATATCCAGCGCGCCACCGAGTTGGAAAAGGAGTTGGAAGCCGCCCTGCTTGAGCTTGCGCAGGAGACTGCGAAGAAATCCGCCTGAGCCCCCCGGCACCGTCTTGGACAGTGCCGGGCAAGACTGGGCGTCTCGCGGCCTTAGGCGCCGCTGATACCAGCCTCGGCAAAGGTCGCCATGCCGGAATGGCAGGCCAGCGCGCCGCGCAGCACCGGGATCGCCAGCGTGGCACCTGATCCCTCGCCCAGCCGCATCCCCAGCGACAGCAGCGGGTCCAGCCCCAGCCGCGCCAGCAGCGCAGCATGGGCGAACTCGGCGCTTTGATGACCGGCCAGCGCATGATCCAGCGCGCGCGCGTTCACCGAGGTCAGACAGGCGGCGGCGGCGCAGCAGATGAAGCCGTCCAGCAGCACCGGGATACGCCGCATCCGGGCTGCGGCGATCGCCCCCGCCATCGCCGCGATCTCGCGCCCGCCAAGACAGGCCAGCGCGTCCAGCCCATCATGGATCTGCGATTTATGCAGCGCCACCGCCTGCTCGACGATCCGCGCCTTATGCGCCACGCCCGCCGCGTCCAGCCCGGTTCCGGGGCCGGTCCACTCCTCGGCCGTGCCGCCATAAAGTGCTTGGCAAAGCGCCGCGGCCGAGGTGGTGTTGCCGATCCCCATTTCGCCCACCACCAACAGATCGGCGTCGCGGTCGACGGCGGCCCAGCCCGCGCGCAGGGCGGTGACAAGCTCGGCCTTGGTCATGGCCGGGGCTTGAGTGAAATCGGCGGTGGGCCGGTCCAGCTCCAGCGCGACCACATCCATCTGCGCGCCTGCCGCCCGCGCCAATTGGTTGATCGCGGCACCGCCAGCCTTGAAATTGGCCACCATCTGCACGGTCACATCGGCGGGAAAGGCCGAAATCCCCTGCGCGGTCACCCCGTGGTTGCCGGCAAAAACGATCACCTGCGGCGCGACGATCTGCGGGCGCGCCTCCCCGCGCCACCCGGCATACCAGATCGCCAGATCCTCCAGCCGCCCCAGCGCGCCGGGCGGCTTGGTCAAGGCACTGTTATGCGCCTCGGCCCCCGCACGGGCGGCGGTATCGGGTTCGGGCGCGCCGGCCAAAACCGCGCGAAACTGGTCTAGATCATTGAATTCCGGAAGCATGTGCCACTCTCGTTGCATCGGGTCTGACCCCGGTGTTTAAACCTGTGACCGCCCGTCTCAACCCCGGAAAGGAAGGCGCCATGCGAATAAGCTGCATTCTGGCCAGACCCTGGCGCGATATCGCGCTGGCGCTGGTCCTGCTGACCCGGCTGCCATTGCCACGGCTTCCGGAGGCGGCCTTTGCCCGGCAAGCACAGGCGGGCTGGGCCTTTCCGCTGGCCGGGATCGCGGTGGCCGCCCCCGCCTGCGCGCTGGGGGCGTTTGCGATCCATCTCGGACTGCCGCCTGCGGTGGCTGCGGGGTTGGTGCTGGCCGCGCAGGTGATGCTGAGCGGCGCCATGCATGAGGACGGGCTTGCCGACAGCGCGGATGGGCTTTGGGGCGGGATGACGCGGGTTCGGCGGCTGGAGATCATGAAGGACAGCCGCATCGGCAGCTATGGCGTGCTGGCGCTGATCCTGTGCACCGGGCTCCGCTGGGCGGCGCTTTCGGCCCTGATCAGCGTTGAGAGCTGGGGCGCGGTGCTGGCCGCCGCCCTGCTGTCGCGCGCCGGAATGCCAGCCCTGATGGCCGCCCTGCCCCATGCCCGCGCCGAGGGGTTGTCCCATGCGGTGGGCCGTCCCGGACGCGGCACCGCCCTGAGTGCGGCGGCGCTGGCGCTTGTCGTGGCGCCACTCCTCAGCGGCGGCGCAGCCGTCGCGGCGGCGTTTTGGGCCGGGCTGGCGGTGCTGGGCATGGGGGCGCTGGCGCGGGCCAAACTGGGCGGGCAGACCGGCGATATTCTGGGGGCGTCGCAGCAACTGGCCGAGATCGCGGCGCTGCTGGCCTTCCTGTCGCTGAGCGGCGGGGCCTAATCCGCCCCCGCTAATCCGCCCCCGGTGTCGGGATCTTCAGGATATGGCCGCAATGCTTGCAATGCACCGCGTCCTGATCATGGCGCAACAGCCCGCATTCCGGACATTGGAACCGCACCTTTTGCGGCTGGAACAGGGCGCGCGCCAGTTGCACGAACAGCGCAACGCCGAACACCATCACGAAGATCGAGAACAACTTGCCCAGCGGAGTCGGCAGCGTGATGTCGCCAAAGCCGGTGGTGGTCAGCGCCGCAACCGTGAAATAGATCGCATCGATATAGGCCGCCATCCCCGGTTGCTTGTCGAAGAACAACACATAGGCGGCCGACGAGGTGGCGAACAGGAACACCGTCAGGTTCACCGCCGCGACCACCGCATCCTCGCGCGCGCGAAAGAACGGGCTATCCCGGCGCAGATCGCGCAGCAGGTGATAGGAATGGATCAGCCGCAGCCCCCGCAAGATTCGCAGAAAGGCCAGGCTGTGGGACAGGAACGGATCGAGAATCAGCACCACAATCACCACGATATCGGCCAGCGTATGGACTTGAAGAAACAGCCGTTTGCGATTGCGCTCGATCCAGACCCGGGCCGAGAAATCCAGCAGGATCATGATGCCCATCACCGCATTGATCAGATGCACGGTCAGCGACACGGAAATCGGCGCGGTGACGATGAAATACAGAATGCTCACCGCGTCAAATACGATCAGCCCATAGCGGAACCGGACCGAGCGCGGCTCTGCCCCCTTGTAAAGACGTTTGACGCGGGTTTTCAGGCCGCTGGTCGTCTCTTCTGTGTCAGCTTCCTGAGTCATGCCTCAAACTAACCGCAAAGCGGGGCTGGACCGCAAGTGAAACTGGGTGAGAAAACAGCGCGAACCTCCTGCACCACAAAGAAAAACCGCGCCCGGATTGCGGGCGCGGTCAAAACTGACATGGTCAGGGTCGCTCAGATGCTGCGCAGATCAGGCCGCGCGCGACATCAGCACGTCATCCACCTGTTTGGCGGCCGAGATTTCGTCACCACCGGAAACAGCGGCCACTTCCCGGGTCAAACGTTCCAGCGCGGCTTCGTACAGCTGACGCTCGGAATAGCTTTGTTCGCGCTGGTCATCGGTGCGGTGCAGGTCGCGAACCACCTCGGCAATTGCGATCAGGTCGCCAGAGTTGATCTTTTGTTCATACTCCTGAGCGCGGCGCGACCACATGGCGCGTTTGACCTTGGCCTTGCCTTTCAGCGTCCGCATGGCTTGGTCGATCACATCGGGCGAACTGAGCGAGCGCATGCCCACCTCGGTCGCCTTGTTGGTCGGAACCCGCAGAGTCATCTTGTCCTTTTCGAAAGAAATCACGAACAGCTCCAGCTTGATGCCGGCCACTTCCTGCTCTTCGATCGAAACGATCTGCCCGACGCCATGGGACGGGTAGACAACGTATTCGTTCGGGCGGAATTCGAGTTTCTTTGATTTGGTCATTCAGGTCTTCCTTGTTATCGTCCGGACAGGCAGGCGACAAAAATACAGCCACGGGCCATATGTCATGTCCCGTCACGCTGCATTTTGGATTAAATCAAACCACCCCAGTGCGAGCTTTCATCGGGGATCCGGGCGTTCCTAATAAACTGTGCTAATCATATATAGCACAAAATACCCCGCCCCGGAAGGGGACGCCCACCAGCAATCCTGAAATGCACGTCATCTCAAGGGTTTGCCATCACATTTTAAATCGCCCGACGCAAAGTCAGGCTCGAATCACTTAGCCGCCCTCGCCGGGAGCCTCAGAGAAATACTTGTCCCGCTTGCCAGTTTCGCCGTCGCGTTCTTCCGCGTCAGGCAGCGGGTCTTTCTTGGTGATGATCACCGGCCACATCTCGGAAAACTTGCGGTTGAACTCGACCCAGGCCTCCATGCCCGGCTCGGTATCCGGACGGATGGCATCGGCGGGGCATTCAGGCTCGCACACGCCGCAATCGATGCATTCATCGGGATGGATAACCAGCATGTTCTCGCCCTCGTAGAAACAATCCACGGGGCAAACCTCGACACAGTCGGTGTATTTGCAGGCGATGCAGTTGTCGATCACAACATAGGTCATGGGCAGGTTTCCGTCTGAACATTCGCAGTTCTAGCTAGAGCAGCGCGCGCATATCTTCAAGGCGTCAATCGGTCCCGCCCCCGCGAGAAAGATCAAGCGCCCGCCGCGCCCGCTTGCTGGGGCGTCCTTTTCCCTCGAAACGGGGATTGGGCGGGGCGTCGTCGCGGGTTTCGCTCAATTGCGTATATAACGTTTGCGCCTCGCGCGCCGGACCGCGCCGCAGACCCGGCGCCTCGACACGCAGCACACGCACCACGCGCGGCTGGGTCAGGGTCAGGACATCCCCCGGCCCCACCGGCAGCGCGGGCTTTTGCACCCGCGCCCCGTTCACCCGCACATGACCGGCGCCAACCAGCGCCGCAGCCACGCTGCGGGTCTTGCAGAACCGGGCATGGACAAGCCATTTGTCCAGCCTCAGCTTGGCCCCGGCCCCGATTTCAGGCGCAGTCATGCGCCTTACTTGTCGGTTTTCAGCCCCATCAGCGCGGCGGCGAAGGGGTTGTCCGGGTCGATTGGTTTCTCTGCTCTCGGCGGACGCGCCGAGAACGACTTGGCGCCCTGCGGCTTGCGCTCCCCTTGCGGCTTGTCACCCTGGGGTTTCTTGCCGCGCGGTCTGCCGCCGCCGGCTGCGCCAGCCTTGCCCTGCGGCTTCCCCTGAGGCTTGCCCCGGCCCTGTGGTCGGCCACGGTTGCTGCTGCGCGGGGCCCAAGTGAAGGTATAGAAAACCTCCAACTCGGGCGCGCCCGCCGCCTCAGCACTGTCATCACGGGCAGCCTCAACAGCGGTTTCGACTGCGGCTTCCGCCCCGGTCTCGGCAACTGTCCCGGCCCCGGACTCGGAAATAGCAGCACTGTCCACAGCGGCCTCGACCGTCGCCTCGGTTGCGGTGTCGGTCGCGGTTTCCGCTGGCGCTTCCGCCTCGGCGGCCACTTCGGGGACCGCCTCTGCCGGAACCGCGTCCGCAGGTACCGCTTCGGTTACGGCTTCCGCCGCCTCTTCCGCAGCCCCGGTCTGTTCAGGCGCAGCCTCTGGCACGGAGGTCGCTTCTGCCACCGGAGTTTCGCCCAAAGGCGCATCGACCGATTTTGCCACCAAGGCGGCCGCGTCCACGGGTTTGACCTTTGCCCGCTCGCCCTTTTCAGCGCGATAGCCCAGCCCCTGCATCAGGTCAGAGAACTGCTCCAGCGTCATGCCGCTGATCGACAGCATGTCCGGCGTTGCCTCGAACCCGCCCCGGCTGTCTTGCGCCCGCAGCATGTCGGCCAGTCGCTCCAGCATGTCGATGCGGATGGAGCGTTCTCCGGAGGCGCGATAGCCGCACATGATGTCATACCCCTCGGGGGCATCCTTGAGCGTCGGCACCGTAACCAGACCCGGCGGCGGTGCATCGGGGAAATCATCCAGACCCCGCGACAGCGCCCAAAGCAGCAGGCGCAACCGTGTCGGGGCCGGTTTCAACAGCAACGGCATGAATATGGTGAACTGGCCAAAGCGGATGCCATGTTTGCGCAGGGCCCCGCGGGCCTCCTGATCCAGCGCCTTGACGTCCTGTGCCACACTCGCGCGCGACAACAGGCCCATCGACTCGACCATGCGGAAGGCAAAGCCCTTGGCAAGCCCGCTCAGCATCTCGTCACGCTGCAAGGTCAGCAGCGGCTCGAACAGCGCGGCGATCTTGCGGTCGATGAAATGCTGCAAGCGACGCTGCACTTTCTGCGCCACATCCGGCCCGGCGGCCTCGTCGACAAAGACCTCGACCTGCGGCTTCAGCGGCTCGGGGCCGGCAACCAGCTTGCCCACCGCATGTTCGCCCCACATCAACCCGCCCTGATCGGTATAGTCGATCTCGGTATCGGGGGCGTTGTAGAATCGGTCAGCCCGCAAATGGAACTGCGGCGCCAAGGCCTGCAGCGCCGCCGTTTTCACGGTCTTCGCCTCTGCGCCAGCAGCAGCCTCCTTGTCCGGAGAAAACCGGAACCCATCCAGCCGTCCGACGAATTCGCCCTCGACCGTCACTTCACCCTTGTCGTTCACCTCGGCCAAAAGGGCCTCCTTCTGTTTGAGCCGGCGCAGCAGCACACTGGTGCGCCGATCCACAAATCGTTGCGTCAGACGTTCATGTAGCGCGTCAGACACCCTGTCTTCTACAGCGCGCGTTTCCCCGCGCCAATGGCTTTCGTCACCAACCCATCCACGTCGCTGTGCCACATAGGTCCAAGTCCGGATAAAGGCCAATCGTTTACTTAATGTGTCGATATCCCCGTCAATGCGATCAATCCGCTGGATCTGGCGGGCCAGAAAGTCATCGGGAATCACCCCGCCCTGATGCAGATGGCCAAAGATCACCTCCAGCAGCCCGGCATGTTCCGCATGGCTGATGCCGCGAAAGTCGGGAATCCGGCAGACATCCCAAAGCAGCCGGACACCGGGCCCGTCGCTGGCGCGCGCCGATATCTCGGGCAGTTGCGCGAGGGTTTTCAGCACAGCAAGGTCGTCCGCCTCGCGGGCGCGCACCAGAACCTCGTGCTTCGGGGGCTCTTCCAGTGACTGGATCAGCCGCGCGACCGAACCGAATTGCAGCGCCGAGTTGCGCCAGTTGACCTTCTTCTGCGGCGCAAAGCGATGCTCCATGATCGCCTCGGCGACCTCCGCGTCCAGAGGACGCGCATCCCCCGTCACGCCAAAGGTCCCATCCGACATGCCGCGCCCGGCCCGCCCGGCGATCTGCGCCAGCTCGTTCGGCTGCAGCGGCCGCATCCGCCGACCGTCGAATTTGGAAAGTGCTGAAAAAGCAACGTGATCGACGTCGAGGTTCAACCCCATTCCGATGGCATCGGTCGCAACCAGATAATCCACCTCGCCATTCTGATACAGGGCCACCTGCGCATTGCGCGTACGCGGGCTGAGCGCCCCCATAACAACCGCCGCACCGCCCTTTTGCCGGCGAAGCAGTTCGGCGATGGCATATACATTCTCAACCGAAAACCCCACGATTGCGCTTCTTGGGGGTATTCTACTTATCTTTTTCGAACCTGAGTAGGTCAATTGGCTCATCCGGTCCCGGCGTACGAATTGCACTTCGGGCACCAGCGCCGCGATCGGGCCACGCATGGTATCGGCGCCCAGAAACAGGGTTTCATGCTGGCCGCGCGCCCGCAGCAGCCGGTCGGTAAAGACATGGCCGCGCTCCGGATCGGCGCAAAGCTGGATCTCGTCCACCGCGACGAAATCCGCCCCCATCCCGTCGGGCATCGCCTCGACCGTGCAGACCCAATAGCGGGCCCGCGGCGGCACGATCCGCTCTTCGCCGGTGACCAATGCCACCACCGAGGGGCCGCGCGCCGCGACGATACGGTCGTAAACCTCGCGCGCCAGCAGCCGCAACGGCAGACCGATCACGCCGGTGCGGTGCCCCAGCATGCGTTCAATCGCATAATGCGTCTTGCCGGTATTGGTCGGCCCCAGCACAGCCACGATTCGGGATGTCCCGTTGCCCATCAATCCTGCCTCATGCTGGCCCGCACAGCGGGGTTACAGCGCCTTGCCTTCGATTTCGGGCTTCAGACGTTCCAGCGCCTTGATTACGTCCTCGTGATGAGGATGCAAGACCTGCGCACGCTGATAGGCGCGATAGGCGTTTTCCGTGTCCCCGAATCCCTCCAGAAGGGTGCCCAGACCAAAGATCGCACCATAATTGTTTGGATTGAGCGCCAGCGCATGTTCCAGATCGGCCACCGCAGGCCCATACAGCCCGGCCTCGAAATAAGCCGAGGCCCGCAGGTGCCAGCCTTCGGCGAAATCCGGCGCATGATCGGTCAACGCGGTCAGATGCGCGATCGCGACATCGGTATCGCCACTCTCCAGCGCCTCGCGCCCGCGTTTCAGCAGCAGGTCCATCGCGGCAGACCCGCTCTTGTTCCAAAGCGCCTGCAACTGCCGCTCCAGACGCGGCGCCTCCTCCGGGCCAGCCTCGGACAACGCCGAAAGCAGCGCGCTCTCGTCGCTCTTACCGGCACCGCTATCAGCGGTCTGCGCAGTCAATGGCTGGCAAATCGCGGCAAACAACACGGTTGCCGTCACGATACCTTTGAGATTGTGGTGTTTAACACTCATAATACTGGGCAATGTAACGTGGCAGGCGCCAAATACCAGAGGCGCCGCACAACACGAAAGAGGATCCCATGAACGACTTTCTCGAAAAGGCTGCGGCCGAACTGACCGAAAAACTCTCCGGCGGCGCCTTCGATGGCACGGCCAAGTTGCAGGTCGCCGATCTTGGCGCGATCGTGCTCGACGCCACTGGCGCGCGGGTCTCGGACGAGGACGCCGACGTGACCCTCACCGCCGATGCGGAAACCTTCCAAGGCATCGTATCGGGCGAAACCAACCCCACCAGCGCCTTCATGAGCGGCAAGCTCGCCATTGATGGCGATATGGGGCTGGCAATGAAACTGGCCTCGGTTCTGGCCTGATGGATCTGGCCCCGGCCCCGCTTTTTGACGACGTGGCCGGTGGCCCCCCCTGTGGCCCACCCAGCGGCGCGGCCTGGTGGCTGCGCTGCTGCGACGGGGTGCGTATCCGCATCGGGTGCTGGCACCCCGACGGCCCGGCGCAGGGCACTGTCCTGCTGTTTCCCGGCCGCACCGAGTATATCGAGAAATACGGCCCCGCCGCTGCCGATCTGGCCGCGCGCGGCTTTGCCACGGTGGCGATCGACTGGCGCGGTCAGGGTCTGGCCGACCGGCTCGTAGAGGATCCGCGCCCGGGCCATGTGGAGCGGTTTGAAGATTATCAACGGGATGTCGAGGCGATGATCGCCGCCGCGACCCAGCTTGACATGCCACAGCCGTTTCACCTGTTGGCGCATTCCATGGGCGGCTGTATCGGGCTTCGCGCGCTGATCGACGGGGTGCCGGTGCAGGCCTGCGCCTTTACCGGCCCGATGTGGGGCATCCGGATGCCAGCGCTGCTGCGCCCGATGGCCTATGGCGCGGCCTATATCGGCCCGATGCTGGGCCTTGGCGCGCGGCTGATGCCCTCGACCAAAGCGCAGAACTATGTCGAAACCCAAGGGTTCGAGGGCAACGCTCTGACCGGTGATCCGCAGATGTACGCGATGATGCAGGCGCAACTGGCGGCGCACCCGGAGTTGGGTCTCGGCGGCCCCAGCCTGAAATGGATGCGCGCCGCTCTGAAAGAGACCGCGGATCTTTCCCGCCAACCGGCCCCGGCGCAGCCCTGCGTCGCCTTTCTGGGAACCTGCGAAAGCATTGTCAGCGCGGACGCCATCCGCAACCGCATGGCCAGTTGGCCCGGCGGCCAGCTGGAGATGGTCGAAGGCGCCCAGCACGAGGTGATGATGGAAGGGCCGGCCATTCGCGCCCATGTGTTTGACCGCATCGCTGCCCTGTTTTCAGACGCCACCCCGGCCGACATCTAAGCGCGCCAGCCGCAGGGCCTGCCGCACTGCGCCCCGTTCCTTTCACCCGAAATATCCCCGCCGGAGGCCCGCGCCGCAGGCGCGTTTCGGCGCAATGGCTTGAACCCGGCCCGCCGCGCGCTTAATCAACTTACAGACAACACAGAGGTATCCCATGCAGCCCTTCGCCGTCCCGCTGTTCGAAAAGACCCCGACCTTCGAAAAACCCGAGACCGGCGCCGCTCCGCTGGGCAACCTGCCGGACTGGGATCTGAGCGATCTCTACACCAGCGAGAACGCCCCCGAGATGAAGCGCGATCTGGACTGGCTGGAACAGGCCTGCGCCAGTTTCGCCACCGATTACGAAGGCAAACTGGCCGAGCTTGACGCCAAGGGCCTACTCGACTGCGTGCTGCGCGACGAAAAGATCTCGCAGGTCGCGGGGCGCATCATGTCCTACGCAGGGCTGCGCTATTACCAGCAGACCACGGATGCGGATCGGGCCAAGTTCCTGTCCGACTGTCAGGAAAAGATCACCAATTTCACCACGCCGCTGGTGTTCTTCTCGCTGGAACTGAACCGGCTCGAGGATGACCACCTCACCGCCCTGATGGCCGAGAACGCCGATCTGGCCCGCTATGAACCGGTGTTCCGCCGCATCCGCGCGATGAAACCCTATCAACTGTCTGACGAGCTGGAAAAATTCCTGCATGATCTGGGCGTGGTCGGCGATGCTTGGGAACGGCTGTTCGACGAAACCATCGCCGGACTGGAATTCGAGGTGCATGGCGAAACGCTGGGCATCGAAGGCACCCTGAACCTGCTGACCGAGCAAGATCGCGACACCCGCGAGGCCGCCGCGCATGAACTGGCCCGGGTCTTTGGCGACACGATCAAGACCTTTGCCCGGGTGCACAACACCCAGGCCAAGGAAAAAGAGATCGTCGATCGCTGGCGCGGCATGCCGAGCGCACAAATGGCCCGCCACCTGAGCAACGATGTGGAGCCCGAGGTGGTCGAGGCCCTGCGCAGCGCCGTCGTCGCCGCCTACCCGCGCCTCAGCCACCGCTATTACGAGCTCAAGCGCAAATGGCTTGGTCTGGACCGGATGCAGGTCTGGGACCGCAACGCGCCGCTGCCGATGGAGCAAACCCGCAAGGTCGGCTGGGACGAGGCCGAACAGATGGTGATGAGCGCCTACAGCGCCTTTGATCCGCGCATGGGCGAGATCGTCGCGCCATTCTTCTCCAAGGGCTGGATCGACGCCGGGGTCAAACCGGGCAAGGCGCCGGGCGCCTTCGCCCACCCCA
Source organism: Pseudodonghicola sp. (assembly GCA_033791545.1). Classification (GTDB taxonomy): domain Bacteria; phylum Pseudomonadota; class Alphaproteobacteria; order Rhodobacterales; family Rhodobacteraceae; genus Antarcticimicrobium. Next base: position 40,107 of record JASJGL010000062.1, on the reverse strand, counting down.
CCGTGACCGACGCGCACCCCTATGTGCTGCTGAACTATCTCGGCAAACCGCGCGACGTGATGACGCTCGCGCATGAGCTGGGCCACGGCGTGCACCAGGTGCTGGCCGCCGGTCAGGGCGAACTGCTGTCCTCCACCCCCCTGACCTTGGCCGAGACCGCGTCTGTGTTCGGCGAGATGCTGACCTTCCGCAAGATGCTCGACACCGCCAAGGACCAGACCGAGCGCAAGGTGCTGCTGGCCGGCAAGGTCGAGGATATGATCAACACCGTGGTGCGCCAGATCGCGTTCTATGACTTCGAATGCAAACTGCACGCGGCGCGGCGCGGCGGCGAACTCACCCCCGACGACATCAACGCCCTGTGGATGAGCGTGCAGGCCGAAAGCCTCGGGCCGTCATTCGACTTCATGGACGGCTACGAAACCTTCTGGGCCTATGTCCCCCATTTCGTCCACTCGCCCTTCTACGTCTATGCCTATGCCTTCGGCGACGGCTTGGTGAACGCGCTCTATTCGGTCTATGCCGAAGGGGCGGACGGGTTCGAAGACAAGTATTTCGACATGCTCAAGGCAGGCGGCTCCAAACACCACAAGGAATTGCTGGCCCCCTTCGGCCTCGATGCCTCCGATCCCAAATTCTGGGACAAGGGGCTGAGCATGATCGAAGGCTTTATCGACGAATTGGAAGCAATGGAGGGGTGAGCGAGCTCCTCGGAAACGCTCCGGGGGAGCGTTTCGCTCGCGAACGGGCGGAGCCCCGGCAAGGCAGGCTTCCCGGAGAGGGTGAGAAAGATCAGAAAAGGCGCCTGTGACGCCTTTTTCCTTTCGAACGGGGATCGCTTCGCGCATGAACGGGCGGGGTCCTGACCCCGCCTCTGCCCCCCTCGCTGACATTGAACAGGCAGGCGGCGTGCAAAGCGCGCCGCCGTTCACTTCAACTGGCTGTCCTTGGACCCGCGCCGGTTGATGCCACCGCGGGCCTGACGGACGCCGTCGCGCTCCTGCTGACACTCAATGCACAGCTTGACCCCGGGGATTGCCGCACGCCGCGCTTCGGGAATCGGTTCCTCGCATTCGGCGCAATGGGTCAAGCTCTCGCCCACAAGCCCGCGCCGCGCCTTGAGCCGCGACAGCTCGTCATTGATCGAAGCCTCGATCTGTTCGCTCACCGCGCCATCGCGCGTCCAACCACCGGCCATGTCAAACCCTCCTGACCACCCGAATCTAGGCCGCTCTTGCGCGTTTTCCTAGAGCGGTGACGCCAACAGCCTCTGAATTTTCCTTTCACTGAAAATATCCCGGGGGAGACGCGGCCCTAGCCGCGGCGGGGGCAGCGCCCCTTCTTCTCCCAATCCCCCCCACCAGCCCCGCGACGACGGCCATCAAACGCACTCAGAACCGCCCAAACAAAAACCCCGCCCTTTCACAAGAGCGGGGTCCAAAAGCTTCGGGCTCGACATCGATACCCGGTCAGGTCCGGTGTCACGCCGTGGCCAGCATGCCCTTTTCCTTGGCCAGTTCGCGCATCTTCTTCTGCAGCTTTTCAAACGCGCGTACCTCGATCTGGCGGATGCGTTCGCGGCTGACATTGTACTGCCCGCTCAACTCTTCCAGCGTGACCGTTTTCTCGGCCAGCCGCCGCTGCGTCAGGATATCCTTCTCACGATCATTGAGCACGCCCAAGGCCTGCGCCAACAACTCGCGCCGCGCTTCCAACTCGTCGCGCGCCTCATAGTCACCCGCCTGGTCGGCATCCTCGTCCTCCAACCAGTCCTGCCATTGCATGGTGCCCTCGCCCTCAGAGCCCACCGTGGCATTCAGCGAGGCATCGCCACCGGACATCCGGCGGTTCATGCTGATCACCTCTTTCTCGGTCACCCCGAGATCATGCGCGATCCGCTGGACATTCTCCGGGCGCAGGTCGCCCTCTTCCAGCGCACCGATCTTGGCCTTGGCCTTGCGCAGGTTGAAGAACAGCTTTTTCTGCCCACTGGTGGTCCCCAGCTTCACCAGCGACCACGAGCGCAGGATATATTCCTGGATCGAGGCGCGGATCCACCACATCGCATAGGTGGCAAGCCGGAACCCTTTTTCCGGATCGAACCGCTTGACCGCCTGCATCAGGCCCACGTTCGCCTCCGAGATCACCTCGGCCTGCGGCAGACCATAACCGCGATAGCCCATGGCGATCTTGGCGGCCAACCGCAGGTGGCTGGTCACCATCTTGTGGGCCGACGCGGTGTCCTGCTCCTCGACCCAGCGCTTGGCGAGCATGTATTCTTCTTCAGGCTCCAACAGCGGAAACTTGCGGATCTCCTGCATATAGCGGTTAAGGCCGCCTTCCGGAGTCGGGGCCGGCAGATTTGCATAGTTTGCCATTAGTGTCTGTCGTCCTCGATGTTTATTCGTTGAACAGATGTTTGCTGTTAACAGATCTTTGCTGCCTTGACAGATGTATACTGCCTTAACATAGCATGTGGGTCACCTATTCGTCCCTTTCAAGGGGCGCGCCCACAGTAGGGCAACAAGACTCGATGAACAAACGCGGGATTAGGTCAATTTCGCACAAGTCCTGCACTTTTGGCCAATACTCGCCCAGCACAGGGCTTTTCAGAACACCCCCCGATCACGTTTACGAGAGAGCCGCCCTCGCCCCCTCCTAAGCACCCGCGCGCCCTCCTCGGCTGACCACCGCACACGCGACTCAAATCTAAGGATATGTTAGGATACCGGGGCAAATTGTTCTGACCTGTATTTTATCGGAGCGTTATCCATGTGCGGTATCTGCGCCTCCCTCCATCCGTTCGCCACCGGTTGCATCTATGCCGACAGTGGCGCCAGCACCTCCGGCTTCAATCCCACGACCACCCCCGGGTATGGCGAAACCTGGGCCGAATGGTTCGAGGCCCCCGCCGGCCCGCACAGCTTTACCGATCGCGGTGTGATGACCGTCAATTCCACCTTCGACGGCGGCATCAGCACCTATGGCGACAGCGACTGGATCCGCATCGAGTTCGTAAAGGGCACCACCTATAACATTGAGATGTATTCCTTTTCGATGGAGACATTTCTGGCGCTGGCGGACGACACCGGTATGGTCCTGACCAATGACGATTTCGAGATCGTGAACTATCTCGGCGTCGATTACGCGGTCAGCCGACTCGAGGTTACGGCCACGCGCAGCGGCACCTATTACGTCATCGCCGAGGAATCCGGTCATAACGGCATCGGGGCCTACACGGTCAGTGTGATCGAGGATTCCACCGGCCCCGGCACCGGCGGCCTCAAGACCTGGAGCCTGGACGAAATTTCCAATCGTCTGACCGATTCGGGCTGGGAGTTTTTCGGCGGCGAACGGCGCGCTTGGGACAAGGATACCATCACCTACGACTCATCGGCGCTGACGGCCGAGGGGCGGGCCCTGGTGCCGCACGCCTTTGATGCCTGGGCCAAAGTGACCGGCTTGAAATTCGTCTCGGTCACCGGCAGCGCCGACATCACCTTCGACGACGAGGACCCGGGCAAGGCCTATGCCAACTCCGACGTCCCCTCGGGCAGCGCCATCAAGAGCGCCACGATCAATATCGCCAAAGGCTGGGACACCGGGATCTATACGCTGGACAGCTATGTGTTCCAGACCTTCGTGCACGAGATTGGCCATACGTTGGGTCTCGCCCATGCGGGAGATTACAACGCAGGCACCGGCGGGCCGACCACCTATCCCGACAGCGTTCTCTATCTGAACGACAGTTGGAACACGACGATCATGTCCTACATCAACCAAACCCTGAACACCAACGACAAGGCCGACTATGCGCTGGTGACGGGGCCCATGATCGCCGATGTGCTGGCGGTTCAGGATCTCTATGGCGCACCCGGCGGCATCAACGCCGGCAATACGCGCTATGGCAAGAATTCCAATATCGGCGATTACATGGACATCATGTTCGCCTCCCTGGTCGAGGGCAGTTCGCATCCGTTGATGTCTGGCGACCAGCCGCTCAGTTTCACAATCGTCGATAGCGGCGGGAAGGACATCATCGATTTGCGCACCGACACCGCGACTCAAAGGGTCGATCTGCGCGCCGAAAGCCTGTCGGACATCTATGGCGTTGCGGGCGCGATGGTGATCGCTCGCAACACAGTGATCGAGAGTTACCGCGCCGGGTCTGGCAATGACGACATCACGGGCAACAGCGCCAAGAACAAGCTGTACGGGAATGACGGCAACGATACGCTCAAGGGGTTGAAGGGCAACGACAAGCTGTTCGGCAATGGCGGCGCCGACAAGTTGGTCGGGGCCAACGGCAATGACAGGCTTTTGGGCGGGGCCGGCAACGACGAGATGATTGGCGGCAAGGGCAAGGACACGATGATCGGCGCTGGCGGCGACGACACGATGATCGGCAACAGTGGCGCGGATGTCTTCATCTACCGCTCTGGCCATGGCCGGGACACGATCATGAAGTTCAACGACAACAAGGACACGTTGCGCATCGACGACAAGATCTGGGGCGGCGGGTTGAGCAAGGCGCAGGTGCTTGATCGATTCGGATCGGATGTGGGCGGCGACGCGGTGCTGGATTTCGGTAGCGCTCAGAAGATCACGATTCAGGACATCTCGATCTCGGATCTGTCAAACGATCTGGTCCTGTTCTGAACGCCCTACCCTGTTCTGAGCGACAGTCCCCTAGCTCCGCAGCGCCGCCAAAAGCGCCTCCATATCCTGCGCCAGCGGGGCCTCGAATCGCAGCGCCTCGCCCGTCACCGGATGCTCGAACCCCAAAACCGCTGCATGCAGCGCCTGACGGGGAAAGCTGCGCACCATCTCCTGCGTCGCCTCGGGCAGGGCCTTTGCCGGCAGCTTGCGCCGCCCGCCATAGACAGGATCCCCGATCAGACCATGGCCGGCATGAGTCATATGCACCCGGATCTGATGCGTGCGCCCGGTTTCCAGCCAACAGGCCACCAGCGCCGCCACCGGCGGCGTACCGAATCGCTCTTCCACCCGCACCCGCGTCACCGCATGCCGCCCGCCCTGAAACAGCACCGCCTGTCGCTGCCTGTCGGTTTTGTGGCGGGCCAACTGGGTGGTGATCTTCATGATGTTGCCGGGCTCAAAACTCACGCCTTTGATGCCCCTCAGGCGCGGATCGCTGGCCTCTGGCACGCCATAGCAGATCGCCTGATACAGACGCTCCACCGTGTGCGCCTCGAACTGCGCCGCCAACCCCTGATGCGCCGCATCGGTCTTGGCCACCACCAACAGCCCGCTGGTCTCCTTGTCGATCCGATGCACGATGCCGGGCCGTTTGACCCCGCCCACGCCCGACAGATCCTCGCCGCAGTGGTGCAGCAGCGCATTGACCAGCGTCCCCGAGGGCGTCCCCGGTGCCGGATGCACCACCATGCCCGCCGGTTTGTTCACCACGATCAACTCGTCATCTTCAAACACCACGTTCAGCGCGATGTCCTCGGGGCCGATATGGCTCTCTTCCGCCTCCTCGACCACGATCTCGATCTGCGCACCCTCGCCAACCCGGGCCTTGGCGTCGGACACGACGGTGCCATCCACCTGCACCGCGCCCGCCACAATCAGCCGGGCCAACCGGGTGCGTGACAGCACCGCTTCGTCTGGCACATCCCGCGCAAGCGCCTTATCAAGGCGGGGCGGCGGATCGGCCGCTATCTCGAAACCGACAATACGGCTGGCCATGACTGATCCCCTGCCCCAATCCGACGACGCCGTGCCCGAACCGGGCCCTCTGCGTCTGTTGCGCCTTCTCGTCACCACGCTCACCGTGGTGATGATCGTCGGCGTTGTAGTGGTCGTCGGCCTGCTTGTCACGCGGCTGTCGGGCCGCACGCCGCCCCTGCCCGACCACATCACCCTGCCAGACGGTGCCAAGGCGCAGGCGGTGACCATGGGCCCCGGCTGGTACGCCATTGTCACCGACGATCAGCGCATCCTGATCTTCGACGCGACCTCCGGCAACCTGCGCCAAAGCGTCAAAATCGACTAAAGCGGCCCTGAAAAGCGCCGCTCTCGCAACATCATCTGTTCGGAATTTTATGGTACCGCCTCCCCGGCTTGAACGGGGGACCTCTGGATCCACAATCCAGCGCTCTAACCAACTGAGCTAAGGCGGCACTGGGTGGCGATTTAGCCAACCGCTCCGGTGAATGCAAGCAGTTTACCGATCAATCTGCGATGTTTATTCAACTGGCCCGCCACCGCCCTCGCGCGCGCAACCCCGCTTGATTCCCAAACCGACGCGCGCTAGCAGGGGTGCCTAGTCACCGGAGGCCACCATGAGCATCAATACCGAACGCGAAATCGAAGCCAACATGCAGATCGGGCCCACGGACAAGGGCATGGTGCGCATTTTCATCGAATCCCAAGGGGTCGAGGTTCCGATGGATTTCGAACCCGAAGAGGCCGAAGAAATCGCTGAAGAGATTCGGGCCGCCGCTCAGGCTGCGCGCGCCGTCACAGACTGACGCCCGCCACGCCCGTCCCTCCGGGATCTCGAAACGCCTGCAAGCGCCGCGCCGCATGGGTGGCGAATTTCTGGATCATGGCCTTGCGCCGCGCCGGGGCCAGCCTGTCCTCCGGGCCCATGCGGACGATCTCGGCGTCATAAGGATCGGCAAGGATCAGCCCGCTGCCCTCGGGCAACAGTTCGGTCGGGAACGCCATGTCCACGGCCCAGAAATAGCGGTCGCACCATTCCAGATAGCCCTGCCATTTGCTGTCCGACAGGAAATCGGCGCGGCTGGACTTGCACTCGATCCCCCAAAGCTCGCCCTTCGGGCCCAGCCCCATCACGTCCAGCCGCAGCCCGCGGCTGGGCACGAATTCCTCCACCGACACAAAGCCGCACCGCGCGAGATGACGCGCCACGCCGCGGGCCAGAAGCTGACCGGGTTGCAAACGTTCCAGCATAAATAGAATGTGAACAATCCATGAACAAATTTCAAGTCCGCGCAAGCCCGTCCGCCCGCTGATCCCGGTGCCGCCCCCCTGCTTCTTCTTGTTAAAAATACTCAAACCGCGGCTTGCCGCCGACGCTCCGTTTTGCCGTGATCGCCCCTTGCCCCAGCCCCACAGACCTCCTATCTGTGAGGGGTGACGGGTACTGCCCTTCTCGTGAACGGTTGCATTCCGGTGGCCTTAAGCAATTCCGAGGGAGCTGGCTCTGTTCTGGTCCTGGCCTGATTACCTGGCGCCCACCTGTACATACAGGTCCTCGGGAATCATAACCACACGGTTGTTTGGTGGTCCCGTCACATATCCCCCCTGCCCGACTAAGCCCGCCCGACCGAGCGTGTCCGACTAAGCCCGCACGGCGAACCTTGCACGACCGCGAGCAAAGTCGAAAAGCCGGGCCCCTCAGCCCCTCATACTGTCACACACGGCAAAACAACCGCGCCGGAGGGATGCTCCGGACGGTTGCACACGATGTCACCTCAGCAGGTCAGGCAGTCGGCTCAGGCGCGATCGGTTAAGACGGCCAGCTCAGTCGCGGCGCGGCAAATGACGGGCGCGCGGGGCGCTTTTGGCTTCGACCGGAACCGGGTGAAGCTCCTTGATCCGAACCGGCGTATTGCCACGCGGGCCGCTCTCGTCGCGCTCTGCCATGGACATCACCGCCCAAGCGAACTGCACCCCGGCAAACACGACGCCATGGGCCAACCACAGCACCAGCACCGCCAGTATGCCGACGTCAGAGGTGCTGACCAAGTGCCACATGTTCATCACGTTGAACCACAGCAGCATCGCCACAAAGGCCGCCGCAATGGCAAAGCCGATAATGACATTGCGGATGTAAAGCTTGATCAGTTTGGGCATGTCTCAATCTCCAATGCTACAATGGTAGCACGCTTGCGGCCGCCGTCCATGCCGATTGGCTGCGCATCTCGTCGCAGGGCGGCTTCCCGCCGAGAGGAGAGAGCGGGAACACCCCCGCCCGGCGCGGTTCAGAACGCTTCGGGCCGGCCTTCGTGCGCCATGTGATCCAGCACGGCATTGACGAATTTCGGCTCACGCCCGTCGGGGAAAAACGCCCGCGCGATATCCACGAATTCACTGATCACCACCTTGGGCGGCGTGCCGGACTGGATCAGCTCGGCCCCGGCGGCGCGGAACAGCCCGCGCAAGGTCGGATCGATTCGCGCGATCGGCCATTTCGCCACCAGCGCCCGATCGGTCATCTGGTCGATCTTGGCCTGATAGTTGACCGCATCGCCGATCAGCTTGCGAAACAGCGCGACATCGCCCTCAATCAACTCGCTGCCGTCCTCATCCACCGCCGCGCCAAAGCGGTGATCGAGAAACTCGGTCACCACCTGCTCGGCGGTCTGGCCCGAATGCTCCATCTGGAACAGCGCCTGCACAGCGTAAAGCCGCGCGGCTGATTTCATCTTGCGTTTCTGATTGCCCGAGAGGGGCGCGCCCGTGGTACTCATGCGGTGGTGGATCCGTCGTTGTCCCCGGCTAGGAGGAAGGTATCGGACGGGCGCTTGAACCCCACGTCCTCTTTCTGGCCGCCCCACTTACGGCTGAGCGCGATCAGATGCAAGGCCGCAGCCGCCGCGCCGCCGCCCTTATTCTGATCGGCCGGGTCGGCGCGCACCTCGGCCTGTTTGCGGGTCTCGACCGTCAGGATGCCGTTGCCGATGCATAGCCCCTGCAATCCCATCATCTGCAGCGCCCGGCTCGAATCGTTGCACACGGTGTCATAATGGGTCGTCTCACCCCGGATCACGCAGCCCAACGCCACGAAGCCGTCGAAATTGGAATAGCGGTCGGCCATGGCGATGGCGGTGGGCACCTCCAGCGCGCCGGGCACCTCGACAACATCCCAGCTGCCGCCGGCCGCCTCGATCTCGGCCTTGGCGCCGGCGATCAGGTTGTCCGCGATATCCTTGTAATACGGCGCCACCACGATCAGCAGCTTGACCGGCTTGTCAAAGACAGGCCGCGCCAGGGTGTAGTGGGTTTCATGTCCGGCCATTTCTCAGCCCTCTGTCAAAATCGGGCGCGTGCCCGCAATGGTCAGCCCGAACGCGTCCAACCCGACATAGCGGGTGCGCGGATTATCGGTCAACAGGATCAGATCGCGCAGCCCGAGGCTGGACAGGATCTGCGCCCCCAGCCCGGTTTGCTTGATGGTGCGCGGGCCTTCCTCTTCGTTGGCGTAAAGCGCATTGCGCGGCTGCCGGAACAGGCAGACCACGCCGCGCCCCTCCTTGGCGATCGCGTTCATCGCGCGCGGCAGCTCCTGCGCCGATCTTGGCCCCAGTCCCAGAACGTCCGACGCCTCGTGCAGCGCATGGGTGCGCGTCAGCACCGGTTCGGGCGTCGAGATATCACCCTTGATCATCACCACATGCTCGATCCCGTGGGTCTGGTCGGTGAAAATGCGCATCTCCCAGTCCCCGCCATATTCCGAGGTCACAGTCTCGCGCGCGGTCTCGAACACCAGATTGTCATGCCGCGCCCGATAGGCGATCAGATCTGAAATGGTGCCGATCAACAGCCCGTATTCGCGGGCGAAACGCACCAGATCCGGCAGCCGCGCCATGGTGCCGTCTTCCTTCATGATCTCGCAGATCACGCCAGCCGGGTTGAGCCCGGCCAACCTGGCGATATCAACGGCCGCCTCGGTATGGCCCGCCCGTACCAGAACGCCGCCGCGCTTAGCGCGCAACGGAAACACATGGCCCGGCGTTGCCAGGCTTGCCATCGTGTTCTGTTCATTGATCGCGGTGACAACCGTCAGCGCCCGATCCGCCGCCGAGATCCCGGTTGTGACGCCTTCGCGCGCCTCGATCGAAACGGTGAAGGGGGTCTCGTGGCGCGACGAATTGTTCACGGCCATCATCGGCAGGCCCAACCGGTCGACCCGCTCGGCGGTCATCGGCAGGCAGATCAGCCCGCGCCCGTGGGTGGCCATGAAGTTGATCGCCGCGGCATCCGCGAACTCGGCGGCGATCACCAGATCACCTTCGTTCTCGCGATCCTCGTGATCGACCAGAATGAACATCCGGCCCTGACGCGCCGCATCGATGATGTCTTCGATCGGGCTGATCGCGTCGCGCAGACCGGCCTCGACCGGACCGGGGGTTTCAAAGCTCATGGGGCAGCGGCCTTTTCTTGCACTATTCCCTGCGCAGATAGACCACAGCGCCTGCGAATGCCAGCCCCGCCCACCTGTCATGGGGCGCAGACCCGCCCTGCATCGGCGCGCTAGACGGACTTTTGCGCATGCGTCCTGACCGGCTCCATCGATGGCCCGTGCTGCGGCAGGACATCGGCCCCCTAGCCGACCTCGTTCAACCGCGCCACATAGCGCGCCAGCGTATCCACTTCGAGATTCACCCAATCCCCGACATTGACCGCGCCCCAGGTTGTCGCGGTCTGGGTATGCGGAATGACGTTGATCCCAAAGGTATCGCCCTCGACCTCGTTCACCGTCAGCGAAGTGCCGTTCAGCGCGACCGATCCCTTGGGCGCGATAAACCGGGCCAGCGCATGCGGCGCGCGAAAGGTGATGCGGGTGCTGTCGCCCTCGTCGGCCATGGCGATCACCTCGGCCACCCCGTCGACATGGCCCGAGACGATATGCCCGCCCAACTCGTCACCCACCTTCAGCGCTCGTTCCAGATTTACCCTGTGGCCGCTGCTCCAGCCGCCAAGGCTGGACTTGGACAGCGTCTCGGCGCTGATCTCCACATCGTACCAATCAGGGCCCAGAGCAATCACCGTCAGGCAGACGCCGTCGCTGGCGATCGAGGCCCCGATGTCGATCGTCGCGGTGTCATAGCCGGTGCGAATCCGAGCCCGTAAATCGCCGCGCTGCTCCAACTCGGTCACGGTGCCGATATCGGTGATGATCCCTGTGAACATGGTGCGCCTCCTGCATCCGATCCGCCCCGTTAGGTAGCCGCCCCGCCCGCGCCCGGCAAGCCCCCCGTAAGCCCTCCCGCAAGCCGCCGCTTGCGCGGCCCCTCCCGCTCGGTCATAGTTTCGCCAGAAAAAGCAGCTATAGGCGACCTCGCAGGGATTGTAGCGAGTGGAAAAACAAATGAACCGACAGGACCAGACCCGGCGCGTGTTCCTGTTTCTACAGGGACCGCATGGCCCCTTTTTCAATGGGCTCGCCCAGATGCTGCGCACCACCGGCGCCACCGTCTGGCGCGTCGGCTTCAATGCCGGCGACCGCGCTTTCTGGCGCCACGGGGCCAGCTATATCCCCTATCGCGGCACGCCGTCCGAGTGGCCAGAACAGATCGACCACCTGCTCGAGACGCACCAGATCACCGATATCGTGCTCTATGGCGACACCCGCCCGGTCCATGCCGAAGCGGTGCGCGCCGCCCTGACGCGCGGGATCACCGTGCATGTCTTTGAAGAAGGCTATATGCGCCCCTATTGGGCCACCTATGAACGCGGCGGCTCCAACGGCAATTCCCGCCTGATGGACATGACCATCCCCGAGATGAAAACCGCGCTGGCGCTTTCGGATATGGAGGCGCCGCTCCCCCCCGCCCACTGGGGCGACACCCGCCACCATGTGGTCTACGGCGCGCTCTACCACTGGTTCGTGATGTTCTGGAACCGCAGCTACCGCAATTTCCGCCCCCATCGCGACCTTGCCGTGACCAAGGAATTCCAGCTCTATCTCCGCCGCCTGCTGCTGATGCCGTTTCACGCGATCGAACGCCGCCTCGCCACCCGGCGCATCCGCGACGGCGGCTTTCCCTATCATCTGGTGCTGCTGCAACTGGAACATGACAGTTCGTTCCAGATGCACTCTCCCTTCGCGACAATGACCGAATTCCTGTCGCAGATGATCGAAGGCTTCGCCACCGGCGCCCCGCGCCACCACCACCTTGTGATCAAGGCCCACCCGCTCGAAGACGGGCGCGTGCCGATGCGCGCCGAGGCCCGGCGGCTGGCCCGACACTTCGGCGTCGAGGGACGGGTGCATTACGTGCGCGGCGGCAAGCTGGCCCAGCTTCTAAACGATGCGCGCAGCGCGGTCACCGTCAACTCGACCGCTGGCCAGCAGGTGCTGTGGCGCGGCATCCCGATCAAGGTGTTCGGTCGCGCCGTCTATGCCAAGCCCGAATTCGTGTCGGGCCAGCCGCTGAGCGAATTCTTTGCCTGTGCCGCCCGGCCCGACAACCGCGCCTACAAGGATTATCGCCGCTTCCTGCTGGAAACCAGTCAGGTGCCCGGCGGCTTCTATTCCCGCCGCGGCCGACGTCAATTGCTGCGTCATGTGGTCGATATGATGCTGTCCCCAGAGGATCCCTATGACGCACTGAAATCGGGCACAGCGGCACCACGGCAACACCTGCGCGCCGTGACCTGACATCCCCGTGCAGGGGGACTGGATTTTTGTGCGGGATTTCGATACGTTAAAGAAAAAACCTGAGGCAGAACAAAACAGGTCGAGGAGACCGAGCAGTGAAACCCGTGACTTCCCGATGGGCCAAGCCCGTCGCGCTGCTGGCTGCGCTTGCGTTGCTGGCATCTTGCGCATTGCCGCGCGTCGGCCCCAATAAACGTGAAATCTTTGCAGGATCGGTCCAGAGAGAGGGCGATGCCTTTGTCGTGTCGGTGAACGATCGCGTCACCCGCGCCACGGCTGTGGTGCCCGCACTGGGCTTTTCCAGCACCTTCCAAAGTGCTGGTCGCCTGACCTCTGACACCATCCGTCCCGGCGATGTCCTTGGCCTGACCATCTGGGAAAACGTCGACGACGGGTTGCTGGCCAGCGCGGGCAGCAACGCCACCATTCTTGACGAGGTGCAGGTCGACAGCGCCGGCTTCATCTTTGTCCCCTACGCCGGACGACTGCGCGCGGCAGGCAATACCCCGGACCGGCTGCGCGACATGATCACCGAACGGCTGCAGGACCAGACCCCGGATCCGCAGGTGCAGGTGCGCCGCATCGCGGGCGATGGCTCGACCGTATCACTGGTCGGCGCCGTGGGGGGCCCCGGCATCTATCCGATCGAACGCCCGACACGCACCCTCACCACCATGCTGGCCAAGGCCGGCGGCGTGACGGTCAGCCCCGAAGTGGCGCAGATCGTGGTCAACCGCGGCAGCGAACAAGGCAAGATCTGGTTTCAGGATCTTTATGACCATCCCAGCCTCGACATCGCCCTGCGTGGCGGCGACCGGATCTTGGTCGAAGAGGACACCCGCGCCTTTACCGCGCTGGGGGCCACCAGTTCACAGGCGCGCGTGCCGTTCCAGACACAGGAGCTTTCAGCGCTCGAGGCGATCGCACAGGTCGGTGGGCTGATTTCGACCTCCTCCGATCCCACCGGTGTCTTCATCTTCCGCAACGAACCGGCCGAGATCGCCGGTCAGGTGCTGGGCCGCGACGACCTGAGCGGCGCGCAGCGCATGGTCTATGTGCTCAACCTGACGGAACCCAACGGCATGTTCGTGGCCCGCGACTTCGTGATCCGCGACGACGACACGCTCTATGTGACCGAAGCGCCATATGCGCAGTGGACCAAGACCATTTCGCTGATCGCAGGCTCGATCACCCCGGTCTCCAGCATCTCGTCGCTGGCTGGCGGCTGATATCATGACTGGCCACGATGGCACGGGAAAAGCCGGGGGCAATTGCCCCCGGCTTTTTGTTTACAATGGCGGCTTCCTGACCCAACGCCGGGTGCGCCGGATCCTCGCCCTGTCCGGTCACCGGATCCGGCTTGGCCTGCCCGGCCCCGAGGATGGTGTCGCCGTCTGGGGCGCCAGCCCGACCGCCCATCGCGGGTTTGCCGTGGCGGCCAAACGCGACGTGCCGGTGCTGCGGGTGGAGGACGCCTTCCTGCGCTCGCTGCATCCCGGTCGCGCCGGCGAGCCACCGCTGGGCCTGACCCTCGACTGGTCCGGGGCGCATTTCGATCCCACCCCGCCCTCGGACCTCGAACAGATCCTTGCCACCGCCCCGCTGGATGACAGCGCGCTGCTGAACCGGGCCCGCGACGCCATCGCCCGGATACGCGAGATCGGCCTTACCAAATACAGCGGCTTTGACCCCGACGCCGCGCTGCCCGCTCCGCCCTATGTGCTGGTGGTGGACCAGACCTTGGGCGATGCCTCGGTCACCGCCAGCGGTGCCGACCGGGCCCGGTTTCGCGAGATGCTGGTCTTTGCCCAGGTTGAACACCCCGGCATGCCGGTGGTGATCAAGACCCACCCGGAAACCCAGGCCGGCTATCGCCCCGGCCATTTCGGCGCACAGGACGTAAACGACCGGGTATCGCTGTTAAGCGATCCGGTGAATCCCTGGGCCCTGCTTGAGGGCGCCGTGGGCGTCTATACCGTCTCGTCGCAACTGGGGTTCGAGGCGATCCTCGCCGGTCACAGACCGCGCGTCTTTGGCCAGCCCTTCTATGGCGGCTGGGGATTGACCGAGGACGAAGATCCGGTGCCGCGCCGCCAGCGGTCGCTGACCCGGGTCCAGCTTTTCGCGGCGGCGATGATGCTGTACCCCACTTGGTACAACCCCTACCGCGACAAGCTGTGCGAGTTGGAAACCGTTCTCGACACGTTGGAGGCGCAGGTCCGCAGCTGGCGCGAGGATCGCCACGGCTGGGTCGCCTCTGGCATGCGCCTGTGGAAACGCCGCCCGCTACAATCCATGTTCGGGCGCGAAAAACGCATGATCTTTTCCGACGACCCCGCCAAAGTGGAGGACACCGGCCGCCGCCGCATGGTCTGGGCCGCCCGCGCCGACCCGGGCGACACCGCGGTGCGGATCGAGGACGGCTTTCTGCGCTCGCGCGGGTTGGGGGCGGATCTGGTGCCGCCGCTGTCGCTGGTGAGCGACGATCTGGGGATCTACTACGACCCCCGCCGCCCCTCGCGTCTGGAACAGATGATCGCCAGCCGCGCCACGCTGCGCACTGACCAAAGCCTGCGCGTCGAACGGCTGATCGCGGCGCTGACCGGGGCCGGGCTCAGCAAGTACAATCTGGGGGGGGAAACGTACGATCTGCCCCCCGGTCCCCGCATCCTTGTCCCCGGCCAGGTCGAGGACGACGCCTCGATCCGCACCGGCGCGGGCGAAGTGAACAGCAACCGCGCGCTGTTGCAGGCCGCGCGCGATGCCAACCCGGAGGCGGTGATCATCTACAAACCGCACCCGGATGTGGAAGCTGGCCTGCGCCAAGGCGCCGTGGAGGCCCACGGGCTGGCCGATCTGATCGCCGCCCACGCCGAGCCCACCGCCCTGCTGGCCGAGGTTGACGAGGTCTGGACCATGACCTCGCTCATCGGGTTCGAGGCGCTGTTGCGCGGGGTCCGCGTGGTCACCCTTGGCACCCCGTTCTATGCTGGCTGGGGCCTGACCCGCGATCTGGGCACGGTGCCTGCGCGTCGTAAGGCACGCCCCACGTTGGAAGGTCTGGTCCACGCCACGCTCATCGACTACCCGCGCTACCGCGATCCGGTCACCGGCCTGCCCTGCCCGGTCGAGGTGATCGTGGAGCGGTTGAGCAAGGGAGAAGTCCCCCGCCCCGCGCTGGCCAACCGGACGCTGTCAAAACTGCAAGGCCTGTTCGCCACCTATGCCCATCTCTGGAGGTAGGGGAAGGGAGGCAAACTTAATGGGTATAGGAGAGTATGGGGCTCTGCCCCCGGCCTGCGGCCTCCCCTGGAGTATTTTTACCAAGAAGAAAGGCGGATCGGGCGGCGTAGCGGGCGGTCGCGATCAGGCTCAATCCGGGTGCAGCGCCCGGGTCCATCTGGTCATCACGTCGGGGCCGAGCGCGCGGGTTTCGATCAGCTTGAACCGCGGCGCCTCGTCCAGACGGCTCAGCCCCAGCGCACCAATCGCCGGCAGCCCTTCGGCGCCGATCGCGAGCCCGGCGCTAAAGCCGACCAGTTCATCCACCAGATCCTCGGCCAGCAGCGAGGCCGCCAGCGCGCTGCCGCCTTCGCAGAAAATACGGGTCAGCCCGGCGGCCCCAAGCTGGTGCAGCGCATCATGCGGATCGATCTGCACCCCCTTGGCCGCACAGGGAAGAAGCCGCGCGCCAAGACCATCCCAAGCGCGAATGCGTTCAATATCGGCGCCCGCACCATGGCAAAGCCAGACCGGCACCTCGCCGGCGCTGCGCGCCAGTTGCCCCAACAGCGGCAGGTCCAGATGGCGCGAGACCACCACCCGCACCGGTTGGTGGGTCACGCCCAGATCCCGCACGGTGAGCGAGGGGTCATCGGCCCGCGCCGTGCCCGCCCCCACCATCACCGCATCATGGCGTGCGCGCAGCGCATGCACCGCCCGGCGCGCCTGCGGTCCGGTGATCCATTTGCTTTGCCCGGTCGCGGTGGCAATGCGACCATCAAAACTGCTGGCCAGTTTCAGCGTGACCAACGGCCGGCCCTGTTCGGTCTTGAGGAAAAATCCCGCGTGATCGCGCGCCGCCTGATCGGCCAGCACGCCGGTGGTGACCTCGACCCCGTGCAACCGAAGTCGCTCGAACCCCTGCCCCGAGACCCTTGCGTCGCTGTCCTGCAAAGGCGCCACCACCCGGGCAATACCGGCGGCGATCAGCGCGTCGGCACAGGGCGGGGTCTGTCCATGATGCGAGCAAGGTTCCAACGTGACATAGGCCGTCGCCCCGCGCGCCAGATCGCCAGCCTGCGCCAGCGCAATCGGTTCCGCATGGGGGCGCCCGCCGGGGCCGGTTGTGCCGCGCCCGACGATACGGCCATCACGCACAATGACGCAGCCCACTGCCGGGTTCGGCCAGCACCGCCCCTGCCCGCGCCGGCCCAGCGACAGGGCCAGCGCCATGAAGCGCCTATCGCTTTGGTTCACTCTTCCGGTGCTGCGTGGGGCCGCAGCTCGTGCACGAAGCTTTCGAAATCGTCGGCGGCCTGAAAATTCTTGTAGACGCTGGCAAAGCGCACATAGGCCACGGTGTCGATCCGGGCCAAGGCCTCCATCACGATCTCGCCGATCTTCTTGGAGGGAATGTCGGTATCGCCCATGCTCTCCAACCTTCGCACGATGCCGGAAATCATCTGGTCGATCCGTTCGGGATCGATCGGGCGCTTCTGCATCGAGATCCGGATCGAGCGTTCCAGCTTGTCGCGGTCGAAATCCTCGCGCTTGCCGTTGGTCTTGATCACCACCAGATCGCGCAGTTGCACCCGTTCATAGGTGGTGAAGCGGCCGCCGCAGGCCGGACAAAACCTCCGCCGCCGGATCGCCGCGTGATCCTCGGCGGGCCGGGAATCCTTGACCTGCGTATCTATGTTTCCGCAAAACGGGCAGCGCATGAGCCGTCCCCCTCGTGTTCTGATCGGCCTCTGATTGTGGGCGCTGTGGCGCACTTATCCACAACTATAGGCGACCCGCTAGGGTTTGGGTAGGGGGGAAATGTAACCGCTATGGATAGGTTGCAACAGCGGGTCTTACCCCAGATGCGCCGCAACCCGGCGTTGATGCGGGGCGGTGCGATGTTCGAACAGGTAGATCCCCTGCCACGTGCCCAGAACCGGCCGCCCCCGCGACACCGGAATGCTCAGGCTGACCGGCAGCAGCGCCGCCTTGATATGGGCGGGCATGTCGTCGGGGCCCTCATAGGTATGGCGCAGATAGGACATCGAGGGATCGGTGGAAGGCGGCACCAGCCGGGCCAAGAACGCCGTCAGATCGCCCTGCACCTCGGGATCGGCATTCTCCTGTATCAGCAGCGAGCAGGAGGTATGGCGCACGAACAAGGTCAACAGCCCGTCAGACTGGCCGCTGTCCGCAACCCAGCGCCCGACCTTTTCGGTGAACTCGTACAGACCCGGACCGGAGGTGGTGAGATGGAATTCGTTCTGCGCCATTGGGCCAGTCAAACCCGGCGCGGCGACGGTGGCAAGACCCTGCGGCTCCTGCCCCATCCCGCCCCTGATCCGATCACAGCCCGGGACGCCACAGGATCGCGTTGAACCGGTTGTCATAACAATATTGCTGCGCCATCGCCGCGCTCAGATTGTCGCCAGCCCGCCGCATGGTCAGCGCATATCCGGTCGCGGTATCGGCCCCGGCGGGCGGGGTAAGCGCGAACTGCACCGCCTTGCGCCCGGCCCGCACGGTGGAAGGTCCGACCGGGCGCCAGATATAGATCCGCTGCGCCGCCGCGACGCCCAGTACCGAGATCGCATAGTCACCGACGCCGCACCAATAGTCCTGCGCGCCCGAACCGACCCGGCCCACCACCTCATAGACGCCGCCGCCCAGATCCTTCACCTCGTGCCCGTTCAGCGCGCGCCACGCCAAGGCCGCACCCGGCAGGGCGATCAACAGCGCCGCCAGAGCCGTGATCGCACCGCGTCTTATCCCGCCGCGTCTGATCCCGCCGCCGTTCATTGCTGCACCGGGGGCTGATCGCAATAGCTCAGCGCTTGGGTCACTGACATGTTGTCGCCCGGCTTCATCATGTTCATGACAAAGACCGGAGCGATTGGCTGCACACCTGCCACCTCGGGCTGCACGGTGAACTGCACCGCCGTGCGCCGCTGGGTGGTCACGCTGGGTCCGCGCCCGCGCACGATATAGACCCGCGTGCTCCAATCCGCGCCTAGCACCCTTCGGGCATAATCCGCAGCCCCGCACCAATAGTCGCCGCCGGGTGCGGCGGTCGGCGCGATCACCTCGAACACGGCGGCATCGACCGGATTGACCCGCATGTTGCGCCCGGCCGGGACGGCTTGCGCACAGATCGGCAGGGCAAGCAGCAGCGCGGCCAGCGCCACCGGAACAGGGAAAATCGGTTTCATAGGCAAGGCCCTTCGGGGTTCGGGAGACGCGGCAAGTTTAGCCTGCGCAGACACCCGAGAACAGGGGGGATACGGTCGCAGAGGATGGCACGCCAAAATCCGCTCGGCCGGATCACCCGGCGTGGACCCAGGGCGGCAGGCCAGAGCGCCCTCAACGTCCCGCGCCCTCAACGGGCCCGTGAAGGGGATCTGTCCAGAGGCACGGATCAACGCCGCCAAACACTGGCAGAAATCACTTACACATGAAAAAGGCGCCCCGCGGGGCGCCTTTTGAAGCTTACTGATCCAGGAACGAGCGTAGCTTGCGCGACCGCGACGGGTGTTTCAGCTTGCGCAGCGCCTTGGCCTCGATCTGCCGGATCCGTTCGCGGGTCACGCTGAACTGCTGGCCGACTTCTTCCAGCGTGTGATCGGTGTTCATGCCGATGCCGAACCGCATCCGCAGAACCCGTTCCTCGCGCGGGGTGAGGCTGGCCAGAACCCGGGTCGTGGTTTCCTTCAGGTTCTCCTGAATGGCGGAATCCAGCGGCAGGACGGCGTTCTTGTCCTCGATGAAATCGCCAAGCTGGCTGTCTTCCTCGTCGCCAATCGGGGTTTCAAGGCTGATCGGCTCCTTGGCAATCTTCATCACCTTGCGGACCTTCTCCAGCGGCATCTGGAGTTTTTCGGCCAGTTCCTCCGGTGTCGGTTCGCGTCCGATCTCGTGCAGCATCTGCCGCCCGGTGCGCACCAGCTTGTTGATCGTCTCGATCATATGCACCGGGATACGGATGGTGCGGGCCTGATCCGCGATCGAGCGCGTGATCGCCTGCCGGATCCACCAGGTCGCATAGGTCGAGAACTTGTAGCCGCGGCGATACTCGAACTTGTCCACAGCCTTCATCAGGCCGATGTTGCCTTCCTGGATGAGATCAAGGAATTGCAGCCCACGATTGGTGTATTTCTTGGCGATCGAGATCACCAGCCGCAGGTTGGCTTCGACCATTTCCTTCTTGGCTTGGCGGGCTTCCTTCTCGCCCTTCTGCACCTGCTGGACGATGCGCCGGAACTCGCTGATATCAAGGCCGACATACTGCCCGACCTGCGCCATGTCCGCGCGCTGTTCCTCGACCTTATCGGTCGAGCGTTCGATGAACATCTTCCAGCCACGGCCCGGCTTTTGCGCCATCTCGTCCAGCCATGTCGGGTCCAGCTCGCGCCCGCGATAGGCTTCGATGAATTCGCGGCGGTTGATACGGGCCTGATCGGCCAGCTTCACCATCGCGCTGTCGATGACCATCACCCGGCGGTTGATGCCGTACAACTGGTCGATCAAGGCCTCGATCCGGTTGTTGTGCAGATGCAGCCCGTTGACCAGTTCCACGATCTCGGAGCGCAGCTTTTGATAGATCGCCTCGTCCTTGGCCGAAAACGCCCCGGTATCGCCCAGAGTGGCGGCGATCCGGCTGTCCTGCATGTCCGACAGCTGGGCATAGTCGAGGGAGATCCCCTGCAATGTGCTCAGCACCTGATCCTTGAGCGCGGCCTCCATCGCCGCAAGCGACATGTTGGCCTGTTCGTCTTCGTCGTCGTCGTCATCCTTGGCGATGGGATTGCCGTCCGCATCAAGCTCCGGACTGGAGGCTTCCTGCGGTTTCGGCGTGGCCACGGTGGCGGTGTTGACGATCGGCACGGTGGGCTCTTCGTCGTCCCCCATCAGGTTGCCGAACGTGGTCTCAAGATCGATCACGTCGCGCAGCAGAATGTCCTCGGACAACAGCTCGTCATGCCAGATCGTGATCGCCTGAAAGGTCAGCGGGCTTTCGCACAGCCCGGCGATCATCGTGTTCCGGCCTGCCTCGATCCGCTTGGCGATGGCGATCTCGCCCTCGCGGCTCAGCAATTCGACGCTGCCCATTTCGCGCAGATACATGCGCACCGGATCGTCGGTGCGATCCAGTTTCTCGCTCTGCTGGCTGGCGAGCGTGACCTCGCGCGCACTTTCGGTCGTGGTGACCTCGGTCGAGCCCTTTTGCTCTTCTTCCTCGGCCTCTTCGTCCTCGATGATGTTGATGCCCATCTCTGACAACATCGACATCACGTCTTCGATTTGTTCCGAACTTACCTGATCGGGAGGTAGAACCTGATTAAGCTGATCATAGGTGATGTACCCTTTCTCACGGGCCTCGGCGATCATCTTCTTGACTTGAGTCTGGCTCATGTCGAGCGTGATTTCCGCTTCCTGGTCCTCAGGTTTCTGGTCCTCGGTGTCCTTGGCTGCCATTCAATGCTCCTGCAGGGGCTTGGGGCGATTCGGTCGAGTTCGAATCACTGGAACGATCTGGTGATTCGGTCACCCGTTCGTCCGATTGTCCACCTCTATACGTTACAAAAGGCCGCCTCAACGGCCCGTTTTCACAGAACCTCACCGATTCGGGGATCTTGGGCCACAACTCAGCCACGCGATCTGCCCCCCTTGGTGAAGTCGATATTGTCGAAAACCTTGTCGCGGTATTCAACGTCAGATTTGTCCAGCGCCAAGCCGTTCTTGGCGACAACCGCCCCACTACTCCCATTGTCCAATTCGATCCGGTAGGATCTTGATCGTGCCTCCGCCGCCTGTCCCAGACGCCATGTCACCGCCTCGTCGGCCAGCCCGGTTATCTCCTCCTCGGCCTCGGCCACCTCGGCATAGAGCCCGCGCCGCGTCTCGATCTTGGCGAGCTCCTCGGTCAGGGTCATCCGGGCCAAAGCGATATCGCCGGGTTTGCGCATACAGGGGCTGATTGCCACATGGCGCAACCGATAGAGGTTTTCAAGGGCCTCAGGCCCCGCCGCCGCCGCAATAGCCGCGCGAAGATCGTCCGGCGCGCGGTCCGCATGACGCAGGATCACATCGCGCAACAGCGCGTGGTCGCGATCAGTACAGGCCATCGCCTCGAGCCGGTATTCAAACTCCAAGATCAGCTCTGGCGCCGAAATCACCGTGGCCAGAATCACCGCCACGCGCATATGGGTCTCGGCCGCATCCCCCGCCGCCGCCAACAGCGAAGACTTGGCGCTGTCCGAGGCCGGCAGCGGTGCCGGTTTGCCACCGCGCCAAGGCTTTGACCCGCCCCAACTGCCGCCGCCCGCCGGGCGCGGCTGTTTTTTGGGGCGGAACAGGTCCCAGCGCAAATCCTTGATCGCCTGCCCGTAATGGCTGCGAATCGAGGGGTCGCGGATCGCCTTGATCCGCTCGCGCAGGGTCTTGTCGAGCGCCGCCTTGCGCTCCGGGCTGTCAAACGAGCGCCCCTCGGTTTCGCGCTGCCACAGCAGCTGCACCATCGGCTGTGCCTGATCCAGCACCGCCTGCACCGCCTTGGCCCCCTCAGACCGCAACAGATCGTCCGGGTCCTTCCCCTCGGGCATCAGCGCAAAGCGCAGCGACTTGCCTGCCTCCAGCAGCGGCAACGCCAGATCGATCAACCGCATCGCCGCGCCCAGCCCCGCCTTGTCGCCATCCAGCGCGATGATCGGCTCGTCGGAAACCCGCCACAACAACTGCAACTGCGTCTCGGTGATCGCGGTGCCCAGCGGTGCCACCGCCGCCTCGAACCCGGCCTCGACCAGAGCGATCACATCCATATAACCTTCGGCCACCACCAGCGGCTGGCCCTTTCCCGCCGCCGCCCGCGCCGGACCATGGTTGAACAGGGACCGGCCCTTGTCGAACAGCTCGGTCTCCGGGCTATTGAGGTATTTCGCATTGTCGCTCGGGTCCAGCGCCCGACCGCCAAAGGCCATCGCCCGACCGCGCGCGTCGCGAATCGGGAACATTATCCGATGGCGGAAGGTATCGTAAGGTTTGCCGCCCTTGCTGGAGGGTTTCGCCAACCCAGCCGCGATGATCAGATCCTCGCCCACGCCCTTGCCGCGCAGATGATCCCACAGGTTTTGCCAGCCAGCCGGGGCAAGCCCGATCTCCCAGCGTTCAAGCGCCACCTCTGTCAGCCCCCGGCGCGCCAGATAGGCGCGCGGCTCGGCCCCAGCCCCGGTCTTGAGCTGGAGCCGAAAGAACTGTGCCGCCTGTTCCATCACCTCGACCAGCTGGCCGCGCCGGTCGGCTTTCTGCTGCGCACCGGGGTCGCGGGCGGGCATCTCCATCCCGGCCTCGCGGGCAAGGATTTCCACCGCCTCCATAAAGGACACGTTCTCGGTCTCTTTCACAAAGCCGATGGCGTCACCCTTGGCCTGACAGCCAAAGCAGTAATAGAACCCCTTGCGGTCATCGACGTGAAAGCTGGCGCTCTTTTCCTGATGAAACGGGCATGGCGCCCACATGTCGCCCTTGGCCTGATTCGACTTGCGCGTATCCCACATCACCTTGCGACCGACCACCTGCGTAAGCGAGATGCGGGTGCGCAATTCGTCAAGGAATCCGGGGGGCAGTGACATAGGTCGAATTATCCTCGTATTAAGGAAGCCTGTCCAGAGCCAGACGTCGCCATCTCGGCGTCAAGCCGCACAGGCACGCGGTCCGATCGGTGCCTCGCCCTGCGGCGACAAGGGGCGGGGTAACGGAAGGCGGCGGCAATCACGCGATCACCTGTTACGTCTGCACCTGTTGTGTGCGCCAGCCCGCACCCATCGCCGCACGGCGATATTACTGTGATCTTTCAGTGATCGCGCTTAGTCCTGCATCGCCTTGAGCATGTCCTGACGCTGGTCCCATGTTTGCAGGCATTGCTGTTCCCACAGCGCGCCGAAATCATTCTCTTTCAGATCGCGTTTCTTCATCTGGAACACATAGTCGACCATCTGCGGAATCGCGGCGCTATAGTTGTCCGGCCAGGTTGGCTCGCTCGCGGCGATATGTTCAGCTACCTTGGTCTTTGCCACCCGGTCCTGCCGCGCCTTTTGCACCGCCGCCATCACCTGCCCCTCATGGCGGCAGGCCTCCTGCTTGCCCTCGGCGGCAAATGCGGGCGTGGTCAGAAGGGCAGCGGCAAGGGTCAGTCGGATCAACATCGGGCAGCTCCAGAAGCGAGTCTCATTTGCGCCCACCCTACCCGCGCGCGGCGACCGCTTCCATCGCCGTTTTCAAATCGTGCACCAGCGTCACCGCCATCGAGCGCGACACCAGGATCAGAAAGGCGCGCTCGCCCACCCGCGTGATCGACCCCGCCATATGCTGCACTTGGCTGCGCACCGTATGTCCGCGCTTGAACACCTGCGCGCGCAGATCGACCGGCACCAGCCGCGCCAGCACCGCCTCGGCCCCCGCGCCCTCCAGCCGAACCGCCGCCCAGCCATCGCTGTGATCGCTCAGCGCCGCATGTTCGGACAGCGCCGAATCGGGCACAGGCCCCAGCAACAGCGCCTGATCGCGCCCGGCCCAGATCGCCCGCGCCCCCGCCTTGCCGGTGGTGCGGTTGGGGGCCGGAAACGCCATGCCATGCGCCGCCTTCAACGCCGCCGACAGCGCCGCCTCTCGCCCGCGATAGGGCAGCAGCGCGGTGATCACGCCCGGATCTTCCTCGCGCACCGTGACCGATCCGATCACCAGCGGCAGCGCCCCCGCACAGGGGGAATTTGCTCTCAGTTCAGCCACGCATCCTCCCTCCCTCGGGATCGAAGACCACCGGATCGACCACCTCGCACAGCGTCTCGACCCCGCGCAGGTGATCGACCATCTTCACCACCTCGCCCAACCGCTCGGGTCCGCGCCGCAGGAACCCCAACGCCACCACACGCCCAACTGTCGGGGAATAGGCCGCCGAGGTGACATAGCCCTGATCGTTTTCGCGCACCGGCTCTGCCCCCTTCGCGAACAGATGCGCGCCGGCGGTGATCAGCTTGACCGCGCCCACCGGCTTCAGCCCCACCAACCGCTCGCGATCAGCCTCCATCAGCCCGGGCCGCTGGCTCATGGTCTTGCCGATACAGTCCTTTTGCGCCGACACCATCCGCCCCATGCCAATGTCATAGGCGGTGACGCGCCCGTGGATCTCGGCATGGGTGATGAAGCCCTTTTCAAGCCGCAGCACGTTCAACGCCTCCATCCCATAGCCGCCGCCGCCGAGCCCCTCGGCGCGGGCCACCAGCGCCCGGAACAGGCTGTCGCCATAGCGCGCCGGCACCGCCAATTCATAGGCCTGCTCGCCCGAGAACGAGATCCGGAACAACCGCCCCGCGACCCCCAGCACCCGCACCGGCCCACAGGCCATGAAGGGCCAGTCGCCCGCCTCCAACGGCACATCCAACAGCCCATTCAACAGCGCCCGCGCTTTCGGCCCGGCCACGGCGAATTGCGCCCACTGTTCAGTGACCGAGGTGAACCGCACATCCCAGTCCGGCCGCAGCCCCTGGCTGACGAAATCAAGATGCCGCATCACATCGCCCGCAGCCGCCGTCGTGGTGGTCATCAAGAAATGGTGCTCCCCCAGCCGCGCGGTGGTGCCGTCATCCATCACCGTGCCATCCTCGCGCAGCATCAGCCCATAGCGCACCCGCCCCACCTTCAGCGTGCTGAACATGTTGGTATAGACGAAATCGAGAAACCGCGCCGCATCCGGCCCCTGAATGTCGATTTTGCCCAGCGTCGAGACATCACAGATCCCCACCGCCTCGCGCACCATCCGCACCTCGCGATCGCAACTCTGCCGCCAGTTCTTTTCCCCCGGGGCCGGGAAAGTGCTGGGCCGATACCACAAACCCGCCTCGATCATCGGCGCGCCACGCTCGGTGCTGGCCTTATGGCTGGTGGTAAAGCGTTCGGGGGCGAACCCCTTGCCCTGCCCGCCCGCGCCCAGCGCCGCGATGGCAATCGGGGAATAGGGCGGCCGGAACGTGGTGGTCCCGGTCTCAGGAATGCCGCGCCCGGTGGCATCCGCCAGCACCGCCAGCGCCGCCACGTTGGAGATCTTGCCCTGATCCGTGGCCATGCCTTGGGTGGTATAGCGCTTCATATGCTCGACCGAGCGGTAATTCTCCGCCGCCGCCTGCTTCACATCCTTCACCGTCACGTCGTTCTGGAAATCCAGCCAGGCGCGCCCCTTGCCCGCCACCGCCCAAAGCGGGGTAATGCGATAGGGCTCATCCTCCGTCGCGGGCAGATCCAGCGGCGGCACAGACCGCCCCAAGTCGGCCAGCGCCGCACGCGCGGCCTCGGCCCCCTCGCGCAGGCAGGCCAGCGTCGAAAACGCGCCGTTGCAGGCCCCCGCCGCGACCATCCCCGGCACCGCCCCGGGCGTGGGCACAAAGGACGCGATGTCCTCGCGCCATGTCGGCCGACCGTTCATGTGACAGCTCAGATGCACCGAGGGGTTCCAGCCGCCCGAGACCGCCAGACAATCGGTTTCAACCCGACGCTCGCCCGCGCCTGTGCGAATGCGGATCGCCTCCAGCCCCAGCCGACCAGAGGTTCCGACCACCTGCGCACCGCGATGGACCTCGAACAGGTCCGAACCCGGCGCCTCCGCCCGGCTGTCAATCACCGCCACCACATCGACGCCCGCCGCGACCAGATCGCGCGCCGTTCGGTGCGCGTCGTCAGTGTTGGCAAACACCGTGACCGCCCGCCCCGGGCAGACCCCCCAGCGATTGAGATAGGCGCGCACCGCGCCCGCCATCATGATCCCGGGCCGGTCGTTGTCGGCAAAGGCGATCGGGCGCTCCAACGCCCCCGCCGCCAGCACGCTGCGCTTGGCCACGATGCGCCAGAAACACTCCAACGCCAGCCCCTCGGCCCGCGCCCGGTGATGCCCCACCCGCTCCAGCGCCGCGAATGTGCCCTGATCATAGGCCCCGGCAACAGTGGTGCGGGGCATCAGCCGCACGTTCTCCATCGTCGCCAGTTCGGCCAAAACCTCGCCCGCCCAGTCTGGCCCCGACCGGCCCTCAATCTGCTGCGTTTCCGCCAACAGCCGGCCGCCCATGCGCATGTCCTCATCCGCAAGGATCACATCCGCCCCGGCCCGCCCGGCCACCAAAGCCGCCATCAGCCCGGCGGGACCGGCCCCGATCACCAGCAGATCACAGAACGCATAGGCGCGTTCATAGCGATCCGCGTCCGGCAGCCCGGACAACGCCCCCAAGCCGGCGGCGCGACGGATCGCGGGCTCATACAGTTTTTCCCAAAACGCCTTGGGCCACATGAAGGTCTTGTAATAAAACCCCGCACCAAGGAACGGCGCGGCCAGAGAGTTCACGCTGAGCAGATCATATTTCAGCGACGGCCAGGCGTTCTGGCTGCGTGCCTCCAGCCCCTCGTATATCTCCTGCACCGTGGCGCGCGCGTTCGGCGTCTGCCGCCCGCCGCGCCCCACCGTGACCAGCGCATTGGGCTCTTCGCTGCCCGCCGTCAGAATGCCGCGCGGACGATGATACTTGAACGATCGCCCCAGCAGCCGCACCCCATTGGCCAACAGCGCCGAGGCCAGCGTATCGCCCTCCAGCCCAGCATAGCGCACCCCGTCAAACCGGAACGGGACCGAGCGCGAACGATCCAGCAGCCCCTTGCCTGCAACCCTCATTGCGCCCCCTCCCCGGCCAGACGCACCTCCAGCACCGCATGGCTGCGCGTGTCGCGCCGCACCACCAGCCACGCCCCGCAGCCATTTGCGTGATACCAAAGATCGCGCGTCTCGCCCGCCGGGTTCTCGCGCAGGAACAGATAGTCGTCCCATGCCTGCTCGCCCGCATCGGGCGCGGGCCGCTCCAGCGCCAGCGCCGCGCCGCGATAATAGAACTCCCGGCGATCACGCGCGCCGCACAGTGGACAGGTGATCCTCATCGTGCCCGCCCCTGTGTCTGCACCCGTTCCGGCTTCTTCTTGGTATAAATACTCATATCCGACCTCACCGCCCGCGCCTCAGTGCAGATTATGCTGCGCCCCGGTGCCCTCTTCGTCCATGATCCCGACCCCGGTGCGGAACCGATCCAGCCGAAACCGCTCGGCTGCCGGATGCGGGCGCCCGGTCGCCATCAGATGGGCAAAACAATCGCCCGAGCCCGGCACCGCCTTGAACCCGCCATAGCACCAGCCACAATTCAGATAGAGCCCGTCAATCCCCGTCTTGTCGATGATCGGCGAGCCATCGGGCGACATATCCATGATGCCGCCCCAACTGCGCAGCACACGCGCCTTGCCGATCATCGGCATCAAGGCCATCCCCGCCTCCATCACATGCTCGACCGCCGGCAGGTTCCCCCGCGCGGCATAAGAGGCGTACATGTCGATATCGCCGCCAAAGACCAGCCCGCCCTTGTCCGACTGGCTGATATAGAAATGCCCCATGCCATAGGTCACCACCGTGTCGATCACCGGCTTCAGCCCCTCGGTAACAAAGGCCTGCAACACATGGCTCTCGATCGGCAATCGCATCCCCGCCATTGCCGCCACCTGGCTTGACCGGCCCGCCACCACGATTCCGACCTTCTTCGCCCGGATCTCGCCGCGGCTGGTCTGCACCCCGGTCACGGCGCCGTTTTCCACGTCGATCCCCGTCACCTCGCAGTTCTGGATCAGATCGACGCCCCGGCGATCCGCCCCGCGGGCAAAGCCCCAGGCCACCGCGTCATGGCGCGCGGTGCCGCCGCGCGGGTGATACAGCGCGCCCTGAACCGGGAACCGCCCATTGTCGAAATCGAGATAGGGCACGCGTTTGCGCAGCCCCGCACGATCCAGCAGGATCGCGTCGTCGCCCTGATTCACCATCGCATTGCCGCGCCGCACATAGGCATCGCGTTGGCCGTCGGAATGAAACAGGTTTAAAACCCCGCGCTGCGACTGCATCACGTTGAAATTCAGCTCCTGTTCCAGACCTTCCCACAGGGAAAGGGAATGCGAATAGAACTCGGAGTTTCCCGGCAACCCGTAGTTGGCCCGCACGATGGTGGTGTTGCGCCCGATATTGCCGCCGCCGAGATAGCCTTTTTCCAGCACCGCCACATTGCGCAGCCCATGGACCCGCGCCAGATAATAGGCCGTGGCAAGACCGTGGCCGCCGCCCCCGATAATAACGATGTCATAGGCCGGTTTCGGCTCCGGATCGCGCCAATGGGCGGTCCAGCCCTTGTTGCCGGTCAGCCCCTCCTTGAGGATACGCAGCCCTGAAAATCGCATCTCGACCTCCTGCCAGCCCGGCGCATGGCGGCGCACCGGATCGGGTCGAGACTAGCATCAGCGCGCCGCGGCACCAGCCCCGCAAACGCGACATCGGAAAGATCCTCCGCGACAGGCGCGTCCAAGTTCTCCGGTCTGCCGGGCGATGCCGGTGCCAGAGTGTACAAAACGGCGCCGAAACTCCCTGTTCCGGCGCCGTCTGAACCGTCATGCCTTGCGGATCAAAGCCCCTTGGCGCGGTAGCTGGCCGCCACCTTGCCGATGCTCACCAGATAGGCGGCGGTGCGCAGATCCGTCACGTCGGCGCGGTCATGCCAGACCTCGCGCATGGCTTGATAGGCATTGCGCATGGTGTCATCCAACCCCGAGCGCACCAGCTCCAGCTCATCGGCGCCGCGCAGGTATCGCTGTTTGAAATCCGGGCTGGGCGACCAGGTCTTGCCCAGCGCATCGCTCAGGGATTCAAGCTGCTCCACCACCAGCTGGTGGCGCGACTCTTCCTGGCGGCGCTGCATCCGGCCAAACCGGATATGGGACAGGTTCTTGACCCATTCGAAATAGGACACCGTCACCCCGCCCGCGTTGGCATACATGTCGGGAATGATCACCACCCCCTTGTCGCGCAGGATTTCATCCGCCCCCGCCGTCACCGGCCCGTTGGCAGCCTCGATGATCAGCGGCGCCTTGATTCGATGGGCGTTGGACAGGTTGATCACCGCCTCCAGCGCCGCCGGGATCAGGATGTCGCACTCGTTTTCCAACACCGCAGCCCCCTCGGGGATATGGGTGGCATCGGGAAATCCGGTGACCCCGCCATGGCGCGCGATCCAATGATGCACCGCCTCCACATCCAGGCCGCTGTCATCACAAAGCGCGCCGTCATGTTCGATGATGGCGGTGATGCGCGCGCCGTCTTCCTGCGACAGGAACTTGGCCGCGTGATAGCCCACATTGCCCAACCCCTGCACGATCATCCGCTTGCCGTCGAGCCCGCCGGACAGCCCGGCCTTTGCCACGTCGCGCGGATCGCGGAAGAACTCGCGCAGGGCATATTGCACCCCGCGTCCGGTCGCCTCGACCCGCCCGGCAATACCGCCGGCATTCAGCGGCTTGCCGGTGACACAGGCGCGGGCGTTGATGTCGGTGGTGTTCATCCGCGCATATTGATCCGCAATCCAGGCCATCTCGCGCTCGCCGGTGCCCATATCGGGGGCGGGCACGTTCTGGGACGGGTTGATCAGATCGCGCTTGGCCAGTTCATAGGCAAAGCGACGGGTGATCAGCTCCAGCTCGTGCTCCTCATACTGGCGCGGATCGATGCACAGCCCGCCCTTGGAGCCGCCAAAGGGCGCATCCACCAAGGCGCATTTATAAGTCATCAGTGCCGCCAGCGCCTCGACCTCGTCCTGATTCACCGCCAGCGCATAGCGGATGCCGCCCTTGACCGGCTCCATATGTTCCGAATGCACCGACCGGTACCCGGTAAAGGTCTGGATCTGGCCGCGCAGACGCACGCCGAAGCGAACCGTATAGGTCGCGTTGCAGACGCGGATCTTTTCCTCAAGCCCCGGCGGCAGGTCCATGATCGCCGCCGCCCTGTTGAACATCAGATCAACACTTTCGCGAAAACTCGGTTCCTGTCGGACCATGAACATCTCTCCCTGCCGTCTAACCTGGTTACCACGACTCGCCGGTTCGGGCGGGTCTTGAGGCAGCCTAGGATCTTCGTTCACAAGCTGCGACCTTTTTAATCACATCAATCTTCACAGCCGCCTTCGAAAGCAGAATGCACACCTGAAGGCCGGCAGCGGGGAAAACAGCCCGAACCGTCAAAATCGGTGAAATTTGGCCATATTTTCGCGAAAAGGCCTGCATTTGCCGCACTTAGGCCATGTTCCACTGGCAAAAACAGCCTTGGAGACATGCGTCAGGGCCCCCCCGGCATGCACAACAGTCTGAGTGAGGTTCCAATGCGTTTGAGATCCCAAAGACAGCGCATCCGCAGTGAAAAGCGTCCCGATCCGGCGCGCCGTTTGGTTAACCAGATCCGACGCTTTGGCTCGGACGAAGACGGCTCCCTGATCTATTTCGGGCTCTATGTCTTCCTGATCATCCTGATGTTCGGCGGAATCGGCGTCGATCTGATGCAATACGAACGCGACCGTTCCAGCCTGCAATACACGATGGACCGCGCCGTTCTGGCCGCCGCTGACCTTGACCAGACACTCGACCCGGAATCGGTTGTGCGCGATTATCTGGGCAAAGCCGGGATGGTCGAATACCTTACCAATGTCACGGTTGACGAGGGGCTGAGCTATCGGACTGTGGCCGCCACGGCCTCTGCCAACTACAAGACCCAGTTCATGAAACTGTCCGGCGTTGACTCGCTGATCGCACCGGCGGCCAGCACGGCCGAGGAACGCATCGACGGCGTCGAGATTTCGCTGATCCTCGACGTCTCGGGCTCGATGAACAGCAACAGCAAACTGACAAACCTGAAGGTCGCGGCAAAGGAATTCGTCGACACGATGGTCGACAACACCGAAGACGGCAAAATGTCGATGTCGATCATCCCCTATGCCCAACAGGTCTCGATGCCGGCCGATTTCCTTGACCAGTTCAACGTCACCAAGGAACACAACTATTCCAATTGCGTCAACTTCGACTCCTCCGATTTTGACAGCGCCGCGCTTTCGACCAAGACCGAGCTGAAGCGGACCATGCATTTCGACTACACGACCAGCAGCTTTGAAGGGCGCGACAACAGCCCGCCAGAGCTGATCAAAAACCCGGTCTGTCTTCCCGACAGCAGCCGCGAGGCGATGGTCATGCAAAAGGATGCAACCAAGCTCAAGTCGTTCATTTCCGATCTCTGGGCTGGTGGCTACACCTCGATCGACCTCGGTATGAAATGGGGCACCGCCCTGCTTGACCCCAGCATCCGGCCCGCGATCAGCGCAATGATCGACGAGGGCGAGGTTTCGGCAGATTTCGCTGACCGCCCGCAAACCTATGAAAGCGGCGAGACGCTGAAGGTCATCGTGCTGATGACCGATGGGGAAAACACCAGCCAATACTATATGCCGGACGAGTATCGAACCGGCGATACCGGTGCCTGGTGGAATGCCGAGGAAGAGGTCTATTCGGTCAACGTCGGCCCCGACCTTCTCGACCGCGACCATGACCTGAACCTGCTCGAGGACATCTATTACTGGAACGAGTTGGACGAATGGGCCGACCACCCCTATGGCAACGGCACCTATGAGACGACCAAGTATGAATGGGGCTGCACCTATTATAACTGGAGGGGCAAGTGCAAGTCTGAGGGATGGGTGGAATCCGGCACCGAAACCACGGACGAACCCGGCACGGCGATCTCGCTCACGATGGGCGAACTGTTCGCCTTCACAACCCCGAGGAAGATCGCCGATGAGATTTTCGAACCGACCATGGGATATACTGCCGCGCGCAACGAATGGTACTATGGCCCCCGCGGTCACTATGTGAACGGCAACACCAAGGACACGCGCACCAAGGCGATCTGCGACGCGGCCAAGGCACAGGACATCATGGTCTTCACCATCGGGTTCGAGGCGCCGTCAAACGGGCTGGCCGTGCTCGAGGATTGCGCAAGTTCCTCAAGCCATTTCTTTGACGTGGACGGGCTGGAGATCTCTGACGCCTTCGCCTCGATCGCCTCGTCGATCCGCAAACTGAGGTTGACACAATGATTGGACAGTTGAGCAGAAAACTGCGCCGGTTCTGGCGGCGCGAGGATGGCAACGCCACGATCGAATTCGTCATCACCTTTCCGGCCGTTCTCGCCGTCCTGCTGTCCGGGATCGAGTTGGGGTTCGTCACCTTGCAGCAATCGATGCTGGATCGCGCGATGGACCTGACCGTGCGTGAAATTCGCCTTGGCACCGGCACCGCACCGCAGCATGACGACATCAAGGACATGATCTGTGATCGCGCCGCCTCCATCCGCAATTGCAGCAGCAGCCTGCGGTTGGAAATGATCCAGGTCGATCCGCGCGCCTGGTCCGGGCTCAGCGACACGCCTGACTGCACCGACCAATCCGAAGAGGTTTCTCCCGTGCGCAATTTCGTGAACGGACAAGAGAATGACCTGATGATCCTGCGCGCCTGCGCCATGGTCGACCCGATCTTTCCAACCACGGGGTTGGGCGGCAGCCTGGTCAAGGACGACTATGGGCAGTTCTCCCTGACCTCGACCACCGTATTCGTGCAAGAACCGAGGTAAGGACGATGCGCAGGAAACTCCCCTCAATGTTGCGCCGGTTTCTCGGCGATACCCACGGCAGCGTGTCGGTGGAATTCGTGCTGGTGATGCCGTTCCTGTTCTGGGCCTTCATGGCCACATTTGTTTATTTCGACGGCTTCCGGCAAAGCGCCCAGAACCTCAAGGCCGCCTATGCGATCGGCGACATGATCTCGCGCGAGACAGAATCGATCAACGACACCTATGTCGACAGTATGGAAGAGGTGCTGCAACTGATGGCCCGGTCCAGCGGCACGGTCAAGCTGCGGGTCACGGTGGTGCGCTGGGACGAGGACGACGACCGCTATTATGTCGTGTGGTCCGAAAATCGCGGCTATGACAAACCGCGCAGCAATTCCGACATGGAAGATATCGAAGCCCGCCTTCCGGTCATGCCCGATGGCGAGCGCGTCATCCTGATCGAGACCCAGTCGACCTATGAACCAACCTTCGCAGTCGGTGTGGGCGATCGCGATCTGGACAATTTCATCTTCACCCGGCCCCGTTTCGTGAACCAGTTGAAATGGTCGAACAGCTAGGCCCGTTCGGCCAGAACCGCCGACAGAATCTCGGACATCGTCTTGGTCTGTGACGCCGCGGTCACGCCGCCGATGCCCACCCGTCGGCCCAACCGCCACCACAGGCCGGGGCGCCAAGTGCGGGCTCCGGCGGCACGGGTATGGATCACGAATCCGTTTGACGGCTTGAACGCGAAAGCCCCGCGATCCAGCCGTTCGATCTCGTCGATCGCGGCAAGGCAGGTGCCGTCGCTGCTGCGCAGCTCGGTCCGGGTCAGCTCAAGCCACTGTTCGGTGGCGCGCCGCATCCGGTCGGCAAGCCAAAGTGCACCGGCCCCGATCAGCAGCAGGAACACTTGCCATTGCGGCTCGGGCGGCCTGGCAAGGGCGACATAGATCACCAGCCCGCCAAAGATCAGCAAGACCCCGATCCCCAGCCAACGGCGCAGCGCCGATACACGAACCGTCGCCAGAATGTCATCTTCCATGGGGCCCCTCCACCTGTCTGAGCCGGCGGCTTACCCGAAATATGCAACCGCGAACAGGCCGTTCGCCGCGCGGCGCGCTGATCCCTGCGCAATCCGTCGCCCCCGCCCCTTGGCCCAAACGCAGTCCGCCATTTTTTCGCGGACCCGTCCCCCCTTTTCGATGTATAGGTCTTCCATCCCGGCGTTTTAGTCGGGGGACTCTATTTTGAAGAAACTATTTTAAAGCGAAAGGAAACGGTCATGGCCGCCAAGACCGCACAGGATCTCGTCAACAGTTCCGTTGTTCAAAAATACATCGAAGCGATCGAGAAGGACGCGCTGGCAGGGCTGAAAACCGCCAAGACGGTGCTCGCCTCCTCCAGCGTGAAATACTATTCCTCCACCACGCTCAGCACCTACAAGGCCGACTATGCCCGCCTCGACAAATGTCAGGGCGATTTCAACGCTGCGTGGAACAAGGTTGTCTTCGGCAAGGCCAAGGACTCCAAGGATCTGATCAAGACCTATTCGAAATACGTGCTCGCCCTGACTGTGCTGGAAGAGGCCAATTCCAAACACGAGGCGATGATGACAGCTGGTTTCGCGGCGCTGGCTGCCACCCTGCTTTCGCTTTTGGCGGATTGGATCAAGGAAATGCACAAGCGCTGCAAGGCGCTGGAGAAAGAGTTGACCGCGCTTCATAAACTGTTGAAGAAAGCCCAGAACGAGGTCACCGAAGCCAAATGGCAAACCGGATTGAACGTCGCGGTGACCGCCGTTTCCTTCTGTCTTGGCCCGGTCAGCTGGGGCGCCCGGATCGGGGTGGCTCTGGGCGGCGTGGTGGTGCATTCTGTAATCGACGGGGCGCTCGGCCCCAGTT
This sequence comes from Pseudodonghicola sp., assembly GCA_033791545.1. Taxonomy (GTDB): domain Bacteria; phylum Pseudomonadota; class Alphaproteobacteria; order Rhodobacterales; family Rhodobacteraceae; genus Antarcticimicrobium. The sequence continues at coordinate 5,057 of JASJGL010000062.1, read as the reverse complement.
CCGGCAGCCCCTTGGGCACAGCCAACACGGTGGCGGGCGAATCCGTGGACCTTGCCGACAAGCTCTCCAAAGGATCCAGAAAACTGACCGGCGCCGCCTCGGCGGTGATCTCGCTCAAGATGGATACCGACGAGATCGGGCAGGCCGAAAAGATCGTCAAAGAGGTGCGCAAAAGGCTGAATACCGTGGCCACCGAATACGACCGGCTGGCGCGCGCCACCGCGACGTGGAAAACCGATATCGCCAAGGTCGAGAAACAGGCAGATGCGGCGCTGAGCGCGTACAGGTCGCAGGTCAAAAAGTACAAATCACACGAGAAGGAGCGTCAAGGCCTGCTTAAGGAGTTCAAGCAGTGGAAATAGCGCCCGCTCAGGCCGGCGCCACCGCCTTGCGCACCATGTCCCAATAGGTTGTCTCGACCTCGGTCTGCGACAGCCGCCCATCGGCGCGATACCAGGTGTTGACCCCGTTCAGCATCGCGATCACGGCCCTTGTGGCAATCTTGGTATCGGCCACGTCGAACAGGCCCGCCGCAACCCCGCGTTTCAGGATCGCCTCCAGCGCATCCTCGTAGCGACCGCGCAGATCGCTGATCGCGGCGTGGTTTTCCGGGGTGAGGTTGCGCAGCTCCATATAGGCGATGAAGACCTCGTCCGGGCGTTCCAGGTGAAACCGGATGTGAAACCGCGTAAAGGCCTCCAGCACCGCGCCCGCATCGCGCCCTTGTGGCTGCGCGGCCCATGTCGCCAGCAACGCGCGCATATGATCCTGCATCAGCCCGAACAGCAGGCTTTGCTTGTCGGGGGTATAGTTATAAAGCGCGCCCGCCTGCACCCCGACCTCGCGCGCGATCTGGCGCATTGAAACGGCGGCATAGCCATGCTGCGCGAACAGTCGCAGCGCCGCCTCCTGGATGCGCGGGCCGGTAATGTCGGAATGGGAACCTGTTGTGCGTGCCATTCCCGGAACGTTATCTGAACGTATGTTCAGAAAAAACCCCCAGCTTGCGCCTTTTGCCCGCAGCAGGCATGAAAGGGCACGCCCAGATACCGGATCAGCCATGTTTCAGCCGCGACACACGTCCCACACCCTCCCGACCGCCGTGGTCGCTCTGGCCCTGCTGCTCGCCGTTGCCGGCTGCACCCGCGAGGTGCCCGAACTGGACCAGACCCGCACCGAGGCGTTGCGGGATGCCCCCTACCCGGCGCTGATCCCGCTGGAGAGCGCCTTGGCCACCGGCGCGGCCACGCCCGACAGCGCCCAGCAGCTGGAACGCGAGATGACCCGACGGCGCGCCCTGCTCAAGGCGCGGGCGGACCGGCTGCGCGCCGCACAGTCGGACTGATCCGCAACCGCCGCTGCCGTTGCACCCCCCAAGCGAACCGGCTAAGGCACGGATCAACATTCTGAGACAGACCAAGGGATTCAACGACGATGACGAACGCTTTGCGCCTGGGAATCGCCGGTTTGGGCACGGTCGGTGTCGGCGTTGTCCGCATCTTGCGCAAACAGGCCAAGCTGCTGGAGGCGCGCACCGGCCGCCGGATCGAGATCGTCGCCGTCAGCGCCCGCGACGCCGCCAAGGATCGCGGCGTGACCCTGTCTGGCTATGACTGGGAAACCGACCCGGTGGCACTGGCCCGGCGCGACGATATCGATGTCTTTGTCGAATTGATGGGCGGCTCCGAAGGGGCGGCCAAGGCGGCGACCGAGGCCGCGCTTTCCACCGGCAAGCATGTGGTCACCGCCAACAAGGCGTTGCTGGCCCTGCACGGGCAGGCGCTGGCCGAACAGGCCGAGGCGGCAGGGCTTTCGATCCGCTACGAGGCGGCGGTGGCCGGCGGCATCCCGGTGATCAAATCTCTAGCCGAGGGGCTGGCAGGCAACGAGATCACCCGCGTGATGGGGGTGATGAACGGAACCTGCAACTATATCCTCACCCGGATGGAGGCGACCGGCCAAGGCTATAACGCACTGTTCGAGGAGGCCGACAAGCTGGGCTTTCTCGAGGCCGACCCGAACCTTGACGTCGGCGGCATCGACGCCAGCCACAAGCTGGCGATCTTGGCCTCGATCGCCTTTGGCACCAAGGTGAATTTCGCCGGGGTCGAGATAGAGGGCATCCAGCGGGTGACGCTGGAGGATATCCGTCAGGCCGCCGACATGGGCTATCGCATCAAACTGCTCGGCGTGGCGCAACGCAGCCCGCGTGGGCTGGTGCAACGCATGCAGCCCTGTCTGGTCCCGGCCAATTCGCCGCTGGGCCAGCTTGAGGGCGGCACCAATATGGTGGTGATCGAGGGCGACGCGGTGGAACAGATCGTGCTGCGCGGCCCCGGCGCCGGAGAGGGCCCCACCGCCAGTGCGGTGCTGGGCGATATCTGCGATCTGGCGCGGGGATGCCACATGCCGGTGTTCGGGCAACCTGCCGTGACATTGGCGGATGCGACCCCGGCGCAGACCGGCCTGCCCGCCCCCTATTACCTGCGCATGTCGCTGTTGGACAAACCCGGCGCGCTGGCCAAGATCGCCGCGATCCTAGGCGAGGCAGGGGTGTCGATCGACCGGATGCGCCAGTACAGCCATTCCGAGACCACCGCGCCGGTGCTGATCGTCACCCACAAGACCACGCCCGCCGCGCTTGCCCATGCTCTGGAGGCGATGGCCGAGACCGACGTGGTTGCCTCGGAGCCGGTGGCGCTGCGGATCGAACACATCTGAACCGGCGCTGTCGGCGCCGTCGTTTCAGACATCCAAGGTGATCTTTGCCGCCCCCCGCCTGTGCGGTGGCGGGCGCAGGGACGTTGGCCGCTTTGGTCCGGCGGTTTGGCATAGTTGGCACAGGAGGGACGCTGGTGGCATTTCTGGGGGTGGAAAAATCGCTGAGCGGGCGGCGCTGGGTCGGCCCTTCGGTCGAGCTGGATCGCGCCGCCGAGGCGATGACGCAAAGCACCGAACTGCCGCGCCCGCTGTGTCAGGTGCTGGCGCGTCGCGGGGTGCCGGTCGAAGAGGCCATGGCCTTCCTGACCCCGCAGCTGCGCGACCTGCTGCCCGATCCGCGCACCATGAAGGATATGGAGGCCGCCGCCGCCCGCTTTGTTGATGCGGTGCGGCGCGGCCAGCGCATCGCCGTCTTTGCCGACTATGACGTGGATGGCGGCAGTTCCGCCGCGCTGTTGCTGGTTTGGCTGCGGGCGATGGGGCGCGATGCCACGCTGTATATCCCCGACCGGATCGACGAAGGCTATGGCCCCAATGAGCCGGCGATGCGGGACCTAGCGGCATGCCATGATCTGATCGTCTGCGTTGATTGCGGCACGCTCAGCTTTGAGCCGATCGCGGCGGCCAAGGGCGCCGATGTGATCGTTCTGGACCACCACCTCGGCGGCGAGACGCTGCCCGATTGCGTGGCTGTGGTGAACCCGAACCGACAGGACGAGAGCGGCGATCTGGGCTATCTCTGCGCCGCTGGCGTTGTGTTCCTGATGCTGGTCGAGGCGCGGCGGCAGTTGCGTGAGGCAGGCGAAGCCCTCGGCCCCGACCTGATGTCGCTGCTGGATCTCGTGGCGCTGGCCACGGTGGCCGATGTGGCACCGCTGATCGGGGCGAACCGGGCCTTGGTGCGTCAGGGGTTGCGGGTGATGGCGCAGCGGCGCCGCCCCGGTCTGGTGGCGCTGTCGGATGTGGCGCGGATGGATTCGGCGCCCAGCAGCTATTCGCTGGGCTTTCTGCTCGGGCCACGGGTGAATGCGGGCGGGCGGATCGGCAAGGCCGATCTGGGCGCGCGGCTGCTGGCGACCGCAGACCTGAACGAGGCCCAGTCCCTTGCCGAACGTCTTGACCAGCTCAACACCGAACGACGCGAGATCGAAGAGGCGGTGCGCGCCGCCGCAATGGCGCAGGCCGAAGAGCGCGGGTTTGACGCGCCGCTGGTCTGGGCCGCGGGCGAGGGTTGGCATCCCGGCGTTGTCGGCATCGTCGCCTCGCGCCTGAAAGAGGCCGCCGGTCGCCCCGCCGTCGTGATCGGGCTGGACGGGGACGAGGGCAAGGGCTCTGGCCGCTCGGTCTCGGGGATTGATCTGGGCGCGGCGATTCAGCGGCTGGCCGCAGACGGCTTCCTGCTGAAGGGTGGCGGGCACAAGATGGCCGCCGGGCTGACCGTGGCGCGCGACCGGCTGGAAGAAGCGATGGAACGGCTCTCCGAGCTTTTGGCGCGTCAAGGCGCGGATCAGTTGGGCCCGAGCGATCTGAAGCTTGACGGCGCGCTGATGCCAGCGGCCGCGACGGTCGAGTTGATCGAACAGATCGAACGCGCCGGGCCGTTCGGCGCCGGAGCCCCCGCCCCGCGCTTTGCCCTGCCCGATCTGCAGATCCGCTTTGCCAAGCGGGTCGGGGCCTCGCATCTGAAACTGTCGCTGAGCGACGGTATGCAGGGCAAACTGGACGCCATCGCCTTTGGCGCCTTTGACAGCGATTTGGGCCCCCGGCTGGAGGCCCACGGCGGCGCCCGCTTCCATCTGGCCGGGAGGCTGGAGATCAACACCTGGGGTGGCCGGCAAAGCGTGCAGCTGCGCCTTGACGACGCGGCCGAGGCTTGATCCCGATCTGAACCGGGCCAAGGCGCGCAGAGGCAAAAAAATCTTCGATTTAGGGCAGATTTTGTCTTGCGGGGTGCGGCGCGATTGCCTTAAGAACCGCACACCACAGCGTGGCCCGTTCGTCTATCGGTTAGGACGCCAGGTTTTCAACCTGGAAAGAGGGGTTCAACTCCCCTACGGGCTACCACTTTACTTTGTAAGTCGTTGATTTTGTTGCGAATTAGCCTAGCGCCAAAATCCTACTACAGAACTACTACAGCAAACAAATTGCCCTTTTGCCCCTGCGAAACGATCACGCATTCGTGAACACTTCGCTTGCGTTGTTCTGTGGTCGCGCTGCATAGTCGGCGAAACATTGGTCGAAGGATTATTGAAATGTGGTTTGATAACGCTGTCGCGTGGTTCACCGAAGCGGCAAACGTCCTTTCCTTCGCGCAATTGGTCGCCGCGTTCGTCACT